>JACRMI010000164.1 GCA_016215025.1 Chloroflexota bacterium
GCCTAGCACAATCGATGTGAGAAGCGTTCCAAGCGCCGTAGCGACGAGTTTGAAATTTTTCTTCCAGAGAAAATAAGCTAGAAAAACGACGGGCGTCACTTTGATCGCCGACGCGAGACCAATCAAAAAGCCCGCGAGCATTTCGCGCTTGTACGTCCACGCGAGCGCGGTACCGACGAGCAAAACAAGAATGATGAGGTTCGGGTTGCCGATGGCAATGTTGTAAATCAGCGGGTCGTAGTTGAACAAAAGCAAGCCGATGACGAGCGCGTTGGTTGCGTCGAGTCCCAAGCGCAATGTTTTCGCCGTGAGCCAAATGGCGAGGACGAGCAACGCAAGATTGAGAATTTGCCACGTGAGAACCGCTGCGGGGTAAGGCATCGCGCCGAGCGGCGTGAGGAGCAAAAGCCAGAACGGCGGATAACGAAAAACCGTAACCTTTTTTGCCCCCACTTCTTTTGCAATGCCTTGCAAAACTTCGAGGTTGTACGGATCAAGCCCGCGCTGCGTCGCGTACGAAGCCGTATAGTGCGAGTTGAAATCGTACAAATCGACGTTGAACAGAATCGGGCGGATGGCTTGCCACGCAAAGGTAGCGAACATGGCGACGAGGAATAGCATGACCAGGTTCGTTCCGATTTTTTGATTCACATTCGATATAGAATTTTTCAACACCGCCATTAAATTGACTCCATCGTCATGCTGAGCGAAGCGAAGCATCTCGTAACTCTGAATTGCGATACCTTCGCTTTGCTCAGGGTGACCGTGGCGATGATAATGTAAAAGCAGACAAGTGTCAATGTTGCTCCAATTCCAAAAACAATTACCCATCCTTCGCCGCATTGCGGGCTATGCGCTTGCCGTGCTCGTTTTGTTTTTTCTGGGGAGGTTGCTCTATCAAAATCAAGCCGAGTTAGCGGCGCAGCGCGTTTCATTCCAATTCGATTTGGGATGGCTACTCGTTTCGCTCGTTCTCCAAGTCGTTGGTTTGTCGTTGTCGGTTGAAACTTGGCGGCGCTTGCTCGAAGAGATGGATGGACACATTTCGTTTCGGAATGCGTTCCGCATCTGGTGGTTCTCGAACTTGACGCGCTATATCCCCGGCAACATTTGGCAACCTGCGACGATGGCGGTCCTCGGCGAGCGCGAAGGCGTGCCAAAGAGCAAGACGATTTTGAGCCAAGCGCTTTTCATTCTGCTGACACTTGCGCTTGCGGGCGTGTTGAGCATTTCGCTTGTGCCGCTCACCGCCGAAACGAAATTGGGGCTGATGATTTTCTGTGCGTTGGCGACTCTATTCTTTACCGTGCCGCCAATTTTTCGCTTTGTGCTGCAACTGATCGCACGCGTCTTGCGATACGAACCAGCTCAAACGACCGCTTCGTTTCTACGCGGCTTGCTTCCACTCATTGTCGCCGGACTGATGTGGCTGGCGTACGGACTCTCGTTTTATTTCTTTGTTCGCGCGCTCGGCATTGTTGGTGAACCAACGTGGACAACTGCGGTGCCACTTTATGCGGGCGCATATCTCATCGGCTATGTGAGTTTTCTGACACCCAGTGGCTTGGGCATTCGCGAAGGCGCAATCGCATTTTTTCTCGGCGCATATTTGCCTAGCTCAGTTGCGGTCGCGGTGGCATTACTCGCGCGGCTGATGGCGATTGTGGGCGAGATGGTGTGCGTGGGCATTGCGTGGCTGTCGACGAAGATTACATTTCGATAAACAAGCGATTGAAATCGCAGCAACACATTCACAAAGACCGCCTTCGCGGTCTGGGATTCAGCCGACGAAGGTCGGCTTCGTGATGTTGTAGCCGCGAATTCATTCGCCTGGGTTCAATCATGACGCAAAAGATCAAACGGACCATCGGCTATATTCTCGCGCTCGCGATTATTGTTTTCCTCGTGCGCGTCCTCTACCAAACCTGGGGCGATCTCACGGCGACCGGGTTTCGCTTTGAATTCGATTTTCCCAAGCTGGTCACGTCACTGATTTTGCTTGTCGTGGCGCGGGCATTCGCGATGGAAGCGTGGCGACAGATTTTATTTTCCCTCGGCGAAAAAATTCCTGTTGTGTTTGGGTTGCGCGCATGGTTCGTCGCAAACTTGGCGAAATATATTCCCGGCAATGTGTGGCAGGTCGCCACGATGATGGCAATGGTCGAACGGCATGGCGTTAGCAAGACGAACGCGCTGTTGAGCCAAATCGTTTACACCTCGTTCGCGCTTGCGATTGCAGGATTGCTTGGGTTGATGTTCGTCGTCATCCGTCCCGAAATTTTAAATGGCCTCATCGATCCGTCGATTGCGAGCTACGCGCCAATTATCGCCGCGATTGCATTCACCATTTTGGTTGTCATCCTCGCGATGCCAATTACCAATCGATTGATCGTTGCCGTCGCTTCAAAAATCATGCGCCGCGAAGTGCATCCACCGGAATCGAGTTTTGCCCATGGACTAAAGCCGCCAATCTTTTCGTTGGCGATGTGGGTAACGAACGGAATCGCGTTTTATTTGTTTGTGGATTCGGTCGTGCCAACCTCACCTACACAACTGCTCGCTTTTATCGCGATGAATGCTGGCGCGTACTGGATCGGTTATGCGTCGTTCATTACGCCGAGCGGTTTAGGATTTCGCGAAGGCGTGCTTGCGTGGATGCTAGGGAGTTTTATGCCCGCGCCGGTTGCGGTTGTGTTATCGCTTGCCGCGCGACTTTGGTCGTCGGGTGGCGAATTGCTTGGTGTCGCGGTCGTTTACATTTTGCAGCCAAAGGAAAGCGATGAGCCAGTCGTCTGATCGCCGCATTGCGTTGTGGCTCGCGCTGATTTTGTTCGGCGTCTATTTGCTCACGTACAGCGGACAGATTTTTTCGGGCGATGGCATGTCGATGTTTTCCGTCGCCGAAAGTTTTGTAAAACGCGGCGAGCTGAACACCGACCAATTGTGGACGCTGTTCAAATCGCGGAACGAAATTGCTGCCGATGGTGAATCGTACGCCAAGTACGGCTTTGGCACGTCGCTCTTCATCGCGCCGTTGTACGCACTTGCGCTGGTTTTGCCCGGCATCGGTTTGGTGCAAACGTCGATTCTAGGCAGTGCATTGGCTATTGCGTTTGCCAGTGCACTTTTATTTCTTGCCGCACGACGATTGAACTTTGCGACGAACGTTAGCATCGTTGTCGCATTACTTTTTGGACTAGCGACGCCCGCATGGGTTTACGCCCGCGAATTGTGGAGCGAGCCATACGGTTTGGCAACCCTCTTTGCGGCGTTTTATTTTTTGCTGTGTTATCGCGACAAACGACATGACCGCGATGTCCTATTTGCTGGCATTGCATTTGCCCTCGCAGTTGCCACACGCTTGACGAACGTTGCGCTTGCGCCGGTGTTTGTGTGGTATGGATTTACTGACTCAGAAACGGTAACTTGGCTCCGGAGTCGAGCGTTTACGCGGTTATCATCGAGTACGCAACCCGCTAAAGCGTCGAGTCCGGTTCCAGTATTCATCCTGTTCGTCGTTCCAATCGTCATCTCCTTACTCATCACCGCTGGGTATGATTGGACACGTTTTGGCAATCCACTCGCCACCGGCTATCGTGCCGACGAAACATTCGACAATCCGATTTTGCTCGGCTTGTACGGCTTGCTCTTTAGTCCAGGAAAAGGTCTCTTCATTTACGTCCCCTTCCTCGCCGTGCTGCCATTTTCTTTCGCAATTTTCTTTCGCCGCGCCAAACGCGAGTCCATTCTTATTGCCATTCTTTTTACATTTTACGTTTTACTTTTTTCCTTGTGGTACTATTGGTGGGGTGGCACAAGCTGGGGACCGCGCTTTTTAACTCCCACCCTCCCATTCTTGCTTCTCGCCATTGCGCCTGCCGTAGAACTCGCCCTGCAACCAGGAAATCGCGGGCGGAAAATTTTTGCGACCGTTTTCTTTGCGCTCTGTGCGTTGAGCTTCGCGATTGAGATTCTCGGCGTGAGCTTGCCCGCACTGTCGTATCGCGTGCGCATGGTACGGATTTCGTCGAATGCAGAAATGGACGCGGTGTTTCTGCCCTGGCTGTCGCCGCTCATCGGCTATTTCAATTTGCTCAAGCCGAGCGCGCTCAATTTCGCCTGGGTCCGCGTGTTCGATGGCAATGTCATGATCGACTGGATGATGATCGTCCTGATCAGCTTGTTCATTCTTGGGTGCGTTTGGAAAATGACCGGCGACGGCGGGCGGCGGACGGCGGTCATCGGACTTGTATTCGGAATCGTCTTATCGTTCCTCGCGCTCTATCGTGCATCCGACGATCCGCATTTCGCCATGGGCACTGGTTATCCAGCGCTGTTGCAAACATTGCAACGTGAAGCGAAATCGAATGATGTCATGATTCTGAACGACGATGCGCGCACGCCCATGTTTCTTAACGCCAATCGCGCCTCACCGCGCTGGTACGGCTTGAGTCGTGATCCGAAACAATTTGATGGAGTGACGCGCGGATTGCTGGAGCGATTGACGCGGCAATACACGCGGGTATGGTTTGCCTTCGATGCCGCGAATGCAACTTTAGCAGATCCAACGCGCGAGTGGCTCGATCTTGCGTGCCAGGTTATGGCAGAACATGATTTCGATGATGGCGTACATTTGATTTTGTATCGGCCGCGTTAAGCCACATTCGATGGTTACTCTTTGACTTTGACTTTTATACCGATTGGGAGTATCGTTATATCGGTATGAAAAAGCAATACTAGATGCACTGGGATCGATGGCCACATCTAGATCATTTGGGAGGAAACATGAAGAACGGAGGCACGCTCCGATGGTACCTTTTCCTCGGAGCATTATTGTTTACATCGTTGATGGTTTTTGTGACCACATCGGATGCATTAGGTTCTGGCATCGGCAGCGATAATCTGGGTCGAATTGTTCTGGCTCAGGGCACATCTACTCCAGACCTTTCTAGCACGGCGACCCCGACGGCTACAGTAACGTTAACCACAACCTTAGCATCCACCTTGCTCCAAGCCGGCACGGTAACGCCCACCCTCACACCGGCTCAATTGGTCACGCCGACCTTGACGCCCAGACCCACGGCGACGGCGAAACCGACTCCGCGTGGCGACACCCCCGAGACCGCGCGCGATCCTTTCTATGTTCGACCTCAAAACTGTATCGACGCGATGTGCCCCGAACAAATAGGCGCGCCGAGTCTGACCTCGTCGACCGATTGGACCTGGATCGATGGCAACTCGAGCATCTGGTACAAAATGGATGATGGGCACGGCTTCCAACTTAAGATCTGGCTGTTCGCCAACGGTCAACAAGGTTTGGCATTTGATGTTTATGCGCCAGATCAAAAAGACTATTATGGCAAACCGGTCGGTCGAGGTTCGTTCAACAAGGCTGAGGCGAATATTGGCACGGACTTGTTCTACTCGGGTCGTACGCAAGCGCATGGGGTATGGCGTTTAAGAGTGTACAACACCACTTCTACGTCAATTCCGTTCGCCCTGAAATTCACGCGAACCATTCCGACATTGAATAACGTCTGCGATGATTGCCACAAGCTAATTGGGACCGACTGGGGTAGCTGCGTCGATGGACCCAACTCGAATTTCTGCAATTCGCTGCATGATTATTACGATACCGATCCGGATTGTTATTCGCATGATGTCGACTCCGACATGTCCGGCGGCTGCAAATAATCGAATAACGTATTTATTCTAAAAAACACGCGACACGAGATAAGCAATCGTGTCGCGTGTGATTTATCCGAAGTATGACCTGCCCAACCGCTACCGCAATTCCAAGTCTCCTAATTTGTAGCTTGTTGCATTTGTCGGTTTGATCGACAAACGTTCTCCCGTCGTTTGAACGTACCAGCCGACTTGAAGCTCGTACTTGCCGGGCGGCAGATCAGCAGGCACGCGAAACCCAAACGTCTCGAATAATAATTGATTGGGGAACCAGCTTGTGGTGTGCAGCAATTTCGCGCACGGTTCGCCGTCGTACTGGGCGTACACCGGCGAGCCGTCCGCCTTTGGCGCGCCAAGTAATTGAACAAAGAAATTGTAATTGGTCGATGAGCGATCAAGCGTTTGCCAGACCAAATCGAACTGCAAGCGTTTGCCGCGTTCCGGTAGTTGAGGTGTTGTTTGATATTTGACCAAGCGAACCAGGTTGCCAAAATCGACCGGCGATTGGGTGGAATCGATCTTGGGCTGAGCGCCGGGCGCAATATCATAAACGATCATCGGGTTGCGGTCGCCTGGCACTGACACCGTGCTCCGCTCGATGTTTGGAAAGACTTGTTGCAGAATCGTCGGCGTGCGCCAATCATCTGCCTCAGGCGATGCGACGATAACATAGCGCGCGCCACTCGGAGCCGCGGCAGGTACGACAGTACACAACATACCATTTAACGGGGTATAAGTCGTGTTCACTTTGTCGCCCAACAAAAATTCTGTCGTCCAATAATCGTGAATCCAACCAACATTTAGCGGCGTCGCGTAGAGGAATGCGCCGGACGGTGCAGCGTTCAATGTGTTCGCGACGGTACGTTGTCGCACGTCGAAAGATTCTGCGGCGCGTGGATCGTTCGCCCACACGTCAAAGTACAACCACACCGGTACAATCACTGACACTGCGATTCCAGTGACGATTAACGCACGTGCCCAACGCCAATGCAAAACTTGCCACAGCACGGCTGCACCTAGCGCGACTAACACCGCGAGCGCTGAGGTTGCCATCGTCGTGCGACCAAAATGCGGTGCTTCATTTGTCAACATCGAAGGCGCGAGTCCAATCACCACCCAGGTCGCCAACGTCCAGAGTTCCGCTTTGCGCCAATGGCGCACGAGAAAAATTACGGCGACGATCAAGAACAATGTCTGCACAAGATCGAGCGCAGGACGACCGGCAATATTGAATCGCCAATCCATTGTGCCTTGCCACACCATCCCCGCGAAGGTCAAGAGCGCATTCGTCAGCAGACTGGACGCGTTGAGCGTTCCCTCTGTCGTCTGCCCAAATCGATTAAGGAACCATTGTGGATTGTTGGTAAAGTACCAAATCAATGGTGAGTAGACAATCAGTGCGGCAACCATTGCCCACACGCCGCCTTTGATGATCGATGTGCGTTGCTTGGGTCTAGAGAGCCACAGCGCGATACCACCCACCAGAGGCACGATTGGAAAAAGTCGAAACGCGACGTACGCGTCGAGTCCAAGACTCAAACAAACTCCGGCGAGAAAATAATATCGATAAGAACCGGTGCGTGCGCCGCGCCATAACGCCGCTAGCGTTCCAGCCGCCGCCGTCGCCGCAAGAATCGGCTGCGAACCAAACCGCGAAAAATCGACGTGCCAAAACAAAGTCGACAAGACCAAACCGGCGAGCAACCCAACGCGGCGACCGGGAAACATTTCTGCCCCCAAGCGAATCGTGATCGCGACACCCAGCAATCCGATGAACGCCGCCATCAGGCGACCCGCCCAGGCAGTCGGACCGACAAGCGCCAAACCAATCGCCGCGGTGTACGCGTACAACGGCTCGTTGCCATTATTGCCGGTGATATAGATCGGCAAACTTTCGCCGCGCAAGATTTCTTGCGCGCGCATCAAGTGAAACGCTTCGTCGTTGTCCATGCCGTTCGGCACACTGGCGATAGCGCCCAAACGCATAAATGCCGCCAGCAACAAAATGCCGACGGCGAGTAGCAAATACCTTTGCTCGCGCCATTTTTTATTTGGCAGGTTGACCACTCTTTCGATGGCTCCAGCGGATCAGCGCCAGGTCTTTGAACATGCGCAGCGTGTCGCTGAACAGACGCAGCTTGCTCCCTGGCACGTTCGCCCACTCGACCGGCAATTCGGCGATTTGCAAATGCCATTTGAGTGCCAGGTACAAGATTTCGACGTCGAACATAAAGCCGGTGACGTGAGCTTGACTAAATATTTGTCGCGCTATGTCCCCGCGAAACAATTTGAATCCGCACTGCGTATCTTTGAATTGGCGGATGCCTGCGCCGACAAGTCCATCGCGCAGTAGATTGAAAATCATCGCGCCGATGCGGCGATACAACGGTTGATACACGACAATTTGGGAATTGCTTATGGCACGCGAGCCGATTACAATGTCGTAATTGTTGGACAAGGCAAACGCATTGGCGATTTCGGCGACGGGTGTTGAGAGGTCGGCATCCATGAAAAGCACGTACTCGCCGTGCGAGGCTAATACGCCCTGGCGGATCGCATACCCCTTGCCGCGATTCGGCGTGTAACTGACGATTTGAATCTTTTCTTTAGCGCACGGCGTCGCTTTCACCACGTCGATTGTTTGATCGCGGCTGCCATCGTCGACGACAATCAATTCAAAGGTATACGATTGCGCTTGTAAATAGTCCAGAATAGCGGTCAGACTTGAACCAATGCGGTCGGCTTCATTGTAAGCCGGAATAACTACAGACAAAAAAGGTTGCATGAATAAATCCCGTTGCTCATTATATCCGGAATCATGAGCTGGAACAAAAACGCGTGGTGTCAGCGTCGCTCACTAATGTCATTCTGAGTGACAGGCGTATGCAATAAATGATTACATCCCCCATCTCCAAACTAAACAAAGAAACCTTTCAGCTTGGCTTGCGCTTTTTATCGCGGCGCGACCCTGATTTGAAACGCATTACTCAGCAACTCGGTCCGCCGCCGATGTGGACACGCAAAGCAGGGTTCGCCACGCTGATTCATCTCATCTTGGAGCAACAAGTCTCACTCGCATCGGCGCGCGCCGCGATGAATCGCTTATGTGCCACTTGTATTCCCCTTACCCCTATTCGATTTCTCGAACTCGACGATGCCACGCTGCGCACGATTGGTTTCAGTCGCCAGAAAGCAGCGTACGGTCGCTATCTTGCGCAAGCGATTATCGATGGTCAACTCAATCTGAGAACATTGCATCGAATGGAAGATGCCGCTGTGCGCGCCGAGTTGATCAAATTAAAAGGCATTGGTCGATGGACGGCGGACACGTATTTGTTGATGGCGCTGCGTCGTCCTGATGCTTTTCCGAGCGGTGATCTTGCGCTCCAAGTCGCTGTACAAAAAATTAAACGCCTCAAGTCCCGTCCGACGCCGGATCAACTCGATGTGATTGGTCTCGCGTGGCAGCCTTGGCGCGCCATCGCGACGCGCATCTGCTGGCATTATTACCTGAGCGGCAAAATGTAGCACACAATGGAGAAAAACAATGCACACACGATTCACACTCTGGGCAATTGTTTTCGTAGCGCTCTTCGGAGCAAGTTGTAGTACACCAACCACGGCAACGCCGACTTTGACCCTAGCATCCACCCTCATCGCAACGCCAACGCAAACCCCGATGCCGACTCCAACCATCATGCCAAACACACTTGTGCTGGCGAATGGTACGCTGATTGATGGAACCGGTGCGCCGCCGATATCGAACGCAGTGATTGTTATGCGTGATGAAAAGATCATCAGCGTTGGCAAACGCGATCAGATGTCCGTCCCAGTGGGCGCACGCGTCATCGACGTGCAAGGCGCTACGATCTTGCCTGGGTTCATCAACGCGCATGTCCATGATGCATATTCGGCTCGCAATTTGGAAGCTTGGGCACAAGCCGGCGTGACAACCGTTCGCGATGAAGGCATTCTTGGCGGCAGCTCGTTATCTCAGCTTATTGAAAAACGCAAAACTGAATGGAATAATCCTCAATTCGCGCGGCTGGTCACCACCGGTTGGATGATGACGGTACTGGGTGGATATGGTGGCTTGTACGTCTCGACGTCCGCCGAGGCACAGCAAAAAGCAAACGAGGAACTCGATCAAGGCGCGGATTTGCTCAAGCTCTCGATGGAAGATGGTTATGGCTCGCGTAACGACTTGCCGCTGTTGTCGTTAGAGCAAATAAAAGTCATCGTCGATGTCGGACACGCGCGCGGCAAATTTGTTTCGGCGCATATTACGGAAGCCAAATACTTGCAAATCGTCGTCGATGCCGGTGTCGACGATGCCGCCCATATGCCCTGGGATTCGGTCAGCGACGATGTGATGCAGCGCATGATCGCAAAGAAAATCTATGTCGTTCCGACACTTACCGTCATGGAAGCGTACGGCGCGTTAGCCGGCAGCCAATTCAACTTGCGGCGTTTTGTCGCGATGGGTGGACAAGTCGCGCTCGGCAATGACTATACCAACATTCCGCAAAACAATTTTCCGCACTTTGAGTTGGGCATGCCCATGCACGAAATCCGGCGCATGGCAGATGCCAACATGACGCCGATGCAAATCATCGTCGCGGCGACCAAGAACGCAGCGCAAGTCTGCCATCTAGAAAAAGAGCTGGGCACACTGCAAGTCGGATACATTGCCGATCTCTTGATCGTCGATGGCGATCCGTTGCAAGACCTTAATGCTCTCGCCGATGTTCGTATGGTGATCCACAACGGTGCCATCATTCGCGATGAAAACCAATGATTGAAATCAAACGGATTGAACCGCATCAAACTGAACAAGCCAAGCGCATCATCATCACCGTTGCCGATTCGATTTATCACTGGGACCGCACTATCGACGAAAGCATTCGGCATTTTGAACAGCGCGACTTTTTCAAAGACATCGAGGATTTCCAGGCACGCTATTTTGATAATGGTGGACTCTTTCTCGTCGTCGAAGACGATGGGCGCATGATCGGCATGGGTGCGGTTCGCAAAATTGACGACGATGCGTGCGAACTCAGACGCATTTGGCTCTTGCCGGAGTATCACGGTCGCGGCATCGGTTATCGTGTTGTGCAAATGCTTTTCGATTTCGCGCGCGCAGCGGGATACAAGACGGTGCGATTGGAAACCGACAATCGGCAAGCGCGCGCGATCAAATTTTACGAGCGCCTGGGTTTCTATCGCATCGCGCCGTTCGACGAGACCGACCATGATGTGTTCATGGAGATGAAACTGTAGGGCAAACGCTTGCGCGAATTTACCCCACAGTACCCGACGGCTATATACTAAACGCGCGCATCTCTGGTATCCTGGGTGAAATTTTTTCTCGAAAGGATACTTGTGAAAAACCGATCACGGCTTTTAATCATCACACTACCATTCTTGCTCGTCGCTCTCCTCGGTTTGCTACCCAACCATGCGCTCGCCTCGCTCGAAGATTTACCTAGCCGATGGATCAGAAACCCGTTTTCTGGTCCACCTTTTCAAGAACGACACCCAAATAATCTAGAAAACGGGTTTCTCGAACAGACTCCGAGTGTCGTCGCTAGCACGAACCTCACATCGCCACTTGGCACCAATTTATGGTTCTTTCATAACTGGGTCTCGGAATATTCGATGGTCGATGCGTTCAAGCAATCGCAGCCGTGGATTCCGCAATGCCAACCGCCCGATTGTGCGCCCGGCATCTGGGACACCCACGAAGCGGCATCGCTCGATCTCGATCCATACGGCTGGGTGCGCACGTTACCATCGCCCACTGATCCGCCGACTTTTACTTCGGTCGCGACGCAAATGTTCAATGGTTTTGGCGCTCATTATCCCGCCGGTCAATACATCGTTTTGTACGAAGGTGCAGGCACCATCGTTTACGGTGGAGACGCGGTCAAGAATGTCGCGCTCTCGACGCCAGGCCGCGATGTGCTGGACGTGACGCCGTATGGCGGCATTTTGCTGCGCATCACGTCGACCGATCCGAGTCATACCGGTGATTACGTTCGAAACATTCGCGTCATCATGCCGGGTTTTGAATCGAATTATGCAACGCAAATTTTCCATCCCGATTTTCTCGACAAGATCGGACGTTATCGTGTTCTTCGACCGATGCAATGGGCGGAAATAAATGGTTCGACGCAAAGCTCTTGGGCGGCACGCACCAAGATCGAAGATGCGCGCTGGCATTTGCACGGCGGCGGCGTCCCCATCGAAATTCTGATCGCGTTGGCGAATCGGACCTCATCCGATTTGTGGTTCAACCCGCCGCACATGGCAGACGACGATTACATCACGCAGTCGGCGACGCTCATGCGCAACACACTTGCGCCAAACCTCAAAGTGTATGTAGAATACTCGAACGAAGTGTGGAACGGAGCGTACGATTACAATCAAAGTTACTGGGTGCAAGGACAAGGGCTATCGATGTGGCCCTCAGCGGCTGCGTTTACCGCACAAATGAATTGGCACGGAATGCGCACGGCGCAAATGTGCGACATTTGGAAAGCGGTGTGGGGTGCACAAAGTAATCGCGTCGTTTGCGTGATGGGCGCGCAATCGGGCAGCGCGTGGACGGCATCGCAAGCGTTGGACTGTCCGTTGTGGACAGCAGGCGCGCCATGTTACGCCCACGGCATCAGCAGCGTTGCAATCGGTCCGTACTTTGCCGGTTATATCGGCAACTCGCAATACGTGACCAATGTTGTAAGCTGGACGCAAGACCCCGATGGCGGTCTGAACAAATTGTTTACCGAAATCATTACGGGCGGCGTGTTGCCCGGCGGACCTGCAGGCGGTGCACTCGCGCGTGCCTTTTCGGAAATCGATGGGCATGTCGCGGTGGCCAATGCGCGCGGCTTGAGTGTTGTCGCGTACGAAGGCGGCAGCCATTTTGTATCGCTGACCGGCAACATGACGGTGACCAATTTGTTTGTGGCAGCATCGAAAGATGAGCGGATGGGATCGGTTTACGATCAATACCTGGCGGGTTGGCGCGCGCACGGCGGAAGACTTTTCGTGCATTACTTTAACGTTGGGCAAAACATGTCCCTGGGAGCATTCGGCGCATTGGAATACATGGACCAAACGCACTCGCCCAAATACGATGCGTTGATGCGCTATATCGACAACAACAGTTGTTGGTGGGCAGGATGCGCGGGTTCAACGCTGACGTATCTCCCGTTGGTCGCGCGCTAAAGCGTGCACAACAAACCAGGAGTCAACCATGAAATACGGTTTTGTTTTTCCTTACGGCGATGCGCGCACGACGGCAAACATGGCGCGCGCAGCAGAGCAAGCTGGTTGGGACGCATTCTTCGTTTGGGAACCGGTGTGGGGCATCGATGCGTGGATTCAACTCGCCGCCGCCGCGATGGTCACCACAAAGATCAAACTCGGCACGATGATTTCGCCGGTGTCGCGGATGCGTCCGTGGAAACTCGCCAGCGAAACGGCAACGCTCGATAATTTGTCGCACGGGCGCGTGATTCTTTCCGTCGGGCTAGGCGCAATCGACACCGGATTCATTCAATTCGGCGAAGAGACGGATCGCAAGAAACGAGCCGAATTGCTCGACGAAGGACTCGACATCATCACCGGTTTGTGGCGCGGTCAGCCCTTTACGTACGAGGGCAAGCATTATCACATTAAAAAATGCGACTTTCTGCCGCCGCCACCGCCGGTGCAAAAACCGCGCATTCCGATTTGGGTGGTCGGCGCATGGAAGCGTGAAAAATCGATGGCGCGAGTTTTGAGATACGATGGACTGCTCCCGGACAAAATGACCGACAGCGGTGAGCACGTCAAACCAACCCCGGACGATATTCGCGCAATGAAAAAATACGTCGCTGAGAATCGCACCGCGACGACACCCTTCGACATCATCGTAGAGGGAACAACGCCCGGTGACAATCGCACGCAAGCCGCGTCGATACTGCGTCCATTTGCAGAAGCGGGCGCGACATGGTGGAACGAAGCGATGTGGGATGCGATGGATAAATCGGACTTGGTGCGGACGCGCATCCAGCAGGGACCACCCTCACCCTAACCCTCTCCCTACGAGGGAGAGGGAATTTGCGTCCTCGCAGGGAGAGGTTAGGTGAGGGTACCAACTTGCCTAAACTTTTTTCCGAACTATAATCGTATCATTCTGTTTTCGAGAAAGAAAATGGTCAAACATTTGAACGCTGTTCGATACGTCGCTCCGCTGCGCGAGGGTGGCTCGTTGCCTGCCATCGTCGAAGCGGACGACGACAAACTCTATGTGATGAAATTTCGCGGCGCGGGACAAGGGCGCAAGGCACTCGTCGCCGAATTGCTCGCGGGCGAAATCGCACGATTACTCGGACTGAATGTTCCCGAAATCGTTTTGATGAATCTCGATCCGATGATGGGACGCTCCGAGCCGGATCCGGAGATTCAGGACTTGCTCAAGTTCAGCGTCGGACTAAATCTTGCGATGGCATATCTGCCCAGCGCATTAACGCTAACAGCATTGCCGATTACACCGCTGGATGCAACGCTCGCATCCAACATCGTTTGGTTCGATGCGTACGTCACCAACGTCGACCGCACGGCGCGCAATCCGAATATTCTTTTCTGGAACAAGCAGTACTGGCTCATCGATCATGGCGCGGCGCTGTACTTTCATCACTCGTGGCTCAATCATCAAAAGCGCAGCCGCGAACCATTCGCGCTCGTCAAAGATCACATTCTGTTACGCTTCGCCGCTACGCTCGATGCCGCTGACAAAAAATTATCGACGCGCTTAAATGCCGATAAGTTGCATGGGATTATTGAATCGATTCCGAATGAATGGCTGATGGGCGAATCGAATTTTGAAACCTTGCAAGCAGTGCGCGAGGCATACTGGGAATACTTGGTCAATCGACTCGAAGCTCCGCGCGCGTTTGTAGAGGAGGCGATCAATGCCCGAGCCAAGCTCGTTTGATTACGCGATCATTCGCCTCGTCCCGCACGAAGAACGCGGCGAGTTTATCAACGTCGGCGTGATTCTCTACTGCCGCGCGCAAGCCTATCTCGACACGCGCATCGCGTTCGATCCCAAAAAACTTTACGCGCTCGATCCCGACGCCGACGTGGAATCGGTCCGCCATCAACTTGACCTGATTCCGCAAATCTGCAAAGGTGGCAAAAATCTTGGCGCGTTGTCGGGGCTTTCGCAAGGTGAACGATTCTTCTGGCTCGTCTCGCCGCGCAACACCATCGTGCAAATGTCGCCGATGCATACGGGGATTTGCACGAACCCGGTGGCGGAATTAGATCACTTGCTTGAAACAATGGTTAAATAATCCGCGAATCTCGCGAATAAAAAGATAAAGGATTCGCGAGATTCGCGAGATTCGACGATGGAAGATTGGAAATGGACTGTCGCATTGGATGCGGTGCCTGTTGCATCGCGCTATCAATTTCATCGCCCATACCGGGAATGCCGAATGGCAAGCCCGCCGGTGTGCGTTGCGTTCAACTCACCGACGATAATCGCTGCAAATTATTCGGCAAGCCAGAACGGCCGGCTGTCTGTGTACGCTTGACACCGCTGCCTGAAATGTGCGGCGAATCGTTTGACGACGCCATGCACTACCTTAATGAATTGGAACGACTCACAAAACCTGACCTCTTTTCTTCCCACTAATCACACGAATCCCGAAGGGCTAATTTTTGCTATTTATTCGTGAAGATTCGAGAGATTCGTGGGCAATCCTTTCTGGTTCTCCAACTTTATGACATCAATCGCATCTCCTCACATTGACACTACTCAGTCACGCAAAATCTCCAAAACCGCAGCGTACTATTACGCGTTCATCATCCTAGGTCTCGTCACCGGTGTATTTGGTCCAACGATCAACGACCTGGCACGCCATACTCAATCGAATCTTAGCGAGATCAGCATCATCTTCGCCGTGCGTTCGTTCGGCTATCTCGTCGGCTCGCTGCTCTCCGGTCGATTGTTTGATCGGGTGCGCGGGCATCCGCTCATCGTCGGCGCGTTGATTGTAACGGCGCTCGCCTTTGTGCTGATTCCGCTTATTCCTCTGCTTTGGCTGCTGACGCTCGTCGTCTTTCTGTTGGGGCTCGCCGAAAGTTCTATCGATGTTGGCTGCAATAGTTTGCTGCCCTGGGTTCACGGCGACAAGGTCGGTCCATTCATGAACGGCTTGCATTTCTTTTTCGGCGTCGGCGCATTCCTCTCGCCGATGGTCGTCGCGCAAGTCGTACTCAGCACTGGCGAAATCGTTTGGGCATACTGGTTTCTTGCGGTGGCGGCGCTCCCTTCCGCGCTATGGCTCACGCGCTTGCCGAGTCCATCCCCGCAGAAACACTCGCAAGAAAATGTTGTGGTGCGCGTCAACAAGTTGCTCGTCGCTGCGACGGTCGCATTTTTCTTTCTCTACGTTTCCGCCGAAATTACCTATGGCAATTGGATTTTCACCTATGCCACCCGGTTGAACCTCGGCGACTCAACCATGGCCGCGTTGTTGACGTCGGCATTTTGGGGTGCGTTCACCGTTGGTCGCTTGATCGGCGTGCCGCTGTCAACACGCTTTAAACCGACGACGATTCTCATGATCGATTTGCTCGGCGCGACGGCAAGCGTGATAGGTGTCATGCTCTTCTCGCAATCGATTGTGGCGCTGTGGTTGGGCACCATTGCCACCGGCGCATTCATGGCGTCGATCTTTCCGACGATGCTGACGCTCGCAGCGCGCAAGATGAACATCACCGGTGAAATCACCGGCTGGTTTCTCGTGGGCGGAGGTGCGGGTGCAATGTTCACGCCCTGGCTCATCGGTCAACTCATCGAGCCAGTTGGCGCGCAGATCACGATGGTGATTGTGTTGGCGAGTCTGGTCGTGACGTTGGGAGCGTTGGGAGTAATTGTCAACACAGGTCGAAGTCGAGTAAAGCGATAGTAGAATTGGAGGACAAGATATGGATCCTTTGGAATTTGCAGAAACCTTGAAATTATCGATCAATTACGCTATCGAGGCACATCAGTTTAATCCCCAAAAACCTAATAACGCGCTTCGTTTTTGGGATATGCAAACTCCATACGCCATACATCCGATTTGGTGTGCGATTACTCTTCTCACCGAAACTAAACTGCCGGATGAAATTCGCATCCCCGGCTATCAGGCGCTTTTGTGGCATGATATACTTGAGGACACGACTATTTCGTTGCCGGATGATGCAAGCGACACGGTCAAGCAACTTGTTCAGGACATGACTTTCCAAAACTTTGACGACGAAATCGAGCATCTGTGGGAAAAAAGCGATACGGTCAAACTGCTCAAGCTTTACGACAAAACATCGATTTTGCTCGACGCCGTTTGGATGGATAAAGCCAAGTGGAACAAGCACGTTGAACACGCGAGAAAGCTTCTCGATTTTGTGATGAATAAATATGGCGAACTGAATATCGTCAATATCGCGCGCGTGATCTGTATCCCAAAATAAGAACGGCGGATGCGATTCCGCCGTTCATCATTCTCAAAGGTTTTTATCTGCGTTCGTCCGCGTTCGTCCGCGTCCAAATCGCTTTATGCCCAGCCGCGCAGCTTCATCGCTTCCGCCACGCGATTCACCGCAACAAGGTACGCCGCCAATCGATTATGCACCTTGAACTTTTTTGCCATCTCATCAACGGAGTGGAACGCGGCGACCATCTTGAGTTCCAGCGAATGATGGATCGTTTCCAAATCCCAGTAGAAATTGTACGCGTTCTGCACCATCTCAAAATAGGACACCGTCACGCCGCCCGCGTTGCACAAAAAGTCGGGGATGACGTAGATGCCGCGCTCGTACAGGATCGGATCGGCATCCGGCGTCGTTGGTCCGTTTGCGCCTTCTGCGAGAATTTTCGCTTGGATGCGCGGCGCATTCAGTTTCGTAATTTGATTTTGCAACGCCGCAGGCACGAGCACCTCACACGGAATCTCAAACAGCGCTTCGGGCGCGATAGATTTGCCTAAACCGGGGAACCCTTTCATCAAGCCATTATTCTTGCGAACGTACTGCTGCAAGTCGCGTGCGTTGATTCCTTCGGGATTATAATACGCACCCGATTCGTCCGCCGCACCGATTAACTTACAGCCCATTTCGGCAAGCAAGACCGCGCTGTGCGAACCCACGTTGCCGTATCCTTGCACGACCATGCGCGCACCTTTTAAATCGAGGTTCAACAGCTTGGCGGCTTCGCGCACGACGAGACTCACGCCACGACCGGTCGCATCGTCGCGCCCAGCCGAGCCGCCGAGCGCAAGCGGCTTGCCCGTGATCGCGCCAAACTCGTTGACGCCGCGCATGAACGCCAACTCGTCGATCATCCACGCCATGATCTGCGCGTTCGTGTTGACATCGGGCGCGGGCACGTCTTGTTCCAATCCGATGATGCGACCGACCTGACGAATGTACGCGCGCGATAATCGTTCCAGTTCACCTTGTGACATCGAACGCGGATCGCAAATGATGCCGCCCTTGCCGCCGCCGAGTGGGATATCGACCAGCGCGCATTTCCACGTCATCCACGCGGCGAGCGCGCGCACATCGTCGATGGTTTCTTCCAAGTGAAAACGAATGCCGCCCTTGGTCGGTCCGCGCGCATCGTTGTACTGTACACGAAAACCATGAAAAATCTTAACGGTCCCATCGTCCATTTTGACGGGCAGCGTCACATGCAATTCGCGCAGCGGCCAGCGCAAGAGTTCGTGAATGGACGGATCAAGTTTCAAAATTTCAGCCGCTTGATCGAGCTGGCGTTGCGTAATGCGAAAGGGATTGTTTTCTGAATCGGAGCTAATTCCGATCGCATGAAAATCGACCGACTCGAGTCGGCTTGAACCACTTCGCTTCATAGAGTTTCTCCTCGTTGAGTTAATGTCGTCGCGGGCAATGACGACGCAGCGTCGTGGGTGCGTCGTCTCTATTCCTGACAATTAAAGTATACTGCGGGTAGAGTAAGTTTGCAAACTTGTTATTGAACTTTTCTCCGAATGGGTATATACTCTCGCTAACGATAGCCTTGTCCCAACTGGCGCGATTTTTTGACGGTCGCAGACGTTCAATGAGGAGCGAAGAGATGTCAATCGTGGGACGTATTCGCCGTTGCCAAACCTTCCTACTTCGGGTACGCCAATTCAAAAGTCAACACCTATGGTCTGACGCGTTCTTGCGTTGAGCATAGGTGTTTTTATTTTGGAGACTAGCCAAGGCAAAAGACTCATGAACAAGCTATTTGGAGCAGACGGCATTCGTGGAACGCTGGAACGTTATCCCTTGCGCATGGAAGATGTGGAACGCTTGGCGCAAGCAATTGTCGCCTGGCTTGCGACTGCTGGGACATTATCTGAATTTCTGGTCGGAACCGATACGCGCGAGTCTAGTCAGCGGCTCAAAGCTCATCTCTGCAACGGATTGAACCGGACAGGAATATCTGTGGTCGATGCGGGTATCTTGCCCACGCCTGCCGTGTCATATCTTCTCGCGCGCAAAGGTTATTTCTCCGGCGGCGTAATGATTTCGGCTTCGCACAATCCAGTGTCGGAGAATGGGATCAAGGTCTTTGATCCACACGGCATCAAAATCAGCGACCCGTCCGAACAAATCATCGAAGAATTTTTCTTTGGGGGTTCTGTTCTACCTGTCAAAATTCATCCTGCCCCGAGTCGATACGAACCGAGTCTGGCTTTACAATATGCAAACGCGCTCGCATCCGAAGTGCGCGAATACGATTGGCATCGCTGCCGCGTGGTGGTGGATTGCGCGAATGGCGCGGCGTATGCGATCGGTCCCCAAATTCTCAAAGCGTTGCGCGCTCCTTGCACGCTGTTGAATATTTCGCCGGATGGAACCAACATCAACGTGCAAGCGGGGAGCGAGGTGGTGCGAAGTTATCCGCAGCGCCTGGCGCAGGAACTGGTGAAATATGACGCGCAAGTGGGGCTTGCGTTTGACGGGGATGCCGACCGCGTCCTGTTTGTAGATCGTCGCGGGCGCTTGTACGACGGCGACATGGAAACGGCGATTCTGGCATTGGAACTCAAGGACCATCATCGGCTTGAAAAAGATACCGTCGTCGCGACGCAGATGAGCAATTCGGGGTTGGCGCATTTCCTGGGATCGAATAAAATTCGGTTGCACACGGTCCAAAACGGCGACAAGCACATCACCGATGCCATCCTGACAAACGGCTTGACGTTGGGCGGCGAAGAAGTGGGTCACATCATCGTGCATGACAATGCGACGCGCGTGACGGGCGATGGATTGCGGGCGGGCTTGATGATCTTGGGCGAGTTGAATCAGAATCCCGGCAGCGATTTGAGCGATCTTGCGCCGGGAATGTTAAAGTGGCCGCAGGTGAATGGTTCGGTATGTCTGGGAGAGCGGACGCGCTTGACCACCGAAAATATTCCAGGGCTGTCCCAACTCATCGACGAAGCACGCCGCGACATTTCGGAGTTGACGCGCTTTGAATGCCGCCCTGCAAGTACCGAACCCTCGTACCGGATCATGTTAGAAGCGCGCGCCACACCAGTTTCACACTTGGCGCAGCACGCGCTTCGCATCGGTCAACATATTCAGAAACAGCTAGGATACGCCGGTTATCCGATCCGCATCTTGGATTGCGTCAATGGCGGGTTGGTCAAACCGGAATAGCTCCAAACTCATCTTTGAGCATTCCGAACATATCGCGGAATGGATCGCCCACTTCTTTCGGCAGCTTGTATTCCTCCACCCACATCGGGATAATGCGATTGAGAATTTCGTTGGCGACGTTGGGCTGACATTTCTTAAATCGATTGTAAATGCGGTTATAAGTGACACGGTCGGCCAGGGCTTTATCGGCATAACGCTGATAATACGCCGTCGCCAGCAGGTAACGCCGCACGATCTCCACGAGCGCATCACCGCTGGGCAAAGCGGCATTTTCGTTCGGCGTTACACTGATGTACTCTATCGCGCCGTAGAGCAACTCGATTTGTCCCATCAACTTGTAATAGGCATCCAAGCGTTCGGCTTCGGGTAATTCGGCAATTCCGGTGGTGCGCCCAAACTTGTGCGAGTCCGGAATGCGCTTGTCGATCTCCTCCAGATATTTTCTCGCTTCCTCGTAGCGTTCGGCGCGGTAGAACAGAACGGCAAGGTCTTGCACGGAATCCAATTCGTCAATGCAATAATTGTTGGTTCGTGCCAGTTCAATCGCTTGACGCAGATATTGACGCGCTTGGTTGAATGCCAAATCTTGTTCGTTCTTGCTGGTATTTTTGCGTCGGAGCAAGAAATACCGTGCCCGATAAGAACAGCCGATTTCGTTGCGGGCTTGCACCTGGCGAATCGGTTCTTTGACCTTGTAGGTAAAGATCTGGACGGCATCACGCAGATCGGTCTCGGCGAGATTGATTTTGTCGAACGCCTCATCGATAGACAACGCTTGTTCCCGCCACGCTTCACCCAGACTTCGCAGAATGGATCCCCGCGTCAACAATCCCAAGCCAATGCCCCGATCGACTCCGGCGAGTTTGAATTTAAGGATCGCTTCGTTGGCGGTACGGAAGGCTTGATCGAATTGGCCCAAACGCAAATATGCTTGCGCCAACGAGTTGCGGCTCAACGCCTCGCGGTAGGTCAAGCCATTGATGCGGCGCAACTCCAATCCATCTTTGATAAGTTGAATCGCTTGCGCATCGTGACCCAGGTGAGCATACACCCGTCCCATATTATCGCTGGTATTCGCAATTTCCTCGTTGAGATGCGCAATGCGAAACAAGCGCAACGCGCGTTGGAATTGGCGAATGGCAATTTTGTATTTGCCGTTATACAGCCAGTTGTAATAGCCCAAGTTGTTGTACGCCCTGCCCAGCACCAGACTCAAGCGCCATTGTTCAAATTCATTCGGTTGTTCACTGCCCCGCGCACTTTCAAAACTCTCCTCCGGATACACCACCCGAAGCATATCGATGATCTGGGTGTAAAGCTCGACGGAGCGCACGATGCTGTCACCATACATGATCGTTTGGGCATACCACAAGAGTAATTCTGCATAGGCCAGCCGATAATGCTTTTCGTCTTTTTTGAGCAACGTCTCCGCCCACGGCAAAACCTTGTCGCCGATTTCCTTTGACCTGGCAAAATTCCCGCGTACGGAATAGCGTTTCACCCACAGCATCGCGCTGTCGAGTAAAAAATCATCAAACAGTTGCGGCATGTCATGCGCAATGTTGGCTTGATCGATGGGACTCGTGAGGGCTTGCCCGAACTCTTGGTCTTTGCCACTCATGGCACTCGCGAGAAACAACATCAGACTATCGCGCAGCCGCATATCCAGACCGGTTTGAGCTGTCCGAATCGCGTGATCGGTATCTTGCAGGTATTCTTCATAGCCCTTGACCGGATCGACACGCATTCGATAAAACAACGACTCAACTGTATCTTGGTCGGCAAGGGCACGTTCGTCCGGCGTCAATTTGTAAAGCTCGGTTCGCGATTTTGTTTTTCGACTTGTAAACCAGCCCAGAATTCTCTTGGTCTCTTCAATCACTTGGCGCGGACGAAAGAGCACTTGTTCGCAAATTGTATACATGGCGTCGTGCAAGAAATAGGTGCGTCGGCTCAGAGGGGTCTCTTTGGCCGAAGGCGTTGTCATAGCGATCTCGCGCACTTTGACGAACGGTAAATCTTCCATCTCGCCAAGTTTCTTGAGCAAAATATCGGCTCGCGACGGTTCGAGCCATCTAACCAACTCGGCGTACAAACCATTGCGTGCCAAAGCCAAAAAGCGGAGTAACGCTTGCTGATCGATGTCGAGCGAGTTTTGGTACGCCTCGATAAGTGCGTGCTCCACGTCGGTCATCCCGCCTTCTTTGGCGAGCGCTTTTTTGATGTGGCGGGTATCATGCGTCTCGATCAAGGTTTGGAGCGCGAGGTCTAACAACAACGGATTGCCCCCCGTTCGATCTGCCATCAAGTGTTCGAGTTCTTTATCCAATAACTTGACCAAAGCGGGGAACATTTTTTTGCGATGCGCGAAGAATTCGGGCAATTCATCCTGATTCAAGCAAGTTAGGTCAATGTGCTGATATTGGATGGGCTTGCCGCTGCGCTTTTGATTGGCCGTCGCAATGGTTTCCTGCAAAGCGGCATAAAATCGCTCGGCGCGCCGACCGAACAAAAGCACAACGCCGCTGGGCAGTTCGCTGATTTGGTACAAGAGCCAGCCCATCACCGAAGTCGTATCGTCGAAAAAGCCAGAGTCGATTTGCGTAGGGTCGAGCGCATTTTCCAACCGCTCGATCGTGTCGAGCACGATGACCGGCCGGCATTTTTCGACCGCCTTTTTCATGCCTTCGGCAAAGCCAGCTTCGACTTTATGGCGCTGCTCTTCCAAACCAGAACCGAGAATGCCGCTTTTGAACCAAACATCGAACAATTCGCGCGCTTCATGGTAGATTTGAAATTCAAAGGGATCGTCTTCAAAGACCGGGAGCAGACACCGTTCGATTCCAGAGTTGCTGTTAGTGTCCGAATCGTACACGTCCAGAATTCCGCTCCAACGAATTCTGCCGTATCGTGCGGAGGCATACCCGGTCGCGCTGCCCAACCGCGTGCCTAGATCGCGCGCCAAGAACGTCTTGCCAATTCCGGCGGGGCCTTGAATCGTGTAAACCATCAAGGAGTTATCATCGCTAATAATGCGTTCAAAGATTTCGTCGGCAACTTGGCGGCGGATCCACCGATAAAGACTTGTTTCCATGTTTAGCTCCCCTTTGCGACAGAACATGTCGTCATTGACTTTTCTTTCTCGACCCAGGTTAAGCGGGCAAGGCAAACTTGTGCTTAGACTCTTGCAACGCTCGGCTAATCTCGGCAAACGCTTCACTACCGAGCAAGGATTTTATTTCTTCTAATGTTCCCGCATCACCTTGCCCGGTTTCCCAGGCAGAGATGACCGCATCCCAATCTGCTCCGATCCATTGTTCTTGATGCGCGCGCACCCATTCGAGACAGCTTGCGCCAACCGGAGCGCTGGCTTGCGCGGCTATGGTATACGCAAGATGGTAGATGGCGCTGACAAAACAGAAATGCAAATAGGTGGCGCGCAGAGCGTCGGATTGAAAATAGTCAAAGGCAATTTGATGAATCCGTCGAAATTCGTCCGGCTGTTCATAGAATAGCGCCCGCGCGCACAAGCACCGCACCGAGTTATCCGCATAGCGATAAGAACCAGACTCGGCGTTCCAATAAATCAGCCCGGCTCCTGCCAGGTCACGAATTCGTTCGAGAAAATGGATATAGAATCCTTCGCTGGCATTCTCCGCTTGAGACGGCAAAACCAGGCGAAGCATTGCCACATCGAACATGGGAAAGAGACAGCTTGCGCGCGCAAGCGGTTGCGTCTCATCCGCGAGTTCTTGGAAAAAATGATCGCGCGCCTTTTGCGCCAATGCTTGCTCGGTCAGGTTCGGAGCATCGCGCAGCCATTGAATGACTTGCGGATGTCCCAAGGTTAGCGCATAGATTTGTTCGGCAGAGTAGGAATCCATCGGCTCGATTTCACTGGCTGCCAAGGGCAAGAGATGGATCGAGTGCAGGCGTTCGCGCACTTCGTACTCGCGCCATTGACGCAGTTCGCTTTGACTCGTAACGACGATGAGCGTATCGTTTCGTTCGACCAAGTTGCGGATAACCAGATGTTCAAAATCGAAAAAATCAGAGCCGTCTTCTTGGCGCAAAAGCGCATCCAAATTGTCGATCAAGACGATCTTTCTCCGTTCAGTCGATTGTGCGATCTTGGCTAAAATTTGCTGCATTAGATCGGCGGCGCTTGTGATTCTCGCATCCCATTTACCAAGGATAAGCGCAGTAAGCTCGTTAGCAGACCCTAGCGCATCCAGGAGCGTTGTCTTGCCAATACCGCTACTTCCCCAAAAAGCATGGACAAGCGGAATCGTCGCGCCGGGCATCAACCCCAGAATTTCCAAGATCCACTGCACCACTTGCTTGGGGTTGGAGTGCATCTCGGAATCATACACGTCCAAATTCTGTTCGAGCATAGTCTTGCTCCTTTGCGCCTTGCCAACGGTTGAGATATTTGCGTCGTTGATATTTATCGATGGATTCTAGTCGTCTGGGCTGGGTTTGCGAATGCGGTAGCCGCGCCCGCGCACGTTTTCGATCCAGCGCGGATCGATGTTTTGGTTTTCAAGCGCAAGCTTCATCCGTCGTATCGTCTCAGCCACAGTCCGTTCTTTCGTCTTGGGTTCTGACCAACCCGCTTGTCCTAATTCTCTGATCGAGCAAATGCGTCCGTTGGCTTGCAAAAGATAGCGCAATACCGCATGATAAAGTGGAGAAAGCTTCACTGCTCGCCCCGCAAACCACAACTCATTATTGGCAATGTAAAACCCTTTATTCTCCTCTGCGCCGCCTAAGAGCTGGTCATGCCCGCTGGTCCACCAATCGACTTTGACATTCTCCCAGGTTTTGTATTGAATCGGGATGGTTAAAGGTTCTGCGGCACAATGTAATTCAATCAATCGATTGGCAAGCCACAGCATAGCACGGGGATTGCCCGCCGCAAGGGCGGCAATTTCATCATCGATATTCTCCGCAAAATTTCCTCGCTCGCACAATTCCCCGAGAGAATGGTAAGGCGCGAGTTGGTCTCTAGAATAATAGGTCATGCGCTGGCGAATCAGTTTTTGCAAATCGGCATTGCTCCACGTTAACGCCACCACGCGGCAACGGTCCAAGCGAAACACAGTGCGTTGGTTTTGCAGAATCGATTTCACGGTTGTGGGAAGCAGATACCCAAAGGTTACGCCGGGCACTTCGCGCACAGACGGTTTCATCAAAGCCGTCAGCAAGCGCGCCATTTTTTCCGGTTGTCCCTGAACGACTTGCGGCTCATCCACTTCGTCAACCAAACAAATGAGATGGCGAAACCCTGCCTTCTGCGCTGCTCCAATGAGAGAGGACAAGCGTCGCCGCGGGTCCTGGGTGAGCGACTTGGCCTCAAGGGGCCGATTGATGACCAGACCGATCGAGGGAACACTTTCAATTGCCAAAGACTCGATGCCTTGAATCGCGTGGAGCGGCTCTACGCGCTCCAACGTTCCGTGGGCGTTCTGCATTATTTTTTCCAAGGTATCTAACTCTAACTCAATACACAGAATCTTTGAGCTGGAATTGCGGGGGTAGCAGTACGAAGCCAGCATGGCTCTTAACGCCGTTTTGCCATCACCGGCATTGCCAAAGACGATCCACGGTTGCACCGCGTTCAATAATTCGGGGACGCGCAAATCTTTGAGTGGCACAAAGTAGCGCGGGAGCGATTGTTTTTCGTTTTGCGCGAGATTATGTTTGAATGGGTTATTGGTCAAGCGAGATTGCGCGAGCCATTTTTCCTGCGGATCATCCTCAAATTCAGCCGCAACTCCACTATCCGTGCTTTGCGGCAAACGTGGAAACGCCCTTGCGTCGCCCCAATCGTCTTCTTCCAGTTTTGCCACAACGCGGAGCAAGTGTTCTTGGAGCGATTCGGCAAAATTCTGCCCGGTGAATTCGTGGACCAGGGCTTGATGCTCTCCATCGGAAGCGCACTCCCGAAAATATTGAATGACACGCGCATACTGAAGCTGATCATTATCAGACATCTTGCCAGTTGGCTCATCGAGCTTTCGATAAAGCATAATGATCGGGCGACCATTCAGACTCTGTTTCCGAGCCGCAAAAGCTTCGTTGATTTCGACCTCGGTACCGGAGAGATAGGGTTTGCCGTCGCTTTGACGTACCATACCGGGCGCGGTTCCAAACCGCCTCCAGAAAATGCCGATGAGCACATCGCATTGTTCAATGGGTATC
Source organism: Chloroflexota bacterium (assembly GCA_016215025.1). GTDB lineage: Bacteria > Chloroflexota > Anaerolineae > UBA4142 > UBA4142 > JACRMI01. Next base: position 26,599 of record JACRMI010000164.1, read on the forward strand.
TGCGTCAGTATCACCGTCTGAGGCGTGCCCGCATCGGGGAACGTACGTTTCTCCCACGAATATACCTTGAACCGATACTGCCATCGCAAATCTTCGAGAATGCTATTGACTTGATCGATAACTCTGAAGGCGATCTGTCGCTCAGCCAAGACATCGCTTGGTGAAGCAAGGAATACTCTGAATTCTGTGGTCGGTTTGTTGGTCATTCTACAATGAGCCTTTCACCCACCATTCATTTGTGGGCGGACGCTTGCTTTTTCCGATCTACAGACTAATTTCAATTATACCACTGTTGTGTTCAACGCAAACTGCGGCGGGTTCAATCGACATGATGGCCAAAGGATGCAACATTGGGCTTCATCGGCATATACAATTTCTCTGGATGGAGGTAAATTCTTGAATATTGGAACGATTTCTCTCAAGTCGCTGATTTTTTCCTTGTTCCAATCCGGGTGTTGATTCGTCCGATCGATCAAAATGCTGCGGATGCCCACTAGCTCAGCTCCATCCACGAACAAAGGTCGATCATCGACAAACAAAATCTCTTCGGCAATGACCTTTGAACAGTCAATTGCGTGTTGATAGATTGAGGGATTGGGTTTAGCATATATTCCATCTGTGCCATGCGGCGGCTCGTAAGATAAGAGCGTATATTTGAAATAGTGCAATAAATTGTGATGCATCAAGATTTTCAATGCTGAGGGAAAAGCGTTGGAGATAATTCCAAGTTCAATCCCAGCGGCTCTGAGTGCCTGCAAAGTAGCATGGACTTCAGGAAAACAAACAAACGATTCAGGATTCGCTTGCATTGCAGCCAGATACTCTAACAAGCGCTGGGGAATCGTATGAAAACCTAACCGTTTCAAAATTTGGGTGTAGAATTCGAGCCAATAGTTTTGCTCGTCGCCTTCAGTCCGCACCCAATTGATATTTTCCCCAATCCGAGTTTTCCACTCCGCCTGGATTGCGACTTGCAAATTGGACAGCATCTCTTTTGAATCGATCCGGCTTCCAATAAGAGGATTCCGTAAGCAGAAGATGGCTCTCGCAACCCATTCCATTCTACTTGATGGAATATGCACCAACGTGTCACCCAAATCAAACAACGCCAAGCGTAGGTGTTTCATATGCATCTCCTTGCCCCCTTTTTTTACGCCAATTATCTGTCATTTCAGGATACGATGCAATGTGGAAATGCCACATTTTCCCACATCCTTTCAACAAGGAAATTTCGCCGAATTTTTCTCCTCCCCAACTTGTGCTATAATCCGCGCCGGAGATAAACATGGAATACGAACCGGTCATCGGACTAGAAGTTCACGCCCAATTACTGACCCAGAGCAAAATGTTCTGCGCTTGCTCCGCCGATTATGCGGGCGCGCCGCCGAACACGCACGTCTGCCCCGTGTGCCTCGGCTTGCCCGGCGCATTGCCAACCATTAATAAACTCGCCGTCGAGTACACGATTCTGACTGCGCTCGCGTTTCACTGCTCGATTCCAGAGTTTGCGAAATTCGACCGGAAGAATTATCACTATCCCGATTTGATGAAGGGCTATCAAATCTCGCAATACGATTTGCCGCTCTCGCTCGACGGCTACATTTTGATCGACGATGCGGGCGTGAGCAAGTCGCAGATACCCGAAGCGGAGCGGAGGGTACGCATTGGCGTTCGCCGCGTGCATCTCGAAGAAGACACCGCGAAACTTTTTCACGTCGACGGAACCAGCTTGGTCGATGTGAATCGCTCGGGCGTGCCGCTGATGGAAATCGTCAGCGAACCGGATATGCACTCGGTCGAAGAAGCACGCTTGTATTCGATGAAGCTGCGTCAGATTTTGCGCTATCTCGGCGTGAGCAGCGGCGACATGGAAAAAGGCGCGATGCGATTTGAAGCCAACATTTCGCTACGTCCAAAAGGATCGACGACGCTTTCGCAGACGCGCACCGAAATCAAGAATTTGAATTCGCTCCGCGCGATGGTTCATGCGACCGAATACGAAATCGCGCGCCAGACGAAAATTCTGGAGCGCGGCGGAACCGTCGAGCAGGAGACGATGGGGTGGGATGAAGCGCGCAACGTGACGGTCACGCAGCGCAGCAAAGAAGAAGCGCACGACTATCGATACTTTCCTGAACCGGACTTGCCGCGACTTGAGGTTTCGCGCGCATGGGTGGCGGACATTCAATCGAAATTACCGGAACTGCCCGACGATAAATGCGAACGCTGGATGCGCGAGTACGGCTTGAGCGCCTACGACGCGGGCGTGCTCTCTGCCGAAAAGGAAATCGCCGCGTACTATGATCGCGCGGTTGACGAGGGCAAGCAGCGCCAAGTCGATCCGAAAGTGATTGCGAATTGGGTCAGCGGCGAACTCTTTCGCTTGATGAAAGACACGAACGCAGAAATCGACGCGGTGAAGATCAAGCCCGCGCAGATTGCAGACTTGATCGTGCTCATCAATAATGGCACGATCAGCAACAACATCGCCAAAACCGTTTTCGAAGAAATGTATTTGTCGGGGCGCGATCCGGGCGTTATCGTTCAAGAAAAAGGTCTGGCGCAGATCAGCGATCGCGGCGCGTTAGACTCTATCGCCGAAAAGGTATTGGCGGAAAATCCAAAGCAAGTTGCCGATTATCTTGCGGGGAAAGAAACCATCGCTCGGTTTCTCATCGGTCAGGTGATGAAGGCGACGAAAGGGCAAGCCAATCCAGGCTTGGTTAACGAAATCGTTTTGCAAAAATTGCAGAAGATGAAGCAGTAGGAACAACCACTCGTTGACAACGATAAGGCGCGTGCCGTATAATGCGCGCAAGCGGCCGAAGGACAAAGCAAATGGCTAGCGTAATCGAATCGCTGAATCAAGTCCGAAGTGTATTGGGCGAAGTGTTTTACGGCATGGCGCTGCACGAGATCGTGCGCGCGAATCTCAAAGCGCGCGGATCGCTGGAGCACCTTTTCATTCTCATCACGTTTGGCGATTTGGTCGGCGTACCGATTCTGCCACCGTATTACGCATTGCGCTTGCTGCCCTTCGTCGTTCCCGAAATCAACGGCTGGCGGCGGCGCTTGGCACGTGAACGGGATTACCTTGATGCGATTTTCTAAAAACAAAGACGCACTGTCGAGTGCGTCTTTTGATTTATTGCCCGCGAACACCTGCCTTGGCGGGTAGTGCCAGGGTCTTCACGAATCCACGCTAATTATTTTGTTCCTATTTGCGAAGATTGGCGTTGATTCGCGGGAGAAATCTTGTCATGCGTGAATGATCGTTCCCTCTGAAAAATCCTCTTGCGTTAATGCCCGCTCAATCATGCCCTCGCGTAGCGCGCTGATGATGTGAACACGAAGCGTCGGCTCGCGTTGAACGAGCGCGACCATGCCCTTGACCTTTGCCATCATCCCCCCCGTCACATCGACCCCATGTGAGCCGCGCAACTGCGATTCGATTTGCGGCAACGTGCCTGGTGTGATTTCGCGAATCAACTCCGCCGCTGTATCCTTGAACGGATCACTGGTGAACACGCCTTCAACCATGCCTGCCAAAATAATTTGTTGTGGTTTTAGAATTGGCGCGAGATACGCAAACTGGGTTTCGGTCGAAATAATCGCGCGCCCGCGAACCTCGTCAAACGCGACATCGCCATAGACGAGCGGAATCAGACTGTGCGCGAGCGCGGCGCGAATCGGTTCAACCGCAAGCTCGACGAGTTCACCATCACGGCAACACGCCGACGCGGAAGGCTGCATCGTCACAACCGGCATGCCCGCTGCGAGAAACGCATCGGTGACGATGCGATTCAAGCGCGCGGCAGCTGCGCCCGTTTCGGCGTACGCACGCCAGTTATTCGGCTGACCATAGCCGAATTTTTTCGCCGCAAAATGTCCGAACGATCCACTCCCATGTCCCAGTACAAGACTGAGCGCGGGGTTAGTTTCCCGCGCTTGCTTGACTTGAACGGCGACGCGACGAATCACGTCTTCCTGCGCTATCGCTTCGCGCGTCTTGTCGGTGATGGCAGAGCCACCGAGTTTGAGAAAGCGTAATCTACGCATTGCCCAAAAATTCCTTGATGCTTACAATTGGCGCGCGAAAACCAGCATTCAGCATTCGAGTAAAGAATCCTTCGGCTTCGGTTAATGTGAGTTTCTTTTCCTTCACCAGCACAATCAAAATGCCGATCGTACCTGTCAGAGGAATGCCTAGTCGCCGCGCCATTTGTCTGGCATCCCAATCATCCGTTGCGAATTTGAAACGGCGTATGCGTGCGATCACCAAACATTCCGATTCGCCTTCGCCTAAACGACGAGGCATTTGTTCCAATTCTTTTCGTTCGTCTGGCGTTAAATCTAATACAGTCAGCCAAGACCAATCACATTCTGGGAAATGTCCGTCCGCCACACCTCGTTGATGCTCAAATAGGACACCTTGTGTCGTTGCAATAAGCTGACCTTCAAAAGCAATTCGAATCAAATGCGATTTGGTAATAGTCGAGAAATTGGATAGAACGGTATTGTTAAGAAGGATCGTCATTCTTTGCGCCAGGATTCAATCGCATCTACTTCAGCGTGGATTTCAGCAATGTCTTGCGGTCCAAGCCGCAATGGAATGCCTTGAGCAACAAATTGTTTTTGCAAATCGGCGCGAGACACGCTCAAAAGTTCGGCAGCTCGCCCCAGATTTATTTCACGATCAAGATATGCACCTACGACGACGGCGCGCCACAAATCGGCATGCTCGTGAAACAAATCATCCAGCGCACGAGTAACCAAATTGGGTTGTTGCTGACTAAGCTTGAGCACTTGAGCCAATTGCCATTGTTCGACAACCATTTTTACCTCTCTCTATTTTACAATACTCGGTGGTGGCGCAGGCGTGCGGTCGCCTAAATCAAAATGATCGACTTGGACACCTGCCACTATCATATACTTCATTGCGAGTTCGTCGGGATAATGACCTGCATAAACGACGCGCACCAAGCCCGCATTGATAATCATCTTGGCGCAGGTATGGCACGGCTGATGCGTCGTGTAAATCGCGCCGCCTTCGAGCGAGACACCGTGCAACGCCGCTTGGATGATCGCATTCTGTTCCGCGTGCAAGGTACGCACACAATGTCCATCGACAATTTCGCAGCCTTCGTTGAGACAATGCGGCAGACCTTTCGGTGCGCCGTTGTAACCCGTCGTCAGAATGCGCTTGTCCTTGACGATGATCGCGCCGACTTGCGCGCGCAAACACGTCGCCCGACGCGACACGTCGAGCGTAATATCCATGAAGTACGAATCCCAATCTGGTCTTGTCATTGTTAGTAAACAGTCAACAGTCAACAGTGAACAGTGAGTCAGTCTGTTGACTGTTGACTGCTCACTGTCCACTGACCACTGAGTTATCCCGTTCCAAACTGTCGGTCGCCCGCGTCGCCCAACCCCGGCACGATGTAGGCGTTTTCGTTGAGGTGATCGTCAATCGCGGCGACGTAAATGTCCACATCGGGATGCACGGTTTGCAAACGCTTGATGCCCTCGGGCGCGGCGATGAGTCCAACGTATTTTATTTTCTTCGCGCCCCAGTCCTTCAAGATTTGCGTCGTCGCCGTAGCGGAACCGCCAGTCGCCAGCATCGGGTCGAGAATAATACATACGTCCACGCTCGGCGCAACGGGCAAACGATTATAGTATTGAATCGGCTCCAGCGTTTTGTGATCGCGATACAGACCGATGTGCCACACTTCCGCCGAGGGCATCATCTCCCAAAACCCTTCGACCATGCCTAAGCCCGCGCGCAACACCGGCACCAAGCCGATCACCTCTTTCACGTGATACCCCGTAGTCGATGCGAGCGGCGTGGTCACGGTTGTCTCCTCCAGCGCGAGATCCGCCGTCGCTTCGTACGCGAGCAAAATCGCCACCTCGCGAATTAGCTCGCGAAATTTTTTCGGCTCGGTCTTGAAATCGCGCATGAGCGTAACCTTGTGCCGAACGAGTGGATGATTGGAAAGATGAACGGTGGACATGAGCACCCCCAGTGGACAGTTAACAGTTATCAGTAACCAGTAATCAGTCTTCAGTCTGTTCACTGTTGACTGTTTACTGATTACTTTTCGCTTTCGCCTTTTTATTTTCGTCTCCATTGAGAGGCAGCGCGGCTTGCTTTGGTTCTTTCGCGCTAGCTTCTTTCGCCGACGAACCATTCTTTGATTCGAGGCGCGCGATGCTGGCAACGGCGTCGCCTTCTTTCAAAGTCATCACGGCGGTTTCTTTCGATGTGCGTTTTTGCTTTGGCAGGTTCGCCACGCGTGAGCGCAGCACCACGCCATTCGTCGAGATGATCGTCACATCGTCGTCTTCGTTCACGACACGTGCTGTGGCAATCACGCCGCCGCGCGCAGGATCACGTCCCAGGGTCGATACACCCTTGGTGTTGCGGCCTTGCACTGAATATTCTTTGATCGGCGTGCGCTTGCCAAAACCTTTCGCCGTAACGATAAGCAGGAATCCATCCGGCTGCACGAAATCCATCGATGCGACCTTGTCGCCTTCGTTCAACTTGATACCATAGACGCCGCCCGCCGTTCGACCTTGCACCGGTACGTCCTCTTCCTTACAGCGCATCGCCTGACCCTGCTCGGTAACGAACATTAGCTCGCCGTCGCCGTGCGTGAGGCGCGCCCAACCCAGTTCGTCGCCTTCGCTCAAGTTGATCGCCGCGACGCCGCTAGACCGAATGCCATCGAATTCGACAAGCGGCGTGCGTTTCACTCGCCCTTGCATCGTCGCCGTCGTCAGAAATTCCGCTTGCGAAAAATCGCCGACGGCAACAGCAGAAGTCACGCGCTCGTTCTGCTCGAACGACAAGAAATTATTCAGCGGCAGACCTTTGGGCGTGCGCTCGACATCGGGCGCTTGATGCGCGCGGAGCGGATACGCTTTGCCTTTATTCGTGAAAATGAGCAGCGTGTCGCGCGTGTTCGCGGGCAAGAGATATTGCACCGCGTCTTCTTCGCGCGTCTGCACACTCTTCGATCCACCGGCGGTGCGACGCACGGACGACAGCGGCACGCGGCTGATGTAACCGCGTTGTGTGATCGACACCAGCACGGGTTGCTCTTGCACCAAGTCTTCGGCTTTGAATTCCGTCGGTTGCTCTTCCGTGCCGCCTTCCGAAATGTGCGTGCGGCGGACATCGCCGAAACGTTTTTTCAAATCGGCGAGTTCGTCCAAAATGACGCCGAGAATTTTCTTTGGATGCTTCAACAAGTCTTCGAGGTGCTTGATCGTCTTTTTGAGTTCCGCCAATTCTTCTTCGATCTTTTTGCGCTCCAAGGCGGCAAGGCGGCGCAACTGCATGTCGAGGATGGCTTGCGCCTGCAAATCGTCGAGCTTAAAGCGTTTCATCAAGCGTTCTTTCGCTACATCGGCGTCCGGCGATTGGCGAATCGTCTTAATGACTTCGTCGAGGTGATCGAGCGCGATCTTCAAGCCTTCGAGGATGTGCGCGCGCGCTTTGGCTTTTTCCAAATCGAATTTGGTGCGCCGCGTGATGACATCCTGGCGATGTTGAACATAGAGCTGCAACATGCGCTTGAGCGATAACACTTTCGGCTCGCCATCGACGAGCGCAAGCATGTTGATCGTAAAACCCGATTGGAGAGGCGTATATTTCAAGAGTTGATTGATGACCGGGTTCGGGTCGATGCCGCGCTTGAGTTCGATGATGATGCTCATGCCTTGGCGATCCGACTCGTCGCGTAAATCGCCAATGTCTTCGATGCGACGGTCGCGCACCAAATCGGCGATGCGTTCGATGAGCGCGGCTTTGTTCACTTGGAACGGCAACTCGGTGATGACGATGCGCGATTTGCCGCCGCCCGCTTCCTCGGTATGAATCTTGCCCCGCACGACGATGCGCCCATTACCGGTGGCATACGCTTGCTTGATACCTTCCGCGCCAAGAATAATTCCTGCGGTCGGAAAATCGGGACCTTGAATAAATTTCATCAGATCGTCGACTTCTATATCGTCGATCTTGTCCCAATTCGCGATCAGGTAATTGATCGCATCAATCACTTCGTTCAAGTTGTGCGGTGGAATATTGGTCGCCATACCGACGGCGATACCGGCGGTACCGTTCAGCAAAAGATTCGGAATCTTCGCGGGCAAAACGCCAGGTTGCTTGAGCGATCCATCAAAGTTATCGTAGAAATTCACCGTATCTTTGTCGATGTCGAGCAACAGCTCTTCGGCGATTTCGGTGAGGCGCGCTTCGGTGTATCGCATCGCGGCTGCAGGATCATCGTCTATACTGCCAAAGTTGCCTTGCCCATCGATGAGCGGATAGCGCATGGTGAAATCTTGCGCCAAGCGCACGAGCGCATCGTATACGGCTTGGTCGCCGTGTGGGTGATAGCGCCCCATGACGTCGCCGACGATACGCGCGCATTTCTTGAACGCGACGTTGTGGCGCAAGCCCATTTCGCCCATCGTATACAAGATGCGGCGCTGCACGGGTTTCAGTCCATCGCGCACATCAGGAAGCGCGCGTGCCGTGATGACGCTCATCGCGTAATCGAGATAGGCGTTCTTCATCTCGGTTTCAATTTCGATGGATCTAATGTTGCCGATCTGTAGTTGTTGCTGTTCTGCCATTAAAAAAATCTCCAGGAATTTTGCCGTCGCTATTATACTCGAATCCGAACAAAATTGCTACTCGAACGAAAATCAGGTCGCATTTTGCAAATCCGCTATTGTTTTCCATTTGGCTTGGCGTTATAATTGCGCCATTCTTCGATATTGAAATTCCAAAGAGGAATCCGATGGCACAGAATTTTAATCCCACGACCGACGGTTTCGCGTTCGTCAATTATTGGACGCTCGATCAAGCCACGTGCGATGAAATTCGCGACAAGTTGAATCAAGCTGTTAAAACGATTTCGAATTATCTGCCGCTCATTCCTGCGTTCGCTCCGTACCGCGCCAGTATTCAAAACACGCTAAACACTTGGGTTAGCAAGGCATCGACTCAAGGATTTGGTTTGTGCGGCGGCATGGCCTTTGCCGCGCTCGACTATTTCAAAGCGGGCCGCGTCCTGCCATCCGAAACCGGACCGACTGAAAAACTTTCGGAACCACTGCGGCAGTACATTCTCAATCGCATGCGCGACAGTTTCTTTTTCGTTCAGGACGGCGTTATGCATAACAACCTGGGTCGAGTCCTGGCCTGGATGGCAGTTGAGCATCTGGTGCCGTTTGGAAAACACTGGCTCCGAAGTCGATCCGAAGCCGAGTTTCAGAAATTGCAAGATTTGATCGCCGCGCATGGTGCGTGGCCCATCGCGCTGATCGGAGAATCCAAAGACCCGTGCATGAATCATCAAGTGCTGGCATATAAATGCGCTTCGAATGATACCCAAAATTTTATTTACATTTACGACATGAATCATCCCGGGGCAGGGCACATGATCACGCTCGACTTTAACGGCTCGATACTCCAAGGCAGCAGCGAATTTACGGGCGACACGTGGACGCCGTTGCGCTGTTTCTTTTGCGAGGATTACGCGCCGGTTATACCACCAATTTAATCGATTTAAAAACGCAACAGCCCGTGAGTGCGAATACTTCACGGGCTGTTTTCATTTCGTCAGCCAAGTATCGCTCACCGGTCAGGTATGACCTGTCTCTTTTTGTTACATTGGTCTCGCCAAGAACAAGGGAACCTATCAAAGGGAGGAGGAGACCGATGAAGACATCTCAATCAAGCCGAGCATTGAACAATGAAAATGTAAAACTTTATTGATGGCATCGCAAATTGGCTTGAAATGATCCGCCGAAAAGTCGTGTGACTTTTCGGTTTTTATTTTGCAAATTTTCTGTCACATTTTTGTCACGGAGACGCTGTACACTCAAAGCCATCATGTGGATCAAGGAGGATGTCATGCAGGACGAACAATTGATGAAGCTTTTCGATTTTGATCGAGGGGAGCTTCAAGTCAATCGCCGGGGCAGTCTTTCGGAAAAGCAAAAGAAACGGCTGGCACAAAGAGAAGCCGGAGCCAAAGGCTGCTCTATTGTCTTGGGCGTTTTCTTGCTGGGCGTTGCGCTGATCGGAGTGGTCATTGCTGTCTCTGCTGTGCCGGCGTTCGCAACGTTCGATCGAACGGCAGCGTTGCTTTTTGGCGGGGCCTTTGGCGTCATTTGGCCCCTCGTGTGGGGAACCATTGGCTTGGTCAGTATGCGCCGCGCCTTTGCGAAGGTGACCGTCCAAGTGAAAAAAGTCGAAGGTCCCATCAACATTGTCAAGGCGATTCGCGAGAGTTACGACTCGAGCAACAACACGCATTCGACTTATAATGTCTACGAATTGCGTGTGGGCGGGCGCATGTTCGAGGTTGAGCCAGAAACCGCGAACGTGATGATGCAAGGCGATGTGTATGCCGTGTACTATGCTGACATCAACTTGGAAGACAGCGAAGATCCAATTCTCTCCGTGGAATCGTTAGAGCGTGCCAAATAGATAAACCGCCTAGCCCAGCATTTTCCACCGCAGCGTAAAGCGCGCGCCCGTCGTCAAATTTTCCGCGCTGACCTCTGCGCCATTTTGCTCCGCAATCGCTTTGACGATTGCCAATCCCAATCCGCTCCCCGCAAACGCCGTCGCATTGCGCCCGCGATGAAACCGATTAAACAACTGCGGCACATCGTCGATTGGAATTCCGATGCCTGTGTCGCTGACCGAAATCGAGGCTGCGTTTTCAGCTTGCGAGACTTGGACGCGCACGCTGCCTTTGGGCGGCGTGAATTTGAGCGCGTTCTCAATTAGGTTTCCAATCGCTCGTTGAATTTGTTTCGCATCAGCTTGAACGATGATCGGCGAGTCGGGTAAATCGACCTGGTACATGATCTCCGCTTGCTCCGCTTGCGAGGCATAGACTTCGCTCAACTGCCGTACCTCATCGACTAGATCGATTGGCGCGGTCTCCTTCGCGCCAGCGTTGTGCGCCGCTTCGATGCGCGACAGGTCGAGCAAGTTGCGATTGAGTTCTTCTAATCGGTTGACGGTTGCTTGCGCGCGTTCGATCATCGCGCGCGGTTGTTCCTCGGAGAGTGCCACCGCAAGATCAAGATCAGTGCGGAGTGCCGTCAGTGGCGAATTCAATTCATGTGCCGCATCGGATGCAAAGCGACGCAGCGCGTTCACCGTCGTTTCGACCTGGTCTGCCATTTCGTTGAATGAGCGCGCGAGCGTGCCAAATTCATCACGACTAGAAATATTTGCGCGCGACGACAAATCGCCATTCGCCATTTGCGTGGTCGCATGAGTCAACGCCAGCACAGGCGCGCTGATGCGGCGACTGATAAACCAGCCAACGCCAATGGCGAATAGCACAGCCACCGTGCTGGCTAGTGTCCATCCCCAGGCAACGCTCGTCAAGATGGCGCGCCCGTACGCCGGTCCATCCGAAAGGATGAGGGTTCCCAGCAAAGTGCCGCTCTTGGGATCCATTACCGTATCTCTGAACTTGGTGGGAGAGCGGGGTCCTCCGTTGAGGGTCTCGGCATTGAGGTCGAACCCGAAAGGCGATCCGGAGGCTTGGACCGAACGATAAACAAACAACACGTTGCTATCCGGTGAGGGCAAGTCCGACGATGGCTCGAGAGGGGGCAGCTTGCCAGGCGGGTTGCCGTTAACGGTGATGACGCGCATCGCATTGCTCGGCAGGTTGCCATTCGGTTGCCGCGCCAACATTTGCTTCATGACTCCAAAGTTGACGTTCACCCGCATCGGCGAACCGGAATCATAGAGTAACTGCTGGTTCGTATCAAAGACCTGGATGCGCGTCTGCGTGAGAAAAGCCAAGTTCTCGATTTGCGATTGCACTTCGTCATGCGATGCCTTGTCAGATGTCATCGCCACGACCAGACTGCTGACAAACTTGGCATTCCCACGCAGATAATCAAATTCCAGGCGCAAGTAATAATCTTGTAGAATGACTAGCAGCACAGCGCCTAGCACCACTGCGGCGACCAGTGCAATTGCGGCAAAGCTCAACGCCAACCGCGAACGAATGGATTTGAACATCGTTCCGTACCTCCCGTCCAGGCATACATTAGGCGATGATATACTTGACAAACCAAGAGGTTTTGGAGATGAAAAAATGAAACTAGAAAAAAACGCTCGTGGATGGTTGGTTGAACCATCCACGAGCGACGAACAGGTTTCCTTGAATTTCCTTCTCAATGCGTTAGTCGAGACTTACGGCACTTGCGTTAAGTCGGAAGATTCGAGTCCAACCACTCGTTCACTTTCTTTGGACCATATCCCATCCAAGGTGACTTCAGATTGACGATATACAGTTGATCGTTGTCGTCTTGGTAGGGACGCAATTTGTTGTAGACCGCCGTAGGCGATTCGGTTGTTGCAATCGCATAAGACGATTCTGACAACCGCGCGTAGGGATAGTCCCTGATGACTTTTAGGAAATCGGCGTAATCCTGACCGGGTTTCTTCAGGTCGTACGTTACGAGTAACACAGACATTTCGATGCTCCTTAGTTTTTAGTTTTTGGTTGTTGCAAGACAGCCGAAACACGCACCTTAACAACTGAATCCGCAAAGTGAAGTGTTGCGACAAATCTTGACACGGACAATCGAAAGTGGTACACTATTACTAGAAATCCGTCCGAGGGTTTCTAGTTGGCGCAGGCGGGATTTGAACCCGCAAAACCCTGCCAGGTCATGCGCTTCCAAAGCGCACGCGGTTGCCAAGTTTCGCCACTGCGCCTAGTGTCCGCCTCGTTCCGATTGCTGGCTAACCAGAAACGAGGCACATCCGCTAGTCAGGCGGGAGCGTCACCAGACCTCAAAGACGCTCCCGCCGAAGTATCTTCTAAGCACATTTCCTCCAGTAAACCAAGAACAATATATGACTTTTATTCCCGTTTGTCAAATCAAACTGCAATAAAAACCAATAAGACCGCTTGCGTTTATTGGCATTTTGTTGTATAATTCTACCGCAAAATACGACTAAGGGAGAATCCAAAATGCCAAATGAAGAAACTGCAAAGAAGAAGGACAAGCGAATCATCCGGAGTCCGAAGTATCCGTCGTTAAATGTTGAGATGGCAATTGAGAAAGCGCGAGCGGTTTACGAGAAAGAGAAGAAGAACTCTGTATCTGTGCGTGTTGTAATGCAAGACATGGGTTACGGGACTAATCCTGGCGATGGCGGGCGAGCACTAGCCGCGTTACTGGGTTACGGTTTGTTGGAGTCCATTGGGGTTGGCGAGAAAAAGCAAGTTCGTCTATCCGATATTGCAACTCGTATAATCCTTGATACGCGCGAAGTATCAGAGGAACGCAACAAATTGATCCAAGAAATCGCACTTCGTCCCGACATTCACAAAAAGTTGTGGGGCAAGTATGGCAATGAGCATCCATCTGATGAGCAAATGGAATATGACCTAAAAGTTGAAATGAATTTTAATCCCGATGTTGTGAAATCGGTTATCAAAGAATACAAGGAAACATTGGCATTTGCCAAGTTGTCTGGAACAACTAAAGTTGAACAGATTGATAATGGGGCGAAGCGCGACAAGTCAGAGAAAGAGAAAGAAAGGAAAGAGAGAAAAATGCAAGGACAAATGCGCGAGTACACAATCCCCGCGAGTGGACAAAGTGAGATTGTGTTACAAGTCCCATCTACGTTGACCGAAAAAGACTTCGACCGTTTAACGAAATGGCTTGAGTTGATGAAAGAACCATTGACCTCTACTGAGCCAGAAAACAATGTGAGTGAGGCGGTGCAAAATGACAGGAAAGACTAGAGTAAAATCCAAGCCGCGCGCTAAACCAATTTCACTGTACCCGCTCACAGTAGATGAAATAGCGTCAGCGATGCTCCAAACTCCGCCGATGCCAAAAGAACAAAAACAACCCAAGAAGCCGCGCAAGAAAAAGGTCAAGCCGTCTAATCACTAGACGGCTTGACAAGTGTCTCTGAATTTTCGATTGGCTTTCGGTATGTCAACCGCTTGCCAACTGCCCGCTTGATTAGTTCCTCTGTCCGTAGTCCATCCTCTTGCTTGCGCGTGGTGTAGCGGTAATCAAACTCCGCAAGGTAGCGATCAAGATGTTTCGCGCTGACGTGGTGATGTGTTCCATCAATCGAGCGTTTCAACTGCGAGAAATGACCTTCCGCTGTGTTGATGTGTGCCGTACCGCGAACGTATTCCTCTTTACCGTGATCGACTGTTTCGTGTTTTGCAAATTCTTTTCCGACTTGGTTGTAAACGGGCGAAGTGTCTGTATTTAGAATCGCTTGGGGGTCAACGTTCGCCTTGAGTATCGGGCGCACAGTTGCATCGTTTACATTCTCGACAACCTGGGAACGAACTTCGCCGCCGCGCTCGACAACCGCTAGAACCGCTGTCTTGCCAACCGTGCCACGTCCTTGTATCTCGCGTTCGCGTTTCGCCTTGTGCATGTTCTTGGCTTTGCCGCCGAAATAGGTTTCGTCTGCTTCGACCGTGCCTTGCAACTTGTCAGAGAGTGGCGGGCGTTCGGATGCGTAACGAATGCGATGCGCCAAATGCCATGCGCTCTTTTGCGTGATGTCGAGTTTGCGCGCAAGTTCGTGTGAACTGATACCGTTTTTGTCTGCGCTCATTTCGTGGAATGCGAGAAGCCATTTCGACAAGGGGATTCTTGAATCTTCCATGACTGTGCCAACAAGAACAGAGAACTGTTCGCGGCATTCGCCACACTTCCACACGCGGCGATACGATTTCGTTCCGGTTCGCGTGATCCGTTCGCCGTTTTGCGGATTCAGCAAGTACGAGTGATTTACAGAACCGCAATGCGGGCATACAACGCCATTTGACCAGCGGATGCTTTCAAGGTGCAAGTAGGCGGCTTCTTCGTCTGAATACAGTTTTGCAATTTTGCTGAGTGTAAGTGTCTTGCGTTCGATTTTCTTTGGCATGAGTCTTGCTCCTTTGATTCTTTACACTCAGAATTATATCACAAAGTTATGGGTTTGTCAAGTATATCATCACCATACATTACGCCCTTTGGCGGGACTGTCAAGTTATCCGCGAATCTCAAATTGCAAATCTTAACCTCCTCCTCCCGACGTGCCGGGAAGTGATGGTGCCGTGCCGGCAAGTGAGTAAACAATCACATTGGCGATGATGCGGTCACCCGTCTTTTTGCCCCAGGCGCTGATGCGGCTGGGCTGGCTGGCTTCGTCCAGCGATCCCTGCTCGACGACTTGTTGGATCTTGCCACTCGGCATTCCCCCTGGATACTGTCGCGCGGTCACATCGCGATAGACCTTGATCTGCGAGCTGACGACGACCTCGACGACCGGTCCATCATGGCTAGACGAGCTTTGCAGCTTGCCGTTCTGATCCGTGTCCACAATCAACACGGCATTGCCAGTGCCGACAAAGATGCTGTTATCCTTGCGGTGATCGAACACGCCCGTGACGTCCGCGGGAGTTTGGGGCAGCTCTTTGGCGGGCTGAATGTCGGGTCGAATGTGCTGGCCCGGTTTGCCGCCTTGGGACGACATCATCGTGAGCCTATCCTGTGATGCCTGGGCAGGCTGTCCCTGTCCAGCCAAGAATTGTGCGCCGACGAACGCCGCGCCCGCCAGCATGGCGACGAGCACGACGATCCCACCAACAATAAGAACACTCTTTTTCATCGAATACCTCCACTGTTTTACTGTCCCACTGTCTTACTGCTCAACGCTTGATCATCACCGGCGGCGGCGAGTAGGCGAGCACATCCGAAATGATGCGATCACCAGTCTTTTTCCCCCAGACCGTAAGCATGCTATTCTGCCCGATTTCGTCCGCCACGCCCGGCTCGACCACCTGCTGCGTCTTGCCATTCGGCGGCTGACCGTTGAACTGATTCATCGTCACATCGCGATAGAGGATGGTCTGCGGCGTAACGACAACCTCGATAACGGGACCATCGTGCGTTGCCGAAGTCGTGACGTTGCCGCTCTGGTCTTTTTGCGCCATCATTTTCACATTTCCCGTGCCGACAAAAATGCTGTTGTCCTGGCGATGGTCGAACAGTCCTTTGGTATCCGCGGGTGTCTGCGGCAATTCCTTGGCGGGCTGAATGTCAATCTTAACCTGCTGTCCTGGCTTGCCGCCCTGCGAAGTCATCATCTGCAGCCCGCCTGCCGACGCCTGCACCGGTAGCCCTTGCCCATTCAACAATTGCCCACCGACGAACGCCGCGCCCGCCAGCACCAAGACAAGAACGACGATACCACCGATAATCAGAATGCGTTTTTTCATTTTCTAATCTCCAATCTCCAATCTCCAATCTCTAATTTCCAATTACTCATAACGCAGCGCTTCAATCGGATCGAGCCGCGCCGCGCGCAGCGCGGGATAAAGTCCAAACACGAGTCCCGTTGCCAGCGCGACGCCAAAAGCGAGCGGGATGCTGGCTGGATCGAGCACCGCCATGCCGTGATTCAGCGATGCGGCGACAGGAATCGCCAAGACGCCTATGGCAATTCCGAGCAACCCGCCACCGGCGCTCAACAAGACACTTTCCAACAGGAATTGAGCGATCACATCACGACCCCGTGCGCCCACCGCCATCCGCACGCCGATCTCACGCGTGCGCTCCGTCACGCTCACGAGCATCACGTTCATAATGCCGATCCCGCCGACGACAAGCGAGACGGTCGCGAGTGCCGTCAGGAGCAATGAAAACGTCGCAGCGGATTGTTGCTGTGCGCCGAGCACATCCTGCTTGGTCGTCATGTGAAAATCGTCGGCGTACTTGCCATCCGGTCCCTGGGTAATGCCGTGCCGTTCGCGGAGCTGGGTGGCGATTTGGGCTTTGGCTGTTTCCATCTTGGATTCATCACTCACATGCGCAATCACCGTCACCCAGGGTTCTTTATCAAAGAGGTTCTGAATAGCGAAGCTGATGGGCATGTAGAGCGCGTCGTTCGGTCGAGTGTTAACGCGGTCTTGCAGATTGACCGCTTCCAGTTGCGTAACCACGCCGATGACCTCGCACGATTTGCGATTGACCCACACCGTCTCGCCGATGGCATTATCGCCTTCAAACAAATCCTGCGCCGTTTGGTAGCCCAGCACGCACACGGGATCCGCATCCACCACTTCGGCAAAAGTGAAGAAACGTCCCTGTCCGATAAAAGCTTGCGGCGTCAGCGGCTTGTCCGCCGTCCAACCGATGGGCTGCACTTGCCCTGCGGCGATCACGCTCAAGAGTGCTCCTGCATCGGTCCCCTGAAAGCCAAGGTCTTTGGTCTCGCGCCCGTGGCGCAGCTTGGCTGAACCGCGTACGCTCATCTCGGCGCGATCAACGAGCGGCGCGGCGTCGGGCAACCCCAGACCGTCTTCGTACGTCAACGTTTTGCCCACCACTTGCATCTGCCCGTTCTTGAGTTGGAGGTCGCTGTCAATTTGAATTTGGTCCGAACCGAGAAAGCGAAAGTTGGCATCGACGGCGGCGCGTGCTCCATTGCCCAAGGCTAATGTCGCAATCACCGATGCGACCCCGATAATGATACCCAGGGCGGTTAGAGCGGTGCGCAAGGCATTGCTGCCGATACCGCGCAGCGCCGTGCGGAGTGTGTTAAGCGGCGACATGCGCGGACCTCTCGTTCACGATGGTCCCGTCCTGCATCTCGACAATGCGTTGAGCATGGGCGGCTACCTTGGCATCATGAGTGACCATCATAATGGTTCTTCCCTCGGCGGACAATTCGATCAGCAGGTGCATGATCTCGGATCCGGTTTTGCTATCCAGGTTGCCGGTCGGTTCGTCGGCGAGGATGAGCGCGGGCTGGGTGACAAGCGCACGGGCAATGGCGATGCGTTGTCGTTCACCGCCCGACAGCTCGTTCGGTTGGTGCAAAGCGCGATGCTTTAGCCCGACCCGTTCGAGTGCCTCGGCGGCGCGCTGTCGGACATTGCCATCGTGTCGTCCGTACATCAAGGGGAGCGCGATATTATCGAGCGCACTGACGCGCGTCAGTAAGTTAAAGGTTTGGAAAATAAAACCGATCCGGGTGTTCCGTACCTGGGCGCGCTCATCCTTTGAAAGCGTGCTGACATCGCGCCCTTCGAGCCAATAGTGTCCCACCGTTGGAGTATCCAGGCAACCGAGCAGGTGCATCATCGTCGACTTGCCGCTACCTGACGGTCCCATCAGAGCCACGAACTCGCCAGCTTGCACAGACAGGTTCACCCCACGCAATGCATGCACCCCGGCGTCGCCCATCCGATACGTTTTCGTCAGGTCTCGCGTCTCGATAATCATCGACTGACCACCTGCTCGCCTTCGCTCAATCCGCTCAGAATTTCAACATATTGGTCGCCGCGTAGTCCGGTCTTGACCGCGCGCGTTTCGGTTTTGCCATTGCTCCATATCTGGATTTGAGCGGTACCATCGCTGCGCGCATGAACCAGCGCGCGCGGGAGACGCAACACGCTCGCGCGCTTGGCAATCAGAATCGAAGCATCCACCGTCATTCCCGGCGCTAACCCATCCGGCACATTATCGAGCGCGACGAAAATTGGATAGATGGGACTGGAGCTGCTTGCCTCGCGCAGCGGCACGATTTCCATGACCTTGCCGGTCACGCCAAGCTCGGGTTGTGAATCGAAATAGAGTTGCACCACTTGCCCGACTTTGATCAGGGGATAATCTTCTTCGGTCACAGTCGAGCGTGCTTCCAATGCTTTTGAATCGGACAGTTGAATCAGCGGCGCGCCCGCAGTCAGTGTATCGCCCGCATTGGCGCGCACCGCTTGCACCACGCCATCAAATGGCGCCACCAACTTGGACTGATCGAGATTGTCCTGAGCCTGATGCACCAGCACCTGCGCTTTATCCACATCGGCTTGGTTCGTCGCGAGATCGTGCGGATCGGGCGGCGCGGTCAATTGAAGCAGACTCGATTGCGCTTGAGCCAGGGTTTGCGCCGCGGCTTTGACTGCACTGTCGTTGATTCCAGTCGCCGTGAGGTTATAGTTTGCCAGTGCCGATCGATAATCAATCGTCGCCTGTTGGAGCGCCGTGGATTGGGGCAGCATCCCGATGTCGCTGCGCCACGAGACGGCATCGTAGACCGACTGGGCTTGTTGTAGGGCAACCGTCGCCTTGTCGAGCGCCGCCTTGGCGACGATAATTTGATCGCCCGCGTGTACATTCTTGGCGACGGCTGCATCATAGGCAGACTGTGCGCTCGCGACTTGAGCTTGAGCCGCGGCGACCGTGGTGACTGACGGTGGTTCTTTGAGTTTGGCGAGTTTTGCCTGTGCGCTCGCCAAGTTTGCCTGAGCGGTCTGGAGCGCGTATCTGAACGCGCTGTCGTCGAGCTGCGCCAGCACATCACCAACATGCACGTGATCGCCAGCCCGGACATTGAGCTTGGAAAGCCGACCGCTGGTGCTCAGACTGAGCGTCCGATCGCGCATGCCAACCAACTGTCCCGGCGCGTCTACGCTTTGGACCACGTCACCGCGGGTTACAGCAATCGTCGGCGGCGCTTGCACCGCCGCACTCGCATTCGGTCGCGACGCGCGATAGCCGAGATAGCCCGCGCCTCCCACGACAACTGCGACAAGCAGCACAATTCCAACCAGAATCGTCCAACGTTTCACACTCACCTCAAGAGAATTTTCGATTTTAGATTTCAAGAAGAGATTATATCGCGGGGAGATTTCAGTGCGATTGTGAGGAGATTACAATTCAGTAATCAGTCGTCAGTCATCAGTAGCCAGAAATGGCTGACGACTGGCGACTGTCTACTGTCGACTCAGTCGATAGCCGATCCCCGGTACGGTCAGGATCAGCGACGGATGGCTGGGATCGATTTCGATTTTTTCGCGGAGGCGGCGGATGTGGACGTTCACCGTGCGGTCATCTTCGACGTCGATAGCGTGACCCCACACGGCTTGCAAAATTTGTTCGCGCGTCAACGCTTGTCCGGCATTTTGCGCGAGATAGACGAGCAAACGAAATTCAGTGGGCGTAAGCGCGAGGATTTGATTGCCGCGTTGAACTTGGCTGCGCGCGAGGTCAATCGTCAAATCGCGCACAAAGAGCACGTTGGATTCCGCCGACGAAAACTCGCCGTACGCACGCCGCAAAAGCGCGCGCACACGCGCCAAGAGCTCGCGCAAGCTGTACGGCTTGGTGAGGTAATCGTCTGCCCCCATTTCCAAGCCCAGCACCTTATCGATCTCGTCGTGCTGGACCGTGAGCATCAAAATCGGCTGGCGGATGCCGAGTGCGCGCATCTGTTTGCAGAAATCGAAACCGGAGCCATCAGGTAAGCGCACGTCGAGAATAATCAACTGGGGATTTTGTTCGCGCGCATATGCGATGCCGTCCGCGCCGTTATTCTTCCACGTCACCGCATAGCCGTCGCGCTTTAACCCATCTTGCAAGCTGCGCGCAATCGCGGGGTCGTCTTCGATGATGAGTAAATGCGTCGATTGGTTCATCGCATGGATTCTAGCGTAACCGGTCGGCGTGTCAAATCAAGCGAATGTTTTTATCTTTAATAAATCTTTGACAAGATTTCATGCCACGCGTGTGCTATATTTGTTACCAAGTTGCGAACCTGTCATTCTGAGGGAGCGAAGCGACCGAAGAATCTCGTTAGTTGAAAATCGAGACCCTTCGCTTCGCTCAGGGTGACAACTTGAGGAATCGATATGGATTTAAAAGAATTAAATCGAATGACAGAAAACTTGCCGAGCACTGCATCCATGCCGGTCTTGTTCGTCGGTCACGGCAGCCCCATGAATGCCATCGAGGATAACGAGTTTTCACGGGGTTGGCGTGAGATCGGCAAGACGTTGCCCAAGCCGCAAGCCATCCTGTGCATTTCGGCACACTGGGAAACGCGCGGCACATATGTCACGGTGATGGAGAAACCGAAAACGATTCACGACTTTGGCGGCTTTCCACGCGAACTCTATGCGGTGCAATATCCTGCGCCCGGCAGCGTATGGCTCGCCGTCGAAACAAAAAATACGGTCAAGAAAATTCCCGTTGGCTTTGATCAAGAATGGGGATTGGATCACGGTAGTTGGAGCGTGCTGCGCCAAATGTTTCCTGAAGCGAATATTCCCGTGATTCAAATGAGTCTCGATCGGACCCAGCCGGCGAAATATCATTACGAGATTGCAAAGGAACTGGCTTCGCTGCGCAAAAAAGGCGTGCTCATTCTCGGCAGCGGCAACATCGTGCACAATCTCAGTCGCATTGTCGTCCTGGGCAATACGATTAGCGACTTTAACACGCCGTTTGGATTGGACTGGGCGATTGAGGCAAACGACTTGTTCAAGAAACTCATCGACGAACATCGACATGAAAACTTGATGAATTATCGCACGCTAGGCAGCGCCGTCCAACTCGCCGTGCCGACGCCGGAACACTTTCTGCCGATGCTGTATACGATCGCACTCAAAGGAGACGATGAAGCGATCACCTATTTCAACGATAAACCCTTGGCAGGCTCTCTCACCATGACGTCATTAAAAATCGATAAGGCGGTTTAACCTTCTTTTATTCAAGCGAATACAAGGGAGAAATTGATCGACGCCCGTTTTGTTTTTCGCTTTTGATGTGCCGGGCAAAACCCAATAAAGCGTAGAAAATATCGTGACACGAGCAAGAGCGTGACACCTACAGTCTCATTGGATGGCATTCTGATAGCGAATAATTTGCAACCCGCATAAACTATCAGTGTAAGTTGCAGAAAATAAAAACCAAGATCAAACCATGAAAGGAGTGGTAATAACCATGGTTACGTTGACGCGTTGGAATCCCATGCAAGAGACAGTTACACTCCGCGATGCGGTAGATCGACTTTACACCGACAGCTTTATTCGCTCGTGGGGCACTATCGATCAATCGCTTGAAAATACCATGCCGACCGATATGTACGTGGACAAGGATCAAATCGTCGTCAAAACTTGTTTACCCGGCATCAAACCCAACGACGTGAATATTCAAGTCCAAGATAATGTTCTTACAATCACTGGCGAGTTGAAAGAAGGCGATAATCGATTGGGGAAGAATGGACAACGCTGGTACATGCACGAACGGCGGGATATGCGTTTCGTCCGCTCGATGCGGCTGCCCTTTGCCATTCAAGCCGACAAAACCGAAGCCACTATGGAGGACGGCGTTCTCACTCTGGAATTACCCAAGTTGGCCCCTGCCTATGAAGAAATAATTCCAGTAAAAACAAAATAAGCAGTTTTGCGGGTTCAGCTAATACGGTATATCGAATGAAACAGAAAAGCGGACAAGGAAAATTTTCCTTGTCCGCTTTTTGATTTAGGAGCACAGTCAACCCAGTTTATTCACTTAACACAAACGTATACACCGCTCAGGCAATCACTGCACCAATCACTGGTCCAATGAAATAGACCAAGATTTCACCTAGGTGTCCCGATGCAAGCGCGGTTCCAAAATACCGCGCAGGATTCATTGCTGCACCGGTCAATGGACCCGCCTGGCAGAAGCTCTCGAAGATGTTTACCCTACGATCAAACGAGGTCGAAACGGTCTAGGTTCATGACCTTGTTCCACACCGCTACAAAGTCGTGCACAAACTTTGTCTGGGAGTCCTCACATCCATAGACTTCCGCGTAAGCCCGAAGCTGAGAGTTGGAACCGAAAATCAGATCGACACGCGTGGCAGTCCACTTTAGTTTACCCGTCTTGCGATCACACCCTTCGAACACGTCCTTGGCATCCGAGATGGCATGCCACTCCGTGCCCATGTCGAGCAGGTTCACGAAAAAGTCGTTGGTGAGAGTCTCTGGCCGCTTGGTGAAGACACCGTGTTGGGACCCGCCGACGTTGGTTTTCAGGACGCGCATGCCGCCAATCAGAACCGTCATCTCAGGAGCAGTCAGAGTTAGCAATTGCGCCTTGTCAACCAGCAACTCCTCAGCGGATACAGCATAGCGGGTCTTCTGATAGTTGCGAAAACCATCCGCGATCGGTTCAAGCACGGCGAACGACTGGACATCGGTTTGCTCTTGCGAGGCATCCATGCGTCCCGGCGTGAAGGGAACCGACACTTTGTGACCGGCATTTTTTGCAGCTTGCTCGACGCCTGCGCAACCGGCCAAAACAATCAGGTCAGCCAACGAAACCTTCTTGCCGCCAGATTGGGCTTTGTTGAATGCTCTTTGGATACGTTCCAAAGTCTTTAGGACCTTTGCCAGCTGGGCAGGTTGGTTGACTTGCCAATCCTTTTGCGGTGCCAGACGAATACGGGCACCGTTTGCACCGCCGCGCTTGTCGGAGCCACGGAAGGTGGACGCTGACGCCCATGCGGTTGAAACCAGTTCCGACACAGACAAACCCGAAGCCAAGAGCTTGCTTTTGAGTGAGGCAATGTCCTGTTTATTAATCAATTTGTGATTGACGGCGGGGATGGGGTCTTGCCAGATGAGCTCTTCGGTCGGAACCTCCGGGCCGAGATAGCGTGCGCGCGGGCCCATGTCGCGGTGCGTCAGCTTGAACCAGGCGCGGGCGAACGCGTCCGCGAATTGATCCGGGTTCTCCATGAAGCGCCGCGAAATTTTTTCGTAGATGGGGTCGAACCGCAGAGCGAGGTCCGTGGTCAGCATAGAAGGCGCAATCCGCTTCGAGGGATCGTGTGCAGCCGGCACTGTGCCGGCACCTGTGTCACCTTTTGGCTTCCACTGGTGTGCACCCGCCGGGCTCTTGGTCAATTCCCATTCATAGCTGAACAGGTTCCAGAAAAAGTTGTTGCTCCACTTGGTGGGCGTGGTGGTCCAGGTGACTTCCAGTCCGCTGCCGATCGTATCGCCGCCTTTGCCCGTGCCCAAGCTGCTCTTCCAACCGAGACCCTGCTCCTCGATGCCAGCTGCTTCAGGCTCGGGGCCCACGTGTTTTGCATCACCGGCACCGTGGGTCTTGCCGAAGGTGTGACCGCCTGCGATGAGCGCTACCGTCTCTTCGTCATTCATCGCCATCCGAGCGAAGGTCTCGCGGATATCCCGCGCCGCCGCAATTAGGTCTGGGTTGCCGTTAGGGCCTTCTGGGTTGACGTAGATCAGTCCCATCTGGACTGCCGCAAGAGGATTCTCGAGATCGCGGTCGCCGGTGTAGCGCTTGTCTTCCAGCCACTTGCCCTCGGAGCCCCAGTAGATGTCCATTTCTGGTTCCCAGATGTCTTCACGTCCGCCGGCGAAACCGAAGGTCTTGAACCCCATCGATTCCAAGGCGACATTGCCGGTGAGGATCATCAAGTCAGCCCAGGAAATTTTTCGACCGTATTTCTGTTTGATAGGCCAGAGCAGTCGCCGCGCCTTGTCGAGGTTGACGTTGTCGGGCCAGCTGTTGAGGGGGGCAAAACGCTGGCTGCCGTTGCCTGCGCCGCCGCGACCGTCGCCGGTACGGTAGGTGCCGGCGCTGTGCCACGCCATACGGATGAACAAAGGTCCGTAGTGTCCAAAGTCCGCAGGCCACCAGTCTTGCGACTTGGTCATTAATTCACGGAGATCCTTCTTCACGGCTGGTAAGTCGAGACTCTTGAACTCTTTAGCATAGTTGAAATCCTCGCCCAACGGATTGGATTTGGAGGACCGCTGCTGCAGGATATCGAGTCTCAACTGGTTGGGCCACCAGTCTTGGTTCGTTGTGCCGCCGCCAGCAATGTGGGACCTGCCCAATACCGCGCCCTTGCTATCTTCATTCATAAAGTTTACTCCTTTCGTTGAGTGAATTGTTGAACAGCGCTACTATGAGTGTGTATCACTGCCCATCTCGCTAACTCGCGAAAGCGGAATGTCTGGAACCTAAGGAATACGACGAGCACAAGGAAAAATGTGAAGATGACTTTGATGAAAATACCGGTGAAGGGACTACCCGTCGATGCGAGTGTTGGTGTACCGAGGAATCCGGTCTTTGCCGATGGGTCGGGAAAAATGATGAGGAGCACAAACCCTGCGATGCTTGCACCGACAAATTGAGCGATCCAGTATAGAGCAGCAATCAGCCAACGGATCTTTTTGCCGAGCGCCAATCCTAACGTCACGGCGGGATTCACATGCGCACCGCTGATACCGCCCAGCACATAAATCATCACCATAAGGGTCACACCATGGGCAAACGCAACACCGACGAGACCGGCTTGCCCATTCGCAATCACCGCGCCGCCGATAAGAGTTAGCGCAAACGTGCCCATCAACTCGGCCACGCTGGGTTTCATAACGCCTGCCATGACGTTGCCTCCGATGTGGAATTAGATGTGAGAGCCGCATCACTCTCAAAGAGTATCTCGAAATTCAGATCCTAAAGGTTTTTCAGCACAATTAGGTAAATCAGTTGAGGTTCAAGTTAGCTTGAACCCCATTTCTATTTGAAACGGAAACCTTCAGGGTCTTTTTCGATTCAGGACTTTCGCTTGTCATTCTGAGCGAAGCGAAGAATCTCAGGTTTCAGGGGTAGAGACCCTTCGCTAACGCTCAGGGTGACACGAAAACGGACACTTGAGCGAAAGTCCTGCGATTATTGTTCGGGGCGTTTGAACATGTATCCGACGCCGTGTTCGGTGAGAATGTACTTGGGGTTCGCCGGGTCTTCTTCGATCTTGTTGCGCAAGTAGCTAATATAAACGCGGAGATATTCGGTCTCGCCGCCGTATTCCGGTCCCCACACCTTGCGAAGCAAATCGGCATGAAGCATCACGCGTCCGGCGTTTTGCACCAACTGCGAAAGCAATTTGTACTCGGTTGGGCCGGTCTTGATGTCTTTTCCGCGCACTGTTACGCGGCGCTGTTGAAAATCCATTACGAAATCATCGCAGACAAACGGCGGGCGCGCTTGAATTTCTTCGCTGGGCGCGGCGCGGCGCAACACGGCTTCCACGCGCGCGAGCAATTCGTGGACACTGAATGGTTTTTTCACGTAATCGTCCGCGCCCAAATGCAGCCCTCGGACGACGTCGACGTCTTGGTCTTTTGCTGTGAGCATAATGACGGGCACTGAAGAGAACTCGCGGATTTTTTGTAGCACGTCGAAGCCGTCCATGCCGGGCAGCATAATGTCGAGCACGACCAAATCCACGCCTTCCTTTTCGACCATTGCCAAGCCACTAGGACCATCTAACGCGGTAATGACTTTGTAATGCTGAGCTTCCAAATTCGATTTGACTAACTTGACTAGATGCGGTTCGTCATCGACCACTAGAATTTTTGCGGGGCGCATGGGATTCTCCTTGTATGGTCGGAGTTACGACGCGAGCGACCATCGTAGTTCGGATTATAACAGACAAGCTAGCGAGCGTCAACGACCTTGCGCGCTATTTCGGTTTCAATGCAAACAAATCTCCCCGTAAACAAAACTTGACGCAAGCTTTACACCGTGTTCACATTACCTTAACTTGCTATTTACTTGCAGTTGCGATAATTACCTCGTTTAGCCAAATAGCATTTTCTATCTGCGAAATTTGCTAAAATTAAAAGAATGTTGTACTCTATTTCTGCAGGTAGATCGATTCTAGAGGGTGACATGGCAACTGGAACAGCGACGTTAGACACTGCCTCCTCGCGTAATCTCTGGTCAGGGAAAAAAATGCGCCGAGTGCGCGAAATCGGTTTAGGTTATCTTCTCCTTGCGCCCGCTCTCATTATCCTCATCGTCTTTGAATTCCTCCCCGTTTTTTATGGCCTCTACATCAGCATGTGCAATTGGAAACTCTCTTGCACGCAATTTATCGGAGCCGATAATTTTACCCGCGCGTTCGACGACCCCGATATGTGGAATGCGCTGACGACCACCATCACCTATTCGGCGATTTCTGTTCCGCTCCAACTTGGACTGGGCTTGTTAATTGCGTACTTGCTGTTCCAGAAAATTCGCGGCAAAGATTGGTTTCGCGTTTTATTCTTTTTGCCCTACATCACATCGACCGTCGCATCGGCTGCCATCTGGGGTTATTTGTACAGTCCAGACCGTGGACTCATCAACACCATTTTAAAATCACTGGGGCTACCTGGTTTGAAATGGCTCGGCGAATCGAAAGGCATCTTTTACATCATGGCGCAGAACGCCGGGGTGGATATTCCGAGTTGGCTAAATGGTCCCTCGCTGGCATTGATCGCGCTCATCATTTACACCACCTGGGTCTTTGTCGGTTACGACATTGCGATTTTTCTCGCCGGCATGGGCAACATCTCCCCCGAACTGTACGAAGCCGCGAAAATCGATGGCGCGAGCGGCTGGAAATTGTTCCGCCACATTACCATTCCGCTCTTATCGCCCACTACCTTTTTCCTCTTGATCCTCACCGTCATCGGCACGTTCAAAGCGTTCAACCACATTTACGTCATGACCAGAGGCGGTCCGGGGAACGCTACCTCCACCATGGGCGTTTTCATCTTTCAGCAAATGTACGAATCGCAGCGCTACGGTTACAGCGCCGCGCTCTCGTTCATTTTGTTTGCCATCATCTTGTTACTAACGATTTTGCAAAACCGCTTTGCCGGCGAGCGCGTGGTGTACGATTAGGGACGCGCATGAGCCGCTCGCACTACAACCTCCTCGGAGAAAATATTCATGACGGCCGAAACACATAAACGAAAAATTTACTGGGGACGCGTCTTTATTTACACCGTTCTGATCGTGGGCGCGGTTTTATCGGCGCTCCCCTTTGTTTATATGCTTATGACCTCGCTCAAGTCCAATGGTTCGGTCATCGTCAATAATTTTTGGCCCTGGTGGCCCCTAGGCAGCGAACCCTTGCAATTCAACAACTATCCCGACGCGATCCGCCAAGCGGGCATGGATCGTCAATGGGGTGTACCGTTGATCGTTCGTTATTTCATCAATAGCATTCTCGTCGCGTTTGCCACATTGGCTGGCACACTCATCACGTCGATTCTGGCAGCGTATGCATTAACGCACATCAAACTGCCCGGTGGCAACGTGATTTTTCTGCTGATCCTTACTACGATCATGATTCCAAACGACTTGACGCTCGTGCCCAAGGTCGTGATGATGTTCAATTTTGGATGGTACAACACGTATGCCGCGTTAATCGTGCCATTTCTCGCCAGTGTCTTTGGCATATTTTTACTGCGCCAATTCTTTCTGCAAATTCCGAAAGATTTATTTGAAGCGGCTCTGCTGGATGGCGCGGGGCATTTGCAATATCTCCGGTCGGTGGTCGTTCCGTTGAGCAAGCCCGCCATTATCACGATTGCGTTGTTGAACTTTATCGCCTCGTGGGATAGTTTCAAATGGCCGCTCCTCGTCACGCGCGATGCCAGTATGCGCGTGCTCGCCGTCGGGTTGCAACAGTTTAACTCGTCTGACGGCGGAACGCAGACGCAATGGATGATGGCATTCGCGGCGATGGTGGTTATTCCCGTTGTCGTCTTTTACTTTTTCACGCAAAAATATTTCACCGAAGGCATTGCGCGCACCGGCATCAAAGGCTAGTAGTGCAGCCAAAGTCTTGCATAGCAAGCCAAGCGTATTTCATGCGTGATTGACTATGCAGCATTACTTTGTGGCCGCACTAGTCACTCCAAAACCCGTTTTCTCGACAGAAATCAAAGTTGCCGTGCAACCGAGAAAACGGGTTTTGGATGCTACGCTTTGAAAGGGGGAATCGACAGCAAACCAGAATGTAGACTCACAAGATCATCATAGACGCAAGGAAAACCTTTTATTCTTCTGAGGAGGAGAATTCGAATGCGAAAGTTCATGTTGCTTGTTGCTATGCTCGTCGTCTTGGCGACGATTGCCGCGTGCGCACCCGCACCCACGCCTGCGCCAACCGCTGCGCCGCCGACCGCCGCACCAAAAGCATCCAGCAGTTCGTCGGTTGCTTCTTCCAGCGCGGCTCCATCATCTAGCGCCGCTCCAACCAAAGCGCCCGAACCCACAAAACCGGCTGTTTCGTCATCGTCCGCCGCATCCAGCGCCGCCGTCAAAGTCAACAACCCCCCCGCCTCGGCAGCGGAAGTCGACGCCATCGATCTCAAAGGCAAGAACGTTCAGGTCGTTTACTGGCACAATCGTCCGCAAAAAGATCAGGACTTGCTCCAGACCATGCTCGACGAATTCAACAAGTCGAATCCTTACGGCATTACCGCTAAAGCCGAAATCGCCGGTGCATCGTACAACGATGTCTATAACAAAGTGAACGCCGCGATTCAAGCCGGAGCACCGCCAGAAATTTCTGTCGCCTATCAAAATCAAGCCGCGTTCTATCGCGGACAGAATGCGGTCATCGATTTGACCCCCTTCGTCAAGAGCACCAAGTACGGTTTGACCGATGCTGACTTGAAGGATTATTTCCAAACCTTCCTCGACAGCGACAAGAATCCGCAATTCAAAAACGAAATCCTAGGTTTCCCCACCCAACGCTCCATCGAAGTCATGTTCGTAAACATGGACGCGCTCAAGGCACTGGGTTACACTGAAGCTCCGAAAGATTGGAAGACGTTTGAAGAAGCCGCCTGCAAGTTCACCGATGCCTCCAAGCAAAAGTACGGCGTGGACCTCGGACACGATGCTTCGCGTTTTGCGGCACGGATCTTCACGCGTGGCGGTCGCATCCTGGCTCCGGATGCCTCCGGCTATGTGTACAACAGCCAAGCCGGTATCGACGATCTGGCGATGTGGCAACGCATGCTCCAAAAAAGTTGCGCCGTCGAAATTCCTGCGAGCGAGAGCTATGGCAACCAGACCCGCTTCGGCAATGGTCAATTGCTCTTCACCTTCGGTTCGTCCTCTGGCTTGCCGTTCTATCAAGACGCGGTTGCCAAGGGCGGCAAGTTCAAGTGGGACATTGCGCTCATTCCTTACGCCGATAAACCGGCCGTCGATCTTTACGGCGCAAGCGTTTCCGTCTACAAGACCACTCCCGAAAAAGAACTCGCCGCGTGGATGGTCATCAAGTTCTTGGGCGAAAAAACTCAGACCACGAAATGGGCAATCGCCACGGGTTATCTGCCCGTCCGTGCGAGCGCCAAAGCCGATGTGGTTGCGGCGTATAAAGCGAATCCCGCTTGGGGTTCCGCCGCCGATTCGTACGCCAAGATGTTCGATTGGTTCCAATACGCGATGATCGAATCGCCGGTCGCGGGTTACGATCCGGTCCGCGCCTTGATCGACAAGGATGTCATCACCAAGATCATCCAAGACCCCAAGGGCACTGATCCCAAAGCATTGCTTGACGCAGCCATCAAGAAATCGAACGACGTTCTGAAAGAAAACGCACCCAAGTAAGTGATGTGACGTGTGACGTGTGGCAAGTGACGACAAGTTGCGTCGTCACTTGCCACTTTATTCTGAAGGAAAATTCATGCCCTTTCTTAATCTCGCCAATCAAAAAATTTACTACGCTGATTCTGGTACGGCGAATTCCATTCCGGTTGTTTTTATTCACGGTGCGGCGGCGAGTCATCTCGTCTGGGGATTTCAAATGCGCGCCGTCGCCGACATTGCGCACGCCATCGCGCTCGATCTCCCAGGTCACGGTCGTTCTGATTCGCCCGGGCGCAACACCATCGACGGTTATCGCGATGTCATCCTGGGTCTGCTCGATGCGCTGAAACTTGAACGTGCCGTAATGGTCGGTCATTCGATGGGTGGCGCGGTTGCGCAGACACTTGCTCTTGCACATCCGGATCGCGTCGCCGGCTTGGTTCTCATCGGCACAGGCGCGCGGCTGCGCGTGATGCCTGCGATTCTCGAAAGAGTCTTGAGTGACGTAAATCAGATCGCCGAGATCGTCGTCGATAATTCGTACGCAGCCACGTTGGATGCTGGATTGCGTGAGCGCGCGGTTGCAGAATTCTTGGCATGTGCGCCCGAAATCACGCACGGCGATTTTGTCGCGTGTAACACTTTCGACATCATGCCGCGTATCGGTGACATTCAATCGCCGACGTTACTCATTTGCGGCAAAGAAGACAAGATGGCTCCGCCCAAATTCTCCAAGTTTCTCGCATCGAAGATCGTAAACGCGCAACTAGTTCTAATCGACAATGCTGGACATTCCGTCATGATCGAGCAAGCGGATCAGGTGAATCGTGCGCTGAAGGAATTTGTAGAGAACATACACAGATAGATTAGAATTTGCTCACAAACTTGGGCAGTATCATCTTGACGTGAAACTTGGTTGCCGCTAAAATGCGCCTATGCCAAAAAAAGCTCAACTTTGGCCCTGGAAACCCCATGAACGTCATTATCGTCCACCGAAAGATTACTTGATCAAAGGTGTTTTGGTTGGCAATGCAGGTGATGAGAAAATGGGTGAAGATGTTCCCATATTAATTGGAGAACGATTCTCAAGGGAAGGGCTGAATCCTCTCAAAGGGGAAATCCATGCAGAATATCACAAACACTTGAAGAAACAAACCTATTATGGTGAACCATACATTGTCGATACCAACTACCATAGAGCGGGTGATTTTGCGCTCCTGCGCTTGGCGGCAAAACCTGCGATTGGTGCGCCTGACGGGCGGACGCGACGCCTGATTCGAGATCTAAAATATTGGGAGGAATTACGAGACGAGTCCGGTCTTTGCAAAGTTATCGCGCAAATGAAAAGATACGTTCAATTGCACAAGCTAGAATACGGCTGTCCACCGGATAGAGTGATTATCAATTATTGGTGATCTTTCGTTAGTTCTAAATCCAAAGGTACGCCAATGTGGGCTTGGGTTGACTATCGTTCCCAAGCTCTTATTATGCAGATTGCATTTGAATAGAAATGGGACATTGGAAAAGGAAACCACATGAACTTGAGTCGCCAAACGTTTATTATTCTGGGTGTCGTGCTAGTTGTCATCGCGGTTGGACTCGTTATTGCCGTTCCCCGTTTGATGCCGCAAGATGCCAACGCTAAAAATGTTCAAACGGCAACGGTGCGACGTGGGACATTGACCGCCACTGTCAGCGCAACCGGTGCAATCAGTCCGCTCCGCGAAGCGCAATTGGCGTTCACCACGAGCGGCACATTGACCAAGCTCGATGTCAAGCAAGGCGATGTGGTCAAAGCCGGGCAAGTTATTGCTACGCTGGACACGCGCGAATTGGATTTGCAACTCGCGCAATCCGAAGCATCGCTTGCATCCGCGCAAGCCAAGCTCGACCAATTGAAGAATCCATCGCTCTCCGATGTTGCCGCCGCGCAAGCGAGTGTCGCATCGGCAGAAGCCGCGCTCGCACAGCTCAAATCGCCCAACCCAAACGACATCGCCATGGCTAAATCCGATTTGGACAAAGCCGCCGCCGCACTCGCGCGCGCGCAAAGCGATTATGATCGCATCGGCGGAGCGACGAACCCGATGATCGGAATGCTGCCGCAGGCGTTGACGTTGCAGCAAGCGACCTCGGACTATCAAAAAGCGCAAGCCGGATTCAATGCCAAGCTCACCCCCACCGACACCCAAACCAAACAAGCACAAGCCAATCTCGAACAAGCGCGTTCGCAACTCAACAAATTGACGACGCCGAATCCAAACGATGTCAAAGCGACGCAAGCCAATATCGATCAAGCGCGCGCAGCCCGTGACCTCGCGAAGATACGGCTCGATTATGCGGTCCTCAAAGCGCCGTTCGACGGCATCATCACGCATGTCGATTTCGATTTAGGATCGACGGTACCGGCTGGAAAAGTTTTGCTCGCCGTCGCCGATCAATCGGAATTGCGCGTCAAGGTCAATATCGACGAAACAGATATTGCACAAATCAAAGTTGGACAGTCAGTCCAAATCCGTTTGGACGCATACCCCGAAGCGCATGTGACCGCCAAGGTTACGGATGTTGCCGCGGTTGCGACGACAGTTCAAGGCGTGGTCAACTACGTCGTTACGGTGTCGATCAATCCCAGCCAGGTACCGCTGAAAATCGGCATGACAGCGGATGCGAACATTGTCGTGGCGAACAAGGAGAATGTGTTGCTCGTGCCGAATCAAGCGGTGCGTGGCGTGAGCAATCGTCGGTACGTGACGATTCAAACGGATCCGCAACAGACGAAAGAAATCGAAGTGAACCTGGGAATGGCGAACGATCAAGAAAGCGAAGTCATTAGCGGATTGGAAGAAGGTCAAACCGTTGTAATTCCATTATCGCAACAACTTCCGATGGGCGGTCCGTTCGGTTCGCCGCGGTAAAGGGGGAGACTCTAACGGTTTCCTGCACTGACCATTATCTTTATCGACCAAGGTGTCTTGCCGGCAAGTTATCGAAAAGACGAAGGAAACCGTTAGGGTCTGCGAGAGATACAATGAATATTTTTGAAAGTATGCGCGTTGCCTTGCGCAGTTTAGGCGCAAACAAATTACGTTCCACGTTGACGATGCTCGGCATTATCATCGGCGTCGGTGCCGTCATCGCGCTCTTGTCGATTGGGGAAGGCGCAGGCGCAGCCATTACCGAACAAGTGCAAGGCATCGGTTCGAATTTGATTTTCGTCTTTCCCGGCGCAGCGACGACCGGCGGCGTGCGCGGCGGTTCCGGCACCGCATCGAGCTTGACGTTGGCAGATGCGAACGCACTGGATGATCGAAATTGTTGTTCCGCGATTGCCAACATCGCGCCGGTGTATCAGCGTGCGGCGCAAGTGACCGGAGCCGGCAATAATGCAAACGTGAGTGTGACCGGCGCAACACCGTCGTATCAAATCGTGCGCAATTGGACCGCGGGACGCGGACGCTTTTTCAATGAGACCGATCTCGATAGCACGGCGCGTGTCGCGGTGATTGGCACGGCAACAGCCAAAACTTTATTCGGCACGAATGATCCAGTTGGGCAGACGATCAAAATCAATCGCGTGCCATTTCGCGTGATTGGCGTGATGGCAGAGAAAGGTGGCGCGTCGATGTTTGGCGGCAGCCAGGACGATGTCATCTTCGTTCCGCTCACCACCGCCCAACAACGCTTGTTTGGATCGGCGGCGCAAACGGCGCAAGGCGCACCACGGGTCAGCACCGTGTTCATCTCGGCGGTGAGCGAAAAAGAGATGGATACCGCGATGGCGCAAATCACCCAAGTGCTGCGACAACGCCACAAGATTATTTATCAGCAAGACGATTTCACCGTGCTGTCGCAAAAAGATATTCTCGGCGTGCTGAGCCAGATCACCGACATTCTCACGCTCTTCCTCGCAGCGATTGCGGCGATTTCGTTGCTCGTCGGCGGGATCGGCATCATGAACATTATGCTCGTCTCGGTAACGGAACGCACACGCGAGATTGGCATCCGCAAAGCGATTGGCGCGCGGCGCAAAGACATCCTCTTGCAATTTCTGATCGAAGCGGTTACGTTGAGCGTGGTGGGTGGCATCGTTGGAATTCTTTTCGGTGGGGCAGTTGGTCAAGCCGTGAATTTAACCGGCGTCATCAAAACTGTCGTCGCACCGTCGTCGGTCATGCTCGCGGTTGGCTTTTCGGTTGCGGTTGGATTATTCTTTGGACTCTATCCCGCTGCGCGCGCGGCAGGCTTGCGGCCGATTGATGCGCTCCGATATGAATAAGTTCCTTTGAGTTCCCCGGAGTTCCATCAGCCAAAGGAACTCTGGGGAACTCTGAAGAACTCTGGATAAACATGCGAATTCACACACTTTTCACTGGCGTTGCCAACACTCATCTGATGGAAACGGAACATGGCGTGGTTATCATCGACGCGGGAATACCGCACATGACACGTCGCATCCTGAGTAAGATTCGCGTGCTTGGTCATTCGCCAAAGGAAGTGCGCTTGATTCTCATTACGCATGGTCACATCGATCATGCGGGCAGCGCAGTTGCGCTCAAACGCATCACAGGTGCGCCCATTGCCATGCATCGTGACGATATTCGGCTAACGACGACACCCAGTTTAAAAATTCCGCCGGGGCGCAATCGAGCAACCAATCGAATCGGCGCGATCATGCGCGCGTTTGGATTCGTCATGCCACTGGAAACTTTTTCGCCCGACATTTCACTCGACGATGGACAATCGCTTGACGAGTTTGATTTTCCTGCGCGCGCGTGGCACACGCCAGGCCATACCGCCGGTTCGATGACGATTGTGACGAATGATGGCGAAGCGTTCGTCGGCGATTCGATTTTGAATTTGCTCCACGTTTCGTTTCCGCTCTTCTGGGAAAATCCTACGGCGGCGCATGAGAGTGCATGTCGAATTCAGTCGCTGCAACCACGCGTGTGTTATTCGGGTCACGGCAAACCGTTCGCATTGAACGAGCTTACGAATTTTGTCGGCGAACATTGCGAATAAAGCACAAAGCGTAAAATGTGATAATCGCTATTTACATTTGACGTTTCACGAGGCAAAGCTGATGCCATCATTGAAAAATTCTGTCGTCGTCATTACCGGCAGTTCGCGTGGATTTGGGTACGCGATGGCGGTCGAGTTTTTGAATGCAGGCGCACGCGTCGTCCTTTCGTCACGCGATGCTGATGCAGTCAAGCTTGCAGTCGCTTCACTGCCAAATCCAACGAATACACTTGGTATGGTGTGTGATGTGCGCGACCTGGCTCAAGTTCGCGCGTTGGCTGACACGGCGACAAGCAAATTTGGGTCGATCGATGTTTGGATCAACAACGCGGGCAACTCGCCGGGCTGGGGCAGAATGGCAAACATCGATCCAGAAAAATGGCACGCATCGTTCGAGACCAATTTGTTTGGCACGTATCATGGCTGTCTAGCCGCACTCGAAAAAATGTTGCCGCACAAGAGCGGACTCATCATCAATGTCTTGGGCGCGGGCGCGAACAAACCCGCGCCTAATCAATCGGCGTACGGCACATCCAAGACAGCGATTGCACGACTGACTGAAACACTCGCGATAGAATACACTGGCGATGGCATCGTCGTAAACGCAGTGATGCCGGGTATGATCTGGACGGATATGCTCACTGGCGCAGAAGGCGTCGACGAACCCAGGATGCGCGCGCGCTTTGAATGGGCGATGCGCGTGTTTGGGAATCCGCCATATGTCCCGGCGAAATTCGTTTTGCAAATGGCAGAGCGTCGAACTGGAAGTGGCAAGACGTTCAGCGTTCTCACGCCCGCGATGTTCGTCCCGCGCATGATTGGCGAAATATTTGGCGCGGGCAAAAAGAATCCGCGACCTTGGCTCAACGAATAGGAAACCGCGTAGCGTAAACGAATCAGCGATCTGTCTGTCTTTTGGCTGATTGGTTGAGGTCTATTATGCGTTCATGCTTGATCCATAATCGGAAAAAGGAAGGTTGAATGATGAACGATCCAATTCAAGAAAAAATGTTCGCGCAACTTCGCGACAAAGAACTTTTCGAGCACGCCAAATCTTACGCATATGCCTACATGGATAGTGTTCGTGATCGAAGCGTGTTCCCGACCGATCAAGCCATCCAAGCACTGAGTATTTTTGATGAACCTTTGCCAAAAGCGCCGAGCGATCCGGTACCAGTCCTGCGATTGTTGCACGAACATGGATCGCCCGCAACCGCAGCTCAAACCGGCGGCAAATACTTTGGATTCGTAAATGGAAGCTCGGTCCCTACGGCTCTCGCCGCCAAATGGCTCTCCGATGTGTGGGATCAAAACGCTGCAATGTACGTCATGTCACCGATCGTCGCGCAGTTAGAGTCGATCTGTGAAAAGTGGATGGTCGAACTCCTGGGGCTGCCGGCAGAGACAAGTGCGGGCTTTGTCAGTGGAACGACAACCGCCACTTTGTGTGGGCTGGCGACTGGACGCAACGAACTCCTCAAACACCTGGGATGGGACGTGAACGCTGACGGATTGTTTGGCGCGCCGAATCTGCGCGTCGTGTTGGGCGAACAGGCGCACGCCAGTGTGTTCAAAGCGCTCGGCTTGATTGGTCTTGGCAGATCGCGCGTCGAACTGGTGCCGGTTGACGATCAAGGTCGCATGATGGCGAGTCGATTGCCGAAATTGGATAAGGACTGTTTGGTAATTGTTCAAGCGGGCAACGTCAACTCTGGCGCATTCGATCCAATCGACGAAATATGTGAACAAGCTCGGCGTGCGGATGCGTGGGTCCACGTCGACGGCGCATTCGGTCTGTGGGCGGCTGGTTCGCGAAACAAACGATCGCTTACGCGCGGCATCGAAAAAGCGGACTCGTGGTCGCTTGACGCGCACAAGACGCTTAATGCCCCGTACGATTGCGGCATCATTCTCTGCAAACATCGCCAAGCGCTTGTTTCGACGATGCAAACGACCGCGTCCTATCTCGTAAGCAGCGACAAACGCGATGGGATGCATTACACCCTCGACATGTCGCGGCGCGCGCGAGCCGTCGAGCTATGGGCGACGTTGAAATCTTTGGGGCAAGCAGGCGTGGAAGAACTCGTGGATCGACTTTGCGCGCACGCTCAGGCATTTGCGGAACTTTTGCAAACCCAAGGATTTCGCGTTTTGAATGATATCGTTTTCAATCAAGTCCTCGTTGCGTGTGACACGCCGGAACTGACCCAGGCGACTTTGGATAATGTCCAAAAGTCTGGAGAATGTTGGTGCGGCGGAGCTGTTTGGCAGGGCGAGCCAGTTCTGCGAATCAGCGTTTGTTCTTGGGGAACGACTCGCGCGGACGTGGAAAGCTCCGTCGCCGCTTTTGTCCGAGCGCGCAATAAAGCCATGGCAAGCGGTGGCGTGAGCCGCCCGTGACGTGCGACGCACCTCCGAGGTGCGTCGCACGTCACGGGCAGGTGGCGAGTGTTGACGCATTATCCGTCTCTGCGTAAAATGAGACTAACTTGGGAAAGGATGTTGTTGGGCACGAACAATATATCCATTCAACATCGCATGCCCTTTATTTAAAATGGCTAATCAATCTAATGTAGTTCCATCGGAACCGGTTGTTGTTGGGAACAAGACTAGGCGTTGGACACAGACTTTTGTAGCACTCCGTCACCGCAATTACCAATTATTTTTTGCAGGACAGCTCGTCTCGCTGATCGGCACGTGGATGCAAAATGTTTCGCAACCCTGGCTGGCGTATCAACTCACTGGCTCGCCGTTCTATTTAGGTATCGTCAGTTTTGCGTCGGCAGTGCCGGTTATTTTTCTCTCGCTCTTTGCGGGCGTCTTTATCGACCGCGTGCCCAAGCGCAAACTGCTCTTGTTCACGCAGACCTTTGCGATGCTTCAAGCGTTCTTGCTCGCGGCGGACGTCTTCCTGGGTTGGGTGCAGCCCTGGCACTTGATTCTCTTTGCGCTCATGCTAGGAACCGTGAACGCTTTTGATGCGCCGGCGCGCCAATCGTTCGTCATCGAAATGGTGGGCAAAGAAGATCTGCCAAACGCCATTGGATTGAACGCTGCCATGTTTCAGATGGCGCGCATCGTTGGGCCCAGCATCGCCGGAATTTTGCTGGCACTGATCGGTCCCGCGTGGTGTTTTTTTCTTAATGGCTTTAGCTTTCTCGCCGTGATCGGGGGCTTGTGGATGATGAACGTCAAGCCACTGATCGGAGCTAAAAGCAACGTCCATCCCATCACCCAAATGCGCGAAGGGCTTTCGTTCATCCGTCACAACAAGGTCGTGCTGACCTTGTTGGGTATGGTCGCGGTGGCGAATGTTTTCGCATTCGGATACTCGGCGCTGATGCCAGCGTTCGCGAAAGACGTGTTGGGGTATGGTCCTGAAGGACTCGGACTGCTAAGCGCATCGGTTGGCATCGGTGCATTGATCGGCGCGCTGACTGTTGCCTCGTTGGCAAATTTCCAACACAAGGGTTTACTGCTAACCCTGGGGAATCTTTTTTTCCCAACAATGGTTATACTTTTCGCCTGGTCAAAGATTTTTCCATTGTCGATGGTGATTCTGGTCGGCGCGGGCTTGGGTTTTATGATCCAGAATGCGATGACAAATACCCTGGTTCAAACCGTCGTGCCGGATCATTTACGTGGGCGCGTCATGAGTGTTTATATGCTTGTCTTTCAAGGATTTTTTCCGATTGGTTCGTTAATGGCAGGAACCATCGCGCAAAACTTTGGCGTGCCAATGGGCGCAGCATTCGGCGGAACGATAGCGTTGTTGGCTGGACTGGTCTGGCTATGGCGCGCACCTTACATTCGAAAGTTGGCGTAATTCATGTGGACACAAATCGTTGGTGGGCTAGTCGTGTTGATTGTTGGAACCTACGCGATCCAATTGTTTTTCCCGCGCGGGCGATCTAATCCTAGCCGCACGAGCGCGCGTATGGACGTCGCGCCGGCGTTAGGATTTTTTGGCGTGCTCTTGATCGCGCTGTCGCTGACCGAATCGATTCGGCGTTCGGTAATCGAAGCGTGGGTGGTAGGAATCGCTTTCGGCGTCATCTTGGGAATCGGCGCGTGGATTGCATTAGGTTATCGAATCCCAGCGCCTGTACACGCTCCGCGAAAACAATCCGCGTTGCTCGCAACGTTTCGCTTGGTGCGTACGTTCGCCGTGCCAACCATTGCCGTGGTCATTGGACTATATCTGATCGTGCGCATCTTTGGACCTACTGTTCTCGTTTTGCTTGCGAATGCCGTCGGCATTTTGTTGATCGTCGTCGCCGTTCGAATTTTTTTTGGCGTAAAAAAAACTGCCATCGATTGAGGTCAATATGACTACCCGATATCGTTTATTGTGCGCCTATGCTCATCCTGACGATGAACAAGGCGTGAGCGGTTTGATGCACAAGTATGCGAACGAAGGCGTCGAGGTAACGCTCGTGTGTGCAACCCGCGGCGAAGCCGGTGAAATTGCGCCGGGCGTCGATGCGACGCCGACCAACCTGGGTCAAGTCCGCGAAGAAGAGTTGCGCTGTGCCGCAGAAAAGATCGGCGTCCACAATGTGTACTTTCTCGATTATCGCGATTCAGGCATGATGGGCACGCCGGAGAATAGCGACCCACGCGCCTTTTGGAATGCCAATCCACTCGAAGCGACCGAACGACTGGTACGCATCATTCGCCGGCACAAGCCGCAAGTTATCACGACGTTTGATCCAAACGGCGGTTATGGTCATCCCGATCATATCAAGATTCATCAGACCGCGTTGATGGCGTATTTTATTTCCGGCGACCCGCGCATCTTCCCGGAGCAAATCGAAAAAGAAGGTCTGTTGCCGTGGACGATTTCAAAATTGTATTGGGGTGCGTTTGCACGCAGTCGATTTGCGGGTTGGGCAGAATATGCCGAAAAGCACAACCTTAAATTCGGCGTACCGATTCAGGAATTTATGAAACGCGCGATGCCGGACGAAATCATTACGACGCGTATCGACGTGACGTCGTACGTGGATTTGAAATTCAGCGCGCTCTCGTGTCATGCGTCGCAATTGAATCCGAACAGCACATTCGCGCAAATTCCGCCGGAGATTCGGCGTGAAGGCATGAAAGTAGAGACGCTCGTTCGCGCCGAATCGCGCGTGGTGGTGACAGAGCCAGAGACGGATTTATTTGTTGGAGTCGAATAGTTGTCTAGTCTCGTAGTCAGGTAGTCGGAATGCGATAGGGGTTTCAGACTATGTGACGACGTGACTATCAGACTAACAGACTATGATTTTCCAAGTCGGCGATAAAAGCGGAGTGTATTGCATCGAAAGCGCAGGGAGCGCACGCGTTTATTTCGTCGCGCCTGAAGCTACCTTGATCGATGCGGGCGAGCCAGGCAAAACCGACAAGATTCTGAGCGCGCTCGCAAACATCGGTGTGCAACCGCTGCATGTCAAGCGGATCATTCTGACGCATCACCATTACGATCATGTGGGTAGTGTGTGGGAATTGAAACGCCGCACGGGGGCACAAGTCGCCGCGCATCATCGCGACGCCGAGTACATTTCGGGCAAGCGCGTACGGCGTCCGCCGCGCCAATTCTCCGGACGAATCATGTTTGGACTCGTGAGTCTGTTCGGCGCGCGGAATGTGCCGGGCGTTGAAGTGGATCGTCGCTTGCAAGACGGCGATATGGTGGGCGGATTCAGCGTCTTGCATACACCAGGACACACGCCTGGGCACATTTGCTTGCTGCGCAATGGCTATCTTTTTAGCGGCGACTTGGTTCTCGCTAAATCCACTGGCTTTGGCGAAACGCCGCACGTGTTCACCGCCGATGTGCCGACTTCGCGCGAGAGCATTCGCAAGGTGTCGCAGATAAAATTCGATGCGGTGCTCTCGTCGCATAATCCGCCGGTCGTTTTCGGCGCGCAGATCAAATTGTGCGATCTTGCAAATAAACTGGGAATGATGTAGTCAGAATGTCATGCTGAGGAGCATCCTGAGCGGAACGGAGCGTAGCGGAGTGGAGTCGAAGGATTGCGACGAAGCATCCCTATCGTCCAATAGAGAGATTCCTCACTGCGCTCAGAATGAGAACGAATGGAATGATGCCGTGATCAAAAGAATTGTAGGCACGCTGGTAGGACTAGCCGGGGTTGGCGCGGGCGTATTGGCAGCAAGTTTCGTCGTGTTGGGCAACCGTCGCATCGATGAATGGGAAACACTGACGATTGACGATGCCGTCGAGGGCGACTATGTCGAACTTGATGATGGCACGCGCTTGCATTACATCACGTGCGGCGATCCGGCGAACGAGCCGATCATTTTGATTCATGGCTTGATGGATTCGGCGCTGCATTGGCACAAGAACATCGCAGCGTTGGCAGAACATCACCGCGTATTTGCCATCGATCTACCGGGCTTTGGTTATTCCTCGCGCGTGAATGAGCCAGTTTATTGTCTCGATTATCTCGCCCGTGCTGTCCACGATTTTATGAATGAGCGCGAAATTTGGCGCGCCGATATTGCCGGGCATTCGTTAGGCGGTGCCGTTGCATTGCAAATGGCGCACGATTATCCAGAGCGCGTCGACAAATTGGTTTTGATCGCGCCTGGGACGTATTTGACGAATCAGCTCGAGCCATTAAAATATGCGGCACGTGTGCCTTATGCACCGCGCGCGATCATGGGATTCGCGATGACGAGCGAGCAGGCACGCATACGTTCATGGCAGCATGCGCTTGGCAGTCCTGAACACCTGGATCGAAATGAACTATCGTTGCGGGTGCGTCCACAGCGGGTCAAAGGCACAGCCGATGCGCTGATCGCGATGGCGGCATCGTGCTGGACAAATAATCTGGCTAACGAATTAGATCGTGTGACCGCGCCGACGTTGATCTTGTGGGGCGATAGAGATCGAACGGTCCCACCGTGGCATGGTGACCGTCACATCAACGCGCTGCCCAAGGCAGAGTTGATCGTGCTCGAAGGAGCGGGGCACATTCCGCAGAATGAATTTCCAGAACGCGTGAATGAGTTGATGCTGGGGTTCTTGACAAATCAAACGCAAGGTCTATCGACAGCGTAGCATGTCGACCGCAGAGAGCGCAGAGACGCAGAGGAAAAAACTGAAACTCTGCGGTGATAAAATCGGTAAGAATGCTCCAGTCTGGATTTTTCCGCGAATATCGCTAATGAAGAAACAAGATTCGCAAGATTCGCGTGATTCGCGGATGAGAATTCAGGGAAACTATTCTACTGCGCCGCACGTAGAATCTTGCAGATAGCGGGTTCCAAATCTTGGCTCGTGTCCACGACCAAGTAAGCTCGCCGAATCGGTTCGAGTTCCGCTTTCAAAGACTCGTGCACATTCCAATCTGCATCCGATAAATCAACAGGGTCGTGGTTTTCTAAACGTCGCTGGAGACGCTCGCGAACAACATGGTCAGGCGCAATCGTCTGAACAATGATAAGGCGAGCGTTCGTTTTATCGGCAAGATGGTAAAGCAATTCGCGATGCCACTCGGCGAGATTAGTCGCATCGGAAATCACATGATGACCGGATTCTAGCAAACGTTGCATGACCGCGCGGGCAACGTGATGCACATACGCGCTTTCCGCGCTGGAATAGCTCGGCTGGCTGTCGCTGATGACCTTGCGCACAAGATCACTTTCGACGACGACGCAGGGCAACCGCTGAGTTAATCGGCGTGCGAGATAGGACTTGCCTGTGCCAGGTAGTCCACTCAGAACGATCAAGACCGGCGCAGCCGTCGTTTGATCGGTGAGGGCGAGCGCGCGTAATGTTTTTTCGACGGAGAGTCTAAAATTATTCGACCACACACCAAAATTATAGCTAAAAACAGGAATCAGAAAAATCGACTTTTCACTTTGGTTGAATTCTGGTATAATCAAACGTGGCAACTGAGCGATGGGTTGCCAGAAGGTTAGGTGATAAGAGAATGGCTTCGAATCAATGGTTACGAAATGGGTTAATTTACCTGCTGATATTGGTCGCCGTGGTGGCATTGTTCTTCCAATTTTTTCAGCAGCCCAAGCAACCCAATTCTATTCCAATCAGCAAGGTCGCTCAGAGCGTCCAAGCAGGTACGGTTAAAAAGGTCGTGTCGACCGGCACGAATTTGACGGTCACATACAAAGACAGCAATATCCAAGAAGTTGCTACCAAAGCCAATCGCGA
Organism: Chloroflexota bacterium; assembly: GCA_016215025.1. Classification (GTDB taxonomy): domain Bacteria; phylum Chloroflexota; class Anaerolineae; order UBA4142; family UBA4142; genus JACRMI01. The sequence continues at coordinate 70,091 of JACRMI010000164.1, forward strand.
TCAGAGCGTCGAAGAAGCGCTGAAAAATTTGGGCGTGTCGGCTGATAAAATTGCGGCGGTTGAAATTACGTACGAAAATCCGACGCAATGGGGTGACATCATTGGTTTGCTCAGCGCATTTCTGCCGCTGATATTTGTTGGCGCATTGTTCTTTTTCTTGATGCGTCAGGCGCAAAGCGGCAACAACCAAGCCATGGCATTCGGCAAATCGCGCGCGCGCGTTTTCTCCGGCGATAAACCGACCGTGACGTTTGCCGATGTGGCGGGTGTCGACGAGGCAAAAGCCGAATTGGCAGAGGTCGTCGAATTTTTGAAAGAGCCGGAGAAATTTACCTCCCTCGGCGCGCGAATTCCTAAAGGCGTGTTGCTCGTTGGACCGCCCGGCACGGGCAAGACGTTGCTTGCGCGTGCGGTGGCTGGCGAAGCGAACGTTCCGTTCTTTTCGATCAGCGGTTCCGAATTCGTCGAAATGTTCGTCGGCGTTGGCGCATCCCGCGTGCGCGACTTGTTCGATCAAGCCAAACGCAATTCGCCCTGCATCGTCTTTGTCGATGAAATCGATGCGGTGGGACGTCATCGTGGCGCAGGGCTGGGCGGGTCACATGACGAACGCGAACAAACGCTCAATCAGATTCTCGTCGAGATGGATGGGTTCGATACTGATACGAACGTGATTATCGTTGCGGCAACCAACCGTCCCGATATTCTCGACCCAGCTTTGCTGCGACCGGGTCGCTTCGACCGACGCGTGGTCCTGGACCGCCCCGATATGAACGGTCGCAAGCAAATCCTCCAAGTCCACGTCAAAGGCAAACCGATGGCAGAGGACGTGAACTTTGACGTGATTGCCAAGCAGACGCCCGGTTTCTCCGGAGCCGACATCGAAAACTTGGTGAACGAAGCGGCGATTCTGGCGGCGCGTCGAAACAAAAAAGCGATCACCACCATCGAGCTGCAAGAGTCGATTGAAAAAGTTATTGCAGGACCAGAACGCAAGAGTCGCTTGATCAGCGGCGAAGAGAAACGCATCGTCGCTTATCACGAAGCAGGACACGCGCTGGTGATGCGCATGTTACCTAACTGCGATCCCGTCCACAAAATTTCGATTATCTCGCGCGGCATGGCGATGGGTTACACCATGCATCTGCCGGACGATGATCGATACTTGCAGCGCAAGAGCAAATTCACGGACGACTTGTCCGGCTTGCTCGGTGGACGCGCGGCGGAAGAAATCGTTTTTGCCGATGTGACGACCGGTGCGTCGAATGACCTGGAACGCGCGACCGATATTGCACGCTCGATGGTCACGCGCTACGGCATGAGCGACAAACTCGGTCCGCGCACGTTCGGCAATCGCGAAGAGTTGGTGTTCCTGGGTCGTGAGATTTCGGAGCAACGCAACTATAGCGAAGAAGTCGCCGAACAAATCGACGAAGAGGTGAAACGCATCATCAGCGGCGCATACACCAAGGCAAAAGAAATTTTGATGACGTATCGCGACAAACTTGACGCGGTGGCGGAACGCTTGATTCACGACGAAACCATCGAAGGCGCAGAGTTTGAAGCAATGTTCGGCGGCTTACCCAAGCTGATGCCCGTACCGGCACCCGCACCTGTCGGATGAATCGAATTTTAGTAAAGGCATCAATGGAGAACGCCTCAACGTAGCAAGATGTACAAAAACGGCTTGACGATGAATAAATCGTCCAGCCGTTTTGCGTTCATTGGCCGCCGCCGCTTGTCATTCTGAGCGAAGCGAAGAATCTCACAACGGACGACGTGAGATTCTTCGTCGCTCCGTTAAATTGTATTCGTTCATTACGCCTTTGAGTCGCCCCTCAGAATGACATGTTGAAGTTGTGTTCATACAGAGGAGTGGAGGATCACATGGAAGAACTTAAGGTAGGTCTCAGCGCTGAAGTCAGCGAATTTGTGACGGAGCAATTAACCGCGGCATCAATCAAGAGCGGTTTGGTATCCGCGTATGCTACGCCCGCGATGTGCGCGCTGATGGAAAACGCGAGTGTCGCCGCTTTGAAACCCGCGTTGCCCAAAGGACAAACGACGGTCGGCACCGAATTGAACATCAAGCACATCGCCGCGACACCGGTCGGCGTTCGCGTGCGTGCACGCGCCGAAGTGATTTCCATCGACGGACGGCGTATTGTCTTCAAAGTTGAGGCGTGGGACCCGAAAGAAAAAATCGGCGAGGGAATGCATACGCGTGTCCTTGTCGATGCAGCGCGGTTCAAAGAAAAATTCGAAAAGAAGATGAGATCGTAGGACAATTTTCCAAATTGTCCGAGAAGGGCAGATTGGAAATTTGCCCTACAGGAGACATCATGAAAGATATTACAGCGCGCGCATTAAATATCGCAGAACAACGCGGCGCAACGTACGCCGACATTCGCGTGGTGACGCGTTTGACGCAGCGCATCGCCGTCAAGAACGGTCAGGTGGAAGCGTTGCAACAAGATGAAACGCTGGGCTTTGGCGTGCGCGTCATTGCAAATGGCGCATGGGGCTTTGCGTCTAGCTCGCGCCTGGAAGCAAAAGAAGTCGAACGCGTCGTATCGCAAGCGGTCGCCATTGCAAAAGCGAGCGCGATGACGAAAACGAAAGACGTCAACATCGGTCCCAAGATTCAATCAACCGGCGTATACGAGACGCCGATCAAAACCGATCCGTTTACTGTTTCGCTCGACGAAAAAATCGGCTTGCTGCTCAAAGCCGATGCTGAGATGCGCAAGACCAAAGGCGTCAAAGTTGCACGCGGCGAGATGGCGTTTCAGCGCGAGAATAAAATTTTCGCATCGACCGAAGGCGCAGAGGTCAAGCAAGAAATCGTCGAAAGCGGCTGCGGCATCGTAGCGATGGCCACCGATCTGGAGACTGGCGAAGTCCAAGTCCGGTCGTACCCCAATGCCGGCGGACGCCATCAGCAAACGCGTGGTTACGAATTCATCCTCGAACACAAATTAGTGGAGAATGCCGGACGAGTCGGAGAAGAAACCGTCGCATTGCTGACCGCCGAGCAATGTCCCAGCTATGACGCAATGACGATCATTCTCGATGGGTCGCAGCTGGCTCTCCAAGTCCACGAATCATGCGGACATCCTATCGAGTTGGATCGCGTGCTGGGTTCCGAAGCGGCATTTGCTGGCACATCGTTTTTGACGCCGGACAAGTTGGGCAAATTTCGCTATGGCTCCGAATTCGTCAACATCACCGCCGACGCGACGATACCGTACGGCTTGGGCACATTCGGTTTCGACGACGAAGGCATGCCCGCGCAGAAAACCGAAATCATCAAGAATGGTTTGTTCGTCGGTTATCTCACCAGCCGCGAGACCGCGCAGCACTTGAAGCTGGGGCAGTCGAATGGAACGATGCGCGCCGATGGTTGGAATCGTACGCCGATCATTCGCATGACGAATATCAGTTTGATGCCCGGCACCTGGGATGTAAACGATTTGATCGCCGATACGTCCGATGGCATTTGGATGGAGACGAATCGTTCGTGGAGCATCGACGACCGCCGACTCAATTTTCAATTCGGCACCGAACTGGCTTGGGAAATCAAAGGCGGCAAAAAGACGCGGATGTTCAAGAATGCGACCTACACCGGCATCACGCCGCAATTTTGGGGCGCGTGCGATGCGGTGTGCAACGACAAATCGTGGGTCGTGTGGGGCACGCCGAACTGTGGCAAGGGTCAGCCGCCGCAAGTCGCGCACACGGGACACGGCGCGTCGCCAGCGAGGTTTCGGAATGTGAGAGTAGGTCTCGTAAAATAAAGGGGAATGAGGGAAATAAAGGAAACAAGGGAAATCGAAATTCCCTCATTTCCCTTATTTCCCTGGAGATGTAGGAGCATTACATGCTTGGTCAAGACAAAGTCCGCGAATTATTACAACAGGTATTATCATTTTCCAAAGCCGATCAGACCGAAGTGATTTTTGAAGGCACAGATTCGGCGCTCACACGCTTTGCCAATTCGGCGATTCATCAAAACGTCGCCGAGACGAACACGGAAATTCGCGTTCGGCTCGTCTATGGCAAAAAGGTTGGCGTCGCGTCGTGCAACGATCTCTCACCGGAATCGCTCAAGCGCACGGTAGAGACCGCGCGTGCAATTGCGATGCGGCAACGCGAGAATCCAGATTTCAAATCATTGCCGTCAGCTCAGCCGATTCAAAATGTCGAGTCGTTCGTCGAAGCGACAGCCAACTTTACACCAGAACAGCGCGCCCAAGTCGTTAGCGTCATTTGCAAACGCTCGAAGGAAAAAGGACTCGCCGCGGCAGGCGCATTCACGACGACGACGTTCGAGACCGCGGTCGCCAATTCGCTCGGCGTGTTTGCATACCATCCTGGGACATACGCCGATCTCAATGCCGTGATGATGTCGGACACCGGTTCGGGCTATGCATCGTTCACGCATCAAGACGCACGCAAGATCAACGCCGAAGCGATTGCGAAAGAAGCGTTGGACAAGGCACAGCGCGCGCGCCATCCCATCGCGGTCGAGCCGGGCGAGTACACCGTCTTGCTGGAAGAGTACGCCGTCACTGACCTGCTCGATTTTCTAAACTATATCGCGTTCTCGGCGCTGGCGGTGCAAGAGGAGCGCTCATTCATTAAAGGCAAAATCGGGCAGAAGGTGATGCACGATAGCGTGACGATTTGGGACGATGGCTGCGCGCCCGATGGGATCGCCATGCCGTTCGATTTTGAAGGCACACCGCGCCAAAAAGTTGTGTTCGTCGAAAACGGAATCGCGCGCGCCGTCATGTACGACACGGCGACCGCCCAGCGCGACAACGTCGCATCGACCGGGCATTCGCTGCCTGCGCCGAATTCGTACGGACCATTTGCGATGCACATGGCGATGGCTCCGGGCAATACGCCCAAGAGCGAAATCATCAAGGGCGTCGAACGCGGAATTTGGGTGACGCGGTTTTGGTACACGCGCGTCGTCCATCCGATGAAGGTGCTCATCACCGGCATGACGCGCGATGGCACGTTCTTGATTGAGAACGGCGAAATCACAAAGCCCATCCGCAACTTGCGCTTTACGACGAGTTATCTCGACGCGCTGAATCACGTCCGCGCCATCGGCAACACGACGCAGTTGTTCTTCGACGATTGGAGTCATACCTCGCGCCGCGTGCCAGCGATTTTGGTAGATGGCTTCAAGTTTACGGGCGTGACCGAGTTCTAGAATAATCCGCGAATCTCGCGAATCTCGCGAATAAAAATAAGAGACCAGGTTTCTTCCTTCGGGAAACCTGGTCTCTTGTTAATTCTGTGTGCTTCTGTGTGCTTCTGTGGCTAACTTATTTCGGCATCGGTTTCGCGTCGGCGGGGACCGTCACTTTGATCGCCGCGTTGCCAAAGTCCCACATGTGCGCGTTGATCTTGAGCGCGCCTTTTTGCGTCGTGTCCTTGGCATCGTGCCCTTGGTAATCGACGCTGTACTTGTGAACGAAACCATCACCGCAGAGCCACACCGCCACTTCGGCTTTATCGATGGCGGAAAAGGCCCCGGACTTGTTACCGCCCATGCTGAGCAATCCGGTCAGCGCAGAATTTTGCATCGTCTTGAAATCGTACACCCACACGTCGCAAGATTGACCGTCGAGCGATTCAGTCCGCACCTTTTTCAAATCCTTTTCGTTGCCGCCCGTAAAGCTCGACCATTCATTGGGCTTGGCCATATCCGTAAACCCAGAGGTGGTCGAATCGTCGGTGATGTACCACACTTTGGGATCGGTCAAGCCAAACATCGTGACGCCTTTCATGTACGTCTTGCCGCCCGCTTCGATGATTTCGATCGGCGTCTTGTCGCTGCCGCCCAGCATCGCCATTAGGCCGCCCTTGGACGTCAAATGCGAATTGGGTCCATCCGTTTCGCCGGTCATATCGAAAAACGGTTGCTCTTGATATTTGCCACTTTGCATTCCGCCAATGATCCAGCTAAATTCCATGCGATACTTGGTCGCGGTCTTGGCATTGCCCAGCGGATTGCCCGCCGACGGCGCGACGCCTGAAGACGCGGATGATCGACTCGCCAATGATGATGAAGCTGCTGATGATGCTGCACCAGAAGTTGGCACGGGTGCGACGGTACCCTTACCCAGTGGCGGTAAGCCCGGAGCCACCGTTGCCATTGGCAGTTCCACACTCGTACCCAGCGACGTCATAATTTGCTTTTGAATCGTTTCGCCGAAAACGAAATAAATCCCGAATACGGCGACGCAACAGACAAGCAACAGAACCGCACATCCTCCCACGATCCACAAAACTTTGTTGTTCATCCCCTATCCTCCTTTGCCTGATTGGTTGATAGTGTATCTGAAACGACTCTTTTTGCAAATTCCACTCGTTCAACATTTGACTAGAAGTGAGTTTGTGTTAGAATCGCAGACGTGATCGATCTCGGCATAGTAATCGCCAACTACAATACCCGCGACCAATTGCGCGATTGCCTCCAATCGCTCGCGGCAAACGTCGGCGTTTCGTTCCTCACCTATGTGGTTGACAACTCATCGCCCGATGGCAGCGCGGCGATGGTACACACCGAATTCCCCAACGTTTGCCTGATCGAAAGCACAATCAATGGTGGTTATTCCTACGCAAATAATCTGGCGCTCCGCCAGATTCTCGCACTTGATCCAGCACCGCCGTTCACACTGCTCCTCAATCCCGATACCGTTTTGCCGCCCGATGCCTTGGCGCGAACGGTCCAGTTTTTCGATCAACATCCCGATGCGGGCGTCGTCGGGCTTAAACTCATCATGGGCAATGGTAAGCTCGATCTGGCGTGTCGCCGCAGTTTCCCATCGCCCGAGTTAGCTATCTATCATTCGATTGGTTTGGATCGATGGTTTCCGCATAGCCCACGTTTTGGTCGATACAATCTAACGTTTCTAAACGAAGATGAAACCGCCGAAATCGATTCAGGCTGCGGCGCGTTCATGATGATGCGAACAAAAGCGTTACAGCAAGCCGGACTGCTCGACGAAAGCTATTTCATGTACGGCGAAGACCTCGATCTGGCGTTGCGCATCAAGAAAAAGAACTGGAAAGTTTATTATTATCCCGGTGTCACCGTCAAGCATTACAAACGCGCGGCGAGCACCGGCTCTGCCAAAGCGCAGTACGAATTTTGGCGCGCGGCGTACATTTTTTACAAGCGACATTATGCGGCGACGACGGCATTGCCCGTGCATTGGCTGCTCGTCGCCGGATTGGCATTCAAAGGCGGGATGAAACTCGTGCGCGAAATGATGCGCCCTTTGCCTCCCTCACCTAATCAAGCGGAGCTTTGTTCGTGAAACGTCATGCTCAATGGATTTTTGCATCGACGTTGCTTGGCGTCGATGTCCTCATGACGTGTCTCGCTTTTTTCCTCGCGTACTGGCTGCGCCCACGGGAAGCCACGCCGAACGTCGTGATCCCTCCGTTCACGTACTATGTCGGCATGATGGTGCTTTCCGTCCTCAGCTTTGTCGTCGTTTTCTTTTTCTACAAGCTCTATCACCTGCGTCGCGGCATGTCGCGCCTCGACGAACTCTATTCGATTCTGCCCGCCATTTCAATCAGCGTCATCGTCGGCGTCGCGTTCACCGCGTTCGTCTATCGCTCCGAAATCGATTATCCGCGCGTGATGATCGCTTATTTTTGGATTCTTTCGCTCGTCCTGATCGGACTGGGGCGTGTGATTCACGGCACGGTTCGAGCCAGTCTCTACGCGCGCGGCTGGGGCGAATCGCGCACATTGATCGTCGGCGCGGGCGATGCGGGGAATATGATTCTCGAAAAAATCCACCAGTCGCCGCAATTGGGTTATCGACCGATTGGTTTCTTGGACGACGAACATGCCTGCAAGACGGTGCAGGGCTTGCCGGTGCTGGGAAGATTGGAGAACTTGGGCGAAGTCGTACGCCAACATCGCATCAACGAAGTGATCGTCGCGCTGCCCGAAGCATCGCATGAAGACTTGCTCTCGGTGATTTCGCGCTGCGAAGATGGGCGCGTCAGTATCAAGGTTTTCCCCGACGTGTTTCAGATCATGGCGTCCGAAGTAAACGTCGGCGATTTGAACGGCTTGCCGCTCTTGACGATGCGCGATATTGCGCTGCGGGGGTGGCGGCTCACGCTCAAGCGCATCGTCGATATTGTCATCAGCGCGATTGTGCTGGTCTTTATTTCGCCGCTGTTATTGCTCATTGCCTTGTTGGTCAAGCTCGATTCGCGCGGTCCGGCGATTTACACCCAGGAACGCATGGGACTCGACGCCAAACCATTTCCCTGCTTCAAGTTTCGCTCGATGAAAGTTGACGCGGAGGCGGCGACCGGTCCTGTGTGGGCAAAGCAAGACGACCCGCGTCGTACGCGCATGGGCGCTTTCCTCCGCAAATATTCGCTCGACGAGTTGCCAAACTTTATCAATGTGTTCCTGGGACACATGAGCTTGGTCGGTCCACGTCCCGAACGCCCGATCTTTGTCGATCAATTTCGCCAGATGGTTCCGCGTTATATGGAACGCCATCAAGAAAAGGCAGGTATCACCGGCTGGGCGCAGGTCAACGGCTTGCGCGGCGACACGTCGATCTGGGACCGTACCAAGTACGATCTGTACTACGTGGAGCATTGGTCGCTGTGGTTCGATTTCAAGATCATGATTCTGACGGCGCTCAGATTCCTGCGCGACCCAAACGCGTACTAATTTCAGATTTTGGATTCTCAATTTCGGATTGAAAAACCCGTTCTTCATCAGACGATGAGAACGGGTTTTGCGTTACAATTATTCGTGCGCTGTCATTTCGAGCGCAGCGAGAAATCTTATTCTTCTGTAGATTTCTCGTCGCTCCGCTTCTCGAAATGACAGCGTTAGTCTTGATTTGGATTCGCGAGATTCGCGAGATTCGCGGATAAATCCCGGATCGGCGCGAACGATGCGCGATGGATGCGACATACGCCCAGCTTTTGCAACGCCGCTTGATGCGCCGCCGTGCCGTACCCTTTGTGTTGACCAAACGCATAGCCCGGAAATTCCGTTTCGAGTTCGACCATCATTCGGTCGCGCGTGACCTTCGCCAGAATCGACGCGCACGCAATCGAGAGCGAAAGTTGATCGCCGTGAATGATCGCTTTCTGCGGAAGTGCAAATGCAGGCAGCTTGATCGCATCGATGAGCAACGCCCCGATGGGAACCGTGAGCGCTTCAAGCGCGCGCTGCATCGCAAGCCGCGTGGCTGGCACAATCCCAAGCACATCGATTTCCTCGTGCGTTGCTAGTCCAGTCGCGTACGCCAGGGCCGCCGCGCAAATTGGCTCGAAGAGTTTTTCGCGCTGAGCCGGCGAAAGCAATTTGGAATCACGTGCGAGTTCGAGTTCACGCAGCGCGTCCTGCGCCGCCCAATCTTTGATGCGACGGACGCGCGGGAGAATCACTGCCGCCGCGACGACGGGACCTGCCCACGCGCCGCGCCCAACTTCGTCAAGGCCGGCGACGTGCGTGATGCCGCGGGTCCAGTAAGCGTGTTCAAAGCGGAGGGTGGGAAAGGGGGGGGACATCTTTGAAAAGAGGATGTTTCTTATCTTTGCTTATTTGATATTGAAATAGAGTGCCATAGATTTGTATCGCCCATCAACTTTTGCGCGGTTTGTTGCAACTAAGACGTACAAAACATTTAAAGCTTCAAGATCGCCATAAAAATACCTTGTTTTAGAAGATGCTTTGAAAACATCCTTTGCAGTAATCCCATTACTACCGGAAAATTTCTTGAGAACATATTCAACAGCATCAGACTCAACGACATTGAAATTACCAGTATTTGGATCGTTTTTCTTAAAGGAAATAACAAAATAATACCCGCTACCTTCAAATACGTAATAGGTCTGGCGCTTACCTTCTGCTTCACCTTTGTATTTTAAACCCTTGGTCAAGTTTTTTACGTTCATGATACCCCCTTTCAATCAGATTATACAATTAAAATTCACAAAACAAAAAACCGCAAACCTCACCTTTCGTTAAGTGAACTTTGCGGTATTTTGTTTCCAGGTGGTTTTATTCTTCGGCTTTGGCTTCGGGCGCTTCAACCACGGCAGCAGCGACTGTGCGCTTTTCTTTCAAGCGCGCGGCTTTGCCGTGCAGTCCGCGCAGATAATACAGTTGCGCGCGGCGCACATGCGTGTGTCCCATGACATCGATCTTTTCAATGCGCGGCGAGTTGAGCAAGAACGTGCGCTCGACGCCGATGCCGTGCGTAGCGATGCGGCGAACCGTAAAGCGCCCATTCGAACCTTTGCCTTTGCTCAAGCGCATGATGGTTCCCTGAAAGACCTGGATACGTTCGCGGTCGCCTTCGACGATGCGGGTGTGGACTTTGACACGATCACCGGGCTGCAAGTCGGGAATATTTGCCTTCAATTGTGGCTTGGTTAACGCAGTTACGAGATTCATAACAACCTTCCTTTACTATAATTGCTTCGGACAACGGGCGCGATTATAACATGGAAACTATTATCGCGCAAATACAAACCCCGGAGCAAATCGCTCCGGGGTTTGTGCTGTGCCGAGCCGGGGAGTTGAACCCCGACGGGCGCAATGCCCATAGCGCCCTGAACGCTACATGTCTGCCAATTTCATCAGCTCGGCATTTTTTCAAATCGGATTATAAAAACTCTTCTGCAATTTCACGCTTGCGCCGCAAGCATGGAACATTCGGCGTCAAATACAACAATCGGAGCAACTGGATCGATTCGTGTTTTGCGTACGCCAATTTGAAAACCCTTGATCCATTCTGAATATAACCGTTCAATTCACTCAACACTCTTACTCGAGTTTGAATCCATTCAACATGAGCAAGACTTGCTGAAATGAAACTCACATAGAGACGTTGTGCATTCGGATATACGGGATCAGAATACTTGATAATTGTTCCATCACCATCAAGATGACCACGCAAAAAATCGAAAAAGAATTCATCGGGAATGGACAATGCTCCAATTGTCTTACTTTTGTTCGGCATCAGGCCGATGTCTAATAACCATTGATAAAGCACGACATCACCAAACTGAATGTGATGAGCAATCGTTCCAAATCCGCCGATCTTGATCGCAATCCGATTTGTAAGGTTCAAACACTTTTTGAAGGTCTCGATCAGGACTATATCTTTCGACGTAAAGTCGATGTGCCTTCCGTCCGGCGACAAATTTCCGTCGGTGGTCAACAACCCCACTGCATGAGCCAGCGACGGACTCCATTCCACTGATTCGCGCCTGGGTGCCGGACCGCGTTTGCCCATGTTATCGCCTCGTTTGGCGTCGCACGTTCAACGCAGAACGATTGTATTCCAATTATGCGATTTGTCAAACAGATTGACGAAAGAATTACTCGACAGACGCCAAGCTTCTGCGCATGAGAGAGGAATTTATTCGCGTTGATTCGCGAGATTCGCGGATAAATTCTAGTTCGCCACGTTCACGCGAATCTGGCAAGGTGTTCCAAAGTTGCCGGTGTTATCGACGACGGTGAGTTGCAGCCAGTAAACGCCATTCGGCACGGTCTTGGTCGCCCACAGACTCAGCACGCTATCGGTGACCGGCACATCCGAGCGGACTAGCTGCGCATAATACGGATTTGAATCGACGCGATACTCTAGCTTCCAGTACGACATATTTGGACGACCGGCGTCGCCGCGAATTTCGATAATGCCCGAAACGTTACTATCCGTCGCTGGCGACTTGATGATGCCGGCAAGACTAGCGCATTGCGATGTTGGTGCAGTTGACGGCGATGGCGACGCTTGCGGCGTAGCAACCACGACGACCACGACAACCGTTGGCTGAGAAGCAACCGCCGTAGGAGAAGCCGCCACAGATGTTTGCGTTGGTGCGACAACTGGCAGAGTTGGCAAGACTGCTGTTGGACGAGGAGCAGCCGTCGGTTCGCCGACATCGGTGCTGAACGCAATGCGCTTGGTTTTCAAATACCAACTCGCCACACCGCGAAAACGATCACTCGGCGCAAGCATCGGCGCAAGTTGAACGTCGTGGACGCGCTTATCGACGCCGTACGTGTACACTGGATAGTAAAGCAAAAGCGCTGGCACACGGTCGGCGAAGAGTTCTTGGAATTGTTTGTAGAGTTCGGCGCGCTTGGCTTGGTCGCTGGTACGACGCGCATTTTCAAGCGCCTCGCTAACGTCGCGGTCGTTCAAGCCACTATAATTTTGCCCTAGTCCAGTCGCACCGGGAATCTGCGTCTGATGCCAGTTCTCGTATTGATCGGGATCGTTCGATGGCGTGCGCCAGTCATACAACACTGCATCGAATTGGCGCGGGCGCAAGACGCTGGTGACGATAAGCGATGAGGGTACCGTTTGCACGGTCGCCTTGATACCAATCGCTTGCCAACTTTTGGCGATTTCGTTTGCCATCGCAACGCGGGTTGGATCGTCGATGGTCGTTAGATTAAACGACAAAACATTCTGGTCTTTTTTGCGAACGCCATCGCCAGGGTCTTTCCATCCGGCGTTGTCCAAAATCGATTTGGCTTTTTCTACGTCGAATGGATACTGCGGCACTGCCGAATTGTATGCCCAGGTGCCGGGCGCAATCGGGCTGGCGGCGAGTAGTCCTTGCCCTTGCAACAAATCGTTGATGATGCGCTGGCGGTCGATGGCGTACAACAGCGCTTGTCGGACCGATTTATCTTGAAACGCTGGTTTGGATAAATTCAAATAGACCAGCGAATATCCTGCGATCCGCGCGTTGTAAAGCGTCAAATTCTCCAGCGACCTTGCTTTTGCGACAAAAGCTGGTTGGATACGCGCGATGCCTTCGATTTCGTCGCGTTGGTATGCGGCAAAAGCGGATTCGTAATCGGGATAGAATTTGAACAGAACACGACCGAGGTATGGACGGGGACCATAATAGCGCGGGTTGGCATCGAGTGTGGCGTGGTCCAACGTCATCTCCGAAACCATGAACGGTCCCGTGCCAATGGGACGACGATTGAATGGATTCTGAAATAAATCGCTGGGCGCAATATCTTTCAAGACGTGAACAGGCAGAATGCCCAGCGTCGTGTAATCGAGGAAAGGCGCGTACGGCTGCGTAAGTTGAAAGCGAACGGTGCCCGCATCGACGGCGGTGACGGCAACGGTTCGCCAAAACGCGCTGAGATCGGGTGGGCTTTTGGATGTCGGGTCCTGAATCGAGTGGATGGTAAAGAGAACATCGTCTGCGGTGAACGGCACATCATCGTGCCAATAGACATTGCTTCGCAGCGTAAAGGTATAGATCAAACCGTCAGGCGAAATCGACCAGCTCGTAGCCAGGTCGGACTGAATCGTTCCATTCTCACTGGAGCGTGTCAGTCCATTGAAAACCAGCGAAGCTATGTCGCGATCGACATCGTTATATTGACTAAAGATGGGATTGATCGCGTTGGGACGACCGGCGAGTCCTTCGGTGTACGTGCCGCCAAAGTCGGCGCGCTCGACTGAGTTGGTGTTGAGTGCCAGGTAGCCCAAAACGACGCTGAGAAAAGCGATCCCAACGACGGCGATCAGCAATTGCCAGCGAATATGCTTCACGGAGTGACCTTGCTCATGAGCCAATGAAGCTTGACGCGCTATCCTTGCGAAGTCAGAATAGCGCTGAGGAGAGAAATGAGGAGGAAGATAGCTGACAAGACGATGGTGAGATTAAACAGCGTGCGTTCCAAGCCGCGGCGCGTACGTGCCACGCCTGCGCCACCGCCGAAAAACGCTCCACCGCCTTCGCCTTTAACTTGGATGAGAATGATCACAATGAGGGTGATCGAAATGATAATTTGAATGATGTTGAGATACAGATTCACAGAACTATCCTTTGGTTGAAAGTGGGCGCATTATAGCACAGAATGTCAGTACGACAAAGTAAACAGTCAACAGTCAACAGCCAACAGTCAACAGGTTCGACTGTTTACTGCCCACTGTTCACTGTTTACTGGATACTGGCCTTTTTCCGCTGATCTCCGCCCGGATTGCTTCGATGTGTTTTGGCGTGGAGCCGCAGCAGCCGCCGACAATCCGCGCCCCGGCGCGAATCCAATCGCGCGCGAATTGCGCAAACTTGGCCGGATCGACCGGATAACTTGGCTTGCCATCGACCATTTCCGGCAGTCCGGCATTGGGCTTGGCGACCAGAAGCATTCCCGGCACTGCTTCCACCATTTCACGCATAATGCCTGCCATATCCCAAGGTCCGCGCCCGCAGTTTGCGCCAATCGCCGTCACGTCTAGCTGCGCCAACATTTTGGCAGCCGCATAGGGCGTGATACCCGTCAGCGTTTTCCCTTGCGAATCGAATGACATAGTCGCAAAGATGGGCAGCTTGCTCACTTGACGCACACCTTCGACTGCTGCCTGAATTTCCTGCAAGTCGCTGAACGATTCAATCTCAAATAAATCGACGCCGCCCATGACGAGCGCCTGGGCCTGCGCTGCGAACTGATCGACCGCTTCGGTATAGCGCATGCCGCCCAGCGTAAGCTGCAAGCGTCCAAGTGGTCCAATCGAGCCGGCGACGAGCGCGCGTCCGTGCGTTGCCTCGCGGGCAATTTTCGCTGCGGTTTGATTGATTTCGAACGCACGATCACCGAGTAGCGATTCTTGCAATCGTGCGACTGTCCCGCCGAACGTGCATGTCAGAATAATATCGGAGCCAGCGTTAACGTATGCTTCGGCGGCGGTGTAGACTGCCACCGGATTTTCGAGCACCCACGATTCGGGTGAGTGTGATAGCGGCATGCCGAACTGTTGCAAGAGCGTGCCGGTCGCACCGTCCAACACGACGAGGCGATGATGGTCGAATAAACGATCAAACGAAGGAGGCATCGTTCCATCTCCTGTCAATTGCTTTGCATGTCACTCTGAGCGTAGCGAAGAGTCGCGCCTTCAGCGCGGGAGATGCTTCGCTCCACTCAGCATGACAGTCAGTTACTCACCTGATTCTTCCGAGGGTCGATCTAGAAATTCGTGGCAATGACCGCAGCCAACTTTGGGTTTATCCACCTCAACGCGATACTTGCGACACGCTGCTTCCAATTCAACTTTTTTCGTCAGTCCCATCATCGATTTACCCACTCGCGCGCGTAACGCGAGATTGGGACACGCATTCGCCAATAAAATATCGGGCACAGGGCAAGATTGGCAGAGCGCAGGTTTCCACGGTTCGGAGGCGGGATTCGCTTCAATCAAGCGACATTCTTCCGTGCTGTTCCCGCGAAAATAATCGGTGTAATAATAACGACATTCTTTGCCGTATGGTGTCCTCATTTCGCTGCCACATCCACATGTTCGCGCTTACCCACCATCCAGCGTGCATCGACATAGCGTGCATAGCCAAGCGCTTCAAAATTCTTGACGACAAGATCGATCGAGTCGATGCCGGTACCTTCCCAGATTTCGATAAACGCACCGGGCGTTGCCGTCAAGCGATAGCCCGTAATCGGCGTTAGCCCAAGCGTGATCGCCGTTCTGCCTACGCGCTCGACAAAATCGGCTTGCTGCGTCTGGCTTAGTTTATTCCATTCGTCTTTATATCGTCCAATGACGATCAATGCAGTTTTGGTACTCATGTTTTTTCAATTGGGTTACAAAAACAAGCCGCTTGAGATCCAAGCGGCTTGTTGCAAATCACATTCGATGGTGCATCAACTTGGAAGTGTGCCTCAATTGTCAGATGGCATCATCAATCGACAAGTTGTCGCATCGGTCAGAATGGCAATTCCTCGCCACTCATCGGTTCTTCCACTCCGGCTTCGTGAGGCGCGCCACTGACAGTTGCTCCGCCTCCTTGCGCGGCTTCCCGCTTGCTGTCCAAGAATCGCACGGTCGTCGCTCGAACCTCGAACGACGCGCGCGCTTTGCCTTCCTTGTCGGTCCAGACGCGGGGTCCGCCATTCTCATCCGGAATGAGCGTACCTTCAACCAGGACTTTGCTGCCTTTGGTGAGATACTGGTTGACAGTTTCTCCCTGCTTGCCCCACACTTGGACACGGAACCAGATCGTTTCTTCCTTCGCTTGACCATCGGCCGTGTTGTACTTGCGGCTCGTGGCAACGGAGATCGAAGTGACCGGGGTTCCTTGCGGCGTGTAGCGCATCTCGGGATCACGGCCCAGTCTCCCGACCAGAACAAGTCTTTGGTACATTTTTTCCTCCTTTAATAAAACTGACCGGGGTCTATGAGATGTCCAATGCATCTCATCGAGAGCGATTATAGCATTCATTGAAAGTGTTGGCAAGAGGCGCCGTGATGTGCGACGCACCACGCTTCGTGAGCGGAGCGTGGTGCGAAGTCGAAGGAAGAGTGCATCGCACAGCGCTCCACCTTCCAAAATTTTTTTCTCCCTGACCCGCATCGCTCTTGGTCGCAACGCATCGAATGAAAACTTTAAGGTGCTATTTTTTTAATCCTAGTGTATAATCCAAACGAAGAGTTTTTTTATTCGCGTGGGCGCGATAAATTTTTTTGTGAAGGTGGTGTTAGTCTAGTGAAAGTCCTGGTCGTCTTTAATGTGATTGAACAATTGGAACGCGGACCAGAAGAAGATCTGTTTGCCGAACAAGAGACCGTGTTGGTCGAACAGTTCATCGAACAAGCTTTGCAGTCGCATGGACATATCACCGCTCCCGTGCCGATTCGGGATGACCTATGGGGTCCCATTACGCGGTACGATCCCAATGAATGGATGATTTTTAACCTGTGTGAGAGCTTCCGCAACAAGACCTACCTCGAACCGTATATCATCTCCGTGTTTGAACACCTCGGTTTTCGTTATACCGGCTCTGACCGTCGTACGTTAGCCACTTGCTTGAACAAAGCGCGCGCCAAAGAGATTCTCCAAGCACATGGCATTCCGACCGCTGCCTATCAAGTCTTTACACCCTACACCATTGATCGACGGCTGGAATTTCCCTTGTTCGTCAAGCCGGTATCCGAAGATGCCAGTATCGGTATATCGCAAAAATCCGTTGTGCATGATGATCGTTCCTTGCGCCGCCAAGTCCGTTACATCTGGGACTTGTATCATGAACCTGCTTTGGTCGAAGAGTTCATCGAAGGTCGCGAGTTCAACGTGACGATTCTGGGCAACGATTCACCGCGCGTGTTGCCGCTTTCCGAAATCAACTTCCGCCACATCGCGAATCCGTTCGCGCGCATCGTGTCCTTCCGCGCCAAGTGGGTTCCGACGTCGGAAGAATATTTAAAGACGCCGCCTACCTGTCCCGCGCGCGTGAGCGATTCGCTCAAAACCCGCATCGAAGATGTGGCGCGGCGCGCGTACCAAGCCATGGGCTTGCGCGATTATGGACGCGTCGACATTCGCGTCAAGAACGGTTTGCCGTACGTCCTCGAAGTTAACCCCAATGCAGACTTGTCGCCGGATGCCGGCATCGCGCGCGCCGCGCGCGTCGCTGGCATGTCCTACGCCGACCTTGCCGATGAGATTATCCGGCTGGCAGCACGGCGCAATCATATGAAAGGATTTGCGCGTCCGCGCATCGTTACGTACGAGTTAAAAGCCCGCAGCGCCGGAAGCGATGGTGTCTACTCGATTCCGGTCAGTGCGCTCGCACCCGACAATCCCCAGGCAACACTCAAGCGCTTGCGGTCGGTGCAACCGGCGGGCGTCGCAGCGTAGCGAGCGCGACAACTTGATGATGGGTCTGAATCAACCGAACTCGTTGTTGAGTTGTCTCGCAAGATCAAGTTGACGCGCTACTATTTCTGTTTATGGACATTGAGCTTCCGCTACCTAAAGACGCCGACGCTATAGCACGCGTTGCTAAAGGCGCCGGCGTTTTCACGTCTGAAGAACTAGACGTCGTCCAAGAAATGGTCGATGCCTATTTTAATCCAGAACCACGCGACGATCACACGTTTGTGATTTATCGCAATGGTGATCCCAATTCCATTGCGGGGTTTGCGTGCTATGGACCGACTCCACTCGCGCAAGGCATCTGGGACCTTTATTGGATCTGCGTCGACCGCCCGCATCAAGCGATGGGCATTGGTGGAGTATTACTAGAAAATATCGAAAACCAAGTGCGCGCTCGCGGCGGACGCGCGATTTATCTGGAGACATCGAGTTCGCCCGAATATCAACCGGCACGAGATTTTTATCAACGCCATGGCTATGAATGCGCGGCGCGGTTTTCCGATTTTTACGCGCCGGGCGAAGACAAAATCGTATATCGCAAATCGCTAGTCTGACCAGTGCGACGCACCCTTCAACAAAGCTCAGGATGCGTCGCCTTTTTTCTTATTGACGATCGGGTGGAATAGTGCTACCCTACCGTCGAAATTTCGGGAGGTGGATTATGGCAACCGAGAATATTGAAACAATGGAAAACGGCGTCACGCGACGCCAATTGTTGACCACCGCCACGGTCGGAGGTGTAGCTCTCATCGCCGGCGCGGTCGGCGGAAGCGCGCTGACGAATAGCGAAGTGCGCACAGCCGCTGAAACCGAACTCGCAAAATTGCGCTCGCTTCTTGGACTTTACGAACAATTGGAAAAAGTAGGAATCGATCAAATTATCGCGACCGGCATGAACGTCGTGCGCGGCGCTCTAGAGGCAATCAAGACCGGTGTAAAAATTGCTCGTGCTGGTATCATTGCGGTAGAAACGGCGATCAAAAATTTTCAAGCGATGGTCGACAACTTGCGCGCCGCTGCTGACGTTGCGACTCGGATATTGAATGACCTGTCACAAAAATTTCAAGCGGCCCAAGCGCTCGTTGTCAGTGTATTAGGCAGCGCGCAACCGCTCGCCGATTCGATTGGCAACTTTTTCACCGAACTCATCAAAAAGATTCCGTTCGGCATCGGCGATAATTTTCTGCGCGCCATCAACGCGCTGACGGACTTGATTCGCGCTATTCCTGCCACCGTCGATGCGATGCTCAATCAATTGCTAAAGCCGCTGCGCGATTTGTTCTTCCCGCCGACGGGCAACGCGTTGATGAAAACAAATCTTACCGATCCGATCTCGCAGAACTTGCTCACACCGCTCGGTAATTTCTTGACCGACGTTGAAACCTTCCTCGACTCTTGGGAAAAGAATTTTGTTCAGCCCGTGCAAGGCGCGCTCGACGAACGCGCTAAAGTTCGCAAGCAGATTGTAGCCATGCGAAACGATATTGGGTTGGTATAATATCGTAGGGACGTTCAATTGAACGTCCCTACGATTTTTATCGCGCACACGTCTGATGTCGCCCGCCGTCAATCGGCATTGACACGCCCGTAATCCAACCGGCGTGCGGCGACGCAAGAAAGAAAATCAAATCCGCCACTTCATCCGCCGTCCCGACGCGTCCTAACGGATGCGTCGTTTTGCTTCGTTCGAGGAACGCCGCGTACGCCGCATCGTCCATGCCACCCGTGCGATGCAGCATCGTTACCGTCACACCGGGATTCACCGCATTGATGCGCACGCCCTTGCTCGCCACTTCCAGCGCGACGCAATGCGTCATCTGATCGAGTGCGGCTTTGCTGGAGCAGTACGCCAGCACACCGGGAAACGCGCGAATGCCGGTGACACTTGAAACGTTGACGACGTTGCCTTTGCGTTCGATCAAGTGTGGCATGGCGCATTGCATGAGATAGAACGGCGCGCGCGCATTGACGTTGAACATGTAATCCCAGTCCTGCAGCTTGGTGTTCTCGATTGTGCCATTGGCAATAATGCCCGCTGCGTTCACGAGCACGTCGATACCGCCGAATGTATCAACAGTTTCGCGGACGACGCGTTCAATGTCGGCTTGTTGGGTTACATCCGCGGCAATCGTTTTGCAAACACCGCCCTCCGATTGAATTTCGTTCGCCACTTTTGCCAACTTGTCCGCGCTGCGCGCAACTGCAACAACGCTTGCACCTTCCGCTGCGAATACAAGCGCCGTCGCACGTCCAATGCCACTACTCGCGCCCGTTATCAGCGCCACTCGATTTTTCATTTCGTCCATGTCGTTTCTCCAGATTTTTGTTTTCCATTTTACAACAACCCGACATATCTTGGAAATTTGCTCTCGCATTTCGACTGCGGTATCATGCAACCACATTCTAAGGTAGAGGTATCCAGTGCAATTCACGTATCACGCTCCACTTGCCAAAGAGCTTTTCCTGCTCGACCCGAATATCGTCTTTCTCAATCACGGTTCCTTCGGCGCAACGCCGCTTCCTGTGTTTGAAAAGTACCAATGGTGGCAACGCGAATTGGAACATCAACCCGTCGAGTTTCTCGGTCGTCGTTTCAACGAATTGATGCGTGAGGCGCGCGTTGCACTCGCGCAGTATATTCACACCGATGCCGACAACCTCGTCTATGTATCCAACGCTACAATGGGCTTGAACATCGTTGCGCGCAGTCTGCGGCTTGAGCCAGGTGATGAAATTCTGACAACCGATCATGAATACGGTGCGCTTGATCGCACTTGGCACTTCATCTGTCGCAAGACCCATGCTGTTTACAAACACCAAACGATTCCCGTACCCGTTACGACCGCGGATGATTTCGTCGAAAGATTCTGGTCGGCAGTCACACCACGCACGCGAGGCGTCTTTCTCAGCCACATCACATCGCCGACTGCGTTGATCTTTCCGGTCCAAGAAATCTGTCGCCGCGCGCGTCAAGCTGGCATCATTTCTATCATCGATGGAGCGCACAGCATCGGACAGATTCCGCTAAACCTGGAGGAGCTTGGCGCGGATTTCTACAGCTCGAATCTACACAAATGGCTCTGCTGTCCAAAGGGTTCGGCGTTTTTATACGCGCGTCGCGAGATGCAGCCCTTGGTCGAACCGCTCGTCGTGAGTTGGGGTTATGAATCGGATTATCCCAGTTCATCGCGCTTCATTGACGAACAAGAGTGGACGGGTACGCGCGACATCGCGGCTTTTCTCACGACGCCCGAAGCAATCAAGTTCTATGAGGCTCATTGCTGGGGCACCGTCCGGACGCAATGTCATTCGCTTGCCCAATATGCACGCGAACGAATCACCGCGCTGACGCATCTTCCGCCGCTCAGCCCCGATTCGACCGATTGGTACATGCAAATGTTTACGGTACCTCTGCCGCTGTGCGATGCGAAGCAATTGAAAAGTCGCTTGTACGACGAATTCCACATCGAAGTACCTATTATCACCAGGCAGAATCAACCGTTTATTCGTGCTTCGATTCAGGCGTACAATACCTTGGACGATGTCGAACAGCTTGTCAATGCGCTGAACAAGTTGTCTAAATGAGCGCCATACAAATCAAAAAAGAGGATGCAACGGAATGCATCCTCTTTCGATTTGTACGATCAAACAGTCGCACCCACCTGCGATAGCAACTCATCTAGCGGCGGCGCATGATGGTAACGTTTTTCGCCGACGATCAACATCGGCAATGCCATGACGCCATCGTGTAACGCGCGAGAGAGATTCGTCAATACTTCGATCTCTTCGATTTCGATTTCGGGATGCTCGCGCCGGAGCCGCGCCATCAATCGATTCGTCGGAATACAGCGCGGGCAAATCAGGGATTTGTAGTAAGTGATCTTCATTGCGACAACAACGGCGTCACGCGTTGATCCAAAATCGCTGGCGTGATTTGTCCCGTCCACGTAAATCGCAAATTTCCAGATCGATCGATCACGAACGTGTCCGGTAGTCCATCGGCTCGAAAAACCTGCCCCACTTTGCCATCGGGGTCATAGAGCACCGGAAAAGGCATTTGTTTCTCGCGGACAAATTGTTGGGCGGAGGTTAGATTGTCTTGAGAATTGACCGATAAAAAGACCAAGCCCTCAGCTTGATGATCGTTATAGTACTTGATCAGATCAGGCATTTCCGCTCGACAGGGTGGACACCAGGATGCCCACAAATTCACCATGACCATTTTGCCGCGATAATCGCTGAGACGAACAGGCTTGCCGGAAAAATCGTTGGCGACAAAATCAATTTGGCTGCTGCGATTCGCGGCGGGTTCGCTGATCGGGCCTTTCATCGCGAATGATGCGATCACAACGAGAACGACCAACGCGCTACCGGCTAGCAGGATCGGTGAGATTCCCTTCTTTTGAAATTGAGTAGGCAGATGACGTCGCGCCATCGAGTTTCTCCAAGACAGCGACGCGCAAACTTTCGCGTCGCTTGATAGTATCGTCTATGTCATTCGATGTCAATTATGCCGAAAGGTTACAGGAATCGCCATGTAACTTTTTGCCAGGGGACGCATCAAAAACGATGAAACCTATCCGGAGGAAATGATATGATGGGCGATGCAAACGCGCGCGCAGAATTGGAACGCCAATTAAAAGCAGCAGAAGCGGAATTGGAAGAAGTCGAAGAAATGCGGTCGGCGATTTTGGGGCAGACGGGAGTTCACATTGGAGCGCGTGAATTGCAAAAACATTACGCGCGCTTCGACGCCGATCAAAAACGGTGGACGGAACGCGTCGCCCAGCTTCGCGCGCAATTGACGACGCTGGAAACATCTGCAACGGAATAATTTATTCAACTGGGAATTAAGAGAGCGATTAGGCATCGTGCCTAATCGCTCTCTTGTTTTGGATGTTGCTATTTCATTCGGATGCAGGCATAATAGGAGACAAATTCTATCTCTAATGGACCTGCCATGACGATTACCCAAATTTTCATTCTAACCCTTGTCTCTGCCAGCGTGACCATCCCTGTCGTGATGCTGGTTCCCCGCGCACGTCAGTCCAGCAACTTTGATCGTGTCCTTTGGGGCGCGACGTTTCTTTTAGCCTTTATCGGAGCGTGGGGTGCGCCCGGTTTTATTCCAACAAATTTGCCGTTGAGTCATTTGATCGTATCGGATCTATCGCTTGTTCAAATCATCTTGGGCGCACTCGCTGGAGCATTGTCGATCAACATCTTGCTGTGGATTATGGATCGATTTGAACGACCATCGCCCGAAGCTGATCTATCGGATGTACAAGACGATACTGATCCGAACTCGGACACTCGACTTGAATGAAGCGACGCGGCGCAATCCAGTCATAGATTGTGCCGCGTCGCTTTATCGAAAGTTTCATTACGCGATGAGGTTGGAAATGACTTGGCGTCCTTCCCCCGATTCGACATATTCGCGGAAACGCAGTTGGGTACACGTACAGGCTCGCGTTTTATTTCGCGCAAGCATAATGTGTCGTCGTACGTCCAACCCTTCCACCTGAACAGCCTTAATTCGCCCCAACTCCAAACCACGTTTGACTGCAATGCGTGAGACGAAAGACATGCCATGCCCCGCTTCCACCGCCGCTTCGACGGCTTCGACACTGCCCAATTCCATCGCTACCCGTAACTGCTCCGCCGCCACACCGGATTCAGCTAAGGAGGCAGCAACCAATTGTCGAGTAGCCGCGCCACCTTCGCGCAAAATCCAATCGGCTTGCATCAATTCTGTTGGGTTGATGATGTCTCGCGTTGCCCAGGGATGCGTTGCGCCCACGATCAAGACGATCTGATCGTCGAAGATGGGCCAGCATTCCAATTCTTTGTGTTGGCTGGCAATGCTCAGTACACCGATATGAATTTGCTGCGTTAACAGTTTTTCTTCGACGGTTTGGCGACTCAGCACCTCGACCGTGAATCGCACCTCCGGATAATGTTTGCGAAATGCGCCGATCAAATGGGGCAACAGATACTTGCCGGGGCTGGTACTGCATCCGATTTGCACATGTCCCTTGATCAAGCCTTGCTTCAAGCACATCGTTTCCTCGATGCGCGCCGACAGGTTGACCATCTCCCGCGCCAGAGGAATCAGATCGCGACCGGCTTCGGTGAGCATAATGCGTTTGCCGGTGCGCTGAAAAAGTTGAACTTTGAGCCGCTGTTCCAATGCCTGAATTTGAAAACTAATCGCGGGTTGACTGAGATTTAGCATTCGCGCCGCAACCGAGAAATTTTCCTCCTCGGCAGCGGTTAAAAAAATTCGCAATTCATGAGCACCCAACATGGGATCACTCCAAAATAAAATACCTCGCCGTAGAGTCCACAGAAACCCCATCCAAAGTTTCTTTAACTCGATTTGGCAAGGCAATCTTTACCTACCTTGAGTTTACCGAAAAATCCACTCTTGTCAAAAAAACAGTACGGCACCAGAAATTCCACAGAGGCATTTCGCTTTGATAAGGGTTGTGCTATACTCTCGCCGAGAGGATAAAAAATGAAAATACTGACACATGGATTTGAAATTACCTACGATAAGAGTATTCAAGGCAACATTCCCCTTTTACTCATCCATGGCTTTCCACTTGACCGTACGCTATGGGCGGAGCAAATTCGCGGACTCGATGCCCACGTTATCGCGCCCGATTTGCGCGGATTCGGCGAATCGGCATTCGGCGAATCCGCGACACCAAGCGACGCCGTAACCATCGATACTTATGCGGATGATTTGCACGCGTTGCTTGATACGCTCAACCTCCAAAATGTCGTCGTCGCCGGGTTGTCAATGGGCGGATATATCGCACTAGCGGTTTATCGCAAGTATCCGCAAACAGTCCGTGGATTGATTTTGGCAAATACCAAAGCAGGTGCAGATTCCGCCGAAGGCAAAAAAGGGCGTGACGATAATGCGGCGCTCGCGCGCGAAAAAGGCGCAGCGGCAGTCGGCGAAAAAATGATGCCCAAGATGCTCACGCCAAAAACGGCAACCGAGCGTCCGTGGCTCTCTGCGGCTGTGAGTGCGATGATGGCACGGCAATCGGTCAATGGCGTGGTCGCCGCGCTGATGGCGATGCGTGATCGTCCCGATTCGACGCCGATGCTCGCACAAATTTCTGTGCCGACGCTCATCATCACGGGTGCGGAAGACACTTTGATTCCGCCGAAAGAATCGGAAGCGATGCGCGAGGGCATTCGCGGTTCAAAGCTGGTGGTGATTCCTAATGTTGCGCATTTGTCGAATGTCGAACAACCCGACGCGTTCAATCGCGCGGTCAACGATTTTTTGAAATCGTTGTAGATCGATCACCGTATCGATTCGATGGGTTCGCCCACGAATCTCGCATATCTCCGCGAATAGAATTGTACGATTTAGTGAGGATTCGTGTGATTCGTGGGAAATAAAAATACGCGCCACGGAAAGCTGTGGCGCGTATTTCTGCTGAGAGCGCGTCCGCTACCTGGGATTAGGGACGCTGATGGAACTCAATTGTAGCGTGTCCACCTTTGAGCTGCACATCGGCGTAGGTGTTCAAGCCCAGTGGAATCACGCGCCAAATACCCGTACAGGCATGCGCAAATTCGACATAGTACGGACCTAGCTCCGGCTTGGTCCCCGTCAACTTTGGCTCGCTGATCCAACTACCATCTGGTGTTGCGACCACCACAGGCCAATTATTTTTGCCAATGACGTTCACATCGAGATAGCAGGGACCAGTGCCAACCGTATTCGTAATCAACACCGCTTCCCAAACACCGGAGAATGGATTTGGAATTGGCGCAGGTGCAACAGCCGTCGGCAAAATCACGACCGGTATCGATCCCGGTGTTGGAGCGATCGGTTGATAAATCAGGACCGACGGATTCGATGGCGGCACGTACACCGGTGGCAACGGATTAAAGACCGGCGATGGATTCACGAGCGGCTGCGCGCCTGGGATGAACAATCGTTCGCCGCTCCAAATGAACGATGCGTTCGGCATCTTGTTCGCCATCTGTATCGAATACACTGACGAGCCGTACCGCGAAGCAATGAGCGCCAAGTATTCGCCGGAGCGCACGATGTGATAAATGCCTTGCTGATGCGATGGAACCGGCGCTGGCTGCAGAACCGGAACTGGCATCGAGCCTGGGATTTTCAAAACTTGGCCAACGTAAATCCAATAGTTGTACAAACCATTCGCTTGCATGAGCGCCGAAACGGTCGTGCCATGACGCATTGCGATCGAAAAGAGCGTGTCGCCAGATTGCACAGTGTACGTCGAGTTATTAATTGGCGGCACCGGCGATCCACCCGAAATCACCAAGCGTTGACCGACGTAAATGAAATCGGCGTTCTTGATTCCATTCGCTTGCATTACGGCGTTGACGGTTGTGCCGTACCGCGCCGCAATCGAAAAGAGCGTCTCACCCCAACTAACGACATGCACAACGGGCGACTCGGCGGAGACGACGGAAAAGCTAACGACGCTGAGAGATAATAACAAAAGAACAAGTGCGATCAAGCTCAAGCGACGATAAAGTTGCATCTATTCTTCCTCCTTGCGACGGGTCGATGAACGTGCGGATGATTTTCGTTTGGGCTGACGGGTTGACACCCGCGTCGGGTTCTTTTTTTCAGCTTTTGCGCTATGCGCGGCGGGCGGCTGTGGTTTTGCGGTTTCCTTTGCGGTTTCCTCTTCGGCTTGTTCTGCCGCTTCTAGTTCCTCTTCTGTTTCCATCTCGCGCGCCTCGATAAAATCATCCAAATGCGACCGGCGCACGCGATAGCTGCCTTCCAGCTTGACCGCTCTGAGTTTGCGCGTCTGAATATATCGGCGAACAGTGAACGGAGACAGCCCCAAAATCTGGGCTATCTCGTTGGTCGTATAAAACTCACGTTTCGCCGTCAAACTTCACCTCGCTCTATCTTGCTACATCTTGCGCTATTTTACACCCTGAACAACGGTTTGTCAATATCTTATGAAACTAAAGATACATAAGGAATTCCGAGCAATAAAAATGGGCGGATTGGCATCCGCCCACTAGAGAAACTTTTCGACAACCTCTCGAATCCTGGTGTAGGACACAGTGGTTACATCAAACCACTGGATCCGCTCGTCGCTCAGCCGAAACCAACTGTACTGATGATGCACAAACCGTCGCGTGTCACGCTTGAGCACGCGAATCGCTTCCTCGCGCAAGGTCTTGCCCTGCAAGTACGCCGCAATCTGACGATAACCCAAGCCGCTCATTGCGGGCAAGTCCGCCGAATAACCTCGGTCCAACAACGCTTGCACTTCGGCGATAAGACCATTCGTAATCATTTGATCGACGCGCGCGTTGATCCGGTCGTAAAGTTGTTCGCGCGGCATCGTCAAGCCGATTCGCAACACACGATAATTCGGCGCATCGACCTTTTGCAATTCGCTGATGGGCATCCCTGCTGCCTCCGATACTTCAATCGCACGAATCATCCGCCGCTTGTTTTTCGGATCGATGCGCGTTGCGCCGACCGGATCGAGTTGCTGCAAGCGCGCGTAGAGCAAGTGCGCGTCGATGCGCTCCAACTCGGCGCGGCGTTCGAGATTCGGCTTGATGCGCGGAATCGATAATCCTTCCAAGACGGCGCGGAC
Organism: Chloroflexota bacterium; assembly: GCA_016215025.1. Classification (GTDB taxonomy): domain Bacteria; phylum Chloroflexota; class Anaerolineae; order UBA4142; family UBA4142; genus JACRMI01. The sequence continues at coordinate 97,450 of JACRMI010000164.1, forward strand.
ATACAAACCGGTGCCGCCGACCAAAAATGGAATGTTGCCGTGTCTGTGAATCTCTGCAATCGCCGTATATGCCAAATGCTGGTACTCGGAAAGCGTGAACGGCTGATCGGGATTGACCAAGTCGATGAGATGATGCGGCACGAGACGCTGTTCGTCAGCCGTTGGTTTCGCCGTGCCAATGTCCATCCCCCGATAGACGAGTCGCGAATCGGCGCTGACAATCTCGCCGCGCAGGTCCTGAGCAAGTTGAATCGCCAGCACCGACTTGCCAACGGCGGTCGGCCCCAGGATTGCAATGAGAGGCTTCATTCTTCCACCGCACTCTTGATCACTTCCATGCGTCCAAGCTTTCCCGCCCGATCAACCTCAATCGCGACGAGATCAATTCGCCAAGCGCGATCGGCGCATTCTGCATGCGCTTGCAAAAATTCTTGAGCAAGTCGAATCAAGCGCTGACGTTTTCGATAGGTGAGCGATTCTTCCGGCGTGCCCATCGCGTTGCCGCGCCGCATTCGCACTTCAACGAACGCGAGTCCATCGGCATCTTCCGCGATCAAATCCAATTCTCCGATGCGAGTTGGACTGCGCCAATTTCGCGCGATGATTTTATAGCCGCGCTGTTCGAGGAACAGCGCGGCGATGCGTTCGCCAGAGTCGCCCAGGTTTTTTCGCGCGCGCGTGGTTTTCATCGACGCTGATTCTACCATAGAACCGGGAAAGGATGAAAGATGAAGAATGAAGGATGAATCCCTTCATTGCTCATCTTTTTACTTTGACTTATCGAGCTTTCAGACTACAATCCGCTTATGACACACACATACACCGCGCGCTTTACGATTCGACATTACGAACTCAATCTGCAGGGCGAGTTACCCGACAGCACCCTCCAACGGCTCTGTCAAGAAACTGCCATGCAAGCATCCGCCGACGCTGGCTTTGGCTCACAATATTATTTAGAGCACAAGAGCGTGTGGGTCATTCACCAAATGACGCTCGAACATTCGCGTCCAATTCATTACGGCGACGAATTGGCTATCACGACCTGGGTCTCCGATTTTCAACGCGTGCGTTCGCATCGTGAGTATCTTGCGCGCAATGCAGCGACAAATGAAATCGTGGCGCGGGGCCGCGCGTACTGGGCACATCTCAATCGCGAGACGCTTATGCCGACTCGCATCCCAGGCGATCTCATAACGCTGTTTGCGTCCAATGGTATTCGCGCCGTCTCACGCACGCAACCGCGCACCTTTGCCGCGCTGCGATTTGAATTTCCCGATTATCGCACGACGCGACACGTTTTTCGTTACGAAGCTGACGAGATGCAACACGTCAACAATGCAATGTACATCGATTGGCTGGAAGAAGCGTTGAACAATTCGATTGCAGACTCTTTGACTTCGCTCCGCCCAGGAGGCGCAGAGTCCGCTCAGAGTGACAATCGATTGTACGTCTATCGCCACGACATTGAATACGCTCGCTCGGCAGTGCCCGGCGACGAGGTGGACATTGTCGTGCGATTAATTGGCGTAGGGCAGACTGCAAGCGCATGGAAGTTGGAAATCATGCGTAACGGCGATTCGTTGGTGAAGGATCACATCACCGCGTTGTGGGTCAATAACGCAGGCAAACCAGTGCGAGGGATATGGCAATCCTGAAAAAGTGCGACGCATCCGCCTTCGGCGAGGTGCGTCGCACTTTTTCTTCACTTGCCTGTAAAGATCACACGATACACTTGGCCGTTTTTGTCGTCCGAAATATACATCGCGCCATCGGGTCCAAATACCACATCGGCGGGACGCCCCCAAGCGGTCTGACATTTTTCATTCGCGTCGCGCCAGCCAGTGGCGAATGTTTCGCTGCGCACCGGCAATCCGTTTTCGATGACGATACGCTGCACTTTGCAATCTCGATAATTGGCAACGTTGTTTGTATTCCATGAACCGTGATATGCGACGAACAAGTCGTTCTGCATCGATGCTGGGAAATTTGTGCCGCTGACAAATGCCATGCCCAATGGCGCGGCATGTGCCAGATCCGTAAATAACGCAGGCGCAGCCATCGAACAATCGAATCCTTGCGGCAACGCAATGCGGGTATCGCGCACGAGCGGCTTTTGCGACGGCGGCAAGTTCGCGCCAAGTACCGGATTGTAGCAATAGGGCCAGCCATAATTTTTCCCGCGCTCGATTTTTGCGACGATGACCTCAGGCGGCTTGTCATCGCTAATCGCATCGGCGCCCATGATGCTCGCCCACAGTTGCCCATCCTTTGTCCACAAAAAATCGACGGTGTTGCGCAGACCGTCTGCCCACACCGCTTGCTTACGCTTGTCGGCATCTGATGCGAAGGGATTATCGCTCGGTATCGATCCGTCCGGATTGAAACGTAAAATCGCGGCGCGCCGGGGATCGGTTTCGGGGGTGCTGTTGCTAGACGATCCGGTGCTGACGTACATTTTTCCATCGGGCCCGAAATGCACGGTGCGGGTAAAGTGTCCGCCGCAACACGGAATATTGTCGGTCACTAGCTCGCGCTTGTCGAACGTCGAGTTGAATCGCTCGACGCGATCGCGTTCGGCGACGTACCACCAACCCTCGTGCCACTCTAAATTGTGCGGAGTTTCCAAATCCTTCGCAACGATTTCGACGCGGTCGGCAATGCCATCGCGATTGGCATCCGGTAATCGCGCAATTTCGCCGCTGCTCATCAGCGCAACGTACAGCGCACCATCCGGACCGAACGCCATAAATCGCGGGCGATCTAGGTCCTGTGCGAATGTGCGAATTGCAAATCCCGTTGGCAGGGTAATTCTCTGCGCTGCTTTGTCGGCAGGCGCAAGCGGCAACGTTGCAACCGGCGCAATCGATGGAGTTGGATTGACAATCGGTGGAACAGTGCTGGCGGCGACGGGAACCTGGGTTGACGCTGGCAAAGTTGGTATGTCAGAATTTGCCGCCGCGCTGGGTTGACACGCCGAAATAAAAAGCGCGGTCATCCCGATGACCGCGCCATTGAGTCGTTTCATCATATCGAGCCTCATTCGTTTGTGGTCGCTTCAAACGCACCGTCGCTAATGCGTACCTCAATCTCTTTGCGACCCACAACTTGTGATTTGTATTTTACCACATGTCCGCTCATTTTTTCGCGCACGATGGCATATCCGCGCGCGAGTGTCGCTTCAGGATTCAACGCTGCTAGTTGCCGCACCGTACCGGTGAGCGCACTTTGATCCAATTCGATTTTGCGCCGCACCCCGGTCAGGATTCGTCGTGACAATTCATCGACCCGCTGTCGATCATTGGCGACGCGCGCATCCGGTGAGTTGCGCTCAAGCGCATACGTCAATTGCGATAACTGCACGCGTCCATCTTCGATACGTTCGTGCGCAAGCTGACCGAGTCGCTGTTCGGCATAGCGTACATTGTCGCGCAGCTCACGCGCATCGGGAACCGCAAGTTCGGCGGCGGCGCTCGGCGTTGGCGCGCGGACATCCGCCACAAAATCCGCAATCGTGAAATCGGTCTCGTGCCCAACTGCGCTAATGACCGGCACCCGCGATTCATAAATCGCGCGCGCGACAATTTCCTCGTTGAACGACCACAAATCCTCAATCGATCCACCGCCGCGTGCGACGATCAGCACATCAATGTCGAACGTAGTGATTGTCTGAATCGCACCGGCGATCATCGGCGCGGCGCTTGCACCTTGTACGAGCGTCGGCGCGAGCAGAATTTGGACCAGCGGATAGCGGCGGCGCAGGACGTTGCAAATATCGTGAAAGACTGCGCCATCACGGGAAGTCACGACACCAATGAGCTGCGGAAATTGCGGCAACTCGCGTTTGTGGTCTGGCGCGAACAATCCCTCGCCGTCCAATCGCGCACGCAAGCGTTCAAACTCTTGCCACAGCTTGCCTGCGCCTGCAAGTTTGATTTCGGTAACGTAGAGCTGAAGATCGCCGCGCGGCTCGTACAGCGAAATGCGTCCGCGCACCTCAATCGCGTCGCCGTTGCTGGGCAATTGGAAAACTCTGGCAGCATCGCTGCGCCACATGACGCACCGAATCGACGCCTCGCGGTCTTTGAGCGTAAAGTAGAGATGACCGGCGGACGATTGCGTAAAGTTGGAGATTTCGCCGCGCACCCAAACATCGCGCAAAACATCGTCAGCTTCGACGACATCTTTGATTTGCCGAACGAGTTGTGCAACGGTCAGTGTGGGAGCGAGATCAAAGAGAGATTGTTGCATAAAGAATCCATCGTTGAGAGCCAAGCGTTCTCGATTGAAAGTATATTCAAGTTTTGCTCAAAAGCAACTGGCTTGTATCCCTCGCTTGCCTCAAACGCGCAAGTCGATTGCTTTTGCAAAATGCCGATGCTATAATCTTCGTGACCCAAGTAACGCGCCGAGTGATCCAACCCGAGGTGCAAGACAATGCATAGTCCAAATTTGCTCACCAACATTACGATTGCGCTTTTGACCGCCTTTGCCGGTGGGATACTCGCACGCCGTCTCAAACTGCCGACGATTGTCGGCTATTTGCTCGCCGGGGTTGTGATTGGTCCTTTCACGCCCGGCTTTGTCGGCGATGTGGAAGCAATCAGCCAACTCGCTGAACTCGGCGTGATCTTTCTCATGTTCGGCGTGGGACTGCATTTCTCCTTGCACGATTTGTGGGTCGTGCGCGACATCGCTATCCCTGGGGCGATATTGCAAATGACGCTTGCGACTTTGCTCGGTTTTGGTGTCGCGCAAATCTGGGGTTGGTCGCTCTCGTCTAGTCTTTTGTTTGGACTGGCCATTTCGATAGCCAGTACCGTGGTGCTCTTGCGCCAATTGGTAAACGAAGGATTATTGAACTCGGTGCACGGTCGTGTCGCCGTTGGTTGGCTGATTGTGGAGGACATTGCAACCGTCTTTATCTTGGTTGTGATGCGCGCGTTCGCTCCTGAACTTCAGGGATCGTTCTGGCCCACTGTCGGCATCACACTTGCCAAGTCGGTTGCGTTTATCGCCTTGATGCTCATCGTCGGCGCGCGCTTTGTGCCATGGCTCTTGTCGCGCATGGCATCGACCGGTTCGCGCGAACTCTTTATCCTGGCCGCAATTGTCGTCGCGCTCAGTACGGCATTTATCGCCGCTGAGCTGTTCGGCGTTTCGCTGGCTCTCGGCGCTTTCCTCGCTGGAGTCATGGTAAGCGAATCCACCATCAGTTACCAGGTCGGCGCAGATGTGTTGCCCTTTCGCGAAATTTTTGCTGTGTTGTTTTTTGTATCGGTGGGTATGCTCGTCAATCCGCTTTATTTATTCGACAATGCGCTCCTTGTGGTTGTAACCACGTTGCTCATCGTCGTCGCCAAGCCCATTGTAGCCGCATCGATTGGATTTTTATTTCCCTATCCCGCGCGCACGGCGATTGTCGTCGCCGCCGGATTGAGCCAGATTGGAGAGTTTTCTTTTCTGCTCGGCACTGCCGGTTTGAGTTTGCGTTTGATCGAACGCGATCAGTATTCGTTGATCTTGGCAGGCGCAGTTCTATCGATCCTCTTTAATCCGATTGTGTTTCGCGGCATGCCTTTCGTCGAAAGAATTCTACAGCGTTCTCCCTCGCTCTGGAAACGGTTGGATCGTCACGGTCCGGCAAGTTTGCCGCCGACTGAACATCTCAAAGACCATGTGGTTGTTGTCGGATATGGTCGCGTGGGGCATCACATCGTTCACGTGTTGGAGTATCTTGGCATCCCGCGCTTGGTCATCGAAGCGGAAGCTTTGCGAATCAAGGAACTCGAACGCACGGGAACGCCGACTCTATTCGGCGATGCTGCCAACACCGAAGTCATTGTTCATGCGGGATTGGAACGCGCCCAAGCTCTCGTGATAACTTTGCCCGATGAAGCCGCCGTCGAAGTGGTCGTCGCCTTGGCGCGGAAGATCGCGCCCATTTTACCGATTATCGCGCGCGCGAGTACGCGCGAAGGGGTGACTCGCCTGACCGAACTGGGTGCTCAGGATGTGATTCATCCTGAACTTGAAGGGGGACTAGAAATTGTGCGGCACACCCTCTTGCGGCTCAAGGTACCGCCGCATCAAGTGCAAAAGTATACGGAGATGGTGCGCCGCGAGCATTACGATGCCATCATTGATGAGCCGGAGGAATATCAGGTCCTCGATCAAATGATCAGCGCCGCGCGGGGCATGCAAATTGCATGGCACACGTTGGGCACATCAAGTCGAGTGGTGGGTCGTACCGTGGCGGATGCTCATCTGCGTGATGTGACCGGCGCATCCATTATTGCAATTATTCGTGACCAGCACTTGATCGCTAATCCCAAGTCTGTGCTAGAGTTTCAGGCAGGAGATATTGTTGGGATCATCGGAGACGATGAGCAAGTGAATGCGGCTCAGCGATTGTTATCGACGAGCGAATGAGGAGTGAACGGCTAGATCGCCGGTGCGCTTATTGAGCGCCACCGCACTCGGGGCAGAATTTCGCTTCGAGCGGAATCTGTTTAGCGCAATTCTTGCAAGCCATCGTAGCAGGTTCTTCCGGCTTGGCAGGCTCTGCGGGTTTAACTTCCTGTTGGATACTCCGCGTAATTTCCTTGGTCGAATTTTGAAATTCGCGCAGCGTCTGTCCAAATGCTTTACCCATCTCCGGCAGACGCGATGGACCAAAGATCAAGAGGGCGACGACCAAGATGATCATCAAGTCTTGAGGTTGCAAACCAAACATATCAAAAGTTCCTTTCCGATTTGAGCTGGGGTGTTAGTTTTTTTTCGGCGCGTTTGTTTCCTTGCCTGAAACCGCGGTGCGAAATTCGCGGATGGCTTTGCCGATAGAACGCGCCGCTTCGGGCAAGCGATTTGCGCCAAAAAACAATAGAGCGATCAGGACGATAATCAAAATATCGGACAGTTCGGGGCGCACCATAAATCTCCTCTGAAAATGTAGGCAAATTGGAAATTTGCCCCACAACACAGTCAATCTAAGATAACATCCGCTGCATCATCGCGATAACAGCCAAAATGATCTTATCCAAGATGTACGCTTGCAGCCACATGCCGCCGCACTTGGCGCACGTTTCTATTTGAAAACTCATATACTTGATCGTGCTTAAACTTTGCTGACACTCGGGGCAGAGTATAGCCACGGAAATAACTCCAAGGATATATCAGAAAAGCGGCAATAGCTCCGCGGCTAACATGGAAATAACGACGAGTAAAGCGAGCACGATAAATACAATCTTTCGCCAATTGATTACTTTTTTCTTCATTCTAACCATTGCCTGCAAGTATACACTGTTTTCGTTAAAACTACTTTAATTTTACCTAACGAGAACCTTACGATAACCTCAAGGTTTTATTAAAAAAAACGGAGTCGATTTGGTCACCAATCGACTCCGGGTAATACAAATTGCGATTGCCTACTCGTGCATAGGCAAGGAAAAGCTGACGCGCGTTCCTTTCGGCTTGACACTATCGATTTGGATTTGTCCGCCATGCGCCATAATAATTTCGCGACAAATCGTCAACCCCAATCCCATCCCGCGCTTTTCCAGAGGACGCGACTCGTCGCCCGTGTAAAATGGCTCGAACAAATGCGAAAGTTCAGTAGGCGCAATTCCAATTCCTGTATCCTCCACTTGAACTGTGACGGAGTTGTTTTTTTGCAAAGCCCTCACGCTAATCGTACCACCGCGCGGGGTGAACTTGAACGCATTGTCGAGCAAATTCGTTAGCACTTGAATCAAGCGATCCTCATCCGCGCGAATCAGTGGCAAAGGTTTGGACATTTCGACTCGCAGCGTGATCCCGGTTTGTTCAGCCAGCGGCTCAAAGCTGGCCAGACTCGCTTCGATAATTCGATTAAGGGGAATCATTGCCAAGTCTAATTCGAGTGGACGCTCGGCGCGACGATGGATTCCGCGCAGATTTCTTAACAGGCGTTCCATCCGTCCAAATTCCTCTTCGAGATTGGTGAGCATGGTGTCACGGATTTCGCGGTCAGTGTCGATCGTGGCTCGCAACGTTTCTACTGCTGCGCGCATGATCGTCAGAGGTCGCGCCAATTCGTGCACGATGGATGCCAATTGGCGTTCGCGCGTTTGTTCAGCTTCCGCCAGATGCGCCGCCATTTGATTAAAGCTCTGCGCCAACGTCCCCACTTCGTCCCGAGTGTTGATCCGGACGCGACCGCGATATTCGCCCGCGGCAATTTCCCGTACGCTCTCATCCAACTGTAACAACGGACGCGTAATCGTCGTCGCCAGCCCCAAGCCAATAAATTGCCCGATAATGATCGCGACAGCAATGCCACCCAAAATCAACAATTGCAATTTGGTGACCTGGGTCTGCAGATCGCCCACTTCATAAGAAACGCGGATGGCTCCGCTGGCAGCGGTTTGCTGCAAGAGCGGAAGAGCCACATAGGCGACGTTTGCCGTGAACCCAGTTCCAACACCTTGCGCGCGCTCACCGTTGAGCGCCTGCGTGATGGATGCATCTGTGTATCGATGTCCAATTTGCGGCGCGTCATCCGGATCGGTCGAAGCAAGCATGGTCGCATCTTTCGAAAGCAAAATCACTCGCGCATCAGTCAAGGGAGCGATGCGTCGTAGCAAGTTTTGCGCGGCTTGCGGATCGACGGTGACCTGGGGTTCGCGTTCGCTTTGTTCGCGCAGAATTTGCGCTTGATACGTAATTTGTTGGAGCAAACTTTCGGTGAAGAAACCTTCGAGGGAATAGACCAGATACAAACTGAGGATGGGCATGACGATCAAGATGGGTAATATATGACTGATGGACAATTTCGTGCGCAGCGTCCAGATCATGATTCACCTTCTACACTCGCAAACTTGTAACCCACGCCGCGCACAGTCAGGATGTAACGTGGCTGGCGTGGGTCTGGCTCGATCAATTCGCGCAACCAGTTGATGCGCACGTAAAGCACTTGGACCGCTCCATCGAAACCTTCGCCCCACACAGCGTTGAGCAAATAATCGGTGGTCAGAACAGCCCCAGCATTCGTCATGAGCAAGCGCAACAATTCAAATTCCTTCGGTGGCACGGCGACGAGTTTGCCGCCGACATGCACTTGGCGTTTTTGCGCGTCCAACTCTACCTCACCGACATGAAGCGGTTCGGCGGATGCCTCCGCGCGCGGACGTTCTTGGCGGCGCAGCACCACTCGAATGCGCGCGATCAGTTCGCGCATCCCAAACGGCTTGGTGATATAGTCCTCTGCGCCCAGTTCGAGGCCGACGACGATATCGGTCTCGTGACCACGCGCTGTGAGAAATATGATCGGCACAGACATTTCGCGCTGCAACGTTCGTGCAACATCGAGTCCATCGCGATCGGGCAAGCCAATGTCGAGAAGGATCAAATCAGGATGGTCATGGTGCGCGGCGGTCAGCGCTTCTTCGCCGCTGCCGACGGTTACGACAGCATAGCCAGCTTGTTCGAGATGGTATTTCAGCATGGGACGCAAACGCGCGTCGTCATCCACTACGAGGATTTTGGTCGTCATGATTTAAAACTCAGTTACGATTGAGACACAATGAAAGCAAGAGAGATCGGTGCTTGATGAGTATATTATCTTAGGATGAGCGGCAAGTAAAGTTGATTTTTACTCCAGTGCGCTAAACGGTACGATGGTTTGTTGCCTGCTACGCTAAACTGCCCTCCTACATAAACGTTCGCGCCGTTTACTGCTATGGTTCGCACCACCGGTGAAATAGTACATGGCGAATAAGAACAACCGCCGATACCGCTTCCGAGAGGTCTCCACTTTGTGCCATCCCACATGGCGATATAGTTTGCATCTACAGTTCCAGCGAGAGTGAATGTGCCACCCACATAAACATTATTGCCACTCAATGCGATGGCGTTCACGGTTCCATCAACGCCACCACCAACCGTAGACCAACTTGTTCCATTCCACTTTGCGATGTTGCTCGCAACCGTGCCGCGTGGCTGAGACATTCGCGCCGAAGTAAAATTTCCGCCGACATACACTTCATTCCCGGTCGCTGCAATTGTATTCACTCTAGTCAAATAGGGAACTCCGCCGCTAACGCCGCTAGTTCCAACTGCTGACCAATTGTTTCCATCCCAACGTGCGATATTCTGCGCGCTTACCCCGCCCGCCTCAAAGAACATTCCTCCAACGTATAGATCATTTCCATTCAACGCAAGCGCGTACGCTCGCCCAAAGCCAAGTCCACTGCCTAAGGGCGACCAAGTGCTACCATTCCACTTTGCGATGCCATTTACAGTCAAAGGACCAGAAAATGTAAACGAGCCGCCTGCATATACGTCGGTTCCGTTCGTTGCGATAGCGCGCACACAACCGCTTAATCCATTGCCAAGTGTTGACCATAAGCTACCATTCCACTTGGCAATACTGTTCATAGACCTAAAGCAGCCACCCACATAGACATCATTACCATTTGTCGCAATAGCATGAACCGGGCCGTCCACTCCCCAACTTAACGACGACCAAGTATTTGTTTTCCTATTCCACTTGGCAATGTTGTATGTATTGATATTGCCTGCGCGCGTGAAATCGCCGCCAATATAAATCTCGTCTCCCTTTATGGCAATTGTGTAGATGTCTCCATTCACGGTGTTGGTGATGACATTACTCAAAGATGACCAACTACTGCCGTCCCACCTGGCAATATAATTTACTTCAGTCCAACTTGAATTGCCGAATGCGCCACCGGCATTAATATCGTTGCCGTTGATAGCGATGGCGTAAATCGTAACAGTTGTTCCGCTTCCCAAGTTAGACCAGGTGCTCCCATTCCATTTAGCAACGACTGGTGTGACACCTCCCACCGAGAGATAATCTGCTCCGACGTATAAATCAATTCCGCTTACTGCCAGAGCGTAAACTCGAATGCAACTTCCACATGATGACGGTATTCCTCCGCCCAGATCTTCCCAGATACTGCCATTCCATTTGGCAAGATTATTCACCGCCACTCCACCCGCCAAGTCGAATCGACCGCCGACGAATAAATCGTTTCCGTTTACTGCGAACGCATTGACCCCGGAACCGAAACCCCACGAATTCCAAATACCCATACCAACACCAGACCAAGAAATGCCATTCCACTTTGCAATGTTCCTCAACTCGATTCCACCTGCTGTGTTGAAACTACCGCCTACGTAAATATCGCTGCCAATAACAGCAATTGCGTTTACATATTCACCATAGATGCCCTCGCCTAGCACCGACCAGGTGTTGGTCAGTGTATTCCACTTGGCGATGTTGTGCGCGCTGACGCCACCCGCCGTTGTAAAGAATCCGCCGACGTAAACATCATTGCCGCTAACCGCAATCGCGTTAACGATGCCATTAACACCGCTGCCTAATGCCGACCATGTACTCCCATTCCACATGGCGATGCTGCTTGCGTCCACGTTACCAGCAGCCGTAAACATTCCACCAACGTAGACATTGCTGCCACTAACTGCAATCGCGTTGGCGTAAGGGGCGCAGTACGAAACTCCGCAGCTCAATCCTTGCCCCAACGCCGACCAATTGTTTCCATTCCACATCGCCACCCGATTGAGCACTACGTTGTCTGCGGTCATAAAATGACCGGCGACGTACACGTTACTGCCGCTCGTCGCAATCGCCTGGACGACACCATCCAATCCGCGATTGGTAAAGCGATTGTCCCAGTACACATCATCCGGCACAGATGATCTCGGACGTTCACTTGTGATCGAGTCGAGCGGCGTATCTGTTTGAGATGACGCTGCTGTTTTCTGTGCCCCTGTAAATTGAGCACCCATGACGATCAACAGAATCGCAAACGCAAAAACCTTAAACCACATTCCTACGTTTTTCATTTGAGTGCCTCCTGGAAAGTTGTTGACACGATCAGCTCTCAAACCCAACCGGCCTGAACGCAAAACACCTACAGCTAACGCACAAGCACGTCAGACTGTAGGTGCTAATCTTGAAAATCTATTCGGTTCAAAATAAAGCCCCGATCTAAATCGCATTACCATTCCTCCTTATCGATGGAATGATTTTTAGATTGATTTGCCGGGACTAAGACTAGAAATTACAAATTCCGAATGACAAATGACAAACCGACTCACTGGTCAATTGTTCACACCTGCCCTAGCAGGGGGTGCTAGGGTTTATGCTTGGTCATTGATCGGATTACACCCTCGTCACGTACGAGCCATCGCGCGTATCGACGCGGACGGTGTCACCGACATTTACAAAGAATGGCACGGTGACGACTACGCCGGTTTCGAGTGTCGCCGGTTTACCGCCGCCGCTCGCCGTATCGCCTTTGTAACCGGGCGCAGTATCGGTGACCTTGAGATCAACCGTCGTTGGCAATTGCACTTCAATCGGCTGACCTTCGTACGTCAGCAACTCGACCATGATATTTTCTTTCAAAAAGTTGACACCCTCGCCGAGCAAGTCCTTGTCCAACACCGGCTGATCGTACGTGTCGGTGTCCATGAACGTGAAATGCGTGCCATCGTTGTAAAGATATTGCACGTTGTGATGATCGAGCCGCACGTCTTGCACGCGCCCGCCCGACTGAAAGTTCTTGTCGATGGTCGAGCCGGTCTTGACGTTGCGCAGTTTCGTTTTGATCGTCGCATTGCCGCGACCTTGTTTGACGTGCTGATATTCCAATACTTTGTAAAGATTGCCATCATCGTCGATGAAGGTAGTGCCTTTGCGTAAATCCTGAACGCCAATCATAAAAATTATCTCCTTGTCGATAAATCCGAGGCGGGATTATACTCTAATGCGTTAAATTAGCCAAATGTGCCAAACGTGCCAAAAATAATTGGCAGATTTGGCACGTTTGGCTAATTGGGCACGTTTGTTTTATCGATCCATTTGGTTGCAAACGCCGGCATTCCTTTCAACGTTCCCTGATATTTGGAGACCGGTGGCAGGGATTCGATAAACAAGTGTCCGTAATTTTTCGTCAGCACGCGTTTGTCCAAGATAACGAAAATACCCCGATCATTCTTGCTGCGAATCAAACGCCCAAAGCCTTGGCGGAAACGCAGCACCGCTTCCGGCACCGCGTACTGCGCGAACGAATCGTCAAACGTTTCACTGCGCGCGGCGAAGATGGGATCGCTCGGAACCGAGAACGGCAAGCGCGCGATGACCAGACACGACAACGCTTCGCCCACGACATCGACGCCTTCCCAGAACGATTTGGTTCCAAGCAACACGGTGCGTTCCTGGGTTTTGAACGTTTCCAACACTTGACGGCGCGACCCGTCGAGATTTTGCGCGATGACGATGATGCCATCCTCTTCGAGGGGGCGCGTGATGGCGCGATACGTCGCCTGCAATTGCGAATGCGACGTGAACAAAACGAGCGTGCGCCCTTGCATCGCGCGCAGCAATTCGATCAGCACCGCTTCGACCGCTTTTTGATAACCTGGCTGTCCCGGTTCGGGAATATCGGTCGGCACATACGCCATCGCCGCTTGCGCATAATCGAACGGCGAGCCAACCGCAAGTTCGTCCGCCCAATCGCCAATGCCGAGCCGCGTCTTGATATAATCGAAGCTGTTGCCGACCCGCAAGGTTGCCGAGGTCAGCACGACCGCATCCTTACCCGCAAAAAGTTGCTTTTGCAAAAGATCGCCGACGTAAAGCGGCGCGACGTGCAGCGAAATGTTGCCGCTCTTTTTATCGATATTTGCCCAGTAAATACCGCTCGTTTCCGGTTTGGTAATTAACGCTTCGAGCTGCACGCGCGTCTCGCTCACACGATGCATGGCAAACGCAAGTTCTGTCTCGTGTTCCGGATGATTTGGCACTTCGTAGTTGTCGAGTTCGGTCCACGCGTTGTAAATTTTTTCCACGCCCTCGCGCACCTTCATCAGCGATGCGCCAAACGTCTCCCACGCAATTTCGATGCCGCTCCATTCCGGATTGGAACGCCGCGCCGGGGTCAACCGAATTTGACGATCGTACGGACTCTCGGACTCGCCGGGCAATTGCTCTTGCGCGTTGAGAAATTTTTCGAGCGCGTTGAAGAAATCGTACACACCGCGCAACGCACGATCAATGTCTTGCGCGACATCAGAGAAAATATTTTGCACGTCGCGCCGAATGTTCGGCGGGACATCGGAATTGCGCAGCGCGCCGGCCAGATTGCCGATCAAGCCGCCGCGCTCGTGCGCGAGACCGCGCAGCATTTGCTCCATGCTCGAACTCGACGCTTCGAACGACAACGCATCCGTCGCGCGCGCTTCGAGGTGATGCGCTTCGTCGACGATGAGATATTTAAATTCGGGGAGGACGCGGTTTTCGGTGGCGACATCGGCGAGCAAGAGCGCGTGATTGACGATGATGACGTGCGCCGATTCCGCTTTTTCGCGTGCGCGATAGAAAAAGCATTTGCCTTGCTGTTGCAACTCACAGCGTTCCGCCGAACAGTGGTCCGCGTCGCTCGAGACGCTTGACCAGACGGCATTCTCGGCAGCTCCCATCAGGATCAATTCCGCGCTGTCGCCCGTCGTCGTCGAGGGCAGCCACGCGAGGACTTTGGCCAGCACGCGTGCCTGCTCCGGCGAAAGTTTATCGCTGCGCCGCAAGGAATCCAGGCGCGTGCGGCAAACGTAGTTGGAGCGACCTTTGAGCAACGACGCTTTAAATTCGAGCGGCAGAACGTGGCGCAGGTCGGGAATATCTTTGAGGAAAAGTTGGTCTTGGAGATTGATGGTATTCGTCGAAATAACGACACGCTGATTATTCTGCGCCGCCCAATAAATCGCCGGGATCAAATACGCAAGTGATTTTCCTGTGCCCGTTCCCGCTTCAACCAACGTGGTCGCGTTATCGTTGAACGCTTTTGCAACGGCGCGCAACATTTCAATTTGCTGCGGGCGATTTTCGTACCCTTCAAACGTCTGCGCGAACAAACCATCGGGACCGAGCAAATGTGCGAGCGCATCCTCGTCAAGCGGATCGGAATGCGCTTTGGGTTTGAGCGGTCGTTCGTCGCGGTCGCGCGAAAAAAGTAAACCGAGCGTTTCGTCTTGCAGCGATGTTTTCGCCGCAAGCTGCGCACCAATCGAGCCAGGCGCAAAGGCATTGCGCGCGCGGTCGCGCACCAAATCTTGAAACGCATACCGCAGCGACCAGTTCGATTTGTCGCCGAGCTTGGCAATCTCTTGAATAATTTTTTGATCGAGACGCTTGGCGCGTTCGAGCAACGCATTGAACAAGGCTTGCGCGGCGCGCGCATCTTCAATCGCGCGATGGCGCGTCGGAAATTCAATGCCGAGTTCGTCCATCAATTTGCCGAGCGAATAGCGCGAGGCGTACGGCATCAAGATGCAGGCGAGTTCGAACGTATCGAGTCCGCCGCCGGAGAACGAGTAGCCCGCTTTTTGGAGGAACGCCAAATCGAATTGGATGGTGTGACCGACAATCGGATTCTCGCCGATGAAACGCGCCAAATTGGGCAGCACATTGAACAGCGACGGCGCGTGCTCGACCTCGCTTTGCGTGATACCGGTGAGCCGTTCGATTTTGTGAGGCAGCGGGCGATTGGGATTGACGAGCGACGACCACTCGTCGATTACTTCGTCGCCGCGAAACTTGACTGCGCCAATTTCGATAATCGCGTCGCGGTCGGATGAGAGTCCGGTCGTTTCGAGGTCGAGCGCAATGTAAATGCGGGGCATTCGGGAGCTTTCTAGTTGCAGGGTTCAGGTTGCAGGTTACAAGTTGCAGCTTCTGCTTGTGATCTGTAACGTGTGACTTGCTGATTCTACCACGATTCAATTCAAATGCAAAAGAAAAGACCGCGAGAGACAAATCTCTCGCGGTCGAGATTCTATTCGATTACGCCGGTTTCATTGCCGACTTGTTGCCTTGAATCGCAACGTAGAGCAAGCCGCCAACCGCGCCAAAGATCGCCGCAAAGATCGCGCCGAAAATCCAACTACTCAATCCGCCGATAATTCCAGCGACGATTGCGCCAACCATATCGCTTGCATTACTCGACATACCGATGGCGAAGAAGACAGCGTTGAAGCAGAGGCTCGCCAGAAAGCTAACCACGCCGCCGACGAGACCACCGAGACCGCACGCAATTGCACCATCGATCGCACCTTTTGCCATATCGGTTGCCCCGCCCCATTGCGCCACCAGCCAGCCGATGCCAATGGGAACTGCAAAGCCAGCGACGCACAACAATGGAAGCGCAAGGCAATTGAGCAACGGAATCGCTCCGATAACTCCGAGCACGGCGACGATGATGCCGAAATAAATTGCGCCACGTTTGACGTGAGGGGTAAAGTATTGATCCATTAGACTCCTTGTTTATAAATTACAAGGTGCAAACAAAACTACCCACCGGCCGCCATGCCAAGGGCGATCAAGACAAAGGCAACAATGGCAGTGGGGATTGCGATGATAATGAAATTTACGATGGCGGCGATCACGGCGGTGATAACCGCATTGCCCGTGGAGAACTCGGCCGCTTCACGCACGCCGATGATGTAACCAATGAGACTGAGGATCGCGACGACGAATCCGAGCAGACCCGTGACGCAAGAGAGAGCGGTACCGGCAAGAGCAAGCACATTCAAAATACTGACGAGACCAAAAATTTGAACGTAGCCGGTCACGCGCATCATTTCGCCCGTATCGGTCTTGCCGCCCAACATCTTGGCGACGAATTGCAGGACCCAAGCGGCGACTACCCACGCGATCAAACCAAAAATCAAACCGACGATTGCACTAATAACCGCGCCGACGATGTTGACGCTGGTTGCACCCGTTTGGGTATTTACGGAAACCAGTCCGGAGAAAAAGCCAGAGATCAACGACACGATGACAACGATGATTCCGGCTTGGCTGGTTGCGCTTTGGTCGTCCGCGATCCCACGATAAACGGGAGCTTTGAGGGTAACGACACCCATGATTCGATCTAACATTTCCATTCCTCCTTGAAGGTTGCTTGCCGAACTGATGGGATAATTTACGTACCAATCGAGTACATTTATAGGGCTTTCGCTCCGGTGTCATTTCGAGCGGTTTTTGCGAGAAATCTCGCTGTGGAAACCGAGACGCTTTGCGTCACTGCGTTCGAAATGACAGGCGAAAGTCCTGACTAGATCAAGCATGAATTTCCGGGGTACCTCCTTCACGCGGAGATAAACGCCTTACTCACTGAGGATTATAACACCGAAAGAATGGAAAGGATAGCCCCAACCTTGATACCTTGATACTAAACCCTGCAAAACAAAACGTGCGACGCACCTCCACTAAACAGGTGCGTCGCACGTTCAAAGACGATTTTTATTTGATGCTATTTTGCAGACCTTGAATCAACAGTTGTTTTTCGGCATCGGTCAAGTGTGCTTCGGGATGCATGAGCAGAAAGTCGGCGGGCGGCATGGTATTGTTGCGAATTTGCTCCGCCATATCACGCGCCAACCGTGCCCGGCGTAAGCTCGGCAGCTTGTTCAGCTCCGACAAGTTAAACTGCTCCCGCGCACTATTGACATGCACCGAGGTGATCCACGACCCCGGCGCAAACTGCGCGTACAAGGGCCACTCGGTTTCGTTACTGTGACAATTCATGCAAGCGCGAGTCGCCAACGCCTTGGTCTGCGGCGAATCCCACTGAATCGTCGAGACGACGGGCGGATTGGTGCGTGCCACCGGAACAAGCTGCATAGCGACAAAGAGAACAATGCTGATGGCGATGGTGCTCACGATGGCGCGTCCTACCTCGCGTCGATAATCAATAGACACAGGCGAAGCTGTCGCTGTTAATCCGCCTAGTGCACGCACGCCGATCACCACACCGACAAGCGCAACAATTGCAAACACCGCCATGAGAATGCCGCCCATTTGAAACGTCGTGACAAGACTCGCGATTCCGTTTGCGCTGCCGGGCCCGCCCGGTGGTGCGCCTTGGGGAGCAGGCGATTGACCGCCGCCGGCAAGATTCGTCGGCGTCGTCATCGCGATGTTGATCGCGCCGAACATGGCCACGCACAAAATCAAAATAGGCCCAAGTGAAATTCCAGATAGTGCCAACGAGAATTTCGAAATGCGCGCTGACAAGCCCGTACGGAGCGCCGCAATCGTCACGGCGATAATTGCACCCATCGCGCTCACGATCAGTAATGCGATCGCGAGACTTAATTTGATTGGGCTGCTTGCGCTGGTGAGCGATCCAACGGTGGCGATACTCAAAAGATTCGCGAGCAACGCTGCAACGGTCATGCCCAACAAATAGGCGGGCAGCACCTTGATCGATTTGCGAAACCAATTGGCCGCAGGCTCCAGCGCAAGCGGAATCACAATCAATGCGGCGGCAGCAACCAAGATGATGATGGCTACAGCGCTTGCAATTTGCGCGACGGTGTTGAACGTCGCAATGTTCGTGCCGCGTCGAAACACAATCCACACTGGAGCGGCAACCAAATTTATTCCACCGAACGTCAGTAAAACGACTGCCCCGAAGAATAGCGCCACCGCTAACGTAATGGGCGTTGATTTCATCGATGTCTCCTTCGAAAACGTAGAGCAAGTGTCTTCGGCACCGCAGGTGCCGCACTTGCTTGGCAAATTGGAAATTTGCCTTACAGTCGATTATACGTTTGCGGGCGCAATTTGGTTGTATTTGCAAAAAACTGCGACGCACTCCTCCTTCGACTCCGCGCTTTGTGCTCCGCTCACGCGAAGCGGGGTGCGTCGCAGTTTACTTTACGATTTGGTCGTTGTTTCGGCGTCGTCAATCGCTTTGCGAATTTGATCGTTGAGCGCTTGCACGCCCTTGGTAATTCCTTGCAGAATGTCGTCCGGCGCGCCGCTCTCTTTGATCGAGTGCGCTGTCTGCTTGACGTGCTCGCCCGCCTTCTTCGCGGCATCGTGTTCCGAGGCACCTTTGACGGCCCGTTGAATTTCGACTTCGAGATCGCTGATCGCTTTAGTCACTTGCGATTCAAACTCTTTTGTCTTCGGGTGTTCGCGCGCGACATGTAACGCCCGCTTGATCTGCTCACCCAATTCGCGCAATTCCTTTGCGAGATCGGTTTCTTGGGGTGGTTGTGAACTCATTTTTCCTCCTGTTGGACAAATTGTCAATTTGTCCTACGCTTTTCCTAGCTTTGCCTTTTCCTCTTCCGCTATTTTTTCGTCGAGCTTTTTGAACAACGCTTTTGGTTCGCGCAATTTTTGACCGGGCTGCAATTGCGATGGTTCCCACTTTTGCGAATGCTGCCCAGGATAATACACCGCTGCCGTGTGACTGCGGGTCGATTCCTGGAACGTTTCGATTTTCACTTCGCCGAGCAAGTCGCCGTCGTAACCTAACTGACGATGCAGATCGTTCGACGAGAACGGCAGGAACGGATAGAATAGCGTCTTCAAGTTGTCGATGACGCGCAATGCGACGTAGAGCGATGTGGCGGCGCGCGTGCGATCCGTCTTGATCGTTTTCCAGGGCTCGGCGATTTGCAGATACTGATTGCCTTCGCGCGCCACGTCCATCGCAATCCCAATCGCTTCTTTGAAGCGCACGCGACCGAGCGCATCGCCAACGGACGCAAACGCCGCCTCCGATTTTTCGATGAGCGCACGATCGGCGTCGGTCAATTCGCCTGGCGTTGGTACACACTGGTCGAAATTTTTGTACGTGAACGTCAGCACGCGATTCGCCAGGTTGCCCCAGTTGGCGATCAGCTCGTTGTTATTTCGGCGGACAAATTCAAGCCAAGTGAAATCAGTGTCGGCGAATTCGGGCATGTTCGCCGAGAGTAGATAGCGCAGCGGATCGGGATCGTACGATTTGAGATAATCGTTGATCCACACTGCCCAGTGCTCACTCTTGCTGAACTTGCGCCCTTCGAGATTGAGAAATTCATTTGCGGGCACGTCGTACGGCAACGGCAAGTTTTCGTCATAGCCCAGGAGCATAGCGGGCCAAATGATCGTGTGGAAGGGAATGTTGTCTTTGCCGACAAAGTAATAGCCGCGTACGTTGTCGTCTTTCACCCACCATTCTTTCCATTTGTCGGGCGTGCCGTGGTTTCGCGCCCACTCAATCGACGCCGAGTAGTAACCGATGACAGCTTCAAACCAAACGTAGATGCGTTTCGAGTCGTAGCCAGGAATTGGTAACGTGATGCCCCAGTCCATATCGCGCGTGATGGCACGACCGTGCAACCCAGCTTGGAGCCAGTTGCGCACGAACGCGACGACGTTCGATTTCCAGTACGAGTCCTTGTCGGAAAGATAATCGAGCAACGGTTTCTCGAACTTGCCTAGGTCGAGATAAAAGTGTTCGCTTTCGCGCACGACGAGCTTGTGCGGCGGATCGCTCGGCTTGGCCAGTTTGCATTTTGGATTGATAAGTTCGGTCGCATCCAGCACACGTCCGCAGTTGTCGCATTGATCGCCGCGCGCGCGCGCAAAGTGGCAGTACGGACACTCGCCGTTGATGTAACGATCGGGCAAAAAGCGCGCATCCGTTTCGCAGTAGACTTGTTTTTCGGTTGCCTTGTAGATGTTGCCTTTGGTCAAGTTGCGTAAGAAAATATCCTGCGAAACTGCCCAATGATTTTCGGTATCGGTGTGCGTGAACAGATCGAACGAGATGCCCAGCTTTTGCCACGCTTCGAGGAACGTGGCATGCGACCGCTCAAACACCTCGCGCGCAGTGATGCCTTCTTCGTCGGCGGTAACCGTTACCGGCGTGCCGTGCGAGTCGGAACCGGATACCATCAACACATCGTTCCCAATCAATCGATTAAAGCGCGCGAAAATATCGGCGGTGAGATACGCGCCTGCGATGTGTCCCAAGTGCAATGGTCCGTTGGCGTAGGGCCAAGCGACGGACACGAGAATTTTTCTGGTCATGGTAGATTTCCTCGGATGAAAAATGATCGATCGATGTGACCGCCGACCACTGGCGGCAGACCGCAATCCTTCAACTCCACTCACGCGAAGCGTGCGGCGGTCGTCCGTCGGCTGTCCGCGGTCGTTAGTAAAATAAAAACGCCGCTGACAGCAATATCAGTCGGCGTGGCGCACCGTGTA
Source organism: Chloroflexota bacterium (assembly GCA_016215025.1). Taxonomy (GTDB): domain Bacteria; phylum Chloroflexota; class Anaerolineae; order UBA4142; family UBA4142; genus JACRMI01. Next base: position 118,529 of record JACRMI010000164.1, read on the forward strand.
CGCGTAGGAATTACGCGCCCACCGTTACGGTGCGCCGCTGGGCATCAACATAGGTTGAACGAAACGTCGATATGAGAACACAGTAGACTCCACTGGCGCTATTCTAGCACAATTGGCTGGGATTGCAAGTGGGCTTGGAAATCTTCGCGCTCACTTGGCAGCATCGATAAGTTTGCCTATGGCGCGTGACAAGTTGTCGTCGAGTTTGCGCAGATAGGCGAGCTGCGGACGAGTTAGCGTGATGGTCTTGCGGACAGTGGGCGGCGACGCTAACTTGCGTTCCCCATTCGTGCGCTTGCCACCCCGCGTAAGAATCACGCGACCGGCGAAGCGGTTTGGCTTGGCTTTGGAATAGTCAAAATCATAGTGGGGCTTGAGTTCGTAATCATCCAAGCCAGGAATGTGTTCAGTCAAATGGATTTTCTTTTTCATACGCTCTGCACTCCTGGGTATCGGCGCGACGCGCACTGATTAAACGCACGCGCAGCGTCGCCCGCTGTACAAAAGAAATAAAGAGCAATCGATTTTTGTTCGAATATCCGATTAGGATTTCGCGCGGCTCCTCGTCCGAATTCGCTTGGTCAGTAAAGATAAGGGCGTAAGGATCATCAAAGCAATCTGTCGCTTCTTCAAAACTGACGCCGTGTTCGCGTAGATTACTTGCGGCTTTTGCTGGGTCTCATTCAAATTCGATAGGATGCGCGAACATGCGATGCGTGACCTCGATGGTGGACTACGTTCACCGTATCACAGTTCCATAAAGTGCAATTTGCGACTCGATTCTAACACCCATTATCAGGGCTGTCAAAGAATATTGCAAGTAGACTAATCTTTTCAACCACGTTATAATGCGTCGCGAAAGGAGAACGAAATGCAATTGGTTTTTCGCGCGCTGCTCACCGCACTGCTCTGTGCGCTCGCGCTTGCATTCGTACCGATTTCAATCGCTTCCGCGCCCCCGCAAGATACTCCCAGCGTCTACGTCGTTCAGGCAGGCGATACGCTCTTCTCCATCGCCTTGCGATACAACACGACCGTCCTCGCGCTCAAGCAGCTCAACAAACTAGGCACTAGCGACTTGATCACGGTCGGACAAAAGCTCAGCGTTTCATCGACTGCTAGTCCCGCCACGCCTGCTAACTCTGTCTCCGCCTCCAGTTCGTACACGATTCAATCGGGCGATACGCTCTATGGAATTGCCATGCGCTATGGCACGACGATGGAGGCGATCAAGAATCTCAATGGCATCGTGAATCCGAATTTGATTTCGGTGGGTCAAGCCATCGCTGTACCGAACAGCATAAGCGTCACCAAGCCCGGCTTGATCGTCGATCCGCCCGTCGTGCGGCAAGGCGGCACACTGATGATTCAAGTTGCGCGCCCCAATTTGGCTTCGGTGAACGGCACGTTCAACGGCAAGCCGATCAACTTTACGCGCGCGACCGGATTTTGGTACGCGTTGGTTGGAATCTCGCGCTGCGCGAAATTGGGCGCGGTTCCTCTTGCCGTCACGGCGACAGACGATGCAGGCAAACCATCGAACGATACAACGTCCGTGACGATTGCCTCAACCGCGTACCTCGTCGATGCGATCACACTACCACCCTCCAAGGTTACGATTTTGCAAGACACCGCGTTGATTAATCGCGAAGCAGCACAATTGGCGACCATCGTCAACAAGTACTCTCCCACTCGGTTGTGGAGCGGCGCATTTCGTCAGCCGCTTTACGGCACGATCTCTGAATTTTTCGGTACGCGGCGGTCTTACAACGGTGGACCGGTTGGTGCATGTGGACATGAGGGGACCGACTTTGCGATGCCCGGCGGCACGCCGATCTATGCCCCTGCGCGAGGTCGAGTCGTCTTCGCCGGTTTGACCCAGGTTCGCGGAAACATGATCGTCATCGATCATGGCGTCGGCGTGTTCAGCGCATACTATCATCTATCGGCAATCGATACGCAAGCCGGTCAGATGGTCGATCCGGGGATGCTGATTGGCAAAGTCGGCACGACCGGACTATCGACGGGCAACCATTTGCACTGGAGCATGTGGGCTAACGGCGAGTACGTCGATCCGATGGAGTGGACACGCCGAATAGTCCCATAGCCAATAGTCGTTTGGTCGAATAGTCAGCAGGTGAACGGAACACGCAGCACGCAACACAGATTACGGAGAGCCAGCATGGAATTACAAATCGTTCAAATCGAAAATCCCAATCAATTGAATTTCATCCTCGGTCAGTCGCATTTTATCAAGACGGTCGAGGACATGCACGAGGCGCTTGTTTCCGCTGTGCCAGGCATCAAATTCGGCTTGGCGTTCTGCGAAGCGTCGGGACATACGCTCGTGCGCGCGAGCGGCAATGACGACGCGTTGATCGACCTTGCGAAAAAGAATGCGTTCGCGCTGAGCGCCGGGCATTCGTTCATCGTTTTCCTCGGTCAAGGTTTTTTCCCCATCAACGTCTTGCACGCCATCAAAAATGTCCCCGAAGTCGTCAACCTTTTCTGCGCGACGGCGAATCCTGTGCAGGTCATTATCGCCGAGACAGAATTGGGACGCGGCGTCCTCGGCGTTATCGATGGCAACAAATCGAAAGGTATCGAAGACGATTCTGGTGTTGCATGGCGCAAAGATTTGCTGCGCAAGTTTGGTTATAAACTTTAGGTCGCAAGCTACAGGTCAAGTCGCAAGTTGCGACCTGGGACTTAACTGAGACCTGTAACACGGAGCATGTTACATGCGTCGCGTTGCCATCATCGCGTTCACATTGTACGCCCTCGCCATTACATATACCGTACTCAATGCGATCCTCCGAACTTCCACACCGCATTGGCTTTTGACAGGAACGACGCTGTTATTTTTCGTATTCGCCGTCATCCATGCCAACGACCGCTTTGGCTTGCGATCCATGCTCGTCTTTCTTGCACTTTCGTTCGGTGTCAGTTTTATTTTCGAAACAGTTGGCGTACTCACCGGGCTTGTCTATGGGCAATATTATTACACCGACCGGCTCGGACCGAAGCTGGGCGTCGTACCCTTTCTGATTCCGCTCGCGTGGTTCATGATGATGTACGCGTCGAACACGGTTGTTGAAATCGTTGCCGGCGAAACTGCGCGGTCGCGCTCGTCAAGTTCAACCGCATTGATTGCGTTTCTCGGTGCAATGGCGATGACCGCGTGGGACTTGGGCATGGACCCGCAAATGGTGGCGCGCAGTCATTGGGTCTGGGTTCAAGGCGGCGCATATTTTGGAATCCCCGTACAAAATTTCATCGGCTGGCTCGCGACGACGTTCACTGTCTTTTTCCTCTTTCGACTTTACGAATCCAGACAACCTGCACGCCCTTGGCAATTCGATAATCGATACGCTTGGCTGCCTGTTGCCGCGTACGCGGTGCAAGGGCTGGCAACTATCATTGTCGGCATCACAGCGGAACAGAGCGCGCCCGCGCTCGTCACCTTCTTTGGGATGGGCGCATTTTTATTTTCCGCTATCACACAAATCACTGGTCACAGATCGCAAGTGGCAAGTCTCAACGACGATGCAACTTGACTAGCAACTTGCGACCTAAAACCTGTGACATGGAGCATGAAACATGACCTTCTCTCTCGTTGCCTTTGATCCGAAAACCAAAGAGCTAGGCATCGCCGTCGAATCGAAATTCCTATCGGTCGGTGCAGTCGTGCCATGGGCGAGTGCCGGGGTTGGCGCGATTGCGACGCAATCGTGGGCGAACACGTCGTATGGTCCGCGCGGCTTGCGCATGCTCAAACAAGGCATGACGCCTAAACAAGTCGGCGCGAAATTGGTTGTGACCGACAAGAACGCGCACCAACGCCAATTTGGTATGGTCGATGCTAAAGGGCGTGCGTTCACTTACACCGGCAGTGGATGTTTTCATTGGGCAGGCGGCATCACAGGGAAAAATTTTGCGGCACAGGGAAATATTCTCGCGGGTGCTGCCGTCGTTGATGCGCTGGCAAACACATTTACGAAAACTTCCGGCGATTTAGCCGAGCGGTTGGTCACTGCTCTCGCGGCGGGACAAGCCGCTGGGGGCGATAAACGAGGACAAGAGAGCGCAGCGTTGCTCGTCGTGCGCGAAAAAGGCGGCTATGCCGGATTCAATGATCGATATATTGATCTGCGCGTCGACGATCATCCAACTCCAATCGACGAATTGAAACGCTTGCTCGGTCTGCATCGCCTCTATCTGGGCAAGACAAATCCCAAGGATATTCTACCTATCGATTCAAAGATCGCGCGCGAATTGCAAACGATTATGCAGGCACGTGGATATTATGGAGGGGCACTCAACGGCGTTTGGGATGAATCGACGCAGAACGCGTTCCGCGAATTTGCGGGCGTTGAAAACTTGGAAGACCGCCTGCTCGACGGCGCGCGCATCGACCGCGTGGTGCTTGAATTTTTGCGCGAGCGATTCGATACTTTGTAGAAGCGAGGCATTCGTCAATGGATTGATGAAGGAAAATGCTTCTGAACGGCAATTGCTTTACCCGACCAATCGCCTTGAACGAATGCCTCGCCCCTACGTCTCAATTTGACCCAGGTTGAAATCTGGGTTATATTTTCATACGCACAATGGTGTGACGGTTACCTAGGCGCGTCCACCCATCGGCATCATTCCCAGCATTGGTAAGACGGAGGACGTCTATGAAAGATCGTCTTCAGTACCGGTGGATTGCTTTTCTTGTTTTGGTAACCTGGGGTGTTCTGTGTGTGACATCCCTTCCTCTTTTCGCCTCCCCTCAGGTTCCCTCGCCCAACATTGTCATCAGCCAAGTCTACGGCGGTGGTGGCAATAGTAGCGCTCCGTACCAAAATGATTTTGTCGAACTCTTCAATCGTGGCAGTGCTGCGGTCAACGTGACCGGCTGGACGATGCAGTACGCATCATCGACCGGTTCGACCTGGCTCACAACGACACTCACCGGCACGATTTCTCCCGGACGCTATTACTTGGTCAAGCAAGGTTCAGGCGGAGCAAATGGTGCGATGTTGCCGACAACCGATGTCACCGGTACAACCAATTTGGCATCGACAGCAGGCAAGATTGCGTTGGTCAACAACACGACATTGCTCGCCGGTACGTGTCCCCTCAGCACGGCGACGAGCATCGTCGATTTTGTGGGTTATGGCAGCGGTGTAAATTGTTTTGAAGGCAGCGCCCGCGCGCCATCGCCAAGCAACACGACGGCGGATTTACGCAAGAATGATGGCTGCATCGACACCGATGAAAATTCTGCCGATTTTGTTTCCGGCTCGGGCAATCCTCCCAACCCACGCAATTCTCTATCGCCGATCAAATCGTGTACGTCACCTTCTACGCCTACCAATACTCTGACGAGTACTCCCACACGCACACCAACCTTTACGCGCACCAATACACCCACACTCACCCCCACCCATACTCCAACGCACACACCCACCGCAACCGCAACACGTATTGCCGAAAAAATTTTTATCAGCGAAGTCCTCTACGATGGCGCTCAATCCGACGACGGCGACGAATTCATCGAACTGGCGCATTCACTCCTCAAAACAATAGACTTGGGCGATTATAAAATCGGCGATGAAGAAACCAAAGGCAGCGGCGAGTCGATGTACATTTTCCCAAACGGGACATTCATTGCGCCGAACACGCCCCTCATCATCGCGCGCAACGCCGCCCAGTTTCGCAATCGTTTTGGGTTTGATCCAAATTTTGAATTGGTAACCACCGGCGTTCTCACCGACACGCCGAGCGTTCCGAATCTGGCGAAATATACCGCATGGGCATCTGGTTCGCTTTCGCTCGCGAACAGCGGCGACGAAATTCTGCTGCTCGGTCCGAACGACGAATTGGTCGATTCGGTCGCGTGGGGCAACAGCAATTTTGCCGCCATCGGCTTGCGGGGACATGCCAGCGCAAGCGAACCACGATCATTGCAGCGCTACAGCATCCAAGACAGCAACAGCATGACGTACGATTTCTTCAAAGGCACGCCATCGCCTCGTTCGCTTTTCTCCGTTTTGCCGCCGCGCTCCACACCGGGCACAACGATGCCAAACGGCATGTTCGCCTATTGGGGCGACCTGCACGCACACTCGACGGTCTCCGATGGCAGCGGCCCACCGCGCATGGCATTCGATACGGCGCGCATGAACGGCTTGCACTTTTTCGGGCTGACCGATCATGATACGACGCTCACCCAGGAAGACTGGGACGAGATGGGCAACGCAGCAAATAGCGCAACCCGCGATGGCGCATTCATCGGCTTGCGCGGTTTCGAGTACACCGGTTCCAAAGGACACTTGAGCGTATTCGGAACAAATACCTGGGTCTCACATACCGATGCAAGTTATGATGCGCTGTCCGAGATATTCGCCTGGCTTGGATCACAGATCCATGCTATTGCTCAATTCAATCATCCCGATTGGAAGTACGGCGGTGATTTTGACGATTTCGCATTCAACGCTGCCGCGCTCGGCAAAATCGTTTTGCAGGAAGTAGGCAACAATGGCGAAGGATATGTTCGATTCGAGTCACAATTTCCAGCCAGTCTAAACAAAAAGTGGCGAGTCGCGCCGACGAACAACTCCGATCATCACGATTTGATTTGGGGCAAAGATTCGAGTCATCGCGTTGGCGTGATTGCGCCTGCGCTAACACAAACCAATCTGCTGGATGCATTTCGCGCGCGGCGTGTATTCGCAACCGAAGATAGCAACCTAGCAATCGCCTTGCAATCGAATGGGGCATGGATGGGCACGACGATTACGGCGCGCACCATTCTGAGCTTTACGGTGACCGTAATCGATCCGGACGCTGAACCCATTCAACTTTTTCTTTACGATAACGGCACACAGGTGCGGTCTCAATCGTTCACCAATTCTTCCGTCACTTGGAACGTTTCGATCACCGGCAGTTCCTCGCACTTTTATTTTGTCCGCGCGGTGCAGGCCGATGGCGATATTGCCTACACGTCGCCGATTTGGACAGATGCGACCGTACTGCCCGGTCCTGTCCCGCCTACTGCAACACCTGCACCAAAACGCTGGGATTTAGGCTCTGTGTCGGTTGACACGGCACGAACGACCGGCGCGTTTCGGTATGTCGATCTTGAAGCATGTGTGACCGTTCCGCCCGGTGTTTTCAGCGACAATTACATTTTCGTTCAAGACGATACGGGCGGCATCAAAGTTTACGTGTCGTCCAAGCGCGGCGACTTTCCGCCAATTGCGCTGGCAGATCGAATTGTGGTGCGGGGCAAAGTCCCAGCCGTAACTGGCGAGCGTGAGATTCAAGTCGAAGATGTCAGCACCATTCAAGTGCGCGGCAAATGCGGCCCGATTCAGCCGCTGCGTGTGACGACCGGGGCAATCAACGAAACAGTCGAAGGGCGATTGGTTGAGATACGCGGGAATGTGGTCAGTTCTACGCGGAGCGAATTTACCATCGACGATGGCAGCGGCGAGGCGCTGATCTACATCGATCCGACGACCCAAATTCGATTGACGTCGCCGACGCGCGGACAGGCGGTGCGCGTCATCGGCATCGTAAGTCGCACGCGTAACAGATTTGCCATCTTGCCGCGCTTCCAAACCGACTTGGAATTGGGCGCACGTCCGAATATGACGCCAACGCGGACCGCAACGCGAACGTCCACTCAAACGCGTACAGCGACGCCGACGGTTACACCAACGGCAACCGTCCTCACTTCGCCGCGCACTTTTCGCGATCAAAACGAAGCGCCACGCACAGGTGTTTTCACGGCGGATGAATCTGCTAACGGGTTGAACTGGCTCAACGGGCGGGCGCTCGCATTAGTTGGCGCAACCACATCGGCAACCATTGGTCTGGGATTCTGCGCGCTCGCGTTGTTGTTGTGGCGAAAAAAATAAAAAATGCGACGCACCTCGCGTGAGCGGGTGCGTCGCATTTTTTTGAGGCGCCGAGCGGGTTCGGACCGCTGGTCAGAGTTTTGCAGACTCTTGCCTTACCACTTGGCCACGGCGCCAGCGAGTGCAAGTATACTTGATTTGGAATCGCTGTCAAATCGAAATCTATCTTTTCGCAATTTTACCCTATTCGAGATATAATTCGATTGTGCGAATACAAACCGCTTTCCACTATAGCACTATCGCACTATCTCACTATCGAACTGACCCCTATGCAAGATACTTTTGGCAGAACGGTCGATTACCTCCGCATCTCCGTCACCGAGGCGTGTAATTTTCGCTGCATCTATTGCGCGCCCAATGGTCATTCCACACCATCTGGCTCACCGCTTTCGGTCGAGGACATTCAGCGGGTCGTGCGCGCCGCCGTCGCATTAGGCATTACGAAGATTCGCCTCACCGGCGGCGAACCCCTTTTGCGCCGCGATATCGTCAAAATTGTGCGCGCGATTTCATCCATCGATGGCGTGCAAGACCTCGCGCTCACAACCAACGCATTTTTGCTCGGACGGCTAGCGCGCGAACTTGCCGATGCGGGATTGCGTCGCGTCAACATTTCACTCGACACACTGCAACGCGACCGCTTTACGCATATCGTCGGCGTCGATGCATTCGATGCGGTGTGGGCGGGCATTCGCGAAGCAGAAGCCGTTGGCTTTGCGCCGCTCAAGATCAACGTCGTCGCCATGCGCGGCATCAACGACGACGAGTTTACCAATTTCGCTCGGCTCACGCTTGACCATCCCTGGCATGTTCGCTTCATCGAATTGATGCCCGTCGGAAGCACGAATGTCGCACAAGAATTTTTCGATCAGCATTTTATTTCGGCGGCGGAGTTGATCGCACGACTACCGGAGCTGGCAAAGAGCGACTCGCCGCAAGGCAGTGGACCAGCGAGGACATATCGCTTACCTGAAGCGCAAGCGACCATTGGTTTTATCACACCGGCGAGTGAACATTTCTGCAATGCGTGCAATCGTCTGCGCGTGACGGCGCAAGGCGCGATCTGCGCGTGTCTGTTCGGCGATCGCGGCGAGGATATGCGCGGCGCATTGTGCGAAGGCATCAGCGAAATCAAGTTGCAGGAACTGCTCGCGCGCGCAATCGATTCCAAGCCAGAGCAGCATCCCTTCGGCGATGGTTTCAAAATTACAAGTGTCGATGCGATGTCCAAGATTGGCGGTTAATGAACTGTCATTGCGAAAAGCGGTGCAACCAAGTGTCGCAAAAGAGAATCGACAGAGCGACGAAGCAATCTCATCCTCAGACAGGGATTGCTTCGTCAGCACGCGATTCGATTAACACTACGCCACGCTTTAGTCGTACTGCGTGCTTTCTCGCAATGACAAGCCAGGAAATTCGATTTTGACGCTCGGCGGTTTTGAGTTATAATCCAATTCAAAAGAGGTACATGTGACGTGCCTGAAAATCGGCACGCCTTTTATTTCTACTTGATTTCACTTTTTATGCCATTGCAAATTAAACTGCCTATTATTTTTCTTGTCCTTGTCGCCATATCGTTTGTGGCGGCGTGCGAACCGGTGACGGTGGTGCCTACGATGACGCCCCTACCAGCCACGGCGACATTGACGCGCACTCCCGAACCATCGCCTACCCACACTCCGGTGGTGGTTGCCTTTCCAACTGCTGCACCGACTCCAATTGCTTCTCCAACGGTCAACGCCCCTCCTACGCAACGTGCTCCTACTGGGCTAACGGTCGTTCAACTCGTTTCGCCAGTAACGAACGCGCAAATCAGCGTCAATCAAACGTACACCGTTGTCATCTATGCCGCAGCGGAAAACGGCGTCGCGCGCATTGAATTGACCGACGATGGCACGCCGGTCAAGGTCGATAATCCCCAATCGCCCGTTCAAGTTTTTTCGGCGTTGGCGGCTTGGACGCCAAATCAAATTGGTCAGCACACGTTGCGCGCCGTGGCATACGATGCAAACAATCGCCCCAGCTTGCCGGACGAGACGACGGTTGCCGTCACCACCGACGCCCGCAAACCTACATCCATCATCGTTTACCCCATCGGCATTCCCCAAATCGAATTTGGCAGCGCGCTGCCCATTTATGGCGTTGCGACAGATGATGTCGGCGTTACTCAAGTCGATCTCTGGGTCGACAGTCAGCTTTATGCGTACCTCAACTCCACGAATGCGAACGGTCAATCGGCGTTTCCATTTGTTTTTTCCTGGCTTGCTTTGTCGCCGGGCAATCATACTTTCTTTGTCCGCTCGCACGACAATCAAGACCAGACCACCGATTCTGCCGCGCTCAAAATTCTCGTCGTCGATACCCAGACGCCGTCGGTCAGCGTTGCATTTGATCGAACGAATGCACCAGTAGGCGAGTCGATCACCATCACCGTGGCCGCGCTCGATGTCGCCGGAATTCAACGCGTCGACTTGTTGAGCGGCAAAGAGGTGTTCAGTTCGATTCCGAGCGGCAACGCCGCGCGCCAGACTTCGCTGGTAGCGCAAATCGTTTGGCAAAATCCAAACCCAGGCGATTACTCCATCGTCGCGCGCGCGTATAATGCGAACGGCGTGACGAAAGATTCTGCTCCCCAAGTGGTCAGCATTCTCCGCGCGGGTCAAAATACGCCGACCACCGTGCCGACTGTAACGCCAACGCGCACGCGCGCCCGCCCGACCCTTACGCCGCGCTCGCAGCCGCCTGCCGCGCCGAAAGCGGAAATCACAGCGCCAACCAATCAATTCTCACAGCCATTGCCTTTGCGCGTGGCATTCAGTGGACAAGCCAGCGCAGAACTTGAACGCATCGAATTGTGGGCGTCGCTGCCGGGACAAGCGAGTCCGCATATCGTTTGCACCATCGATTCGAAAGCATCGACGCAAAAAAGCGGTCAGTGCGAATGGACTCCGCCCGCTGCCGGAGTGTACACGCTCTTCGCGCAAGCCATCGATATTTATCATCAAACCGGACGCTCAGCGTCGATCACCGGCTATGTTGGCGTGCCGCTTTTGCCAACGCCAACGCCGACGCCGGTTAACTTTTCCGGCCGGTATACTGCTGCCACCTCGCAGGGTTTGATGACGGCGAACCTGCGTCAAACGGGCACAGCTATGCGCGGCGATTTCAGGATGGCAGGTGTTGAAGCCACGGGACGCATTACGACTGGCAGCATCAAAGCCGAGCGATTGACGTTTAGCGTCGATTTCTCATCGCCCATAACCGCAACGCCGACGCCAATGACGACGGTGACGGCGACTGCAACCTTGGCAGCGACTCCCTCCGTCCTCGAAACACCGACGACGCCATTGACGATGGAGTTCGATTGCGCGACCGATGTAACCGCGGGAACACTGAGTTGTACGTATCGCGATTCGCGTGGTCGCACGGGCGCGGCATTCTTCCGTCGCGAAACTACACCTTAGGACTGGATATGGGACAACGATTTTCGCTCACCATCGATAGTCGATTAGAGCGTCTCAGCGAGATTGGCAATTTTATAGAAGATGCGGCGGGTCGTTGTGGTATGGATGACAAACAAATCTATGATGTGCAGATGGCAGTCGACGAAGCCTGCACGAATGTGATCGAGCATGCGTACGGCGGCAAGAAAAGCGGCAAGATCGAAATTGTGTGCGAAAAGCGCGGTAATGATTTCGTCATCCACATCCGCGATTCTGGCAAACCGTTCGATCCCGATCAAGTGGAGCAGCCCAAAACCAATGCGCCGCTCTCCGAACGAAACATCGGCGGGCTGGGATTATTTTTTATTCATAAATTGATGGACCGCGTCAAGTTCGATTTTTCGTCGGGGCGTGGAAACACGCTCACGCTGGTAAAGAAAATCAAGAAATGAACGATAATATGATTACGGTTCTCACGCCGCGTGGTCGATTGGATGCCGACGGTTCTCGTCCATTTCAAACGGAACTCCAAGACCACATCGCGAATGGGCGCGTGCATTTGCTGGTCGATTTGCAAGAGACACGGTATATCAGTTCCAATGGTTTGCGCGTCCTCCTCGCCGCGCAAAAACAAGCGCAGAAACAAGGCGGTGCGATCAAGTTGTGCGCGCTGTCACCGCGCCTCGTCGAAATTTTTGAAATGGCGGGCTTTGATCGCGTGTTTGAAATTTTCGCGACGCGCGAGGATGCCCAACGCGCGATGAATCAATAATCGTAGAGACGGTGCACGCTTCGCGACCGTCTCTACCAAACGTCTCTACGCTTCGCTTGGCTCTGCGTTATACCTGTGCTATAATCCCCGACCGTGTTCACTAGTCGTGCATCTCAACAAGTTCTTTTATCGATATTGATCGGCGTCCTTCTCGGTTGTGTCTGCGGTGCAGCCGCGCTTGGCGCTATGATTGGTCCTGCGCTCGTGGAAACTGCGTTCGCGCCAACAGCTACGCCAACCTTAACCCCAACACGTTCTATTTTCCCGACGATCACGCTTGCGCCGATTGCGACGCGCACGTCCACGCCTGCGCCCTTTCAGCCCTCCTCAACGGCTGCGCCTACCACTCCACTCGCAACTCGAACTCCTACCCGCACGCCGTTTCCCGTTAACGAACATTTCATGGTATCGCGTCCGGTGGCATTGAGCGTGGCGCAAGGTCGCCCATTGGTCAACCCCGACCCGGTGTACCTGTACGGCACAACCCGCTTTGGCGATCTCGACGTTCATCACGGCGAGGAATTTGAAAATCCCACCGGCACGCCACTCTTTGCCGTGGCTGATGGCACGATTGTCGTCGCGGGGCAGGACACTGTGCCGATGTGCGGCGACGACGGAAACAAGGTTTGCGGTCGCGATCTTTCAAAGGATAGCGGTGGTTATTACGGTAACGTTGTCGTCTTGCAACTCGATCAAACATACAATGGGCAGCGTGTCTTTGCACTTTACGGACATCTGAATAAAATCGGTGTTACCAAAGGCGACAAGGTGAAAGAAGGCGACCCGATTGGCGAAATCGGGCTGAGTGGCATTGCGTTGGGACCGCACGTCCATTTTGAGATTCGTCTCGGCACGAATGATTACGCGCACACGCGCAATCCAATTCTGTGGATGACGCCTTTGCCCGGACGCGGCGCACTCGCCGGACGCATCAACGATTTTAGAGGCAATCTGATGCGCGGCGCAGTCCTTAGCGTCACAAGTGCCGATGGTAGTTATCCCGCCCTGTCCACCGAAACCTATAGTCGGGATCGCTGGCCTGCCGTCAACTCCGATGATGAACTCGGCGAAAATTTTGCGATGCCGGATTTGCCGGCGGGCGATTATATTATTCGCGTGCAGGGACAACAGTTTGCCGCGCGCGCGACGGTTCTGGATGGCCAAGTGACCTTTGTCGATATTGGACTGCCGCCACCGCCAACCGTCACGCCGACCAGCGCGACGAGTCCAACACCGGCACCATGACACTGTCGCGAAATTTGCCAAACTAGCCAAACCAGCCAAACGTGCCAAAAATTTTGTTTGGCAGTTTTGGCAGCTTTGGCACATTTGGTCATTTGAGGTTTACAATGTCTAACGTTCGCGTTCGCTATGCACCTAGCCCGACCGGTGCGCCTCATGTGGGCAACATCCGCACCGCCATCTTTGATTATCTTTGGGCACGTCACACGAATGGCACATTCATCGTGCGCGTCGAAGACACCGACCAAGCGCGCGAAGTGGAGAACGGTCTCGAACTGATTCTCGACTCGCTGCGCTTTTTGGGTTTGCAGTGGGACGAAGGTCCAGATGTCGGCGGCAACTATGGACCGTACGAACAATCGAAACGCTTGCACCTCTACAAACAGCACGCCGAGGAATTGATCGCGAAAGGCGCAGCGTACTATTGCTACTGCACGTCGGAACGGCTGGAGCAGATGCGCAAGATTCAGCAAGCGCGCGGCGAGCAAACGCGGTACGATTATCGCTGTCGATACCTTTCCGCCGAAGAGCGCGCCGAACACGAACGCGCTGGCGAACCCAAAGTTGTGCGCCTTGCCGTGCCACGCGAAGGCAAGACGACACTTTCCGATTTCATTCATGGCGATCTGACGATTGCGAACGAAAACGTCGACGATCAAGTGCTGCTCAAATCGGATGGATTCCCAACGTACCATCTCGCCGTTGTCGTCGACGATCATCTGATGCAGATTTCGCACGTGATGCGCGGCGACGATTGGATTCCATCGTTCCCGAAACACGTTTTGCTGTATCAAGCATTCGGCTGGGAAATTCCGCCGCATGGTCATGTTCCACTCGTGCTGGGCGCGGATAAGAAAAAACTGGGCAAGCGCCACGGCTCAACCAGCGTCGTGCAATTCCGCGAAGACGGTTATCTCGCCGAAGCGATGCTCAATTTTCTCGCGCGCCTGGGTTGGTCGTTGGACGACAAGAGCGAATTATTTACGCGGCAGCAATTGATCGACGTGTTTACGTTGGATCGAATCGAGCACGCGCCCGCCATTTTCGATTACGGAAAATTGGATTGGACGAACGGCTATTACATTCGCCAACTCTCCGACGATGATCTAGCCACACGGTTGATGCCGTTCTTTGAGAAAGCACATCTCAAAACCGATCATACGATGTTGCGTTTGCTCGCACCGCTCGTCAAAGAGCGCATGAAGAAAATGACCGAAGCGGTGACGATGGGCGATTTCCTTTTCGTCGAGGATGTCGAGTATGATCCCCAGTTGCTCATCGGCAAAGGCATGGATGCGAAATCGGCGTTGGCGGCATTGCACGCAGCGCAAGCGACGTTGGAAAAGTACCCGGTCTTCGACGACGAAGAAAAAGTCGAAGCCGATTTGCGCGTGGCAGCCGATCAACTAGGAATGAAGTACGCGCAGTTCTTTGGCGCGCTGCGAGTCGCAGTGACCGGCAAAACGGTTTCGCTTCCGCTGATGGGCAGCATGCGCATCTTGGGTCGCGAGAAAACGATGCGCCGAGTCGCACGGGCGATTAAAGCGTTGGAAGGACAAGTGCTCTAGTCCGATAGTGCGATAGTTCGGTAGTGGCGCCAAAGGCGGTCCGACTAACGCACTATCTCACTATTGCACTACTGCACTATTGCACTATGCTCAACATCTTACTCGTCGGCATCGGCGGCTTTATTGGATCAATTGCACGTTATCTCGCGAGCGGCTATGTCCAACAGATAACGCAAAGCATCGGTTTTCCATACGGCACGCTGGCGGTCAATCTCATCGGCTGTTTTGTGATCGGCGTGCTGGCAGAGCTGGCGGACGCTCGCGGTGTCTTCACAACAGAATCGCGTGCCTTTGTTTTTGTTGGCATCCTGGGTGGGTTCACCACGTTTTCGTCTTTCGGCAACGAAACGATGAATCTGATGCGCGACGGCGAAACGCTGCCCGCATTCGCAAATGTCAGCGTGCATATCATTCTTGGGCTGGGCATGGTGTGGCTTGGTCGTCTGGTTGCACACGCGATTTGGGGATGAGAAAATGACTCTTCCGCAAGAAGGTTCGCTGCTCCGCATCTTTATCGGCGAAAGCGACAAGCACGAAGGCAAGCCGCTGTACGAATGGATTGTGCTTCAAGCGCGCGCGCAAGGTTTGGCAGGCGCAACCGCTTGGCGCGGCATGATCGGTTTCGGTGGACACAGTCGGCACATTCACACCTTCAAGATCGAACGGTTGTCGGAAGACTTGCCCATCATCATCGAAATCGTCGACGTGCGCGAAAAGCTCGAAACGTTCCTAGCCAACATCGAAAGCGCAATCCCGGAGGGCTTGGCAACCATGGAAAAAGCCGAGGTCCGGTTTTATCGCGGGGGCAAATGA
The DNA here is from genome assembly GCA_016215025.1 of Chloroflexota bacterium. Classification (GTDB taxonomy): domain Bacteria; phylum Chloroflexota; class Anaerolineae; order UBA4142; family UBA4142; genus JACRMI01. The sequence goes on from JACRMI010000164.1 coordinate 134,277, forward strand.
ATCCGCCGTTTCTAATATGGCTTTAATCTGATTTTCACACGGCTCTGTTAGCGTTAATGGTCGTTGAGATTGGAAGTTGGAAATTGGAGGTTGGAAACTGGAATGCGTTTCAAATAGAATCCAACGTCCAACATCTAACGTCCAACTTCCAAGCAAAAATCTGAAATCTTTTATCGAAAGGGGAGTTGCTTATGCCAGATTCAGCAACCAATGGCAACGCAACGATTGTCGTCGAAAACCTCACCAAGGCATATGGTCCCTATGAGGCAATCCACGATGTTTCGTTCGATGTCCAAAAGGGCGAAATCCTCGGCTTTCTTGGTCCCAACGGCGCAGGCAAGACCACGACAATGCGCATTCTCACCGGCTATATGCCGCCATCCTCCGGCTCGGCACGGGTCGCGGGTTATGATGTGTTCGACGATTCGCTGCAAGTCCGCAAGCGCATCGGCTATTTGCCCGAAACGGTCCCGCTTTACACCGAAATGTCGGTGTGGGACTATCTCGATTTTACGGCACGTCTGCGCAATATTCCCAACCGCGACGATGCCATCGAACGCGTGTTGGAGATGACGAACATTGGCGAAAAAGCCGATTCGCTGATCGGCAAACTGTCGAAAGGACAGCGCCAACGCGTGGGCATCGCGCAAGCATTGGTGCATGATCCCGAAGTGTTGATCCTCGACGAGCCGACCATCGGTCTCGACCCGTTGCAGATCATCGAAATCCGCAAGCTCATCAAATCGCTCGCGGGCGATCACACCGTGTTGCTCAGCTCACACATCTTGCCCGAAGTGAGCCAAACGTGCTCGCGCATTCTCATCATCAACCAAGGCAAGATCGTCGCCGAAGACACGCCGGACAAATTGGCGAATCGCGTGCGCGGCGCAGAGCACATCTTTTTGCAAGTGGCAAAACCCGCGTCTGAGATTCCAGCCGAGTTGGAAAAGGTTCAAGGCGTGTTGAGCGTCAAAGCCCAAGACGCGCAAGGCGTGTACGAAATCGAAACGACGCAAGGCACTGACCGGCGCGCCGATATTGCGCAAGCCGTTGTCCAACGCGGCTGGGGCTTGCTCGAACTGCGTCCGGTCAATTTGTCGCTTGAAGACGTGTTCCTCAAACTGACGACGACCGAGGAGGCAGACCAATGAGAAACGTTTGGACCATCATCTGGCGCGAACTGAAAACCTATTTCGTTTCGCCGCTCGCCTACATCTTGAGCGCATTGTGGCTCGTGCTCTCCGGTTATTTCTTTGCGCTCAATCTCTACTTTAGCCGCGAAGCATCCATGCGTAACCTGCTCGCGACCATCATCTTTGTCTTTTTGCTGCTCGCGCCGCTGCTCACGATGCGGCTCTTGTCCGAAGAACAACGCATGGGCACGTTGGAACTTTTGCTCACCGCACCGCTAAACGATTGGCAAGTGGTCGTCGGTAAATTCCTAGGTAGCTTGATTTGGTACGTTGCGCTAGTGATCATTCCGATGTTGTACTATGTCGTGATCTTGTTTGTCTTTGGTCAACCGGATATCGGACCGCTCGTCACGGGTTATATCGGCTTGATTTTGATGGGCGCGGCATGTTTTTCCATCGGCACATTTACTTCAGCGCTGACGCAAAACCAAGTGGTCGCCGCTGTGTTGAGCATGGTGATCTTGATCTTTTTGTGGGTTGCCGACTCGATCAGCCAGGTTCTCGGCTCAGGCGTCCTCAGCAACGTGTTCACCTACATCACGATCACGCGTCACTTTAACGATTTCTTCAATGGCGTGATTAACTCAACTGACATTATCTATACTTTGGGCGTCGTCGCGGTCTCACTCTTCCTTGCGACGCAGGCGCTCCAAACGAGGAGGTGGCGATGATTCGCCAACGCCTAATCGAATGGGCTGACTATTTTGGTGCCGTTGGACTTGCGCTGTGGGTCGCCGCCGGCATTCTACTTGTTCTCGGCAATCAGCCGACCGAACGCATCATCGCTTTGCTCGTCCTGGGTGTGCTCGCCTTTGCCGTGTTTATCTATGCCCGTTTTGGTCTCGTGCGTGCCGCCGTGACCAGTCGCAGTGCGCGCTATGGGTCGAACACGCTGCTCGTCACCGTCGCGTTTATCGGTATCGTCGGCATCATCGCGTTCTTGAGCGGTCGCTATGTCTATCGTTTCGATACGACGGCGAATCAACAATTTACGCTGTCGCAGATGACGACTCAAGTGTTGCAAGGTTTGAAAGAGCCGGTCAATGCGGTTGCCTTCTTTAGCACGCAAAGTGATCCGACTCAAATGCGCGACGCGCAAGACCGCTTGAACGAATACAAGAATATCAATCCCGACAAATTCAATTACAAATTTGTCGATCCGGACGCTGAACCGCAAGTTGCCATCGATTACAACGTTCAAGTCGATGGGACGATTGTGTTCGAACGCGGCAAGCGGCGCGAAAATGTTTTTCAGACCGACGAACAAAGTTTGACGAATGCGCTCTTCAAAGTGTCGCAAGATACCCAGCCGACGATCTACTTTACGACCGGACACGGCGAACACAGCTTGGACGATTCCGGCGACAATGGTTACAGTTCGCTCAAGGGCGGCTTGGAAACCAACAATTACAAAACGGCGATGATCGATTTGAAAACCGTAACCGAGACGATGCCTTCCGACATCACCGCGCTGGTCATTGGCGGTCCGGTTTCGCCGTTCGACCCCGCCGAAGTTCAAAAGATCAAAGACTATCTCGGCAAGAATGGGCGCGTGTTGTTCATGCTCGACCCGAACACGCAGAGTGGGCTTGAGAACTTGATTAAGGAATACGGCGTCACCGTTCGCAACGATCAAGTGTACGACCCCAAGTTCGGTTCGTTCGGACGCCCGCAAGTTCCGGTCATCAACAGCTATTCCAGTTCACAGGTCACGCAGAACTTGACCGGTCAAAGTTCCTTCTTCCCTGGTATTCGTTCGCTCAGCAGTTCCACCTCGCCGTCGTACACAGTCACGTCGTTGTTCGCCAGTAGCGATGCAAGCTGGGGTGAAACCGATTTCGGGACCATCACCAATCAAACCGCCAAGTACGACGATGGTAAAGATGCGAAAGGTCCACTCAACCTCGCCTACACGGTCGAAACAATGGGTGAGACGCCCATGCGCTTTATCGTGATCGGCAACTCGTCTTTCATCTCGAACGCGAATCTGCGCGTGCGCGGTGTCACCTCGACGGGCAGCCAAGTCTTGTTCGGCAATGGGTTGCTCTTTATCAATACGATCCGGTGGTTCTCCGGTCAAGAAAAACTCATAGCGATTCCGCCCAAGACGACGACGCAGCCGCAAATCTTTTTGACTGCGGAACAAAACAATTTCGTGTTCTTCTCCAGTGTGATTTTGCTGCCTCTGGCGATCCTCATCATCGGAGCGCTGGTCTGGTGGAGGAGGCGGTAAATTGAAACCGCGTAATACGCTGATCGTCGTCGCCGTTTTTGCTGTGCTAGTTGGTTATCTCTACTTTTTCGAAATCAACAAAACGCCGGAACAATTGTCGGCGCAGTTGGGTACGCCTACGGCGCGCCCGCCCGTCTATGCGTTGCAATTCAATTCCAGCGAAGTGGCGAGCATTCAGGTTTCTGATTTGCAAGCGCCGCGCCAGGTTGTCATCAAACGCAACGGCGACCAATGGCAAATTGCTCAGCCCGCGGACAAAGCCGCCGATACATTCCCGGTTCAATCCGCCGTAAGCGCGCTGTCGAGCCTGCAAGCATCGCGCGTGCTGACCGATGTGACCGATCTTGCGCCGTATGGTCTCGTCACGCCGACCTTAGAAGTCCGCTTGGTGATGAGCGACACCAAGCAATACGCCATCACGGTCGGCGGCAAAACGCCGAACGGAGCAAGTTACTATGTCACCTATACCGGCGACAAGTCGAGAGTATTTCTTGTCAACACCGGCAGCATCGACGAGGTGAAAGCCTGGCTGGACACGCCGCCATATCAACCCACACCGACGCCAACGTTCACGCCATCGCCGACGCCTTCAGTCACCGATACACCGGCGGTAACACCAACGCCACCAGCGGCTGAAACACCAAAGCCATAAAAAAATATGCGACGCACCTCCGAGGTGCGTCGCATATTTTTTGTTTTATCATAATGGTGCTATACTTGGCTTTTGGTGGAGGTTTCAATGTCTCATTCTTCGATCAAAAAAATAGCCGTCTGCACCGGCGGCGGCGATGCGCCCGGTCTCAATGCGGTCATCCGAGCCGCATCTTTGGCGGCGCTCAATTTGGGTTGGGAATGTTATGGTATTCGCGATGGATTTAACGGTTTATTATTGCCAGAGCAATACATCGAAGGCGGACTCATCCGTTTGACCCGTGAGCGCGTCCGCGGCATTACGCATTTGGGCGGCACGATCATCGGCACGACCAATCGAAACAGTCCACTCGAATTTCCGATCACCGATGGCGATGGCACGATTCATTACATCGACCGTTCCGATGAACTCATTCGCATGTTCCGCATGCATCATCTCGACGCGCTGATTTCTATTGGCGGCGATGGATCGCTCGCGATTGCAAGCATTCTCGCGCAAAAGGGCCTGCGCGTCATCGGCGTGCCGAAAACGATTGACAATGATCTGGATCGCACGGTCGTCACCTTTGGTTTTGAGACGGCGGTAGCATTCGCGACCGATTGTCTCGACCGGCTGCATTCGACGGCGGCGTCGCATGGTCGCGTGATGGTCGTTGAAGTGATGGGACGCTATGCGGGCTGGATCGCGTTGAATGCCGGTGTGTCGGGATCGGCGGATGTGATTCTCATTCCGGAAATTCCGTACGACATTCAAAAGGTCGCCGATAAAATCAAAGAGCGTGAAGAGCGCGGCAACAATTTCAGCATCGTCATGGTCGCGGAAGGCGCGCACGCGAAAGGCGGAACGACGATGATCAAAGAAAAAACCGTTGGACATGCCGAACGATTGGGCGGGGTCGGCGAAAAAGTCGCACGCGATTTGACGGAATTGACCGGCAAGGAAACGCGCACGGTCGTGCTGGGTCATCTCTTGCGCGGCGGCAGCCCCAACGCGTATGATCGTTTGATCGCATTGCGATTTGGCGCGGCGGCGGTGCGCGCGTTGCACGAAGGACAATCCGGCATCATGGTCGCGCTGGATCCGCCCACGGTGAACTATGTGCCGCTCGACGAAGCGACGCGGCGCATGAAATCCGTTCCGCTCGATTGCGACACCATTCTCACCGGTCGCGACCTGGGAATTTGTTTCGGAGATTAATTGTAGCGCGAGCGGATCGCTCGCGAGGTTTGTCATTTCGAGCGGAGTGAGAAATCTCAATTTTGAGAACATGAGATTTCTCCTCGCAAAAAAAACGCTCGTCGAAATGACAATTTAACAGATTGACGCGCATTCTTTCTTGCATATACTAACCCACAAATCTTTTTCTGATTGGATTCTATTATGGCTGAAGCTGAATCTTTAAGTACCGACTTTATCCGCGACATTGTCGCCGAAGACCTCGCAAAAAACCGATGGCAAGGTAGACCCGTCGTCACGCGTTGGCCCCCCGAGCCAAACGGCTATTTGCATATCGGGCACGCGACGGCGATCAACATGGATTTTAGTCTCGCGGCTGACTTTGGCGGGCACTGTAATCTGCGTTTCGACGACACCAACCCGACGAAAGAAGAAGTCGAATACGTCGAGGCGATCAAGGAAGACACGCGCTGGCTTGGCTTCGATTGGGGCGAGCATCTCTACTTTGCGTCCGATTATTTCGAGCAATTGTATCAGTGGGCGATTCAGCTTATCAAAGCGGGCAAAGCCTACGTCGACGATCTTTCGCCGGATGAAACGCGCGAATATCGCGGAACGCTGACCGAACCTGGGAAGGATAGTCCTTATCGCAATCGCTCCATCGAAGAGAATCTCGATCTCTTTGCGCGAATGCGCGCCGGCGAATTTCCCGATGGCGCACGCACGTTGCGCGCCAAAATCGATATGGCGTCGCCCAACTTGAACATGCGCGACCCGGTCATGTATCGGATTCGCCACGCCGAGCATCATCGCACCGGCGACAAATGGTGCATCTATCCGATGTACGACTGGGCGCATGGTCAATGTGATTCAATTGAGAAAGTCACCTACTCGCTTTGTTCCATGGAATACGAAGACCATCGGCCGCTGTACGATTGGTTCCTCGATCAACTTGGAATTTTCCATCCGCAACAACTTGAGTTTGCGCGTCTGAACTTGAGCCATACCGTAGTGAGCAAACGCAAACTGCTCCAACTCGTCAACGAAGGCATCGTGGCAGGCTGGAACGATCCGCGGATGCCTACGCTTGCCGCAATGCGACGGCGCGGCTATACGCCCGAAGCCATTCGCGATTTTTGTCGACGCGTTGGCATTACCAAGAAACAAAAGTTGGTCGATCTGGCATTGCTCGAACATTGCGTGCGCGAGGATTTGAACAAGCGCGCGATGCGCATGATGGCGGTCTTGCATCCACTCAAAGTCGTCATAGAAAATTACCCCGAAGGCCAAGTCGAAGAGATGGAAGCGGTGAACAATCCGGAGGACGAAGCGATGGGGACGCGCAAGGTCCCGTTCACGCGCGAACTCTGGATCGAGCAAGCCGACTTTATGGAGAATCCATCGAAAAAATATTTCCGCTTGTCGCCTGGCGTGGAAGTGCGCTTGCGCTACGCGTACCTTATCAAATGCACCAGCGTCGTTCACGACGAGAAAACCGGTGAGGTCATCGAAGTGCGCTGTACGTACGATCCCGCCACGCGCGGCGGCAACGCCGATCGCAAAGTCAAAGGCACGATTCATTGGGTTTCAGCGCCGTATGCAGTTCCCGCTGAGGTTCGCCTCTACGACACGCTGTTCCTCGCGCCCAAGCCCGACGAGACGGAAGAGTGGAAAGCGTTGGTGAATCCCAACTCGCTCGAACGACTAGACAAATGCTACGTCGAGCCAGCGTTGGCAAATGCGCCCGTTGGCGAACGGTATCAGTTCGAGCGCACCGGTTATTTCTGTGTCGATCCCGACACCCAGCCAGGACAACTCGTCTTCAATCGCACGGTTTCGTTACGAGACACCTGGGGCAAGATCGAAAAAGCGGAGCAAGGATAAGTCGAAATCAATCTTAATGTGCGACGCGCCTCAAAGGCGCGTCGCACATTTGCTTTAAAAAACTTGGTTGACGCCTCTGCTTACGCACGTTATAATCACTCGCGTTTCCATGTTCTTGAGGAGTGCTTATGCGCGATCACACCGCATCTTTGATCGAAAATTTTGCCGCGTTGTCCCGGCTTGAGGACTGTGCGCTCTCGCCCGATGGTCGCACGCTGGCGTACACCCGCCATGTCGATTCACATCACCAAATTTTTGCGCTGCCGATTGAACGCGGCGGCGAAGTTCGCATCACCGCAACGCTCGACGATTGCACCGAGCCACAATATTCACCCGATGGTCAGCATCTGGTTTATGTGCGTGAGCACGCGCTATGGATCGCCAACGCGGATGGATCGAACGCACGCGAGTTGACGAATCATCCTGGCGGCAACACACATCCACGCTGGTCACCCGATGGCTCGCGCATCGCGTTCCTGTCGCGGCGGCGCGGTTGGTCGCATATTTGGACCATCGCCGCCAGTGAACTCCAGTCTAAACAGATCACGCGCGGCGAATTCGACGTGTGTAATCCAACGTGGTCGCAGGACGGCAAGTGCTTGGCGTACGATTCTTGGCGCACCGATGACATTCAAACCCGCGCGGTCTATCTCATCACGTCGAACGGCGGCGAAGAACTTGTCAGCGTGAAAGGTTCGTGGAGTGGCGCGCCCAGTTTTTCGCCGGACGGTCGCACGCTGGCGTTTCTCTCCGATCAAACCGGCTGGTTTCACATCTACCTCTACGATACCCAACTCCGCATCACACATCAACTCACGCGCGGCGAGTTTGAGGACGGCGGGTCGCATTTTTACGACATCGATCCGCGCGGCGGTCCGCTGTTTTCTCCTGATGGCAAACAAATTGCGTTCGTGCGCCATCGCGAGGGCAAGATCGATGTGTGGGTGGTCGATGTGGCAACCGGCGACGCCAAGCGTATTTCTTCCATCGATGGACGTCATCGATTGATCGGTTGGCTGCCGGATAGCAAGCACATTGCAGCAATGTGCAGCCAGTCATCGACGCCGGGTGATGTGTGGTTGTTATCGACCGACAGTGAGCCGATTCAACTCATCGACTCGTCGATCGCCGAATTGAAATCGCGCACGCATCAACCCGAATGGATTGCATATCCCTCACCCGACGATTTGAAGATTCCGGCGGCGCTGCTTCGCCCGCTCGAAAAAACCAAAGCGCCTGCCGTCGTTTTTATTCACGGTGGACCCAACTCGATGTTTGGCGACGATTACTATCCGTTGCCGCAGATTCTCGCCCAGGAAGGATACGTCGTGCTTTTGCCAAATTATCGCGGCAGCACCGGCTATGGCAACGTCTTTCGCAATGCGAACATGCGTGAGTGGGGCAACGCCGATGCGATGGACATTGTTTACGCCGCGCGCTGGCTCAAGTCGCAATCGTTCGTCGATCCAGATCGAATCGCGGTGGTTGGTCCAAGCTACGGCGGTTATCTTGCGCTGTCCGCGCTCACGCTTGCGCCGGAACTGTTCTGCGCTGGCGTCGATATGTACGGCGATTCGGAAATTGCCGAGGCATATCATCACGAAGATCGCGAAGCACGCATGGATTTGCTGCGGCACATGGGCACGCCCGAAGAAAATGCGGAAGGATACCGGCGCGGCTCGCCGCTGTATCAAGCGGAGAAAATTCAAGCGCCGCTTTTGCTTCTGCACGGCAAGGATGATCAGATGGTCGCGCCGCTGATGAGCGAAAAAATGATCGCCGCGCTCAAAATCGAAAACAAGTACGTCGAATCGCATTTCTACGACGGCGAAGAGCATGGATTCGACAAGCCCGAAAATAAGAAAGACGCATGGGAACGCATCGTCAAATTCTTGAATCGATTTTGCCGAGATGAAAAGTAGCGCGAGCGGCTCGCTCGCGGGCGAGCCGCCCGCGCTACCCAAATCACCTGCATTGTGTTAGAATAACCGCAGTCAAGAAACGCACAACAACATTATTGCTTTGACGAGGAGGTCACGATGGTCGCTCCGATGACATCTGCGGATGAACGCGGATTGCGCGGCGTCAGTCTCGATAGCCGCATTCGTCAATTGTTTTTCGGCATGTCGCCGGAAAAACTAAAAGCGTTGGCGCAGCAAGTGACCGAACAAGCCACCAAGCGCGAACTGATCTATTTTCGCGACGGTCAGCAAGAAACCATCAACGTGATGCTCCGCCCCGCCGGTATCTTTTCCGAACAGCTCAACTATTTCCACTATGTTTCCCTCACGCTCGTCGGCGCGCTCAAGCGCATGCCCGAACTTTACCTCAAAGATTTCAACATCCGCGAAGTGGTCCCGCTCGAAGAACTCGAAGCGAAATGGTTATGGGACACCTGGGGCGCGAGTCACAATCAATTTCACACCGTCTTTGGTCGCTTGGATGCCATCGTCGATTTGACCAGTCCATTTTGGAAAGACACACTCGCGTTTATCGAACCGAATCTCGTCGGCGTCGGCGGCATTCATCTCATCCCCACTGCCGAAGGAATCGTCCGCGACATTATGGTTCCCGCCTTGCAAGAAATCGCGCCCGACCTCGATCTGGAATCGAGCCAGGACTTGCGCGATCTTTTCATTCTCGAACTCACCGATCATGCGGAAGCGATCGAGCGCAAAGGCAAAACGATTTGCTTGGTCGATCCGAAATATGCGGGCGATGGACCGAACGAGTTGGAAACGCTGACGAATTACTATCGCACGCGTGGCTATGACATTTACCACGCCGACCCAACCGAACTAGTCTTGCGCAATAACGAAGTGTACTACGAAGGGCACATGATCGACGTGGCGTACCGCGATTACGACGTGCGCGATCTCGCCTCACAGGAAAAAGAAGGCGAGAACATGCGCGCGATCAAGCACTTGTTCAAGCACAATCAAATGGTGTCGTCGATGGCGGGCGATTTTGATCACAAGTCGTGCTTTGAAGTGTTCACCGATCCGCGTTTTTCGCAGTATTTTAGTGTTGACGAGCGCAATATTTTTCGACATCACGTTTTGTGGACGCGCATCCTCCGCGAAACACGGACGACCGACCCGCACAACGAAATCATCGACTTGATCGAATACGTCCGCAAGAACCGCGAGATTCTCGTCATCAAACCGAATCGCTCGTACGGCGGCGAGAGCGTGTTGATTGGTCCATCGGTGACAGACGGCGAATGGGCAGACGCAATTGAACTCGCGTTGAAAGAGCCGGGCGGCTGGGTGGTGCAGCGCCTCGCCAAGATTAGCGTCTATGAATTCCCCGTCCTCGCCGACGACGGTTCCATCCAAGCCGCGCCGTTCTACGTCGTCGTCGGTCTCGCCTCGACCAAGTACGGTGTTGCGATCTTGGGACGGGCGTCGCAAAAGCAAGTGGTCAACGTGGCGCAGCGCGGTGGAATGCTGGCGGTGTTGGTTGGTCGGCACGCGCCGCGCATTTTGCCGCCGGGGTATGGCAGAACATCGTAGGGACGATTAATTGAACGTCCCTACATTTGTTTTGACATTTCAAGCGAACGGCGATAAAATCGCACACGACAACTGAATACGGGGCGATGGCGAAATGGCAGCCGCGACGGACTTAAAATCCGTTGGAGTAATCCTCCGTGTGGGTTCGACTCCCTCTCGCCCCACATCAGACTCCAAGAACGCAGGTTCGCGCTGACGAGACCTGCGTTTCTTGTTTTTCTGTTTGAAAAGTGTTAACTGAAATACCAAAGTAGGATTGATGGATGCCTTGGCGATCATTAGTTTTTGCCGGTGGGTGAATGCCAATCATGTAACGTATCTATCCAATCGATAATTTTACGCCGCACCCGGTCGATGATCGACAATCGCGATAAGGGCTGATGTACTAGATCGAGCGATGCGTTGATTACTCGAACTTGGTCTTGCATGGACATGATGCGCGATTGCTGCCCCGACCAAAAGAGAGTTTGGTCGCCACCTGAATTTACGCCAATGAGCAAGAGGCTGAGGCGTTCCTCCAACAACGACATCGCCAATTCCGGTTGCGCGACATTGTTATCAAAGATACTCACGTCCGGCATGAGCGCGCACAGTTCAGTTAGAGTTGGTAACGGCGACGGCAAGGAAATAATCCAAGGGTGAGCATTGCTGGAGACTCAACCAAATCGTTCGCAGGATCAAAGACTTGCCGTAGAGGACTAATCGCCGTTTCCTTCGACTCCGCTCAGGACAGGTTTCCATCTCGTAATCACCGGAACAGAAACGTCGATGGCTCACAATGTTCCAAGGGACAAGAAAGGGACAGTCTCTACCACGAGAGACTGTCCCTAGGGGCGGTAGAATATCGACCGCCAGTGGCGACGACATATTTACCCTGCAAAGGTCTTCAGGTAACCTTCGCAAGGCAAGTTTCCCTTAACGTCTCGGCGTCGTTGCTGCAGCAATATTTGAATAGGCTGATGTGCCACTCGCATTGTAAGCGTGGACGCGGTAGCGATAGGTCGTATTCGCGCTTAGCCCGGTGTTCGAATAGGTGGTGATGTTCGCTCCCACCGTGGCGATTCGTGCAAAGTTGGTGCAAGTTGATCCTTTGCAGCGCTCAATGTAAAAGCCAGTTTCGTTAGTGGCATTGTCCGTCCAGGTGAGATTGATCTGGTTCTTGGAGATCGTAGTCGCCACCAAGTTGGTTGGTGCAGCCGGAGGATTGCCTCCGCTTCCTGGCACCAGCACTGGGTTGAAGATAGTGGTATTGCTCACATCCAGCAATGGTTCTTGAATCCCATCGCCCGAGTCATCGGTCCAATTGTAATTGCCAGCTGCCTTGACCTGGTTGTACAGGTTGTATACATCTGTGGCATTATTCGGGTTGTTGACACTGGCTAGCAGTGCTAGTGCGCCAGCCGCGTGTGGGCTTGCCATCGAAGTTCCGCTGATGGTGCCATACGATCCTTGCTCGATTGGGTACGTAGACAGGATGCACACCCCCGGCGCGGCGACATCAATTTCGGGTCCCCAGTTGCTAAAGTCAGCCAGTGTGTCGTCCTGGTCGGTGCGGCAGGTAGGGCTACCCAGACCGCCGGGAATGCCGTCAAAGTCTGCCAATGCGCTGACCGACAACACATTGTTAAAGCCACCCGGACTGTAGTTCCTGGCGTCCGCGTCATCATTGCCGGCGGCAACTGCGAAGGCAACGCCTTTGTTAACTGCGCCTTGGATGGCGTCGTACTCTGCCTGGCTAAAGCCACTCCCGCCCAAACTCATATTAGCGACCTCGATAGTATCCGCGTGCGCAGCGACCCAGTCGATTCCGGCGACGATTTGCGAACTGTAGCCGGATCCGCTAGAACTCAATACTTTAACTGGCCAGATGCGTGCTCCTGGCGCTACGCCTACCACGCCAATGCCATTATCGAGCGCGCCTATTGTACCGGCAACGTGTGTGCCATGGTAATGATCATCGTCACCGCCAGATACGCACTTGGCAGTAAAGGGCCACCAGTTGTAGCAGTTGACGCCGACCTGCACATTCAAATCGGGATGCTGCAAATCCACCCCCGTGTCAATGACGGCGACGTCAACGTCCACTCGGTAATCATCGACGCCATTGATGGCTATTTCCGAGTTAGTATTTGCAAAGATACGTTGGATGCCGGTGGACACTGCCTGATCGCTGATATGGCGCTCCATATCCTCTACCACATATGCCACGCGCGGGTCATGTCGCAAAGCTTCCAGTCGTCCAGGCGGAACGAGCGCAGACATCCCTTTCAATGCATGCTGGTAGACGAAGCCGAGTTGTAGACCGTGTGCGTTTGCTACGGCTGGAGCTTCAGTTACTGGGTTTACCGTATTTTTGAACACGATAACATACGGCGTGCCTGCCGGGGCAGCTGCCCGGATCGAGCTGACCGGCATCATCAAACAAAGTAGAACGGCGAACAAAAAGCTCACCGACAAAAGCCGCTTGAAGAAGCGGTTCTTACATTGAATGGTCGTGGTCTTCATGTTTTCCTCCATTTCGTAGAGAATGCGAATCGTCAATTACATTCTTAAACAGACCAAGCGTACTCCGCTAGCAAGGTCTTTGATTGGCACCTCTTACTGCTCGCCAGACCAAGCCCGTGATATTGAATTGAATCGCGGGCTTGGTGTTCTGTGAAAACTGCAAGCTTGTCAGATCGCCAGTCCTAGTACGTCACGCGCACCGCAATCCAGTCCAAGGAAAAGTCGCGCGCGGTCGAACTGGCGACATTGATAATGCGCACACGGAAACTGGTATTCGAGAGATTACTCAAACTCCATGTACGCCCCCAGGTGTCTGCCGCGCCGCCAAGAATATAAGTGGCTTCACTGGTGGTCAACGTTGGCGTGGACTTGGTTGCCGTCCAGGTCGTGCCGCCATCCCAGGATAACTGCACGCACATCTTGGGCGAGTTCGACGCCGAATCCACCTTGGCATCCAGACGCACCTCAATCCCTGCGACCGTCGCGCCGGGGAGTGAAATGTTGTAGTTGTAGTAGCGGTGTTTGTCTTTCTGGGTGCTCGTGCAAGACGTGGTCGAGCTTGTGCCGCTGTTGTTGTCTATGGCGAACACGCCATCGTCGGCGTAGGCGTTGACTGGATTTACCTCAAAGCCGTTGCCATCGCCGCCCGTGTTGGCTGCGTTCGCGCTTGGGCTGAGCCAGCCAGTATTGGAAGGAGTGAGCGTTGTCGTGCTGGCGACGTTGGTGTATCCGGAATCGCCGACGCCGTTGTAAGCACGCACCCGGTAACTGTAGCTCGTCGAGCTAGTCAGTCCGGTATTCGAATAGCTGGTGACATTGGCTCCCACCGTCGCCACCTGCGCAAAGTTACTACAGCCCGCGCCGGTGCACCGCTCGATCTTGAACCCCACCTCATTCGTTGAGCCATCCGTCCACGCCAGATTGATCTGACTGCCCGAGATAGCAGTCGCCGTCAGGTTCGACGGATCCGCCGGCAGTCCGCCACAGTACTGCGCCTCTTTGCCGATCACCTTGTAAGGGCAATCAGACTTGTCGAGGAGATAGCGCACCGCGGCATCATTGACGCTGGTCAACGCCGTGATTTGCGAACCGGGAGGGTAAAATGTGGTGCTTCCCATTTCAAAGGTGTACATGAAAATTTTGTGCGTCCCATACGCCCAGTCGTCGGTGGTCCCATCTGTGATGTAGAGATCGCTTGCCTGCTGCGGCGTGTAGCCGTTGGTGGCAGCCATCGCCTGTCCCATCGCAACGAACACACCATGATCGTCCTGGGTCATGTCGGAAGGCACATCGGTATAGGTGTAGCCATAGGGCCACAGAACCAGTTGGGCATACGAGTGGAACGTGATGGAGGTTTTGATCTGTTGCTTGCCACCTACCACCCGACTGTTGATAAAGTCCCGAATGCGTTGCGTCTCCGGCGCGGAGAAGGCTGATGCGCCGCGATAGGTCTCGCTCGACGGGAAGCCGGACGACCCGCCGCAACAGCCCCACTTGTAGCCATAGTTGCGGTTCAGATCGGTGCCGATGTAGGACGATCCGGAGTTGGGCTGGCGATTCTTGCGCCACGAGCGATACGTGCCGGTCGCGATGTCATACTCGCTACCGTCTGGATTGGTGGTGAAAATGATATAGACTTCGCGCGAGTTCACCATGTCGGTGATTTGTTGATCGGTTCCATAGTTATCGACCAGCAAGTGCAAGACGTAGAGCGTCATCTCGACCGTAATGTGTTCGCGGGCGTGATGCTGACCGATGAACAACACTTCGGGTTCGTTTTCGTCGGTGGCAGCATTGTCGCTGATCTTGACCGCCCACATTTCGCGACCCTCGTAGGAGAGTCCGATGCTAAATCGACTGACGATATCCGGATGCGCATTGGCAACAGCTAGGATTTCGTCGCTCATCTCGGCATAATTGTGATAGGCGGCATCGGCAGGCGGAAAGTCCAGAGGACCGACTACGGGCTGGATCGGATAGCCCAGCGCGGCGATTGCACTTGCTTCTTGCGGGGTGGCACTGACGATCACATACTGCTTGCCGATCTCGTCGATGGACGCGCCGGTCTTGGCAATCGCCGTGCGATCCTCACGGTTAATCACTTTGTCCACGCGGTAGACGGCTATATCGTAGCTCTCGGCACCTGGCTGTGGCGGAGCAGCTGAAGCTGTCATCACCCCTCCCAGCAGGACGATCACTGCAACTGTCGCCAGCATCCAATAGATGAACTGCTTCATGGGAGTCTCCTTTCTCTCTGATGAGTAAGCAAGGTCAATACGTTGTGATCGGATTGCGTTGTGGGTTGAAGATGTTTGTTGCTGGCATACCTCCTCTTAGCGAAAAAAATCGATCCAACGAATCGAGAAGGAACGATATCCTTCCGGCGCAAAATCCTTTGGCATGGTGATCTCAAAATAACCGGAATCAGATGCTCCAGACGATTTAGATTGATCGCTAATTTTCCTGATCCCCATCCAGAATTGGGAATCGGATGTGATAGCTTGCTCACTACCTTGAGGCGAAATCACGCGTTGAGTTTCTGAGTGGCTGGCACTGCTCGACACTGAGGCAATGATCGTCGTTTTCTTGTACACGAGTCGATATTCTTCGAGACCCTTCAAATGCAATCGAACGACGATGTTTTGCGGTGGTGTCCCAGAAATGAATTCGACAGTTGCGGAGCCAATGCCGCGCTGACTGTGCACATCAAAGACAAATGTATCGCCTTGTGCGCTCGCCATTATTTCATTTCCTTCGCCTTGGGCGGCAACGGTAAAAATGGGCGGGCGCGTTTCAGGTGCGTTCGTTGACGCAGCGCAGCCGGTCAGCAACGCGCAAGTTATCAGCAAGCCGATGGCATAATGAAATTGCATATGAGCCAGGTATCACTCCACGGCGAAATCCCCAGAACGAAAAAAGCGACTCGAACGCGAGTCGCTTCGTGAACTCTGCAATGATCCAATCTGGCAGAAATGCAAGCCGTGAGAATGATTCGTTGAACTTTATTGGTCATACTCATTGTACAGCGATTTTCATGGAGCGTCAATCGTTTTTATCCCTGGTGATTATTCGCATCTGTCATTTCTCGCTTCGCTCGAAACCCTGGCACTGCCCGTCAGGGCAAGTGTGACAAACACGTTGCATATTGCGTTTGTTTCGCTCTAGTTCTGCTTCAACGAGCGGCACCGGGAAATCCCGATGCCGCTGTCCGAATCTTCATGAATCTGACTGTTGGAAGTTGATCTTCCACAGCCAACCTGTGTCTTTACTACTGTTGGTTCTGAGTCGCGCCCCAGGTGATCTTCCCGCGGTCGAGACAACCCATCGCTTCGTAAACAAAGCCTTCTTGGGTCTGTTCCGCTATTGCGACAAAAGTTCCCTCCGTGCCACACGGATAGTATGGAGGGTCTCCGGGCAGGGGCGCACCGGGCTTGGTCACAAGAATTCCCACCATTCCGGTTTGCGTACCCGCATCTCCGTTCGCATTGCCGTCCTCGGAGTAAATTCCCGCTACGTTCACGGAGACGTCCAAGGTGGCCGCGGCTGCCTTCAACGCTTTGCAGGTTGTGTACTGACCACCGGTAAAAGCGCGCACGGATGTCTCTGGCAAGATTGCCGAGATCCGAACTCCGTTGGTCGGGTCGTTCCACGTTAACTTTCCTTCAAGCCTGTTGTTGTTCTGGGCGTAGCAGGCGAAGTTAAGGCTAAAGGTTGCTTCACCGAGAATAAAGGTTCCCCCTGCTATATCACCATCAAACAATTGGACAGTACCACGACCGCTGATGTTCTGGGGAACTACCCCGCCGCAGCCAACGACGATGAGCGCAAGCACGGCAATCAGCAAAACCAAACCTAGCTTTTTCATTTTGTCTTCTCCTTTGAGACAACGTCCTCTTGGAGTGTGCGGTCTCCTTTACAAGAAGAATCGAGCGCCCCAGATTCAGGTTGAAGAGTGCGTTGCTTGTCTTCAGCGCAAAAATTTCTAGTACGTTCCCAGGAGACGTGAATCGTCAGTCACATTCTTGAACAAACTGAATGTACACCGCTAAAAAGATTTTCGATAGGCATCTGCCTTCTTAACTAATAGAGAAATCAAGTAAGAGTCGTAAGATGGGTGCATGGCAAAACGAAAATTTCATCTCACTGAAACTGACGCGGTGTAGCACCACGAGTTATTAGGCGTCGTCAGGGACAGACGTTGTTGAATCGAAGCGGCGAGTAGCCCTTCAAACGAGCCCAGGTGCTGAACATATAGATCACTCGGTCATTGCCGTTGTAGGTAGTGGATTCATAGTCATAGATCCCGTTCGAGCCAAAACTGGAGAACAGGACGACATGGCTTCCGGCTTCATTCATAACATCCCCGGGCAGCAGCGCACTGGTTGACCTGAGCTTCTTGGATACGGATGGGATCATGCGCGTGCTGTACTTGGTAGTTAGTTGCCACACTACGGTCACAAACCCTGAACAGTCGTCACCTCTTGAACAGTTCTCGACGGTACCCGTGCCGACGTCGCCAGCCTGCAAAGTGCCGGGATCCATATAGCCATTGAATTGACTCACAGTATCCCATCCGCCCCAATCGTAGGACACGCTGGGATAGTCGCCAGCGCCCGTGATATAGCGGGGTTTGCCCCTGCCGGCACACGTGCCATCTGTGTTGGTCAAGCTGAGATATTTCACATTGTTAATGTACCCCAAGGCAGTGCTGATCATCGAGTCACGGGTAACGCAACCAAGTACTGCGGCTCCGTTGTATTCGTTGTTTTGAAGGTTCTTCTCCCCCGCAGACGCAGCGGGGAGAATGGGCTTTAATTCGCGCGAGAATCGCAAGCGTTGCACCTCCACCCGGTCAGGCCGCGTGACCAGTGCGTAGACTCCACCGTCGGGGCTGACGGCAAGACCGTGAGCGACATGGGTATACTGCTCAGCCAGCGGCACACGTGCCAGACCCTGCAACTCACCGGCAGCGTTATAATGGCGCACGGTTTGATCCACCTGCACGCCTGAATCGGCGATAGCCACCTCATCTACGACGGCAAAGAAATCGTCGTCGGCGTTGACCCCGAGCAGGCGCAAGCCGCCCAAGCTGTGGGTCACGTTCACCTCAATATGTTTATCGTTCACAATGATGTGCCCGCGTGTAGCATTCGCCGCAGTCAAGTCTGCTGGACTAGCTTTGTACTGCCGACCATGCTGGGTATACCGATCCAGAGCGACCGGAGCGACCTTGCCATTAGCATCTGCGAGCTGGGAGACAAATGCGCCGCCCTCACGCTCGATCAGCACTTGACCCTGATCACCAACGGCAAACCCGCTCAAGCCGTTCGCGATGCCCCACTCTTTTGGTACTTGATAGCTTGCCAGCAACTTGCCATCAGGCGACAAACGTAGTACCCTGGGTATGATCGCCGCGATATCCAGCACCAAGATGTTGGAAGCAGTGATCTTGAGGTCACCGATCCCTACCACTTGATGATCCTTGAGGTTTATCGTGTTGAGCGCTTTGCCTTGGGAGCTGTAATGAAGGAGGCGGTTGCCGACTGTGTCAGCGATCCAGAAACTCCCATCCGGTGCAATCGCAAAGGCGGTCGGGCCCCAGGTCAGCATTTCAGGGCGCCCTCCGTGATACTGCACGCCATTTGGGCCGACTGGAATGATGAACACTAGCTCAGGGGGATTTACGTCAGGGTAGCTAGCAGATGTGGTTGTCACCGTCAGGACGATGACTAGCAGGATAGCAAAGATTAAGGGACTTGTCTTTTTCACGGCTGACTCCTTTCATGATGCGTAAAATGTAAAACGTGATATCTTTAATCTTTCTCCTTGAAATAGTTCATCCCGAGAGCGACGCCGGGAAATCCCGGCGCCGCCATGCTGCAAAGGCGCACTACAAATTCTCGTCTGTGGGGCAAGGGATAGCCCCACAGACGATGAATCCGTACCGGCGCGCCTGCTGGAAGCGCTGGATCAAGCCACTCGTAGAGCCGGTGGTACTTGATTAGGGGGGCGGTGCAGCACATGAGACCGTGTGGTCAAAGTTCGCATCCGTAGGATTCAACTTCATGATGTAGACGTCCCACGAACCGGTGAAAGTAGTCACTCCGGCTAGGTATCCAGGCAGTCGAACCCAATTCGTTGGCGGACCCGGAGTCCCAGTTTGGAGGGTAGCAGCCGAGTAATCCTGTCCGGTGTTCGACAAAAAAGTTACATACCAGGGGGTTCCCTCACCGAAATCGATGGTGTACTTCACGAAGTCTGGTCCGATGACTGGGATGGTCGTCGCGTCAAACGGACACGTGAGTACTTCTGTGTGTGTACAATCGCCCTGATAGTCGCCGTGCGCTAGGTGCGCGGGCAACGCATTGACCGACACCGTGATTGAGACCTCATCCGGTGTGTTCGGCATGTGACAGATCGTGACTTTATCGCCGCCCGCCGCAACGGATAGCGGCATAGCCATCACGCCCACCAGGAGCGCAATGGTCAAGAACAACATTGCGAGCTTTTTCATTTTGTCTTCTCCTTTTCTTGATTGCAACCACAATCAAGAAATCAAACCGAGGTGTTTCGCTTTACATTTGCCTCAAAGAGCGGCACCGAGAATCCCGGTGCCGCCATGCTGCAATGTTTTCAAAGTGTTATTGTTGGAAGTTGAGGTTGCCCTTGTCGAGACAGCCCATCGCTTCGTAGGAAAAAGTATTGGAGTAGAGTTGTACCGCGACCCAAGGCGCAGTTCCTCCACACGGATCCATACCGTATGGAGCAAAGATTTGACCGGGCTTGCCTACAACAATTGTCACCTGTCCAACTGTCTCACCCTTGGCGTTAATGTAAGCCCCGGTAGCGGTGCCATCGAAGAATCCCAACTGCCCTTCGGCAGCCGTCATCAGTTGCTCGCAGGTGGTCCACTGACCTTGGGTCATCTCTGTGATACTGAGCCACGGTTGGCGTGCCGTGAATTGAACCCCGTTGGTCTGGTCGTTCCACACGATGGTGCTCATCAACGCATCCTTGTGGTCATTGCACGTCGCGTTGATTGCGAAGGTAGCGGTACCGGTTTGGAAGGTGCCTCCTCCAACGTTACCATCTAGCAGGGCTAGCTGCCCGCCGCCGTGGACGGTCGGATCGCAGCCAACGAGAGCGAGCGCGGCAATTGCAATCAGCAAAAATAAACCTAGCTTTTTCATTTTGTCTTCTCCTTTGAGACAATGTCCTCTAGGAGTGTGCTGTTCCCTCTACCAGAGAGATCGTGCGCCCAGATTTGGTTTGACTAGCACGTTGTTTTTCTTCAGCACTAAAATTTTTCAGCGCGTTCCTAGCGGACGTGAATCGTCAATCACATTCTCGAACGAACCGAGCGCACATCGTTAGTAGTATTTTCGATAGGCACCTCCTTGCTTAACTAACTCAGGATTTGTTCTTGCTTGTTGACGAGGTTCATTAAATCCTTCGCCGAAAACGCGGTGGAATATTGACCAGACAACACCAACACGTCTCCGCTCGCCTGACCCACGCCAACAAGCACGAGATGGGAACGAGATTTGAACAAAGTGATCAAGTCACTTGGTTGCGCCGCCAGATCGAAAATAATCACATCTGCCGCCAATTCCTGCAAGCGCTGTCTTACCCCGATGTCTTGAACGTCAATCGATATAATTTCCAAGTCGGGCTGGTTCGCGCAGTTCACGGCGATTCCCGCCAGTGCAATCGAGTTTCCGTACAGAACGACGCGGCGTAAAGGATGCATTTATTCTCCTTGTCCGCTCTTCAATATAAGACAAGTTTCGCACGGTGACACTGTCGGAAACGACAGTCCTGTTGTGGAAAAAGCGACAGTCCGGCTGGTGAGACCATTGATGGTCTCTCCAGCCGGACTGTTGTTACAGCCCAATGTCATTCTGAGCAAAGCGTTCTTTGCGGAGCGAAGAATCTCATTCTCGGAAAACGAGATGCTTCGTCGCAGTGCAAAGCCCCCCTGCGGGAAAATCGCTCCTCAGCATGACAACCCAAGCAGTTACGTTATGATCCAATCAATCCGTGACGTGCCGCATACGCAATGACCTGGCTACGATTTTGTAAATGCAACCGCGCCAGAATCTCACCCATGTGGTAGCGCACCGTACGCTCGCTGAGGTTCAACAGCGCGCCCACCTGGGGATAGGTCAGACCTTGCGCAACGAGCGTCAGGATTTCGTTCTCCCGTGCCGTCAGGTTAGACTCGTTCTCCTGCCTCGAAGCCGGGGCAGGGCGCGACTGGCGTGCGAACTCGTTCAGCAATCGAGCCGCCATCCCCGGGGCGAGCGGGGGTGAGTCTTGATCCATTTTAGCAAAGAATGCTAGAAACTCTTTCGCGTTGAGACTCTTGAGCAAATAGCCACTCGCGCCGCTCTTGATCGCTTCGAACAAATGCCCATCGTCTGCCGCCACCGTGAGCATGACGATCTTGACCTCCGGCATTTCCGCTTTGATCAGGCGCGTTGCCATCAGCCCATCCCAGCGCGGCATTTCAATGTCCATCAAAATGAGATCGGGGCGTAACCGGCGGGCTTGAGTCAGTGCGTCCAGTCCATCCATCGCCACACCGGCGACTTGATAGCCATGTGCCTGCAAAAGCCCTTGCAGTGATTCGAGAAAGAGCGCCTGATCGTCGACGAGCAGAACCTTCATATCAATCTCCTTCAGAACGCTGTGGCTCTGCTTGCCTTTGCTGTTCCTCGAGAGGCACACACACGGTAAGCCGGGTACCCTGCCCGGGCGCGGAATGCAACTTGAACGCGCCACCGACCCCCTCGGCGCGCTCGCGCATCGCGCGCAGTCCAAATCCTGGGTTGAACGCGAGCTGTGTCGGGTCAAAGCCGCGGCCATCATCAGCGAGTGTGACCTCGAGCCGATCCTCGGAGCGGACTAGGGTGATACGCGCGCTGTGCGCCGTTGCGTGTTTCCGAACATTCGTCAACGCTTCTTGAATGATGCGCAGTAATTGCAGAGCCACGATAGAATCGATTGGTAGCCTCTCTAATTCGGGCGGCACCACCAATTCAATCGGGCACGCATAGTTTTCCTCAAACTTGCGCAAATAGTTTCGCAGACTCGCAATAAGATATCCTTCTGTTGGGAGAGCTATCTTGATTCCCAACAAATATTCGCGGATATCGGCGTTTGCCGCTTGTGTCGCCTCGGACAAACGACTCAATTGAGTGGCAACCTGCTGGGTCTCTCCCTTGGCTAGGAGGGTTTGGGCAGTCTCTGCTTGCAAGTGGGCTGAGGCGAGTGCTTGACCCAGGCAGTCGTGTAGTTCGCGCGCCAATCGTTCGCGCTCTTGCACGATTGCCAATATCCGTTGTTGCTGGAGAAGCTTTTCACGCGTACGTCTCTGCTGGGTCACATCCTGGAGCGAAATGAGCTGTCCCAGCTTGAATCCGCGAGGATCGACCAAGGGTAAGGTGTGGACATGATAATATCTCGATTGACCTTCCCTATTCACGTTGATTTCGGTTTCCGCGATCTCTTCTTCTTTGATGAGGCTTGCCAATTCAGGATATGGGGCGAAGACCTGCAGAGCTGGGTGTCCAATGACGTTGCGGGAGGGCAACGCGAGCGTCACGCAGACGGCAGGGTTCACGTCGGCGATTCGGTTCTTGGCATCCAGGATGAGCAAACCGTCCACCATGCGTTTCATAGCCATATCCCGCCCCACCGGGACGACACCCAGCATGCCAAAGCGAAAAATGGCAATTGCACAAAGCAACCCGTTGATGTTAAAGACGAGTACCACCGGGTCAAGCGGTGCAATTGGATTAATGCCTGCCAGTTCGAGGAAAAAAGTGAGCAATGGTAGTATGGTAGCAAAAAATAACAAGAGCGCTTGCGAACGATAGACTCCTCTGAATCGAATGGAGAGTTTCAGAAACGAAAGACTGGCTATCAATGGAAGAAGAAAAACAAAACCCGCAAAAATAAAATTCAGAGGACCTCTTTGGACGCGCACAAACGTATCCAACCAGAGGCGGGTCCAGAAGAGGTGATGTAGATCATTCGACAACATGATGATAATGATGAGAAACGGAATGAGGTACAGCAGAAACAGATTACGGCGGGTCAACCACTTGCCGGGCTTGGCGTATTCGAGGGCGAAGCAGATCAAGGCAGTCAGAGCAGGGATTGCCGCCACAGCTTCTAATACGTGCCATAGAATCTTGCCCGACTCGGTGGTCGCCGCCATGTCAATAGCCGTGAACAGTGCCCACACTGCTATGAACGTTTGGTAGACAGCAAAAAAAGTCGCACCCGGCACGGTCCGATGTTTCCACGCATAGAGAGCCAGCGCGCCGGGGAAGATAGCCGAACCTAGCATCGGCCAGATGTAAGGGGTATATTGATAATCAGGATTCACAATCTATTTCTCGAAAAGTGTGCTTACCACAGAACGTTGTTTAATGGCAACCTATCCGCATTGACAGAATTGCTCGCTTCCCCCTCATCCTCCTTGTTCATTTCAAATACAAACGCCGCACGTTTCACTACCCAGTGAACCATACGGCGTAGAGATGAATGAAAATATGCGCGGGAGTGAATACCAGAAAACTCTATAGCAGAGTATACATGATTCTGTGACTTTGGGCAATAGCTATTCGTAATTTGCTCCAGAACTGCTGTTCACCATCAAGAATACGTTCACCCCTGGCGAAAATACTTAGCGAATATAGCCAGAGGTATCAGTCACATAGTCTAATTGAGGTTTGACTCCCTCTCGCCCCATCCGCAAATAACTCGGCTCTTTGTTTTGAGCCGAGTTTATTTTTTCCTTGGCAATCCATAACTCTGTTCACATCTTCGACATTTGATTCTTTTGTGGTATAATGACGCGCGTTCGCTAATCACAGGAGACCCAATTTGATTTTTCAATTGCTCACGGGTGGCTCTATCAATTTCACGGCGGTCGTTGGTTTGTTGATCGCCTGGGTGTTCGGCGTCAGTGTGCATGAATTCTCACATGCGCTCGCCGCGACTTGGCTCGGCGATTCGTTGCCACGGCGTCAGGGTCGCCTGACGCTTCAGCCCGCCGCGCATCTCGACGTCGTTGGCTCGCTGATGTTTCTCATCGGCGGATTCGGCTGGGGCAAACCGGTGCAATACAATCCGTACGCTCTGCGCGCCAGTCCGCGCACTGGTCCCGCGATTGTCGCCGCGGCGGGCCCGTTGTCGAATTTGATCTTTGCGACTCTCTTGGCAATCCCGGTTCGACTTGTTCCCATCTTGATCGATAATGATGTATTGCCTCTCCAACCCGGAGAAATTCTCTACCAACTTCTCCTCTATGTCATGTATTTTAATCTCGTGTTAGCCTTTTTCAATTTGATTCCTGTTTTTCCACTCGATGGATTTTCTATCCTCAATGGTCTCTTGCCGGCTGAACTTGCCGAACGCTTTCAGCTCACGCAGCAATACGGTTTTTTTATCCTGATGCTGTTGCTCATCGTAGGCAATAGCATTATGGAACCCCTGCTCTATCGTCCCATCGAAACAGTCTTGGGACTCTTAATCGGACGTTGATTCACTCATCCCAGCACAATGGCGTGCGACTCTAACCAGGAGGTTATGATGAACCTACGACTCGCCTTTTCTCTAGCCGCTTTGTTTCTGCTTGGCATTGTCCTAACTGCCTGCGGAACAACGCTTGGCTCAACCCCCACCCCAACGGTCAAACCAACAACGGCGGCTTCGCCTACGACGATGCCACCTACAGTGCCTGTCATTCCGACCACTCCACCGCAGCCGACCGTAGCGCCAACAGCTACACCCGTTCCACCAACACCGACTGCGACGGCTGTACCACCGAAAGTAACAAGCAAACAACTCGTAAACGTTCGACAAGGTCCCGGCACAAACTTTAGCGTAGCGGGGCAAATGCCCGCCAACACAAGTGCCGTTGCTGTCGGAAAGAATGCCGATGGCACTTGGCTTCAGGTCGCTTATCCAGACGCATCGAAACCCGGCTGGGTTTCGGCAACGTTCGTCACCGTGACGGGTACAATCGGTCAATTGCCTGTGGTCGCGGTAGCCGTTCCACCCACAGCGACTCCGGGTGCGGCGACGCCGACCAGAGCGGCGGCGGCGGCTACGGCGACGCAGACCTTCCCAGCGGCACGCGGCACGATGGGATTTATCTCTTACAGCAATGATCAGAAATCCTGGTCGTTGAATAATTTGTTCGTCAATCCGCGGGACTATTCAGGCGCATATTTGCTCGGTCCCAATCCCGTCGATTTGAGAATTTCGACGAATGCCGCGCCGTTTGCTTGGTCGCCCGATGGCTCGCGCGTTGCCTTTGTTTATGGACCTAACGGATTGACCGATGTCTTGCGCGTGACGAATACGGCGGGTGAGCCACGCGACTTGGTCGGTCATGGATCGCAAACAGCCGCAGGCGGCATCTCCAGCCCAACTTGGTCGCCCAACGGCCAAACCATCGCGTATATCGGTATCGACAACAATTACGCCGCCCAAGCCATTTTCACGATCAATGCCAACGGCGGAACCGAAAGTCGATTCTTTGCGCCACGCAGCGGCGAAACATTCCGGGGATTGACGTGGGGCAAATCGTGGATCGCGTTCGTATCGAACCTGACCGGTCAGCACGAAGTCTGGCGCTTGAACAGCGACGGCTCTGGTCCGATGCAACTCACCAGCGACAAACGCGAAAACGGTTCGCCAACGTGGAGTCCGGATGGCAAGCTGTTGGCGTACTATTCCAAGCGCGCCGACAACAGCTATCAAATCATGGTGATGAACGCCGATGGTTCCGGACAGCGTCAGTTGACGAACACCGCTAACAACTGGTCGCCCACCTGGTCGCCGGATGGCAACTGGATCGCGTTCTCCTCCACCCGCAACGGACGACTCGACGTTTACATCATGGACAAGAACGGCGGCAACATCCAACTCGCCACCGACAAATTTGGCACCGAAGGACAACTGCCAGGTTCATGGCGTTAGACGCAGTCGTCAGTCCACAGTCGTCAGTCGACAGACAAGTGCAATCATTTGTTGACTGGCGACTGGCGACTGGCGACTAACGACTGGTGTTTTATGAAATCTCGTGTAACCATCGTAGGGCTGGGTCTGATCGGCGGATCGATTGGACTGGCGCTCAAAAATAGCAAAGCCGATCTCGAAATCATCGGGCATGACAAAGACCCCGGCGTATCCGGTCGCGCCATCAAGCGCGGTGCGGTCGACAAAACGAATTGGAATTTGCCCGGCGCGTGCGACGGCGCAGGTTTCATCATCCTGGCTTTGCCGCTCGATGCGATCAAAGACACGCTTGCCGCGCTCAAGCCGATTCTTCTGCCCGGCGTTATCGTCACCGATACGGCCACGACTAAAGCGCCGGTGCTTGAATGGGCCAAGGATTTACCCGACGGCGTGCATTTCGTCGGCGGACATCCGGTGCTCAAAGCAGATCGCACGATCACTGGACATGGCATCGATGCGGCGGATGCGACGCTGTTTGAAGGTGCGACCTACTGCCTTGCGCCATCTGTCAACGCTGCATCTCAAGTCATCGATGTGGTTTCAAACTTTGTGACCATGCTGGGAGCCAAGCCCTACTTTATCGACGCGAACGAGCACGATGGCTTGACGGCGAGCGTTCAGCAATTGCCGGCGTTGCTTGGTACTGCACTCGCATCGCTCACGATGTTGAGTTCGGGCTGGCGCGAATTGGGCAAAGTCGCCGGTGCAGATTTGCGCGCGGCAACCGAATTTGTTCCGAGCGACGGCAAGACCGCGCGCGAACAATTCCTCGCACATCGCACTGACTTGATTCGCTTGATCGACACGGCCACGGAAAAGCTAAACGATTTGCGTGGCTTGGTCGAACGTGAAGATGCCGCCGCACTTGAGACCTTGATCGATTCGATTAATACCAAGCGCGAAGAATGGCTCAGCGGAAATCTTGAAAAGAGCGAAACAAGTTCAATCAGTTTTGAATCGGTGCAGACATCTACGGCGCGCTTGTTTCTAGGCGGGCTAGCCAGCCGCACACCCAAGCCCAAATAACTAACCTAGAAACCAGGTTTCTCACAAAAGAGAGACCTGGTTTCTGTTATTCTAGTAATCCATGACCTACCGCATTTTAATGATCGCCCCCACCTCGTTCTTCCTGGATTATGGCGCGCATGTGCGCATCCTGGAAGAAGCGCGAGTCCTGCAAAAATTCGGACATTGCGTCAAGATTGTGACGTATCCTCTCGGACGCAATCTGCCGGATCTCGATATCGAACGCACGCTGCCCATCCCGTTCAAGTCGCGCCACGAAGTCGGTCCCTCGCGCTCGAAACTCCTCATCGACGTTCTGCTTTCGTTCAAAACCTTGCAAACCGCGTTAACGTTTAAACCTCACATCATTCACGGACACATGCACGAAGGCGCACTGATCGGCAGCACAGTCAGTCGATTGTTGCGTGTGCCGCTCGTGTTTGATTTTCAAGGCAGTATGTCGAGCGAAATGGCAGACCATCGTTTCATTTCGCCGAATGGCTTGTTATTCAAAACGGTCCGCAAGGTCGAAGGGTTCATTGATCGATTACCCCATCATATTCTGACCAGCTCAAACAATGCTGCTCAAGTATTGATGAACGATTTTCAGATCCACAGCGAACAAATCACGGTTTTGTCCGATTGTGTCAACGCCGATGCATTTCTGCCCGTTGCCGATGGCGTTCACGCGAACAGCGTCGAGACTTTGCGCGCGCGACTGAGTATTCCGCACGGGCGCTGTATCGTGATTTACATCGGCTTGCTTGATGAGTATCGCGGCACGAGCGTCATGCTCAATGCGATGAAGAACCTGCTGGCGCGTGGCACCGATGCTCAACTGGTCATCATCGGTTTTCCAAACATCGATCACTATCAAACGTATGCCGCAAAACTTGGCATTGCCGAGCGCGTTAATTTTGTTGGACGTATTCCATACGAAGATGTTCCACTTTGGCTTTCGCTCGGCGATATTGCAATTGAACCCAAGATGAGCGCAACCGAAGCCGCCGGCAAAGTTTTGGATTATATGGCGGTCGGATTGCCCACGGTCGCTTTTGATATTCCGGTGATGCGTGAGTATTTGGGCGATTGGGGAATGTATGCGCCGCTTGGCGACGCCCATGCATTTGCCGATCAAATGCAGAAATTGTTGCTGAATCCATTGCGCGCGCGTGAAATCGGCGAGGCGCTGCGCGCGCGCGCGATTGATCTTTTTTCCTGGGAACACGCGGGACATGAAATTGAACGCGTGTATGAAACCGTAATTCGATGATCAGGTGCGCCGCACACTAGGTGACTCTATGAATCTTCGTGAATCCGCTCTAGAAATTTTCCATGCTGCACTCAACGCAGCCGATCCACGCACTGCCATTCATCGCGTGGTGCAACGCGACGGTGACCGTCTGCGTGTGCGCGAGTATGAATATGACTTAGCACAAATTGGTCGCGTGTTCGTCATCGGCTTTGGCAAAGCTGGCGCGGCGATGGCTCAAGCGACCGAAGAGATTCTTGGCGACCGAATCGCGCGTGGACTTGTCATCGTCAAGTATGGACATGTCGCGCCGTTGAACAAGATTCAGCTTCACCAAGCAGGACATCCCCTGCTCGACGAAAACAGTCTCAGCGGTACTCGCCAGATTCTCGAAATCCTCGACGATGCAAATGAAAACGATTTAGTCATTTGCCTGATTTCCGGTGGCGGCTCGGCATTGCTGGAATTGCCTGTCGATGCGCCCGTCGGCGTTTCGTTGGACGATTTTCGAGCGACGACGGATGCGTTGCTCCGCGCAGGCGCAACCATCAACGAATTGAACACTGTGCGCAAACACCTTTCGCAAGTCAAAGGCGGACAACTGGCACGCCGCGCGCACGGCGCACAGATTATTTCGCTGATTCTATCCGATGTGATCGGCTCGCCGCTCGACATGATTGCATCGGGACCGACTGCGCCCGATCCGACCACCTTTGGCGATGCGCAAAACATCCTCGAACGGCGCGGCGTGCAAACGCAATTCCCTGCAAGCGTTATTCATCACATTGAGCGCGGGGTTCAGGGCGATGTTGCGGACACGCCGGATGAACGCAATCACATTTTCGAGCGCGTCCAAAACGTCATCATCGCCGACAATGCGATTGCGTGCAACGCCGCAGTCCAACACGCCAAGTCGCTAGGATTCAACACGCTGTTGTTATCGACGTATCTCCAAGGCGAAGCGAAAGAAGTCGCAAAGGTGTTTGCGGCAATCGCTAGAGAAATCGTGCAGTCGAATCAACCGATGGCACACCCCGCATGTATCATTGCGGGCGGCGAAACGACAGTAACGGTGCGCGGTAAAGGTATCGGCGGGCGCAATCAAGAACTAGCGCTCGCCGCCGCAATTGAAATTGACGGCATGGCCGCTTCGCGCGTGGTTGTGCTGAGCGGCGGCACCGACGGCACCGACGGTCCGAATGATGCAGCGGGCGCAATCGCCGATGAGCGCACGATTTTCCGCGCCACGATGCATGGCAAGGATGCGCGCGCGTTTTTGGCGAACAACGATTCGTATAATTTTTTCAAACCACTAAACGATCTCATCATCACCGGACCAACGAATACAAATGTGAATGATGTGATTCTAGTAATTGTTGGCTAGTGCGATAGTTCAATCACGCAATAGAAAAACGCACGCTCGATGTTTGAGTGTGCGTTTCGCTGTGAATTCACCCAGCCCGAAAAACAAAATTGCGTTTTCACTTGACCATTCTTCCGCACGGTGATAAACTGGCGCAGCAATTCACGTATGTAACAAAAGCGCCTAGACCAGCATCTAATAAAAAACGTAACACATTGCACACAGGAGAATTAAATGGCTGACACACAATTTGATCTGATCGTCATCGGTGGTGGACCTGGAGGTTATGTGGCTGCAATTCGCGCCGCACAACTGGGCATGAAAATTGCTGTGGTGGAACGCGAATGGCTCGGCGGCGTTTGTTTAAACATCGGCTGCATTCCGACGAAAGCGCTGCTCAAGAACGCAACCGTCGTCGAGACAATTCGACACGCGAACGATTACGGCATTCAAGTCGAAAAATTCTCCGCTGATTTTGGCAAAGCGATCGATCGCAGTCGCGTCGTCTCCAATCGACTGGTCAAGGGCGTCGAGTTTTTGATGAAGAAGAACAAGATTGAAGTGGTCAAGGGTGAAGCGATAATGACTGCCCATAACCGCGTCGAGGTCAAGCCCGATGGTCGTGTGCTGACGGCGAAGAATATTATCATCGCGACCGGCGCGCGCCCAATTTCGATTCCCGGGTTGCCGATTGATGGCAAGGACGTTATCACATCCCGTGAAGCATTGGCATTGCGCGAGCTTCCATCGCCGATTATCATCGTCGGCGCGGGCCCCATCGGAATGGAATTTGCGTACGTTTATAAAGCGTACGGCGCAGAGGTGACTGTCGTCGAAATGCTGCCGCATTTGCTGCCACGCGAAGACCCTGAGGTGAGTGTCGAAGTTGAAAAAGCGATGAAGAAGCTTGGCGTTAATTTTCGACTCAACACCAAAGTCGAAAGCGCAGAAAAAGTTGGCGACAAAGTTCGTCTGAAAGTATCGAGTGAAGGCAAGACCGAAGAGATAGAAGCGCAAAAAGTTCTCGTCGCCATTTCGGTGAAACCGAACAGCGAAAATCTCGGACTAGAAGCGTTGGGCATCAAGACCACACGCGGCGCAATTGATGTGAACGATCAGATGCAAACGAACGTCCCTAGCGTCTACGCCATCGGCGACGTGACGATGAAGCTGCCGCTCGCGCATGTCGCGTCGCATCAAGGCATCATCGCGGCGGAAACAATTGCGGGCAAGGAAACGCACGCGCTGAATTTGAACAACGTGCCGCGCTGCACCTACAGCTCGCCGCAAGTGGCATCGCTCGGCTTGACCGAAGCGCAGGTGAAAGAGCAAGGCATCGATTACAAAGTCGGCAAGTTCCCGTTCCGCGCGAACGGCAAGGCGTTAGGCATCAACGAGTACGAGGGATTCGTCAAGCTCGTGGTCGATAAAAAGTACGGCGAGATTCTCGGCGCGCACTTGGTCGGTCCCGAAGTGACAGATCTCACCGGCGAATTATCGCTCGCCAAATCGATGGAACTCACGCCGATGGAACTCGCGCACGCCGTTCACGCGCACCCCACGCTGACGGAAGCGATTGCCGAAGCAGCGCTCGATTCGATGGGAATGGTGATACACATCTAAAAAACCGCCACAGAATTTCACAGAAGAACACAGAAAACAGTCTTGTTCTTATTCTGTGTTCTTCTGTGTGATTCTGTGGCAAAAACTCTTTCAGGAAAAACATGACACAACGCATTGGAATAATCGGCGGCGGGTTTGCGGGCATGACCGCCGCGTACGAACTGGGCAAACTTGGTTATCAGACATGGCTCTTTGAAAGTGCGCCGGAACTGGGCGGGCTAGCCGGCACATTTCCGATTGAAGGCACGCGCCTCGAACGCGGCTATCATCACTGGTTCACCAGCGACACACACATCGTCGCGCAGATGGAAGAACTGGGCTTGGGCGACCGCGTGCAATGGATTCCATCCAAGACCGGTTGGTTCGAGCGAGGCAAGATTTACAACATGGTCTCGCCGATCGATTTGCTGCGACTCGACACCATTCCGTTCATCGATCGAGTGCGCCTGGGTATGGTGGTCGCGTATCTAACGTACTTGCAATCGAATCCGAAGAATTTGTCCAAGTACGAAAAAATCACGGCGGCGAATTGGTGGCGCAAGTACGGCGGCAACGCCGCCTGGGACAAGGTGTGGCTGCCAATGTTTCGCGGCAAGTTCGGCACCGAAGCTGAAAATATTTCGATGCTTTTTATTTGGTACAAGATTGTTTTGCGCATCGGCTCCCGCCGCGGCGTGAGTAAAGAAGAACTCGGTTATCCGCACGGCTCGTTCCAGGTTTTGATCGACGCATTGGAAAGCGCGATTCGCAAACAAGGCGGCAAGATTTGTCTGAGTACGCCGGTCAAGCGCGTGGTCGTTGAAAATGGTTCGGCAGTTGGTTTGCAATTGGCAGATAATGAAGCAGCGCAGATGGCTCAGAGGGAACTGGGAGGAACTGACGGAACTGTGCGATTTGATCGGATCATTTGCACTGCGCCATCATTCGCCACGCTCAAAATCGTCTCCGACCTGCCCGCCGACTATGTTGCGCGCATGACCGCTGCCAAGTACATGGCAGCCGTGCTTGTGATTCTCAAAATGAAACAATCGATGTCGCCGATCTACTGGCTCAACATTCCGGACCGATCCATTCCCTTCGTTGCGACCATCGAGCACACAAATTTCATTTCACCTGAGGTTTACAACAACAAGCGCATCATGTACGTCTCGAATTATCTCGACCAATCGAGTCCCTATTTTCAAATGTCGCGCGATGAATTGTTCAAGGCGTATGTGCCGCATCTGAAAAAGATCAATCCCAATTTCTCGCCCGATTGGGTCGAAGAGATGTGGCACTTTAGAGAAGCCGCCGCGCAACCGATTGTGCCGCTCAATTATTCCAAAATGATTCCGCCGTACCACACGCCGCTGCGCAATTTATATCTCGCCAACACGACGCAGATTTATCCGGAAGATCGTGGGACCAATTACTCGGTACGATTAGGGCAAGACATCGCCAAGATGCTCGACGAAGATGTAAAGAGTAGAACATGGGGAAACAATTAATCCGCTTTGGAATTTTGTTCGCGCTCTGCTTGAGTTTCGTTTCGGCGTGTACATCCACCGCGCCAACGCCATCGCCGGTTGATGCAACTGTTGCCGCATTATCGACCCAGGTAGCGCAACAGGGCACGATTATTTCCTATCTTGCGACTCGCGTCGATGCATCGCGCGCGGGAACGCCAACGCCAATTGGATTTAGACCAACCATGACACCGTTGGTACCATCGGCAACGTTGATCGAGTATCGCCGCACCGGTGGCATCGCCGGTTTCGACGACCGATTGAAAATCGATGCAAATGGTCATGCAACGTTGGCGCAACGCACGACAAATTCCCAATTCAACTTGACTGCCGATGAACTGACCCAATTGCAATCTTTGTTACGTGACGCAAACTTTGCCAGCATCCCAGAGAACTCGATGCCGAAGATGCTTGTGCCGGATGAATTGTCGTACGTCGTCGGCTATCAAGGACACACCGTCAAAACATCGGACACGGCGATGCCAAAGCAATTAGAACCCGCGGTGAGAATGCTCGACCAGATTATCGTTAAAGCAAAATAAGTCGTCTCAAGTTATCTTCGATTGCCGATTCATCAAACGAGTCGGCATTAATTTTTAACACCATTCTAACGTCACGTCATTAATCCTTATGCTACGTTAATTGGAATTGCATTAAAATCGTTTTTTGGATGACACCATGAAATTCTTTGTCGTTCAAAATCCCTCTAGTATGGAAGTGACCTATGGTTAGTACAAGTTTGACTATCAAGATCGGCGGCGAAGCCGGTCAAGGCATGGACACGAGCGGTGCGGGATTTGCGCGCGCGTTGGTCCGGGCCGGTTTTCATGCTTTCGCCAATCAGGACTTTATGAGCCGCATTCGCGGCGGTTATAATGCCTACCAACTGCGCGTCAGCGATCAGCCGGTTTATGCGCCCGATAACAAAGTTCATATCGTGCTGGCATTCAATCAAGCCGCTGCCAATGCTCATTTGCACGAAATCGTTCCATGCGGTGCGATCATTCACGACACGAATGTTAAAGTCGATGCGGCTACACTTGCCGAACGACAGATTCGCTCACTCGCATTTCCATTCGAGGCGAAAGCGTTGGAGATCGGGCGACCCGCGGGCATGGATCCGAAACACGCCAAGCAAATGTTGAACACCGCCGAACTCGGCGCACTGTCGGCGATCACTGGATTTCCATTCGAACATATCGCCCAGGTCATCACCGAAAATTTCGGCAAGAAAAAAGGCACGGCGATTGCAGAAGCGAACCTGACGATTGCCAAGTGGGCGTACGACGAAGCGCTCCAATACGCCAATCAATTCGAATGGAAACTCGTTCCGCCCGCGAACTGCGTGAATCGAATGATCATTAACGGCAACCAAGCGATTGGGCTTGGCGCAATTGCGGCGGGCTGCAAATTTATCAGCGCGTATCCCATGACGCCCGGCACGACGATCATCGAATTCATGACGGCGCAAGCGAAACGATTCAACCTGGTCACCAAGCAAACCGAAGACGAACTCGCCGCGATTTTGTTTGCGATTGGTGCGGCGCAAACCGGCGTCCGCGCGATGACGGCAACTTCCGGTGGAGGGTTCTCGTTGATGGTCGAAGCGTTGGGTATGGCGGGCATGACGGAAACGCCGCTCGTCGTCGTCGATTCGCAACGCCCAGGTCCATCGACCGGTATGCCGACGCGCACCGGTCAAGGCGATTTACTATTTATCATGCACGCTTCGCAAGATGAATTTCCGCGCATCGTCATTGCACCGGGCGGCGTCGAATCGTGCTACGCGGACACCGCGCGCGCGTTCAACCTCGCCGAAAAATATCAATGCCCCGTATTGATTCTTACCGAAGGCTTCCAAGCTTTCGCCTCGCGCTCAGTCGGCGTCGAAGAAATGTCGTTCGAGCAATTTGAAATCGATCGCGGCAAGACGTTAACCGATGCCGAACTCGATCAACTGAAACCTGGCGCATACAAACGCTATGCGGTTGCCGACGATGGAATTTCGCCGCGTGCGATCCCAGGCCATCCGAACGCCGTTTACACCTCGACGAGCGACGAGCATACCGAGTACGGTCGCATCGAAGATGAAGACGCGGCAAATCGCATCGCGCAGCATGAAAAGCGAATGCGCAAAATCGAAACGATGAAGCAAGAGATGCGGATGCCCGAATGGTACGGACCGCAGAACGCATCGGTGACGTTGATGGGTTGGGGTGCAACGCGCTATGCGATTTGTGAAGCGGTCGATCTTTTGAATGCGCAAGGCATCACCGCGAACGCGCTGCACTTTATCGACATTTACCCGCTCGACGAAGCGCGCCTGAGCAAAGAACTCGCGCAAGCGAAAAACCTTATCGACGTCGAAGCGAACTACACCGCCCAACTCGCACAGGTCGTGCGCACGTACACCGGTCGATTGGTCGACGACAAGATTTTGAGATACGATGGTCGCCCATTTACCGGCGCAGAAATTGCGGAGACAGTCACGAAACGACACGAAACAGCGCGAAACGCTCCGCGCGCGAAAGATAACGCGCAAGTTACAGCATCCATTCCTCAAAGTTCCCCAGAGTTCCAGCGAGTAGGAGATTGAATTCATGCTAGACCTCAATATCAAAACCATGCCTGAGTTTGTTCTCAGTCCCAAATCGTATGACGGTGAACGCGAAGTCACGTGGTGTCCAGGATGCGGAGATTATGGTATCCTGAACGCTGTCAAGCAAGCGTTGGCGCAATTAAAAATTCAACCGCATCAAGCCATGTTCGTCAGCGGCATCGGCTGCGGCTCGAAATTGCCCGACTATCTCAAAGCGAATGGTTATCTTGGTTTGCACGGTCGTTCGCTGCCGGTCGCGCAAGGCATGAAGCTCGCGAATCATGATCTCACCGTGATCGCGACGGTCGGCGACGGCGATGGGTACGGAATCGGCGCAGGGCATTTTATTCACGCGCTCCGGCGCAATTCCGACATGACGATGATCGTCGAAGATAACAAAGTGTACGCGTTGACGAAAGGTCAGTATTCGCCGACGAGCACCAAGGGTTGGGTTGCCTCGACGACACCGGATGGCGCAATCGAAATCGAATTCAATCCGGTCGTGATGGCGATTGCGGGTGGCGCAACGTTTGTCGCGCGCACGTTTTCCGGCGATCCCAAGCACATGGCGGCGACGTTTGCCAAAGCGATTCAACACAAGGGCTTTGCGCTCGTCGATGTTTTGCAATCGTGCGTGATCTACAATCACGTCAACACGGTGGAATGGTATCGCCCGCGCGTTTACAAACTCGACGACGATAAGAGTTACAATCCACGCGATTACAATCTCGCGATGACCAAAGCGCACGAATGGGGCGACCGCATCCCCATCGGCGTGCTGTACGTCGACGAGCGACTCACGTACGAAGAACAAGTCCAAGCGATTGCGGAGACGCCGTTGGTCAAGCAAAAACTCGGCGGCTATAGCAAAGAGACCTGGGATGAATTTCGCGCGTCGATGATGTGAGTCGCTAATGCGTAAAACGTAATACACAACGACGAGCAAGCCGGAGAGTCGCGCAGACTCCCCGGCTTTATTTTTCTATCGCACGATCAAAGGCAAGAATAATTGATACGGTGACAGCACTCGCACAAACGTCGCACCGTACTGGGTTTGCATGGTCTTGCCGCCGACGGTCAAGCCAGTGACCGTGCTGAACGTGCCTGTGCGTGTGCCTGCATTGACAAGTGTGAACGAGTTGCCTGCGCTTGGCGCAAAGCCGTTGACCCAGGTGAGATTGAGCGCGCCGCCAAGCGTTGTCGCGCCGGTCGTCGTCAGTTGGAAATACTGCGACCCAGGATTCGTTCCGCCGATGTTGGCGCGCAACGCGCCATTCGATGCTTGCGTGAAATCGCCTGTGATAGCGAGATTGCCGCTCGTGAGGTAAATGGTGCCGCTGTTCGTGTGCGGCGACGCAACGTGCTTGACATTGCTGGGTCGATTGCCCGCGCCGACCGTTTGCAACGAAACCGTGTTGCTGATCGTCATCGTTCCCTGGTTATCCAGGCGATTCGTTTTGATGACAAGTGGGATGGTCGTTTCAATCTTTCCACCCGGGCGAACCGTAGCGGAAAGCGTCATCCACTCCATAACGGTTTGATTGGGGCGTGCGGAAATCGGACGCGCGCCTGCTCCGCCTGCGCTCGTGAAACGAAGTAATCCATTTTCCTGCCATTGTCCTGCAACTGTCAAGAAATCGCTTGTGTTGTAGATATTGGCTGTACCCGTGTTTGTGACCACAGCGTTCGCGTTGGGAAACGAGAGTGGGCTGGAGACGTTCAGCGTTCCCTTTTGTTCGAGATGGGCGTCAATCGTCGCGGTATAGCCCGGCGCGCTCACGCTAATTATCCCGGTCGCTTGATTTCGAATGGTACCAATTCCGCCGGACTGAGGCGCACTTCGCACGCCTGGCCTCGTCGCGCGCGTTGCTTGCGGAGCGGAAGGTTTTGCGCCTGCACCCAGCACAACGAGATTGATTGCGCCCGAGTTGTCCAAAGCACTGCTCAGATCCAGAAACGCATCCGCCGTCTTGAGATCAATTTTGCCGCCGACACTGTTCGTGACACCCACAGTATTCACAATCTCTAGCGTGTTACTGATGCTGACCGTGCCCGCGTTGTTGATGACGGGCGCAGAAATTGTGCTGGTGACATATTGCCCCGCCGCAACGTTGATCACTCCTGTCGATGTGTTGACGAGGGACTTGGCATCATTGAGCTTGGCCCGTTTGATCGGAATATTGACGTTGGGATTCGCAAACTCGATCACGCCATTGTTAGCCAAGCCTGCCGGGCTGTTCAAATCGAGGGTCGTATCGTTTACGCCGTCGCTATTCAAACGAATCGTCGAATTGGGATGCGTCGTAAGTGTGCCGGTCATGATGTTGCTTGCGCCCACGACAATCCTGCCGACAAGATCCAAATCAACTTCAAGATGACAGTTGGTCAAATCCAATGTTTTGTTCGCGGCGTTCGTCAGTGTACCTTTGCTGTTGACGTTAACGTTGTTGAGTTTCAATAGCGCGACATTGTTCGTTAGGTCGGCGCTCATATCGAAATTGGCATTTCGCAAGTCCAGCGTGCCAGCGCCCGTGAGCGTGCCGCCCGTGTCGTGTTTGAACGTGCCGCCGTTCATCAGGAAGGTGCGTCCCGCGGCGATGTTGACTGCGCCGGTATGTTTGAACGCGGGCCATTGCGAGACCAACGCGCCGCCGTCAATTGTTACGTCGCCGCTGTTGAGATTGATGCTGCCGGTGTTCGTGTACGCGGCAGTCGGTTTGTTCAGCACGAGCGCGCTATCGGCATTGATGACGCCGCCGTTGTGGATGTCTGCCGCAATGGTCGTCGTGACGCCAAGTGCGTTCGTCCGAATCGTCCCGCCCGCGTTGTTGCGGACGGGGGCACCGGCTTCGATGAGAAGAACTGTACCCCCCGTGGCTCGGTTGCCGGTCGTCGGCGTTTTGGCTTGGTCCGCGAGCGCAAACTCGATGATGCCGTTGTTGACCAACTCGCCGGCTTTGACCGTCACATTTGCCGCGACGTAGAGCGCGCCCGTGTTCGTGTGCGTCGTCGCGGGTTTGTCCAGCACGAGCGGGCTTTTAACGTTCACGGTGCCAGCGTTGTTGAGTTGCGCGCTAATCGTCGTCGTGACGCCCGCACCCGTGTTCACGTTAATGATTGCGCCTGACCTATTCTCCGCCGCAGTGATCGTAAATTTATAACGAATAGTTCCTTCTAGGTTCAAGGTGCCGCTGTTGTCAAACACGCTCCCGTTGCCCGTCACGTCCGCGTACACAAGGAACGTGCCGCTGTTCGTGTGCGTGGTCGCAGGTTTGTCGAGCATCAGCGTACTGCTAATCGCCACCGTGCCGGCGTTGACAAGTTGCGCGCCAATCGTCGTCGTGACGCCTGCGCCCGCGTTCACGCTGACGTTGCCGCCCGCGTTATTCCGCACGAGCGCGCACGTGCTGAAGGCAAGCGCACCGATGCCACCAACTGAACGGCGCGTCGGCATCGCCAGTCCGCCCGTACTCCCAAAGACCAGGTTGCCGCTGTTGACGAACTCGGCGGCGTTGCCGGTAACGTCCGCGTTGACGATGAACGTTCCTGTGTTCGTGTGCATGCCGCCGTTCTTGTCCAGCGTCAGCGTGCTGGTGACGTAGACCGTACCAGCATTGTTCAGCTCCGCCGCAATCGTCGTTGTAACACCCGTGCCTGCGTTCACTCTGACGTTTCCGCCCGCGTTATTCCGCACGAGCGCGCACGTGCTGAAGATAAGCGCAAAGACGCCATCGGGCTGGACAAAGTTCAGGTTGCCGCCGTTCGTGAACTCGTCGCCATCGCCCGTGACATTCGCGGCAACCTGGAACGTGCCGCTGTTTGTGTGAATCGCGCCCTTCTTGTTGATTTGCAGCGGCGCGGTCACGCTAATCGTCCCCGCGTTGGTGATGGGCGCGTTGACGATGGCGGTACCGCCCGCGCCTTTGAGCGCGTAGAGCGCGCCCGTTGCCGCAATGTTCAAGTTGCCGCTGTTCACGGTCAGCGTTGGTGTATACGTGCCGCCGCTGCTCGTCAGTTCGAGCGTGCCGCTAATCGTCGGCGCGTTCGCAAACGTCAGCGCTGAGCCAGCCGCGTTGGTCGCCTCGACGCGCACAGTCGCCTTGTTGCTCAAAAAGTTGAGCGCGCCGTTGACGGTGTTGGCGGTCCCGCGCACCGTCATCACCGCGTTCGTGTTGAGGTCTACCCGCGCGCCGCTCGCGATGTTCAAACCGCTCACCGTCCACGCGGCATTGACGTTCGGATAGTTCGTCAGTCCCGCGGGAATTGTCGCCGCGTCGCCGCTTTGCGGAAAGTTGCCGCCGCACCCGCTCCAGTTGGCGGGATTGGAATGATTCGAGTCCAACCCGTTGCCCGTCCACGTGCAACCCGCCGCGAATGCGGGTGTCGTCAGCATCATCATGCCGCCCAGCGAGAAAGCTAGGGCAAACAGTGCGAAAAGAACCATTTGTCGGTTCATGAAATTTTCTCCTTTGAAGGTGAATTATTCATCTGTTCGCGCAGGAACGCGAGCAGGTGTTCCAAATTGGCAAAGCCCATGCGCTCGCCTGTGCGCGGGTCTTCGAGCGAAAAGCGCCACACGCGCGCTGAATTCGTCGGCGCATTGCTTTCTTGCCAAAATCGGAGGAGATACGATTGATAGGGGAAGGGTTTGGGTGGCATGGTGTCCTAAAGCTGGAAGGTCTCCGCGACCTTCCAGCTTTCCAGAAAATAGACCTTCTCGCAAAATTGTGGTATCTTACATCCACGTTATAGCAAGACATCGTGAAGAGATCGTGAACTGAGGATAGTTCGATGGCTGATCGTCCCATACTCAAGGTCTCGCTGCTTGGCGCGCTCCAAATCACCCGCGCCGGGCGTCCCGTGACGGGCTTTGCCTCGATCAAAGTGCAGGCGCTGTTTTGCTATCTTGCGCTCACCGCTCGCCCTCACACGCGCGATACGCTCATCGGTCTGCTCTGGTGTGATATGCCGGATGCCGATGCGCGCACCAATCTCCGCCAAGCCCTAGCCAACCTCCGCCGTCTCGTCGGCGACCACCTCCTCATCGAGCGCGACACCGTTGCGTTTGATCGCTCCAGTTCGTACTGGCTCGATGCGGAAGAATTTGAACAGTTGACCGCTGACCACCGACCGCCGACGGACGAAACAGCGGTCAGCCGTCTGCGGTCTGCGGTTGAACTTTACCGCGGCGATTTGCTCGAAGGATTTTTCGTCCGTGACGCGCCAGAGTTTGAAGAATGGCTCTTGGCTCAGCGGGAACGCTTACGCCAGCACGCGTTCCAAGTTTTTCACGCGCTCGTCGATCAGCATTTGACCCATCACGAATACGCGCGCGGCATCGATTATGCCACGCGCTTGCTCGCGCTCGATCCCTGGCGCGAAGAAGCGCATCGCCAATTGATGTTGCTGTACGCGCGGAATGGGCAACGCGGCGCGGCGCTCGCCCAGTACGAAACGTGCCGCCGCGTGCTTGCCGACAAAATCGGCGTCGAACCATCGGCGGAAACGCGCGCGTTGTCCGAACGCATCCGCGCGACCGATACGACCAAACCGAATCTGCCGCCGCAATTCACGTCGTTCGTCGGACGCGAAACCGAACTCGTGCAGATCGACGCGCTGTTGCTGAAACCGGAATGCCGCTTGCTTACGCTCCTGGGTCAAGGGGGCATCGGCAAAACACGCCTGGCGATTCATGCCGCCGCGAAACAAGCGGGCGCGTTCCTCAATGGCATTCATTTCGTTTCGCTCGCCGCGATCACCGCACCCGATTTAATCGCGGCGACGATTGCCGACGCGCTCAAGATTCCGTTGTCAGGCAAAGCGGAACCGCAGACCCAGGTGATCGATTATTTGCGTAATAAAGAAATGCTGCTCGTCCTCGACAATTTCGAGCAACTGATCGCTGGCGCGAAACTTGTCGCCGATATTCTCGCCGCCGCGCGGGATGTGAAATTGATCATCACCTCGCGCGAGCGGTTGAACTTGCAATGCGAGTGGATCGCGCCGGTCGATGGACTGCCGGTGCCGGTGAACAGTGGGCAGTCAACAGTCAACAGTGAACGGTTGGCTATCTGCTATCCGCCGTCTGCTTCTGTTCGGCTTTTTTTGCAGAGCGCCGGTCGCGTGCAGCCGCGACTTGCGCCGAACGACGACGAGATGGCGAGCATCGTTCGCATTTGCCAATTGGTGTACGGCGTGCCGCTCGGCATCGAATTGGCGGCGGCATCGGTTGCCACGCAATCGTGCCGCGAGATTGCGCGGGAGATCGAACGCAGTCTGGATTTTCTCGCCACGACGCAGCGCGACGTACCGGAACGGCAGCGCAGTCTGCGCGCCGCATTCGAGCATTCGTGGAATTTGCTGGACGCCGAAGAACAGCGCGCGTTGCGCGCACTGTCCGTTTTTCGCGGAGGATTTACGCTTGAAGCGGCGGAAGCACTAGTCAGTAAACAGTCAACCGTGAACAGTGAACAGTATCCGTCGTTGACTGTTCACGGTTCACTGCCCACAGTTCACTATCTCGCCGCATTGATCGGCAAATCGCTGTTGCGGCGGGATGCAAATGAGCGGTACGACTTGCATGAGATGGTGCGACAATTCGCGGAAGAGAAATTGGAACAAGCCGGTGATGAAGCCGAGCAAGTTTCCAAGCGGCATACGGCGTACTATGCCGAGTTCCTGCATCAGCGCACGCCTTACGTGCGTGGCGCGCAGAGCAAACAAGCCCTCGACGAGATCGACGCGGATCTTGGAAATATTCGTGGCATGTGGCAATGGGCCAGCGCAAATCAGAAATGGCAGGCGCTGGATCGCGCGTTGGAATGTCTTTACCTTTTCTACGACATCCGCAGTCGGTTTCAGGAAGGTCGCGAAATGTTCGACCTGGCGGACCACGCGCTCGCGCAGGCAACCTCTCAGAACGCAGAAACGAATTTGGTGCGCGCGCGCGTGCTAGCGCGGCAAGCGATCTTTCGCTACCGGGAGGATGATTTTGAGGGGGCCAAGGAATCCGCCGGGGCGAGTCTGGCGATTGCGCGCGCATTGGCCGCGCCGAAAGAGATCGGCTTGGCGCTCAGTTGTTTGGGGAATATTTCATTCTCGCTGGGCGATTATGCGGCAGCGCGCAAGTGGCATCTGGAAAAACTCGCGTTGGATAGAATTGAAAATGATGCGTGGAAGATTTCCGTTACGCTCAACAATCTTGCGATTACGGCCAACGCGCAAGGAGACCTGGATCAAGCCCAAACGTATTTTAGGCAAAGCATTGCGCTCAAGCGCGAGATCGGCGACCGGCGCGGCTTGGCAACCTCGCTCGACAATTTCGGCATCGTGCTGTCGAACCAGGGCAATTACGTTGCCGCGTACGAATGTCGTCAAGAGGCCTTGGCGCTCTGCCAGGAAATCGGCGACCGCGACGGCGCGGCGCGGGCGTTGAACAATCTCGGACGGGTTCTTGGCCTGCAAAAAAAGTACGCCGAGGCGCAAGCGCGGTTGCAAGAATCGCTCAGCATCAGTCGCGAAATTGGCAACCGCGAGATGATCATGTTTGCGCAGCAAAACTTGGGTGGGGTGGCGTGCGAGATCGGAGACTATACCTCAGCCGCCGAGCATTTGCGCGGCGCGCTCGAAATCGCGTTGGACATCCAAACTGTTCCGATCGCTTTGCATGCGTTGGTGCTTTGGGCAAAACTATTCGTCCAGCGTGGTCAACGCGCGCGCGCGCTTGAACTCTTGACCTTTGTGTTTGCCCAGTCCGCCATAACCCTCGA
The DNA here is from genome assembly GCA_016215025.1 of Chloroflexota bacterium. Classification (GTDB taxonomy): domain Bacteria; phylum Chloroflexota; class Anaerolineae; order UBA4142; family UBA4142; genus JACRMI01. Next base: position 177,589 of record JACRMI010000164.1, read on the forward strand.
AGCGAAACATGATGCTGCGCCAATACTTGCGAAACTTGGCGTTGCGCTAACGCCTGAAACAATCACGGCAGCGCAAGAACGCGGCAAGACGCAAACGCTCGAAACGATCGCGGCAGAGATTTTGGAGCAGAGACCCTAAATTCCTTTTTACGATTTTCCAACAACTCGCCTAACGAAAATTGAGTATAATATCGGTGAAATTAAACCAACAAGGATTGGAAATGATTACTGAACAGCAAGTTCTCGGCGCACTAGGAAAAGTTCAAGAACCCGAACTCCACCGCGATCTCGTTTCGTTGAATATGATCAAGGACATCAAGATTCAAAATGATGCGGTGAATTTTACGATTGTATTGACCACGCCCGCTTGTCCCTTGCGCGGTCAAATTGAATCAGAGGCGAAAGCTGCCGTCGCTACACTCGGCGCAAAGCAAATCAACATCAAATGGGATTCGAGCGTGCCCAGCGATAAACGCATCAGCGGCAAGCTCAATATTCCGGTCAAATCGACCATTGCGGTTGCATCCGGCAAAGGCGGCGTCGGCAAAACGACGGTGTCGGTAAATCTCGCCGTGGCGCTCGCGCAGATGGGCGCTAAAGTTGGCTTGATGGACGCCGATGTTTATGGGCCGAACATTCCGATCATGATGGGCGTCAACGAACAGCCGCGCGCAACCGCCGATCAGCGCATCATTCCGCTCGAAGCGTACGGCGTCAAGTTGATGTCGATGGGTTTTCTCGTTTCGCCGGAGCAAGCCGTCATCTGGCGCGGTCCAATGCTGCATAGCGCGGTCCGCCAATTTCTTACCGATGTCGAATGGGGCGAACTCGATTATCTCGTAATCGATCTGCCGCCCGGAACCGGCGATGTGCAAATCACACTCGCGCAATCGGTGCCGTTGACGGGTGGTGTCGTGGTAGCGACTCCGCAAGATGTCGCGCTTGCCGATGTTATTAAAGGCATCATGATGTTTCAGAAACTCGAAGTGCCGGTGCTGGGCGTGGTCGAAAACATGTCGTACTTTTTATGCCCGCACTGTAACGAGCGCACCGATATTTTCGCGCACGGCGGCGCAAAAAAGATGGCGGAGAAATACGGCGCGGCGTTCCTCGGCGAAATTCCGTTGGACACGGCGATTCGTATCGGCGGCGATAGCGGCAAGCCGATCACGGTGGCGCAACCAAAGTCAGCGTATGCGAAAATTTTCCAAGAGATCGCGCAACGTGTCGCAGCGCAGGTCAGCGTAATGAACGTGCAAGCGGCGCAAGGCGATTTGATCTCCGGCGCAAGCATTCCCATCATGCGCCGGTAGCAATCGACAGGAGCCTTATCCCCACAGACAAAAAGAAACACGGAAAAAGAATTTCCGTGTTTCTTTTTGTCTGTGGGGAAAATTTTTTTTACCGCCAATCGATTACGCGTTCGTTGTTGAAATTATAAGTAATCGGAATCGAATCGGTGACATTCTTGAGCACTTGCTTCAAGCCCGTTCCATCGACGTTGATGGCGTAGAATTCCCACTTGCCACCGCGATCCGAGAGGAACAGAATTTGCTTGCCATCGGGCGACCAAGTCGGCGCAACATTGTTGGTCACGTAGAACGCGAGCGGGTTCGGATGGGTTAACGGTGTGGGATTGTTTCCATCCCAGTTCATCACGTTGATTTCCCAATGATCGTGCTGGCGTGTTTGAAAAACGATTTGCTTGCCATCGGGGCTGTAACGCGCCGATTGCACGGCCGGGTTCTGCGTATAGATTTTCACTGCATCCTGATCCGGTGTGCCCGTCGTCAGAATGCCAAAGTTCGCATCGGCGTACGCAATCGTCTTGTTGTCCGTGCCAAACGTCGGCGAGAAACAATAGTTGGTGCAGCGCGGTTCGGTGATCGCTTTGGAGTTCACATCGATCAGAATGAGTTTCCAATGTGGGTTGGCAGGAAAGCTAAAACAGCCAAAGGGACCAAAGCAAAAACTCATCTCGTCGAGCTGCCCACCTTTTTGCTGCGTAAACGCGATTTTGCTTCCATCGCGACTCCATTCCGGCTGCAGCGCCGTATTGGAGCTATAGATCGCTTGCTCGTTCGTACCATCGGCATTGGCGACGAACAAACCGGCCGGATAATTCCAACGCGTGAACGCAATGCGCTTGGCATCCACCGTCCACACCGGATCGATAGCGCCGGTCGTGATGCGCGTGAGATTCGAGCCGTCGCCGTTCACTAGATAAACGACTCCGCCGTTCGCGTCGCGGAAAAGTAATTTGCCGCTGAGCGTTCCGGTCGGAACCGGTGTGGCGAACAAAGGTGTGGGGAGTGGCGTCGGCGTTATGGTGGGCGCAAGAGTTACACTCGCACCGCTGACCAACAATCGATACGAAACTGGGAATGGATTGTTGTTCGTGACAACCGCAAAGTAGCGACCCGAGGTTCGGAATGCGCCGAGCCAAACCAGGTCGTGAATCGCCGCGGCGCTCGCGGCGCTTGGCTGCGAACCCAGCCCAACCGGTTTTGTCGTGGGGTCTTGCAGCCAAGCGGTTGCTTGCTCTGGCGTGTAGATTGCGAGGCGAAGATTCGGTGCGCCGTTGGCATCCACATCGACTTCAACTTGCGACTTGTCTGCGCCATAGTCGAAATAGTACCAGGCGCTCGCGTTCGGCGCGAGCGTTTGGAATGTGCCGGTCACCATCAACGGATCCCAGGATCCTGCGCCGGTGGGTGCGCCCGCAAAAACCGCAGGCACAGTCAACGCGGCGGTGATCACGATCAAAGCTAATCCAACTAGATACAGTCGTTTCATGTTTGTCCTTTCTGCGATGAAGACCCTGTCCGAATGTCAGGCTGAGCAGCGCCAAGCATCTCTTTATGCGAAGATTGAGACCCTTCGCTTTGCTCAGGGTGACAATCGTTTTCATTGGGTTAGGGTCTCTATTGCGAACTATCGAGAATCATATCCAGACTGGATATAGTGTCAAATTCGGGACAAAAAAATAGAGCGTCGTTCGACGCTCTATTTACGTTTCTGGGATTCGATCGGTTACATTTTTCCAGTAACTTGTTCCAACACGCGTTGGTGCGTTTCCAGTGCACGCGAATCGTACAGCACGTAGCGCACCAATTCGATTTCGGGATGCTCACGCAAATAAGCGATGATCGTGTCGAAAGCGATGCGTGCGGCATCTTGCACGGGGTAACCGTAAATACCGGTGGAGATCGCGGGGAACGCCACCGTCGCGCAATTGTTTTGCGAGGCGAGATGGAGACAAGTGCGATAGGCATTCGCAAGCAATTCCGATTCGCCCGATTGTCCGCCGCGATAGACGGGACCGACGGCGTGAATGACGTGGCGCGCTCTTAACTTGTACCCGCGCGTGATTTTTGCGCTACCGGTTGGACAGCCACCCAGCATGCGACACTCGTCCAACAACTGGGAACCGGCCGCGCGATGGATTGCCCCATCGACGCCGCCGCCGCCGAGGAGCGACGAATTGGCCGCATTGACAATCGCATCGACATCTTGCTGTGTGATGTCGCCTTGCACCAATTCGATCGTCGAGTCACCGATTTTCATTTGCATTTCCGACTCCGGGATTCAATTGTACTTGTTTCAAAAGTTGACGCTGGTTCTCACGCAGTTGCATCTGACCCTGGGTGAGTCGATCAAGATCATGTTCCAGAAAATCCAGAAACCGCTCAAGTGATTTGGTGATGGAAGACAAATCGTACGACGGCACTGTTGCCGCAAGATGAGATTGCAGTTCGGCATCGGCGGTCGCTTGAAAGAATTGCAGCGGGCGCACGCCGTCATGTGTGCGCGAGTAGAGTTCCATCACGAGCGCGCGCATCCGATGCAAGAAATCAATCGCGCTCCAAAGCCGACCACGCTGCAAAGCGACCTTTGTTTCGACGGCGTACCGCACGCATCGATCCAATAATGCATCGAACGTATCTTCGCTCGCGTGCCGATTGGCATTCCCAGCCGCTTTGATCGCCGTCTCGTCGATTCGTCCGGTGAGCACTAGCATATCATCGACAATGTTCGGACTGGTTGAACGGAGCGGATGGTATCGGATGGACAACTCCATCAACGATTCCAAGACGATGTCGGCCTCGTCGTCGCCATCGGGAATAATCAGCGCGGCGCGTTCACCCAACGATGCGAACGAATTGCACAAGCGGGTCAATTCCTCGCTAACGTTTACGACGACATCATCGCCGATTAAGACGTCGAGGTCAAGATCGGAATAACGATCCCAATTGCCGCGCGCCAGCGACCCAAATAGTACAATCGCCTGAATGCGCGGATCATTGGCGTAATAAGCTACGATCGCTTGAAGCAACGCTTGGTGCTGCGGCGTCCCAGGATAATCTTTGACCATGATTAAGGACCACTGCGCTTGAACACCGCCAGCGCATCGACATCCGTGCGGCGCTGCGCGGCAAGCTCAAGCCAGGGTTCGTTCGCGACCTGATCGATGCATTCGCCATAGGCGCAAACACTGACTGCGCGTCCGCGGGTTGCGTCTTTAATTTTTTTCAGCACATTCGCCAGCATCGCGCCTTTGAACGGCGTGTACATGAAAAAGACCGTTCCGTCGGCGTAAGGTGCATCGCGCGCATCGACGTTGATGAACTGAACACTCGACAGGTTCAATCGTTGCGCTGAGTGACGCGCATAATCGCAATAAGCTGGCTCAAATTCGATACCGTGAGTCCGTGCGCCGGTCAAGAGATGGACGAGAATGCACACCTGCCCCAAGCCCGAACCCAAGTCGTAGAAAATATCATCGCGCGTAATGAGCATCATTTCGGTCAACTCAAGGATCACGCGCGCCGGCGTCGGCTGATAAAAGACCATTTCGGGCTCGCGCGTGCGTGTCTCGTGCGGTATCGTGTCGAGACGTAGCAAGCCATTCACAAAAACGTCGAGTTGATCGTAGCCGCGTTCGGAAGAAACCGGCTTACGAACATGGTGATCGAATTCTTGACGGAGACACTCGCCTCGCAGCGTACCGTTCGCAATGCCAGCCCGTACTCGGCGAAAAATCTCTTCATCGATAGCGGCGAATTGATCGCGCAAAATCTGGGCGCGCTGTACGAGTTCGTTGCCATCGTCGTCCATGCGGTCGAGCAAGTGAAACTCGATTCGATCCAGCGCATCGGCTCTGCCCACGAAATTGATCTCCGCGCGCAGCGCGACATCGTTCTCAATGGCTTGAATCTCCGCCTGCATCTGATCGAACATCAAACGGGTGGTCGTCGTCATATTGTAACGTGTGGCTTGCGACCTGCAGCTTGATACTTTTTCTCGATCTCTCCAACCTGCGCGACGCATTCCACATCGACTGGATCGGTTCCGAGCGGCGTCGTGAACCATGCGTCGAGAATCTCTTTGGCGACAATTTCCGACGTGGCGCGCAAGCTCAAACACAAAACGTTCGCGCGGTTCCACAGCCGCGCACCCTTTGCCGTTTCCGCATCGTGACACAACGCGGCGCGAATCCCTGGCACTTTGTTCGCCGCAATCGATACGCCCGTGCCGGTCCAACAACACACGATGCCTCCGTCGACCTCGCCGCGTGCGACACACTCTGCAACTTGCTGTGCCACACGCGTCCACGATTCCTTCACGCCGCGCAACGGTCCGAACAATTCAACCTGATATCCGCGCTTGTTCAACTCTTCGATAATCGTATCCGTCAAATGCGTTTGCTCATCCGAGCCGACCGCTAGTTTCATGGTTACCTCTTTCATCAAGCATTTTACTCTCAATGAGATAAAACGTAAAACGTAAGCCGTGCTTCGTGTTGCGTGTTGCGTGTTCAACCTTACGCAATCCTTTTACGGAACACGCATCACGCAACACGTTTTATTTGACACCCGTTTTACGCGGTGGTAAACTCACCGGCATGACAGACCTTGAAATCGCAAAACAAAAACTAAATTCCGATTCGCTCGCCTTTGTCATCGTCAATGCTGGTGCGATTCTTTGTGCGGGCACGCGCGAAGGCATCGGCGAATTGATCGAAACAATAGACGCGCTTGGTGACACATTGCATGGTGCAGCGCTCGCCGATAAGATCGTTGGCAAAGCCGTCGCGATGGTGGCACGGGCGGCTCACATCCGCGCAGTGTACTCGCCGATGATGAGTCAAGCCGCGTGCGATGCCCTCGTCGTCGCGCACATTCCGTTCGAATACGATCACCTCGTTCCCCTTGTCCTCAACAAACGCAACGATGGTCCCTGCCCCATGGAACGCTTAACGCTGCCAATCGACGAGCCTGCGCAAGCCACCGCTGCCTTGCGCGAATTTGTCAAAGCGCGCGCAACGCAACCACTCCGCACGGGTTAATACTGTCGTTCGTGGTGCGCGATTTACACTTGCACCAAACGCAAGTGCAGATGTCGCGCGCTACCAACCCAAATGGATTGGAGGTACTTATGACATTAGTAATCGCATGGGCAATCGGCGCGTTGATCGGTTATGCGTTCGGCGCATTTCCGACGGGCTTTTTTGTCGGCAAGCTTTGGAATGTGGATGTGCGCAAGCACGGCAGCGGTCGCACCGGCGGCACGAATGTTTTGCGCACCGTCGGCTGGCGCGCGTTCGCCTTGACCGTTGTCGGTGACGCACTCAAGGGAATTGTTCCTGTTCTCATCACGCAAGCCATCTATCCGACGATTCACAGCGCGCACGTCACCACCGTGATCGGCGTTTTGATCGGCAACAACTGGTCGCTGTGGATTACGCTGCTCACGAAACCGGACCCCGCGATGAAATTCGATGCACCGGTGCTGGGGGGCATTCAACGGGTCGTGCATCAAGGACGCGGCGGCGCGGGCGTCACCACGACGGCGGGTGCAGCCCTGGCGCTGTTTCCACCCGTCCCGCTGATCATTGTGCCATTTGGTATTGGCGCATTGCTTGCCACGAAATATGCCTCGGTGGGTTCGCTGACAGCGGCGACGTTGTTTCCCATCGTCATGGGCGCATTTGTTTTTACCGGCAATGCGCCGATCAGTTATTTTATTCTGTCGCTCATTGTCTGCGTTCTCATCTACGTCGTTCACATTCCCAACATCGAACGATTGCGCGCGGGCAACGAAAGACGATTCGGCGCGCGCATGGGACAACGTCCAACTCGGTCGCAGTAAACATCGATGCAATATTTTCGTCGGCTGGTCTTTCTCGCTCTCGTTTTCCTCTGCGGTTGTGCGAACGTTCAAATTCCGACTTCCGACGTGACGGCAACACCGCCACGTCCAACTATCGCCGATATTAGTAATCCGACCGTTCCCGCAACGCTTGCGCCCAGCGATACGCCGATTCCTGCGCCGACGATTGTTTTGCCCGAAGGCGGCTCGATCACGATCGGCGTTATCGGCAATCTGAATCTCGAATTCAACGTCATGCCCTCGCTTGTGCAAGACGCGGTGTTCGAGTCGCTTTTTAAAATCGATCCGGCGAACGGCGCGCTGAAACCTGGGTTAGCCGAATCGTTTCAAGTATCCAATGATGCCACGACGATGACGTTTAAATTACGACCTGGGATCAAGTGGCACAATGGCGAAGCGCTCACCGCCGACGATGTGGTTGCATCGATTCGAGCGTTTTCCAGTTCTGAGTTTCGCGGCCGACCGGTCACCGATTTCGGCACGCTGACCCGTTCGACCGCCATCGATTCACAAACAGTGCAGCTCACCTTTAGCGATGGCTATTGCGGCGCGCTGACAAGTATCGGCACGATGAAAATCGTTCCGCGCGCAGTCGCCGCCTCTCCCAATTTCCCCAAGCTTACGCCGACGCAAATGAATGGAACCGGCCCACTCAAATTTGTTTCGCGCACAAACGATCAAATCGTTTTCGCCCGCAACGTCGATTATTACGACGGCGCACCGCATATCGATTCGTGGACGATTCGCGTTTTTCCCGATTCCGCCGCCATGCGCGGCGCGTTTTCCAACAAGCAAATCGATTTGATGCCCGGCACGCTCGACGATTACGCCGCGCTCAAGAAAATCCCCGACGCAAATACGCTGCGCGTCGCGTCCGACTCGCCCGAATTTCTGTCCATCCTGCTCAACCTCGACACGACGACGTTGAATGATCCGCGTGTGCGTCAAGCATTGGCATACGCGCTTGACCGCAACGCCTTGCTTAACGACATCGACGGGCAAGCGACACTCGTCGATTCAAGTGTCTTGCCCAACAATTGGACGTATCCCGCGAATCTGCCGCGCTTTACGTACGATGTTGCTCAAGCCAAGCGACTGCTTGCGGACGCCGGCTGGCGCGATGCGGGCGATGGCGTGCTCAAGAAAAATGGCAAGCCGATGCAGTTGGAGCTGTGGACCGAAGCCGATGACCCCGTACTCGAGCCGCTTGCGTTTCACATTCGCACGATGTACGCCGCGCTCGGTCTCCAAGTCAGTTTGCAGCTTGATGATCGACCGGGCTGGGTCACGCGCGCGTTCGAGCATCGATTCGATCTGTTGCTACTCTCGCGTAAGATTCCGCTCGATCCGGACCAGCGTTGGTATTGGCAGTCCGATCAAAACAAACCAAACGATGGATTCAATTTCGGTTCGTACGCAAACACAAAGCTCGACGGACTGTTCAAAGACTTGCAACACGCACCCGCATGTGATTCGGCTGCGCGTGCCGCAACGAGCGGTGAAATCGCTCGCACGCTCGTCGTCGATTCGCCGGTGGTTTTCCTCTTTGCGCCGAACAAATATCTTGTTGCGCAAGACCGCGTGTTTGGTCTCGCGCCCAGCCCTTTTGCCGGCGATTATTGGAATCTGAACAATTGGCGTGTGAAATAGTCGCCTAGTCTGATCGTCTTATAGTCAATTCAGACATGCGACGACTTTATAGGTGACCCGATGACTATTCGACTATTTGACTATATAACTAACCCGACGGCTTTCATCACCTATCGTGACACTCACAACCAAACGCATCGACTTGAACTAGCTGGCAATCCTATTGCGCATCAATCCAGCAACAATCGCGTTACACTCTCCCTCAGCGATGACATCGTCGAGTTGCAATGGCACGCAATCGTCGGCGAAGAATTCTACGCCTGGCTCGAAATCAGTAATCACAGCGCTGAACCCATTCACATTGACGAATTGCACGTCCTCTCGCTCGATGCAGCGCATGGCGCAAACATCAACCTAGGTGTGCTGCCTCCAAATTGGCGAATGTTTCAGAATGGCTGGCAATCCTGGTCGGCGACGTACGTCCGCGATTGCAGCAACGGTGTCCATCTCGACCCTGCGACCGAAGAGTACAACGTCAAACACCAGCCGCATCCTGTCCCCGCTTCGCCAAAAACAATCGTGAGCGAATGGTTTACGGTCATGACCGCCTATCCTTTGACTTCGCTGCGCTCCGCTCAGGATGACATTCGCGGTCAGCGGTCGTCCGTCGGCGGTCTGCTTTTGGGCTTTGTCTCCGCCGCCAATCAGCTCGGCGAAATTCGATTGCAACTCGATAACGGCGCATTCGTTCGGCTCGATGCGTTGAATTATGCCGACGGTGTTCGCGTTGACCCTGGCGAAAAATTCTCGTCGGAGAAATTGCTTGTCGCCTTTGGCGAACCGCTCACGCTGCTAGATAAATACGCCATGTGCCTCGGCACTACGATGCATGCACGAATTCCAACAACACCATTGACCGGTTGGTGTACGTGGTATTATTTCTTTGGACAAAACACTGCCAGCGACGTGATCGCCAACGTCGAGCGGATTCGCGCGGAACGCTTGCCGCTTGACACGATCGTCATCGACGATGGCTATCAAACGTCGGATGGCGACTGGACCAGCATCGATGCGGAGAAATTTCCAAACGGAATGAAATCCCTCGCCGACGAAATTCGCCGCGCGGGACTGGTGCCGGGCATTTGGCTTGCGCCCTTCGCCGCAAATGAAAACTCGCAACTCGCGCGCAACCATCCCGAATTTCTCTTGCGCGATGAAAAAGGCGAACCTGTTTTTTCGTGGCGACATTGGGGCGCTAAATGTTTCTCGCTTGATCTGTCGCGCGCCGATGTGCAAGATTGGCTGCGCAATCTCTTCCGCACGCTAAGCGACGACTGGGGCTATGATTTTTTTAAACTCGATTTTCTATACACCGCGGCCGCGCCCGGCGTCCATCACGATCCGAAGATGACGCGCGCGCAAGCCGTTCGACGTGGACTAGAAATCATTCGCGAGACTGTCGGCGACAAAATGATTCTCGGCTGCGGCGCGCCGCTTGGTCCCAGCGTCGGCGTCGTCGATGCAATGCGTATCGGTCCGGATGTGTCGATCAACTGGGAACCCATCTTCCACGGCGACCTCACCGAGCCATCGACGGCTTACGCGATGCGGAATACCCTCGCGCGCGCGTTCATGCACAATCGATTGTGGCACAACGATCCGGACTGTGTCCTCGCTCGTCGCCGTGACGACGAGAGCGCGCTCAAGCTGAACGAAATGCGAACGATGGTTTCGATCATCGGACTGTCCGGCAGCGCAGTACTTTCCTCCGACAATCTGCCGTCGATTCGACGTGGACGACTAAAGTATCTCAAGCAAATTCTGCCCACGACGAATATCGCTGCGCGTCCAATCGACTTGTTTGAGCATGAATTGGCACAATTGTTTGCCTTGCCGGTCAAAACCGATTGGGGCGAATGGCTCGTCGTCGGCGCGATCAATTGGGAAGACAAAACTGCCATCACGCAAATCGATTTAGAAAAGCTGGGACTCGATCCAACGTGCAAATATCACGTCTACAATTACTGGCATCGTCGCTACGTAGGCATTGTGCGCGAGCGAGTCACCATCAAGCGCCATCAACCGCACGAGACGCGCGTGTTGTTGTTCAAACCGGTCTCTGAGCAAATCGATTTGCTGACGACGACGTTCCACATCGCGCAGGGACTGGTGGAGGTGAAGAAAGTTGAGCGAGAAAGATGGAGCGGGGGCATCGATAAAACAAAAGGAAATAAGGGAAATAAAGGAAATGGTGGAAAGGAAATCTTGCGTGTGGAATTGGAAAAATCGGGGAGGCATTCCGGCGACGTGATCTTTGCCATACCAAAGACGCGCAAGCTCATCGCCGCCAAAGTGGATGGACGCGTTTCGCCGCATCGCTCAATCGACAAAGGCATTGTCGCAGTGGGCTTGACGCTGGATGAAAAAGCTACGGTCGAAATCGAAGTGAGCGGCTAGATGAAACGATTGAAATCGGATATTCCACCCGATGCAGTGGAACAAGTCGTCAGCGAGTACAGTCAGGAAGATGCACACATCGATTATCAGATTCGAGGGTGTCTTCTCAATGGACAACTGGTTGGACGACGTGCCTATGCTGCCGATGGCACGTTGATCATGGAGACGCCGCTGCAAAACGGGCAAAAGCACGGACGAGAAATCACGTGGAATGAAGATGGCACATTGCTTTTGGTGGAACCCTATGTGAACGGTCAAATCCACGGAACCGCAAAGCAATATGGCTCCGACGGTCAACTAATCGGAACGTACCGCCTTGTTCATGGTACGGGCTATGATATTTGGCGACAAGAACGTGGCGACGGACACATTGTCATTTCGGAAGTTCATAGTCTCAAGAGCGGACTTCTGCACGGATACGAATGGTGGTTTACGGAGCGCGGTTTGCTCTGGCATGAACGACATTGGCGCGACGGTCAGTATCATGGGATCGAACGAATGTGGAATAGCCAAGGCAAACTCAAACGCGGTTACCCCAAGTATTGGATAGCAGGCAAAGCTGTTACGAAGCAGAAATATCTTCAAGCCATTCAGACGGACAAGACCTTGCCGATCTTTCGGATGAGAGACAATTCTCCTCGGCGTAAATTTCCACCGGAGATCGAGCAGTTGTTGGTTCCCTAGCCGTGCCAAAGACGTTCAAGCTCATCGCCGCGAAGGTAGATGGTCGCGTATCGCCGCATCGTTCAATCGATAAAGGAGTTGTCGCGGTGGGCCTGGCATTGGATGAGGAAGCGATGGTGGAGATTGAGGCGAGTTGAAAATTTAGAAACATGGTTCGCATAGGTTTTAGTCAAACTCAAAATTGTTCGTTCTCAATGGAGACTAAAATGTCACAAAAGAAAAAACTCCAAGTATTCGTATCATCAACCTATGAAGATCTAAAGGAAGAACGACAAGCTGCTGTTGAAGCAATTCTAACAGCAGGACATATCCCAGCGGGGATGGAACTTTTCGCGGCAGGCGATGAATCACAGATGAATGCAATCCGTCGGTGGATAAACGAATCCGATGTTTACCTTTTGATTTTGGGAGGACGTTATGGAAGTATTGAGCCCAAGAGTCAAAAGAGTTATATCCACTTGGAATACGAATTTGCTATCGAAAGAGGTAAACCCTTTTTCGCTGTTGTCATAAGGGATGATTACCTTGAAGAAAAGGTGAAAAAGGAAGGTAGAAGAGTAATTGAAACAGAGAATCCGCAAAAACTCAAAGAGTTCCGCGCTCAGGTGTTGACTAAGCTTGTCAGATTCTGGAGCGAGGCACGTGACATCAAGCTTGCCATTCTGGAAACGATGTCCGAATTTAGCCGTCATGATGACTTAGTAGGTTGGATTCCTGGAGATGAAGGTATCAAAGCAAGCACTCTAACGGAAGAAATCGCTCGACTCGCGAAGGAAAATACAAGCCTACGAGAGCAAATGGCTAAAGCATCAGAATCTTTGCGATATGAATCCTATAATGGTCTGACCTTCGAGCAGGTTTGCAATGAACTCGCAAGCGATTTTTTCGATGAAGAACTTCGTGATAAAGGAATGATTCCAGTTTTACACAAAAGGGCTCATGTGCCCATGGATGAACGATTGACTTTGCTTCAATGTTTTCTTGTTTATGGCGAAGATTTAGTTAGTGGCACCGAAATTCCCGATCAATTATATAGGTCTCTGGCTCTTATTGGTTTAATAAGGAATGATGTCACTCGACCTTATGGCATTTTGACAGATTTAGGCAAGCGATTTATGCTGCACCTCAGAAACAGAAATATAAATCAAAAATGAGATGAAGGTAACTAATTTACGCTGTCAAATAGGTTAGAAATAAGGAAGTAGGATTATCAAATTCGAGGAAACTATTGTAGGAAAATAATTCAAATCCTCTCGTCTTTTAGCTGACTTAATACTTAAGCGACCAGGTTTCTCGCCGAAGGCGGAAACCTGGTCGCTTGTCTACATCTGCGGCTGAACGATCTGGATCAAGTTGCCGCACGTATCGTCGAATACGGCGATGGTTGAACCTGGCGCTTTGGTTGGTTCCATCGTAAACTTGACGCCGCGCTGTTTCAGTTTTTCGTACTCCTTCTGTATATCGTCGACGAAAAACGCAGCCAAAGGGATTTGCTGATTGTAAATGGCTTGCTGAAAAGTTTTGGCGGCGGGGTTATCGTTTGGCTCTAGGAGCAATTCCGTTCCATTCGGTTCTTCGGAAGAGACGACGGTGAGCCACTTGAATTGCCCAAGCGGCACGTCTTGCTTTTTCACGAAACCCAACATCTTGGTATAAAATTCGAGTGCCTTGGTTTGGTCGTCCACGAAAACGCTCGTGAGTTTGATCTTCATCGCGATTTATCCTTTCTTCAGAATTTTTGTCGCCACTTGGCAGTCGAGCTGTCGAAACTCGCTGGGGCTGAGACCGAACTGTTGTTTGAACGCTTTGCCAAACGCCGCGTGCGTATCGTAACCGGCGGCTAGTGCAACCTCTGTAATGTCGATTGCGCCCATTCGCAATTTGCGTCCCGCGCGTTCCAGGCGCACGCGCCGGACATAGGCTGCGATACTCTCGCCGGTTTCAGCGGTAAAGAGGCGATGAAAATGTGGCACGGAGAAACCGACCATTTCCGCCAGCACTTGACGATTGAGCGGTTCGTCGATGTGTTCGTAAATATATTTTTTGACTGTATGGATGCGTTCGCAATAGTTTCGGGTTTCAGTTTCCATAGACATTTATAGCACGCCAGAACGCGCGTTCGCTATTCCAAATGTATCATCTTGCCTTGAAAGACCCTAAAGGTTTTCGTTGTCTGATTAAGATTTTGGTTAGCAAAGATGCATTGGGTATCATGAGTATTGGTTAGCCAAGAAAACCTTTAGGGTCTGAGACCCGCTAATCGCGTTTGAAATTCTGCTGATGAAATTTCAACCATCTCCGCGCCGAACACCTCGCCAAATTTTTCGGCGACGCATCGACGCACTGCCTGCATATCGATCGGTCGATCTAGCACGCGCGCCATCGACGTAACCGCCTTGTCGGAAATGCCGCACGGCACGATCAAATCAAAATGCGCCAGGTTTGGATCGACGTTGAGCGCAAAGCCGTGATAGGTGATCCACTGTTCGATGCGCGCGCCGATTTGGACGAGCTTCGCTTCACCATTTGGCGTATCAAACCATACGCCGACTAATTTCTCGATGCGCTTGCCGTGAATCCCAAAGTCGCCGAGCGTGCGAATCAACATGTCTTCCATCGACCGCACGAACCAGCCGACATCGAGCCGAAAATTGTGCAGGTCGAGAATCGGATAGCCGACAAGCTGCCCCGGTCCATGATACGTCACATCGCCGCCGCGCTCCACGCGAAAAACATCGATGCCGACTTGTTTGAGAAATTCCGACGACGCGATCACATTCGATTCGTTCGCATTGCGACCGAGCGTAAAGACCGGCGGATGTTCGAGAAACAGCAAGGTGTCATTGAGCGCGCCGCGTTTGCGTGCCTCGACAATGCGATGTTGCAGCGCCAATGCGTCGGCGTACGGAACCGTTGCGAGATTAACTAACCACACTTGGTTCATAGCAGATTGCAGATCGCAAATGGCAGATAGCGGATAGCATATGGAAATTGAGCCAGCGGCTATCAGCCATTCGCTTTCACAGCGGACGCCTCCCGCCATAGCCCGAATCCAAATCGTGCCAATAGCGCACCTGATCTTCGCCGCGTTTCCAGCACAGGTAGATGAGTTTGCCATCACGGTATGCCGGAAAGTCAACCAGACCTTGATCCAAGTCTTTCAACTCACAGCCAATATCTTGGAAAAAACTCAGGTGAGCGTTGAACGATTGCAGTACCATCGCATACTCGCTGCCCGCTTTGTTGCCGCCATTACCATTCGCACGCTGAATCAGTGATTCAAGCTTAGCACCCATGTTGCCCAGCTGGTCACGCGCAGACGACAATTCGTCGAGCAATTCTTCAATTTGAGGGAGGAGCGCATTTGCCTCATCAAGACTAAATGTTTTCATAGTTGGTTAAAGAATCCAGGTTTCCATTCATCCCAGAAACCTGGATTCCTTCTAGGGTTTCATATTTTATTGCAGCTTGCGCAATTCGGCGAGTAGTTCGCCATTGTCCGGCAAGATGCCCGGTTCATATTTTTTGATCCAGCGAAGAATGCCTTGCCGGTCGACCACAAAGATCGCACGATCGGGACGACCTAGCTTGTCGTTGAACACGCCGTAATCGACTGCCACTTTGCCATGGGGCCAAAAGTCGGCGACAAGCGGATACGAAATTCCACCCAGCGATTTGCCCCATGCTTGCTTTGAAAAAATCGGATCACAACTGATAGCCAAGACCTGGCTATTCACCCCGTCGAACTCGGCGCGCTGCGCCTCGTACGCCGGAATTTGCTTGTCTCAAGTCGCCGTGAATGCAAACGGGTGAAATGCTAACACCACGTTCTTGCGACCACGATAGTCACTTAGCTTAACTTCGATCCGCTGAACTTCGGGTTTGGTGATGACGCCTGGAACCGCAAAATCGGGGGCAGCATCGCCAACATGTAGTTCTGCCATGAGTTCCTCCTTTTAAAAATCGATTCCCTTTTGGGCGAGAATCCCTTTTTGATAGGGATGTTTGATTTCGCGCATCTCCGTCACCAGATCGGCGCGTTCGATCAATTCTGGCGGTGCGCCGCGTCCGGTCAATACCATGTGAAAATCGACTGGTTTAGCATCCAGCAATTCCGCGAGTTGCGGCATTGATAAAAGACCCGTGCTCACCGCATTGTTTACTTCGTCGAGAATCAACAAATCGTATTCGCCCGATAGCATTTTCTCGCGCGCGAATTGCAGAGCGGCGATTGCGGCTGCACGATGTTCTTCTTCGGTGTAATGATCGTCGAGAATTTTGTAAAAGCCCTTGCCCATCGAAACAATTTCGAAATCGGGCGCAAGCCGTTTCACCGCATCGAGTTCGGCGTAATGCCAGGTGCCTTTCATGAACTGCACCATCAACACTTTCCAGCCACGCCCAATCGCGCGCAATGCCATGCCCAACGCCGCGGTCGTTTTGCCTTTGCCATCGCCCGTGTAAACGATAATGAATCCGCGTTTGCCTTTTTCTTTCATAGATTGTTTTTACGCTCGCGATAAATTTCCACGCCCGCAAAATCAATAATGCCTTCAAGCGGCGGCGGTTGCTTTTTCACGCGCACCAAGACCGCATCGGCAGAAAATAGGCTGAGCGTTTTTTGCGCGATGGTTTCCGCCAGCATCTCGACCAGGCGAAACGATCCACCTTCGACAATTTCGCGGACAAGGTTGTAAAGTTCGGCGTAGCTGATCGTGTCTCGAAGATCGTCGCTTTTGCCCGCGCGCGCCAAATCGAACGAGAGTTCAACATCGACGACAAAGCGTCCACCAACGCGGCGTTCTTCGTCGCTGACGCCATGCCGAGCAAAGAATTGCGCGCCATGCAATAAAATTCGATCAGGCAAGAAGCTTTCCTCAACTTTCGTTAACGATTGTAGCTGCAATAAAGAGCGCTGTCAACAGGTTGTCGCGAAAGAAGACGAAAGGACACGAAAGGCGCGAAAGAAATACTTGACCATCAAGTTGTTGGCTTTTTTGGCATTCGCTGAATTCGTGCTAGAATATCGCTAACGTTGCACTGAAAGGATTTCGACATGACCGATTTCGCACCGCGCGCCCAAGCCACTGGCATCGGCAGCATGCCCCACGCTGATACTCAGCAAGCCATGCGCGTCATGTTTCAAAATTTTTCGACGCTGCCCTATTGGCCTCAGCTACCCAGGCGTGATTTTCGCGAAAATATGTATGCGCAGTTTAGTGAAGACCTGGTCGGCATCCAACTCGACACGGCGCAGGAACTCCTCAGCGTCATCATCAACGATGATACGATGGCACAGGTCGAAAAGTTTTACGCGCGCTATCTCGAAGAGAATTCGGATTTGTTTGCTGTGTCGCCCGATTACGCCGCTGGACTGTACGCCTTGTGCCAGAGTCACACTGCGCTCAAGAATGCACAGTGGATCAAAGGCCAAGTCACGGGGCCGATTAGCTTTGGTCTCAAAGTGGTCGATCAAAACTTGAAACCCATGCTGTATGACGATTCGTTGCGCGATGTGTTGGTCAAGCATCTCGCGCGCAAAGCACAGTGGCACGAAAAGTTTATATCGCAATTGGGTACGCCGATCACGTTCGTCGATGAACCATCCCTGGCGTTGATCGGTGCGTCGGTCGTAGCGCTCAATCGCGACGAAGTCATTCGCGATTTGGAAGAAGTCTTTTCGTCGATTCAGGGATTGAAAGGCACGCATTGCTGCGGCAACACGGATTGGTCGTTGCTGATGGCGACATCGGTCAACATCATTTCATTCGATGCGTTGAACTATGCGGAAAACCTGGCTCTGTTTGCCGGCATCGTGCCGACGGTGGAAGAGGACATCTTCAACGCAACCGCCGACGAATTAGTGACTCGTTTGGAAACGGCGATGAATTTGCTCGTCAAGAAAGGCATCGACCGCGATTTGCTTTACGAGCGCGCGTTGATTACGCCGGCGTGTGGTCTTGGCACAGTATCGGTTCAAGCGGCGGAGTGCGCGTTCGCGTTGACGCATGAGGTGTCGGAAAAGGTTCGTGAGCAGAGAGGGTTCAGTTAGTGAGACAGTGCGAGAGTGAGATAGTGAGTTTGTGCGGTAGTCGGGTGGTTAGGTGGTTAGGTGATTGGTATATGACCGGGAATAGTGTCACCATCCGAACTACAACACGCGATGACTTTGCGGACTTGATGACGCTGTGGAACGATGGTCGCGTGATGCAGTGGGTTGGATTTCCAAATGGCTTTGGATACGACGTGGAAAAAATTGGCAAGTGGTTTGAGAAATTGCAGAGCCAACCGCATCGTCATCATTTCGTCGTTTACGCTGACGGCGTCGGATTTTGCGGCGAAGTGTATTACGTCGTCGAGCAAAAATATCGACGCGCTGAGCTAGACATTAAATTCGTGCCGGCTGCGCAAGGACAAGGGCTGGCGGCGGACGCTTTGCAAACGCTGATTCGCCACGTATTCGAAATCGAAAAGGAGGTCGATGTCGTTTGGACGGAGCCAAGACAAGATAACAGCGCCTCACGCAAGCTATACACACGCTGTGGACTGACAGCCCAACCGCGTCCATCCGACCTTGAACCATTTGAATCCTATTGGGCACTATCCAGAGAAAACTGGCGCGCTTTGTTGCAATCCTAAACCAACGAATAAACCACCCAACTACCGCACTATCTCACCATCCCACTATTGCACTATCGACCTAGACTGCTTTTTGACCCCGCTTGGACTGAACTAGGACTTGTTCGTGTTATTCTGAACAAAGCGGAAAGCGCGCACCGACGCACGCCCCGCCTAAATTATTTGCAGAGGTTCGCGATGACGATGCGAAAGATACTTGTTGGCGCGATGGCTGCGCTGCTGTTGATTGTCTCACTAGCGCCAGCCGCGTTTGCGCAAGATGCAAATCGCCTGTCTCAACTAAAAATCTCCATTTGGCCCGAGTACGATACACCAACCGTCCTGGTTCTCCTCGATGGAACGTTGGCAGACAAGACCAATCTGCCACGCTCCGTTTCCTTGTTGATTCCATCCAACGCTAACCTGACCGTCACCACCTGGGAAAATGCCGATGGCTCCCTCGCGCCCGAGCAGCCCAATCAATCGGTGGATGCCGGCGATGGCTTTACCCGCGTGACCTTCACGATCAACCAACCCAACTATCACGTCGAATACTATCATGATTTGCTCAAAGGTGCGCCAGACAAATCGATGGACTGGCAGTTCAAGTCGGCAACGCCTGTCGATCAAGTCCTGCTTGAAGTCCAACAACCACTCAAGGCGACCAATTTCGTTTTGACGCCGACGACATCGACCACGCGGACGGATGCGAGTGGATTCAAATACTATTCCTATCAATTCGCCAATGTGACGACCGGACAAGTTCTAACGACGCAAGCGAAATATACAAAGAGCGATCCCAATCCATCGTTCCAAGCTCCGCCCTCATCGCAATTACCAAGCTCGTCTGCATCAGCGCCAACTACGACGAGCACAGCTTCTTCATCGAACGATAACTTGCTTTTACTCGCTGGACTGGTGGGGCTAGGCTTGATTGTTATCCTGGGAATTTTCGTCTATCAGCAGCGCTCGCGTGCCGTGGAGGAATTAACGGCAAACAAAATGTCGCCGCGTCAATTTCAACGCCAGCGCCGTCGCGCCAGAGGAACGGAAGGCGCAACCGTTTTCTGCACCAAGTGTGGTAATCCTTTGGGACCGGATGATAATTTCTGTCCCAAGTGCGGAGCGCAACGCCGAGTTGTCTAATGAGCCGCGAGTCCGTTGTGTCCAACGATTCCGCTCAACAACCAGCGGATAAATCACCCTCGGTATCGCCCCGGATGGCGATGGGGATCCCTACGGCTTCGCAGACAGCGCCTATTCAGACGCGCCGCAAGCCGACACTATCCGCGCGCGTATTTGCGCTCCAGCAGATCGTTCCGCTGTTCATTTTGGCAGCCGTCATGTTTTACGAAGTGACTGCTCACTTGATCTTTGAAAACGAACTCAATCCAATTCTCTTTGGAATCGAGACGATCACGTTCGGCATCATGGGACCTGCTTTTACGTGGCTTACCCTCAACTGGGTCGCCCGTGAAATTCGGCAGCGCGAGCGCGCGGAGGGTGAAGCCGACGAACTGAATGCGATCATGCAAGAAATGCACCATCGCATCAAAAATAATTTGCAAACGGTGGCCGATTTGCTCACGCTCGAAATGTCGCGCAACCCGCGTCCCGAAGTCCAAGAAAGTTTGCGCGATTCGATCACGCGCATCAAAAGCATTGCCGCTTCGCACGAAATGCTTTCTGTCGAAAGCGTGGGCTTGACCGACATCACGGAACTATCACGGCGTGTGATCGAGACGACGCGGCGCAGCATGTTGCGCGCCGATCAAAAGATCGTGGTGCAAGTCAAAGGGTCTGACATTTATCTCGGTTCCAAGCAAGCGACGGCATTCTCGCTCGTGTTGAACGAACTCGTGAGCAATGCGATCGAACATGGTTTTCGCGATCGAACGGAAGGCATGATCGAAGTGGAACTGGATTGGGATGGTTCGGATATTTGGGTGCGCGT
The DNA here is from genome assembly GCA_016215025.1 of Chloroflexota bacterium. Lineage (GTDB taxonomy): Bacteria > Chloroflexota > Anaerolineae > UBA4142 > UBA4142 > JACRMI01. The sequence continues at coordinate 198,065 of JACRMI010000164.1, forward strand.
TCAGGATAATGGCGCGGGGCTGCCGGAAGGGTTCGATCTCAAAACGTCACGGGGTCTGGGTTTGCAAATCGCGCGCACGCTGGTCGAAAAAGATTTGCACGGCAAATTGTCTTTAACGTCTAATGGCACAGGGACGACTGCCTGGGTATTATTCCAACGCGGAGTCGCGTTGATGAACAAGGAGTAATATATGGATTCCCTTCGAGTTTTGATTGCAGACGACGAAAGTCTTAGGGTTATGAGTCTACGCGGACAACTGGAATCGATTGGTCACAAGGTTGTGGCGGAAGCTGCTAATGGTAAAGAGGCAGTTCACCTGTCGCAAGAACTCAAGCCCGACCTGGCGATTCTGGACATCAAGATGCCAGAGATGGATGGGATCGAAGCGGCGCAACACATCATGGAGACGCGTCCGATTCCGATCATTTTGCTCACCGCGTTCAGCGAAAAAGAATTGGCCGAGCGCGCCGCCATGGCAAATGTTTCCGCCTACTTGATGAAGCCGGTGTCGGAACAGGATTTGCTGCCCGCGATTGCGCTTGCTGTCTCGCGCTTTAAAGAATTCCAATCGCTGCATCAAGAAGTAGACGATTTGCGCGATGCGTTGGAAACGCGCAAGCTCGTCGAGCGCGCGAAAGGTATTCTGATGCGTCGTCTCAATTTGACGGAAGAAGAAGCGTTCCGTCGAATGCAACGCCGCAGCCAGAACGAAAACAAAAAGCTGGGTGAAATCGCCAACGCGATCATCACCGCCGATGGAATGCTCTAGCCGTTTGGTCAAGATGCTAAGAGCGCTTCAGAAACCCGTTTTCTCGCAGACCAAGTGCGGAAAACGGGTTTGTTCAATCGTCCCACGACCGTAATACAATTGTAACTAAACCGTAATACAGCGTAATGCAAATTGAACTAGGAAAAACATATAATAAGACTGGCTATTCCCATTACATCGGAGTCACAAATCAGCATGATAGAAGAGCAAAAAATTAGGGAATTTATTCTGTCCGAATCGGTGCTCGTCGATCGCGGAGCGATCGGCGTCCTGTACGAAACCGCCTTGAAATTTATTGGATTGGGAATTGGCGGCGTTCTGTACACGGCGGGGAAAAAAGGCGGCGCACGCGGCGCACAACTCTTGGAACGGCAATTTGGATTTCAAGGCGACGAGCTGCTCGATGCGGCGTTGATCGCATTTGAGCGCGGTAACTGGGGCAAGCCCTCGCTATCGCGCGAAGGACACAAGATCGTCGTAACCGTCGAGAACTCGGCGTTGGCAGCTAGCGTGAATGGACAAAGAAAACCGATCTGTCATCCACTAGCAGGTTACCTGGCGGGTTATCTCGAAGAAGCGTGGAAACGTCCGGTCAAAGTCCGAGAGGTTGCGTGCATGGCAACCGGCTCGCCGCACTGCAAGTTTGAAGTGGAATAAAAAACAAATTTGCCAAATCAGCCAAACATGCCAAACGCGCCACGAAGAAATTTCTTCGTGGCGCGTTTATTTGATGGAGGGAATGGACGCTGTTCCGTTCCAAGGGGAACGCTACGGCGAGCATTCCCTACTCCTTGACAATTTGATCTTGAATCCGATTTTGCACGGCATAGCCCGCCGCTTGCGCGCGGGTAGCCAATTGCAACTTGTTCAGAATCGCGCTGACATAGTTGCGAACGGTTTTATCGCTGAGAAAAACCTTTTCTGCGATCTCGCGATTCGTTTTGCCTTCCGCAATCAACGCCAAGATTTTCACCTCTTGCTCGTTCAGCATTGAGAATGCATCATTCTGCGCGCGCCGCGTCGCCTCGCGGACTTTGGCGAACACGCGCTGTGTCAACGACGGATCGAGCAACGACTCACCGCGTCCAATGCGTTCCAGCGCGTTGATCAAATCGCCGCCGCCAATCTGCTTGAGCACATAACCGGCTGCGCCCGCCGCAATCGCATCGAACAACATGTCGTCTTCAGCGTACGACGTCAGCATGATAACTTTGATCTGCGGTCGGGTCGCCACAATTTCACGGCACGCTTCGATTCCGCTTTTGCCGGGCAACCGAATGTCCATCACCACAATGTCGGGTTCAAGTGCTGCCGCTTTTTCTACAGCTTCACTGGCGCTGCTCGCTTCACCAATTACCGTAAACTCCGGCTGATGCGCCAGCAACGATTTGAGTCCAACCCGCACAAGCTCATGATCGTCGACGAGCATGATTCGCAGCGTCATTGCGATTCCTCATTCACTTTCGGTTCGTCGGGCAAAAGTAAACGCACCGTGGTTCCCCGCTCCGGCGCACTATCGATTTCAAATTCGCCGCCGATAATTTCGGCGCGCTCACGCATGTTGCGCAAGCCATGTCGATCATGGGCATCCAACTTGTGCGCAAGGCCAATCCCATTATCGCAAACTTCGACGCAAGTAATTCCGTCTCGATGCAATAGATTCACGCGCACTTGGGTTGCCTGGGCATGTTTGGCAACATTCGTCAATGCTTCTCGCACGATAGCAAGAATTTCTTTCCCGACTTTGCTCTCCACTTGATCGGCGCGCAATCCATTGACTTGCAACTCAAGATCCAGCAGCGACTGAAGTCGAAATGCGCGCACCATGTCTTTCAAATCTGCTTGCCAATCGTCACTGCTCGATTCGTACAGATCGAGAATATAACTGCGAATGTCGCGAATGGTTCCATCGAGCGATTGAATCGCGTGCGCAATGCGATCCTTGGCGCGTGCCTTGTCTTGGTCGAGCGTTAGCGTCGCATCTTGGAGCGTCAAGCCAGTTGCATAGAGCGATTGAATGATATTGTCATGCAACTCGCGTCCGATACGTTCTCGATCGACAGCAACCGCGCGCGCTTGCGCCGCTTCTTCGAGCAGGCGGTCCGTTTCGACATCGAAAATTTCGAGCCCGCGAATGATCAGATAAGCGATCACCACGCCACAGCCCGCGCGAAAAACCTGAACTGTAATGCTGAAATACGACATCACCGGATCGATGTTGAAGGTGGGAGAAAAACTTGTGCCAGGCATAATCGCATTTGTTACCGCAAAAATCGCAAACGCGTACGCCGCACCGCGCAAATAATTGGCAATGCGCGCCATGTCCATTTGTTGCACGTGGTACGCTTGTCGCCACAAGCCCCAAGACGCAGCGGCAGCTCCGGGAACTCCTAATAAATAACGCGCCAGACTATCGCCCATGTCAAAGTAACCTGAAAAAGATTGCCCGCTTGAATTTTGCAGGAGCAACATGGTCGCTTCCCAAACTCCGAGGAGAACCATCGGCAGTCCACGAATCAAACCTTGTACCGGCGAGCCTAACGCGAGCAATTCGATCCCAAACTGAAACAGGACGAGAAAGGAGATTGCTTCGAGCATCATTTGCAGGATGCGCAGAAAATTGGAGGATTCTTCCAGAAAAGAGGCGGGTTGAATCGGAATAAAAACTCCAACCCATTCATAGATGCCGTGAATAATTCCAAAAATCGCGAGCAGCCACAGATGCAGCGCCAGTGCCAGCCGACTGTGCTTGCGCGATTGCAAAGCAATCGCCAGACCCAGGACGAAAAAAGCTTCGCCATAAATCAGATAGATGATTTCGCGATTAGACTGGAAGAAATTTATCACGAATAAATTTTCTAGGTGGGGGACTGGACAATATTCTATCGCACACTAGTAATTTGGGCAAACGCGCCAGCAAATAGCTGATAGCAAATAGCGTATGGCTAAAGTTCCCTGCCATACGCTATTTGCAATATGCTCTATGCTATTTCATCACGGTCCCTGATGGCACATCTTGCAAGCGTCTTCGGTGCGCCCGGTGTGATCGGCTGGAGATTTGGGCGCGCCCAGCAACCCTTGCACGTGACATTGCAAACAACCAGTCCGCCCTGCATGATTGGCTGGGATGCGTTTAGGACCACCCACCGACGGCGCGCTCGTCGGCTTAGCTCCGGTCGCAGGTGAAGCGCCAACCACCGCGGATTTGTGGCATGTCAAACAGTTGGCGTTTGTAAAGCCGTAATCCTTGTGGAACTGCGGAATTTGTGGAACACCCGCTGCGCCATTCGCATGACACCCAAGACACTGCGTTCGACCGGCGGTATCGTGTGGAATCGATGACGGTCCACCTACTTGACCGGTAGGGTTCGGCGTCTTGGTTGGACCCGGTGTCGGCGTTGGCTGAACGGTTGGCTTGTGGCACGCGAGACACACTTCATTAGATCGTCCAAAGTGATCGGATGGGAAAGGACGGACCTTGCTATTCTTGCCGTGACAAATCTGGCAATCTGGATTTCCACCAATCGGATGCGGGATGGATTTGGGTGGAGTATTCGGGCTGGCGGCGGGCGGCACCGGCGCTTGGAAAATTTTCGCCAACGCGGGAGCATTCAGCCCCACAAATTTCCAATTCGATCCGTGACAAGCGCTGTTGGAGCAGAACGATGAGTTATCTTTGCCGCCGGCATTATTCGTATCGTGACAGGATTGACACGTCGTGTTGTAAACGCTGCGATGTTCGTAAAGCCAGGTCGTCGTCTTGTGCGAATCCGGCTCGGAAACGATCGCGAGCGAAATGGACGGCACCGGACCACCAGGCGTCGAAACTTCGGGAATCGTATGACACACGTTGCATTCAAGCCGAACAGCTTTGGTGTTATCTGCGGTAAAGTGCTTGCCATCATGGCAGCGGAAACAACCCGGCCATTCCTTGTGACCGATGTCATCCGGATGGGTCGTCCACGACAATTCTTGACCTGGGAAAACCAGAGACTGGTACACCGTCTTCAAATATTCGATGGCGGTCTTGACCTTGTTGGCATTATCCTTGTAATAATCCGGATAATTCTTGGAATAATATCCATCGAGCGAATCCATTACCTTATTCGCGTCGTCGAAACTCTTGTACGATCCGGACAAGATCTCAAGCCCTTTTTTCTTGATCGATGGAATGGTCGCATCGATGCGATTCAACGCGAGACCTTGATCGAGCGCCTGCGCGGGTGTTTGGAATGTATGCGAAATACGATTGTGGCAGTCGATGCAGTCCATCTGATGCTTGGTCCCTTTGTTGACTTCGTCTGGCGTCAACGGGTTCTCGATATCTTGATAGACTGTTTTGTTTCCGCTCGCATCGGTCACTTGAATCCATGGAATGCTTTGCTTGAGTTCGTCCTGAGCGATGAACTCAATTTTATTTTCGACATGCCAGTGGATGCCATAGCCCAAGCCCTCACGTTTGGTGCCGCCGCCGACCTTGAGCAGCAAGAAAGTCGTGATGAGCGTATTCTTGTCATCTGTATCGTAATGTTTGATGACGGTCGCACGGTCGTCCGCAAATTTTTCAGGCCAGTGACAGCGTTCGCACGCATCGCGCGCGGGAAGCATTTCTTCGGCATACAGGGGGAATTTGTACTGTCCGCTGGACAGTTTGACGACGTGCTTGAGGTCGCCCGCTTTGCGGGTGAACGAGGTGGTGATAAAGTCGCGCCCGATGTGGCATTCCACACAATTAACACGCGCGTGAGGTGAGCGTTGCCAAGCGTTGTACTCGGGCGGCATAGTGTGACACGTTGTGCCGCAGAAGGTGGAACTGTTAGTATAGTCCCAGGCATATAACACGCCCATGAGAACGGCGAAACCCACTACGACGGCAATAGCTCCGAACGCCCATTGCCGTGCAGTGATGGAACGAATGCGTTGCAGTAATCTGCGCAATAAAGACATCTTGTTTTACCTCCGCTATCTTCGCGAAAAATAAAAATGCCAACCGCCACTAACGCATCAATACCGGAAGGCATTCCGTCACTTTCCGCAACGTCAATGGGTTGACAGCGACAACACTGTCAGCGATAAGACATCTTTATGTGTTATTATAAGCTAGTCAAAGTCAAAATGGGGTCAAAACCCTGTGCGAGTTGGGTACGACAAACCGTTTAGTTGTACGTCGCACATTCCCATGATTTCAATTGACGCTCCTTTTCTTCTCCATATAATGGAATGGAGAAATTTAGATGATTGCGGGAGCAAAATATGCCTGACCTCAAAGCGCGTCCTCGTCTCGAGATCATAAACACCACTGACGATGTGGCATTCGTCGTCGTCGTGATCGCAGCGTACATTGCCACGTTGTTCGTCGCGCCGGATGCCTTTGCATTTCCGAACGGTCTAATTTTTATCGCCGCGGGCATTTTGTTCCTGATCGTGGGTATTTACGGATTTTCATTTTGCAAAGGGCGCTTTCCCCAATTGGGAATCGCTCTCTACTTTGCAATCCAAATTCCCCTCAGTTTCTTGATTATGTATTTGGGCCGCAGCAATGCCTGGCTTGTCTTGCTCCCTCTGATTTCCCAAGCCGCTTTTTTGAATCGCGCGTGGATGATCAGCATCAGTTTGCTCATTCTGGCAACTTTTATGCTGGCGCTGACGGTGTTATCCAATTGGGAAACCGCGGCCAAGTCGATCATTCTATTCTTTCCCGCTGTCGTCTTTGTCATCATCTTCTCAGGCGTCGTAGCACGCGAACAACGCGCGCGCGCCGAAGTGGAGCGCCTCGCAAAAGAATTGAGCGACGCGAACATCAAGCTGCGCGAGTACGCCGCCCAAGTCGAAGAATTGGCGACGACGAAAGAGCGCAATCGACTTGCGCGCGAAATTCACGATGGGCTGGGACATTATCTCACTGCGATCAATATGCAAATCGAAGCGGCGCGTGCCGTGATCGAAACGGATCGCACGCGCGCAGTGGATGCGATGGCCAAAGCGCAATCGCTGACGAAAGAGGGCTTGACCGAAGTGCGGCGCTCCGTTGCTGCCTTGCGCGCTTCGCCGATTGAAAATCGTCCGTTGCGTAATGCGCTGACGAAGTTGATCGATGAATGTCGTGCAAGCGGTATCGTCACCGAATTTGTCGTTACCGGCACACCTCGTCCGTTGCCGCCACAAACAGAACTCGCGCTCTATCGCGTGGTCGAAGAAAGTTTGACCAACGTGCGCAAGCACGCACATGCTCCGCGCGTTGACCTGGGAATCGATTATGGCGCGAATCAAGTTCGTTTGACGATAAAGGATAACGGCGTCGGCACAAGCGATGCGAGCGGCGGTTTCGGTTTGCTGGGTATTCGCGAGCGCGTGCAACTCGTCGGCGGTTCGATGCATATCGATACAGCGCGCGGGCAAGGATTCGCGCTTGAAGTTGAGGTTCCGCAATGAATCGCATTCGCGTTTTGCTCGCCGACGATCAATCACTTTTTCGAGAAGGACTCCGCACCTTGCTTTCTGTTCAACCTGATTTAGAAGTCGTCGGCGAAGCGGCGAATGGAGCAGAGGCATTGACGCTGGCAGCTTCGCAACATCCTCAAGTCGTACTGATGGACGTTCACATGCCCGTACTCGACGGTGTCACGGCGACGCGTAAGCTGCACGAGTCGCATCCGGCTTACCGCGTCATCATGCTGACCACCTTCGACGACGACGAGTATGTGTTTGAAGGATTGCGCGCAGGCGCGGTTGGCTACTTGCTCAAGGACACGCCATCGCAAAAATTGTTTGAAGCGATCCGAGCGGCTGCGCGCGGCGAATCGTTTTTAGAGCCATCGGTTGCCGCCAAAGTCGTCGCGGAATTTGCACGCTTGAGCGGCAACAGCATACCGTCGAAAAAAGCAGAGACCTCGGACGAGTTGAGCGACCGCGAAATGGAGATCGTGCGCCTGCTCGCGCGTGGCTTGTCAAACCGCGAAATCGCGGAGCAATTGGTGATTACGGAAGGCACGGTCAAAAATCACGTATCGAATATTCTGTCGAAGCTGGGTGTGCGCGACCGCACGCAAGCAGTTTTGAAAGCGAAAGAGAATGGATGGGTGTAAGGCAAATTTCCAATTTGCCCATGGCCATACGACGTAGGGCAATTTGGAAAATTGCCCCACAAGTCATATGACGATAGTCATACTCTGCCGCGCAATTGCGCGGCTTTTTTTATGCCCTGCGAACGTGTCGAATGGCACATCCAATTCGACGGAGTTTGCCGTAAGATGCGGTCAGATTCAACAAGAAAGAAATTTCAAGAGGAGAAATGAAAATGGAAACTCGAAACGGTTTACGCAATGGCGCAATGGGCGGTATCGTACTGATCCTCATCGGCTTGATGATGTTCGTCGCCCAACTCACACAGAGTAGCAGCATCGCGCTCTTTATTCTGCCCGCGCTCGGACTCATCTTTTTGGCATGGGGCATTAGCACGCGAAACGCTGGACCGATGATTCCAGGCGGCATCTTGAGCGGACTCGGAATGGGCGTGTTGATCGTCAACGGGACATTGGGACAAGTGGATGAAATGATTAGCGGCAGTATCGTGCTCTTGTCAATCGCGCTTGGCTTCTTTGTTATCACACCGTTGACCACATGCTTCAGCGGTAAGACGCAATGGTGGGCACTCATTCCCGCTGCTATCCTTGGGTTCATCGGCACGGCACTGCTCGCAGGCAACATCGGATTGCAATTAATCACATTGCTCGGTTACGTGTGGCCCTTGGTGCTAATTGCAGTCGGCGGTTACATCATCTTCAAGCGCCAGAGCGCACACGCGTGATTTAATAGTTTTAGACCTGACAGGTTTTCGCAAAGTGAACCTGTCAGGTCTGCTTGGAGGAATAATGACCAATATAGTGGAAGTGAAAGACCTTGTAAAAAAATATGGCGATAACGTCGCGGTCAAAGGCATCTCGTTCGCGATTCGGCAAGGCGAAATCTTTGGACTGCTCGGACCGAACGGCGCGGGCAAGACGACGACGATTTCGCTGTTGTCATGCTTGCTGACGCCGACAAGCGGTAGCGCCTCGGTGGTGGGCTTGGATCTCGTCAAACGAACGCGCGAAGTGAAAAAATATATTGGACTCGTGCCGCAAGACCTTGCCCTGTATCCGACACTTTCCGCGCGCGACAATCTCAACTTCTTCGGACGTGTCTACGGACTGAGCGGCAAAGCATTGAATGAACGCGTCGATTGGACACTCGAACTGGTTGGTTTAACCGATCGCGCCAAAGATGCCGTCGAAACTTTTTCGGGCGGGATGAAACGCCGCATCAATATCGCCGCTGGCTTGCTGCACAAACCCGACATTCTTTTTCTCGACGAGCCAACTGTCGGCGTCGATCCACAAAGCCGCAATTACATTTTTGATAACGTCGAACGCCTAAATCGCGAGGGGCTAACGATTCTCTACACGACGCATTACATGGAAGAAGCAGAACGATTGTGCCATCGCGTCGCCATCATCGACATGGGACAAATCATCGCGCTCGATTCGCCCAAAGCGCTGACCGAATCCATCAGTGGCGGAATGATTCACATCGGACTAGTGAATGGCAAAGCAGATGCGCTTGTTGAACGCGCGTGTAAATTATCGATGATCAAAGACATTCGCCGCGTCGATGGCAAACTCGAAATTCAAACGCATCGCGCGCAGCAAGCACTGATCGACGTACTCGAAATCGCAAATCAACTCGACGCTAAAGTGACATCGCTTCAAGTGTTCGAGCCGAATTTGGAGACGGTGTTTTTGCGATTGACGGGGAAGCGGTTAAGAGATTAGAGCGAATTCTTGTTGCGTTTAGGGAAATGTCACCCTGAGCGAAACGAAGGGTCTCGCACCCGACATAGCGAGACGCTCCGCGTTCGCTTCGCTCAGAATGACAACCCATAAATCCAAGTGGAAGTTGCTCTAGTAGGACAATTTTCCAAATTGTCCACAGGAGATAAAATGTTCAAACAAATTCTGGCGCTGACGTGGAAAGACCTGAAAATATTTTTCAAAGATCGCGGCGCGTTTATCTTTATCTTTTTGCAACCGTTCATGTTCATTGTCGTGATGAGCTCCGCGATGGGAGGCATGTTCGGTGGCGACGCCAACCATCCCATTCAATTGCTCGTCGTGAATGAAGATCGCGGCACGCAAGCCGCAGCGCTCATCAAACAGATTGGCAATACTGAAGGTTTTGCGGTCGAGACAACGTGGAATGGAGAAGCATTGACCCGCGAGAGCGCAGAGAAAATTATTATCGATGGCAAACGCGGCATGGCGGTTGTTTTTCCCGCCGATTTTTCTGAAGCGCTGTCGCAAGCACTTGGCGCGACGAATGCACAGACGACGAAAGTGACACTCATCAGCGATCCCGCTACGCCGAGCCAGGTCATTCAGCCGATCATCGGAACGTTGAACGGTCTGCTTCAGCAAGCGACGATGACCGTTGCGGTGCCACAAGGAATCGACATGCTGTTTGCATCTTTTGCGCCGCAAGCATCTGCTACTCAGCGCGATGCATTCAAAATCGACGCGGAGAAAGCGATGTCGGGTGGTATCATCGGCGGGCAACCTATTGCCACGATTGAACGCACGACGCCGCCAGATATGCGCATCGAAAAATATCCAACCGCTTTTGAGCAAAACGTTCCAGGGTACACCATTTACGGAATTTTCTGGATCGTGAGTATGCTCGCTAGCTCGGTCTTGACCGAAAAACGCGACGGCACCTTTCGGCGACTGCTCGTCGCGCCGATGGGACGCACGGCGATGCTCGCCGGCAAGATGCTGCCGTATTACATCATCAACGTGCTCCAAATCGCGATCATGCTCGGCGAATCCTGGCTCTTGTTCGGATTGAACCTGGGTTCGTCGCCCGCAGGCTTGATCGTGGTGAGTCTCGCCGCAGCAGCAACCGCAACTGGCTTGGGCGTTCTCGTTGCCGCACTTGCACGCAGCGAAGCGCAAATCGGTGGCTTGACCACGTTGCTCTTGTTGACGCTCTCTGCGCTGGGTGGCTGCTTCGTTCCGCGATTTACGATGCCGGAATGGCTCAAGTCGATTGGGTTGATCACGCCGCACGCGTGGGCACTCGACGCGTTCCAAGATTTGCTCGTGCGCGGCTACGGACTAGTCGATGTGCTGCCGAAAGTTGGAGTGCTTGCCGCATTTACGATAGTGTTCTTTGCGATAGGCGTATGGCGATTTCGGTTTGAGTAATTCGCTACCCACGGCGTCTGCGTTAGTCTCGTGCTGAATACCAGTCCAACACGCGTAAGGCGCGGAGTGTGTTCCACCGGCTCAACTTGCCCTCACCCTCGTCGATCTCGACTGGCATTTGGCCGGGGTACCGCGTCTCGAGTAGCCACCGTCCGTCGCCGGCGCGCTTGGACTCGACTAGGCCAATCGCCTCGGCTACGCGCTCGTCGGGCGCAACGCCGGCGCGGCGCAGGTATTCGAGTCCGCGCAGCACATCGTAGTGCCACCAAGTCGGGAAGGCGAAGCGCGTCCACACGGTGTCGCCCTTGCGATCTCGCTCGATCACCTCGCCGGTTGACAACCTCCGGAACATGCGGCGCTCGAGGAGGTACTCTTGTCCGCGGAGGCGGGATTCCGTCACCTCGGCGCGATTCCCGCCGGCGAGTTCGTATGCGAGCAGGGCTTCCAGCACGCAGATCGTAGTGTTGAACGATGACCGCGTCGAGCCGTTCTCAGCCTCGCAATTCCAGCCGCCATCGGGCAGTTGCTCGCGGAGCAGGCGGTCGACGATCCGTTGGACGTCCTGGCCAAAGTACGCGCCGACCGCGCCCACCTGCCCGTTGATGCACGGCTCGACCTCGCCCGCGAAGAAGGGATTGCCGACAAATTCCAATCCTCGCCACGTACCGTCCCAGTCCCATCCCTGCCACCTCACGCGGTCACGGACCCGGCTCACCGCGCGGCGCGCCTCGTCGCTCGCGGGATCGAGACCCAGGTCTCGCAACAGCATCAGAACGTGCATGGTAGAGTCCCACCCACGGTTCCACGCCGCGCCAGCCCATGATCCATCGCTCTCCTGGAGAGCGAGCAGCCGAGCGCCCCATCCCTCCGTCGCGATCTTCGTGCGCTCGGCCGCGACCTCCTCCGCGGGCGCACCGATCAGGTCTTGCATCACCTGCCAGCGGATTGAAGGGTCAGAATCAAGCAGCCACTGTATGACCGAGCTGTTGAGCTTCGGGGCTTGACGTTTGGGTGAATTGGTCGCCATCTATTAATGCTCCTTACTTTGGTTAAAAGATGTCGTTGATAGACTAGCGGTTTGTGTTATACTCCACCCAGTCACTAATTGCGATTTTGGATCTACCTCATCTATCATGCTGAGCGAAGTGAAGCATCTCTATTCCGCGAGGTTGAGACTCTTCGCTCCGCTCAGAGTGACATTTCAAACAGCGCAGTTTGTTCCCGTGCTCAGTATAGCTGGCTTTTGCCGGATTTGGCACGCGGCTCACTCAAGTATTTTCCAGAAAGAATCCTTGCGGATGATCTTTCCCTGAGCGAACTCAAGGAGGTCAACCCCTCGCACTTGGATGCGTTGCCCTGAGGTAGATGTGCCTGTAAGTGTCCACTCCGAGACGCCGAAATCACCACATATCCAGTGCCGATCGTCCCCATAATGCACATCCGGTATCCCTTCAAATCGTTTTGCTAACCCTGCCCGAACCTCCTCCTTCCCGACATAGCGATCGCCACGCGGCTTGGCACCGCGGGGCATGTAGAAGACACAATCATCTGCAAAATAATCCATGATGGAATCTAGGTCGTGAAGGTTGAACGCTTCCAGGAATCCCTTCAACAATTCAATGGTCACTTGCTCGGACATTGGTACCTCCATGGTGTTACTTTGAAAAAGACGGAGCCAGCTAACTAGTGCTTGGAAGGTTACGCGTCGAGTTGTTGCGCGAGCGCAGTTGGTTCCGTCACCGGCAGTTTGCACGCAAAATTTTGACAGACGTATGCCGTCGCTTTGCTGTCCCGTTGTGTTCGATTTTCCAGCAGGGGAATAGGCGAATGTCCATCCGCTGGATGAAGAGCAACCACCTGATTTGGTCGATATGTCCCCCACACAACTTTGAGCAACTCGCGCGCGGTGTCAGGCGTTCCGATGATGGCGATCTCTTTCGGATGACCGAGCGCGAAATCCAGTGCGGACAACCACTGCGTGAAACCGAGGGGCGCTTGAGGTAAAACGACTTGAATGTTTTTGAGCGCATGTTCTGCCGCATCTCCATATCGATTGTCGCCTGTGAAAGCGTTCAGTTTGAGCAACACCGTGACTGCCATTGCATTGCCTGAGGGTACAGCATTGTCCTGCAAATCTTTTGGACGTGTCACCAACGTTTCGTGATCGTCACTCGTATCGAAGAATCCGCCGCGCGGATCGGCAAAGTGTGCAAGCATTGCGTTGGCGAGTTCACGCGCTGCGACAAACCAACGCGCATCAAAAGTCGTTTCGTAAAGAGCAAGCAAACCCTCGGAAAGATTTGCATAATCTTCGAGATAGCCGTTCAAGCGCGCATCGCCTTGCTTCCAGGAACGATGCAAACGATTTTCCTCCGTGATCATGCCGGTCAGAAGAAAATTGGCGTTACGTTCCGCAATCGCTCGATAATCGTCACGCTGCAAAACGCGCGCGGCTTCCGCGAACGCCGCCAGCATTAAACCATTCCACGCCGTCAGCACCTTTTCGTCACGCGCCGGCTTGACGCGCTGCTCGCGCACGGCGAATAATTTTTGTCGCGCCGCCTTCAAGCGTTGTTCGATTTCGTTCTCCACGACATAATGCATCGCTGCAACGACATCGAGGTCACGTGTGACATGCAAAATATTTTTGCCTTCAAAGTTGCCTTGTGGCGTAACACCGTATCGATCAATGAAGATCGGCGTGTCGTCGCCCAACACCGCGCGAATTTCCTCAATCGACCAGACGTAGAACTTGCCTTCGTGTCCTTCCGAATCGGCGTCCTGGGTCGAGTAGAAGCCACCGCGCGGATCGGTCATCTCACGTGCAACGTAATCGAGTGTCTCTTGTACGATACGGCGATAAAAATCGTTACGCGTGATTTGCCACGCGTGGAGATAGACGCGCGTAAGTTGGGCGTTATCATAGAGCATTTTCTCAAAGTGGGGGATTAACCAAATTTCGTCCGTGGCATAGCGATGAAAACCACCGCCGAGTTGGTCATACATTCCCCCGCGCGCCATCGCGTCGAGCGTTTTGGTGATCGTCTTGAGCAAGAGTTCGTTGTGCGTCGCGACGTATCGACGAATTAGAAATTCAATCGTCATGGGTTGCGGGAACTTGGGCGCACGCCCCCAGCCGCCGTAGGTCCAGTCGAATGATTGCTGAATACCTTGTGTCGCTTGATCGAGCGTCGGCGTTTGTAGCGGCGCATCCTGGGATGAAAGCGACTCGCTTTGACGAATCGCATCGAGGACACGCTCGCCGCCCGCCAACAGTTCCTCGCGGCGACGCGGAGCGTTCCAGGCGGTGATGATCGCACGCAATAAATCGGAAAAGGCGGGCATACCGTAACGAGCAGTCTTGGGAAAATAGGTGCCCCCATAAAATGGCACACCCTCAGGCGAGAGGAACATGCTCATGGGCCAGCCGCCTTGTCCCGTCATCGCGACGACGGCATTCATATAAATCGAATCAAGGTCGGGGCGCTCCTCGCGATCAATTTTGATCGGCACGAAATTTGCGTTCAGGATTTTGGCGGTCTCGTCGTCCTCAAAGGACTCACCCCGCATTACATGACACCAATGGCAAGCCGAGTAACCACAACTTAGAAAAATCGGCTTGTCTTCTGCTTTCGCTTTTTGCAACGCTTCCACGCCCCAGGGATACCAATCGACCGGGTTATGCGCGTGTTGCAACAGATATGGACTTGTTTCGTTAATTAAACGATTTGGCATTCGATCAATTACCTTCTAGGAGTTTGTCGGAGAAACCCGTTTTCTCGACAGTTTCGAGGTCGTTCTTTGACATTCCAACCAGAAAACGGGTTTCTGATTCTCCTCTCCGACAAACTCCTAGTCGGATTATTTTGTCTTCAAGGAGTGTATGCTTAATCGGTTTACGATTGTAACACAAGTTGACCTCCCCTGAAAGGGTAGTGGAACCTGGTTGATTCCCTAATACGCCGGCGAAAAAAAACTCCCGATCCATTCGACAGATCGGGAGTTTGACGCAAGACCCGCGTCTATTCTGCTGGCGAAAGACTGATCCTCGTCGCAGCCTCCGCAGCATGCCCATTTGCCAGCGTGTCTTCGAACAATGGAAAATAGCGACCGATCAACGTATAAATCACCACCATCGCCGAGAGCACGCCAAACTGAATGGCGATTTCCATCCAGTGCGGAAAATACGCAAACCCGGCTACCGGCTTGAGCGCAAACCACGCGGCATCGAATCGATTGAGAAAAATGCCAAACAGCACCAACACTGCGCCGATAAGCGTCCACACGCGATTGTGGCGCACCGCTTTGGACATGAACAAGATGATGGGGATACCGCAGCCGATCACCAACTCCGTCCAGAACAACACGCTGTATATTCCACTGGTGAACAACAAACCGAACTCTTCGGCAATGACGAGTTCGCCCAGTTTCATAATCCCATAGAATCCCAGGACCCAGGGCAAGAACCAGCCGAAACTGCCCACTACTTTTTGCGGTAGACTGCGCTTGAATACCCAGAAACTGACCGATGCGCCGCCGACGATCATCGCCAGCCCGGCCGCAATCGACGACACGAAAAAGAAAAATGGAATCAACGGCGTATACCATAGGGGATGCAGCCGTTCCGACATGACGATAAACAATGAACCGAGCGACGATTGGTGCAATGTCGACAGCGTCGTGCCGATGATGACGAGCGGCACGGTGATCTTCTTTATCCCGGCGAGCATGCGCTGCCAACCCAAGCGCTGGAAAAACACCGGGCTAAACTCGGAAATCAACACGGTGGTGTACAATAGAATGCACCACGAGACTTCGAACAATGCCGAGTTGATGTTCGGAAAGATCATAAAGTGATAAAAGCGGTCCCAGCGACCCAAGTCCATCACGAGAATGATCAACACCGAGACGTAGCCCAGCAGACCGGTCAACACCGTTGGACGAGTGGCGGCGTGAAACTCGTGCATTTGAAAAACATAAACGAGCGTTGCCAGCGTGAACGCACCGCCGGAAAATGCCACCACGAACAAATCGAATCCGATCCACAAACCCCAGGGATAGCCATGATTCAAATTCGTCGTGGTGCCGAGGCCAACGACGAGCCGGTAAACCGCTATTCCCAAGCCAAACGCCGTCAGCCCCATCACCGCATACAACCAAAGAGGCAGACTTTTCAATTCACCTATAAACGTGCGCGCGATTTTTTGTGGCATGGTTAGTTCTCTCCTTGATGGTCGCCATTCTCGGCGAGGATACGTTCTTGAATCCGAATACGCCGCTTGACCATCCAGTAGATGCCCGATAGCGCCAGCCCCATGCCGAGCGCAATCGTTGGAGTCGCGTGTAATAGCTTGTCGTTCAAATACACCGGCGTCTCCTTGGGTAGTTTCGGAAAGCCGAGTTGCTCAAAGGGAACGACCGATAGATACAGCCACGTCGTTCCGCCTACTTCGTCTTCGCCATAGATGTGTTTGACGTACGGGCTATTCTTGGCATACACCCGCTCGCGCGCGATCGTCAACAGTTCTTCGCGTTGCCCGAATTGAATCGCACCGGCGGGACAGGTTTTCGCGCAGGCGGGTTTCAGCCCGGCATCCAGGCGGTCGGCGCACAGTTCGCATTTTCCGATGAGCGAGAAGGGCTTGTCCCACTGGAAAGTTGGCACGCCGAACGGACACGCATACATGCAATAGCGACAGCCAATGCATTTGCTCTCGTCGTAGACGATGGGACCATCGGGGCGTTTTTGCAATGCGCCGACGGTGCAAGCGGTGGCACACCCAGGATGCTCACAATGCATACATTGCCGTTTGACAAATACGAACGACAACTTGTCTTTGGTTTCGACTTCGCGGAATTCCACGAGGGTCAGAGTCTTGGAAGAAAGGCGGGCGGGGTTCTGATACGAGCCGGTATTGCGCGTGACCTCTGCGGGCATGTCGTTCCACTGTTTGCACGCAACCTGACACCCGCGACAGCCGATACATTTTCGCAAGTCAACTAACATTCCGTATTGATTCATACATCACCTTTGCCAAGTGCAATCGTGCGTTAGTTCGATAGTGCGTTAGTTGTATGTTCGACTAACGCACGATTGCACTATTGCACTAACGCACTAGATTTTCTTCACGTCAACGAGAAACGCCTTGTATTCTGGGATCATCGTATTGCCGTCGCTGATGTGATGGGTGAGGTCATTGACGCAATCGCCCTTTGCTAGTCCTTCCCAGCCCCAATGCCAAGGGATTCGAACCATATGTACTTGTTTGCCGTCTATCATCAGCGGTTTCATGCGCGGCGTGACAATGGCGACGGCGCGAATTTCGCCGCGCGCCGAAACGATCTTGGCGCTCTCCCCATTTTGGATGCCGCGTTCCTGCGCCAACTCGGTCCCGATCATCACGAACAAATCCGGCTGAATCTCGCTGAGCCAGGGGAGCGTGCGCGACATCGCCCCGGCTTGCCAATGTTCGCCGAGCCGGAAGGTCGTGCAGATCACCGGAAATTTTTCATACACGCCAATCTTGTCGCCGATGGCTTGGTCTTGATTGGTCGTCCAGCGTTTCACCACCGGATTGCATTGCCAGGTGGACAATGCATTCTTGGTCGGCGATTCAATCGGTTCGTAATGTTCCGGTAACGGTCCTTCGTTCAGACCGGTGGGCGCAAAGAGCCAACCCTTGCCATCGGCTTTCATGATGAACGGGTCGGTCCCCGATTGCGCCGCGAGTCCAACCCCGCCTACAACGGCTTTGGCATCTGGGGCTTTGGTTGCTGGAAAATCGGGCACATCGTATCCGACCCAGGATTTTTTATCGGCATCCCACCAAATCAATTTTTTGTTTTCTGCCCAGGGCTTGCCGTCCGGTCGCGCGGAGGCGCGATTGTAAAGAATGTGTCGATTCGCGGGCCAGGTGTATGCCCAGTAAGGGTACATTCCCAGGTTGCCGGGATCCTTTTGTCCGCGCCGCTGCGCTGCCGGTCGCAAATTCCCTTCGCCATCGTCGGCGGGCGAAAAATAACCGGCATAGAGCCAGTTGCCGCAGGCAATCGAATCGAAATTCGCGGCGGACGCGATGGTGGCGAAGGCCGGTAAGAGCGCGCCCTTTTCCAAAATCACTTTGCCCGTCGCATCCTTTACCTCGTCGAGTGCATAGCCGTTGATTTCCTGCGCGACCAGTTCCGGCTTGGGGTTGTTCGCATCGCCATAGTTCCACACCAAATCGAGAATCGGACGATCTTTGGAGTCGCTCGAATCGCGGTAGAGTGTCTTCAGTTCTTGCGTAATCCGCGTGAGAATCCACATGTCCGTCTTGGCTTCATCGGGACCGTGAGCGACCGTCGGACGCCACTGAATGCGGCGACCACTCGTCACAATCGAGCCGGTTTTTTCCATCGCATCGAGCGCGGGCAGAACGAACACTTCGGTGTTGATCGTTTTCGGATCGATGCCCGGTGCGCGCCAGAAACTGGTGGTCTCGGTTTGCATCAAATCCATCACGACGAGCCAATCGAGTTTGCCGAGCGATTGGCGTTCCATGCGCGCATTCGGACCCGACACGGCGGGATTCATGCCCATGCAGATCAACCCTTTGAGCTTGCCGGCGTTCATCGCTTGGAAGAGGGGAATCCACGAATAGTTGCCGCTCGTTTTAGGCAAATAGTTGAAGGCGTAATCGTTCTCTTTGGTCGCAGCGTAACCGTACCACGCTTTCAAGAGATTCACGATAAAGCGAGGCGCGTTCGACCAGTACGAGGTGGTATCGAATTTTGCGGTGTAGGTTTTGAGGTCCGGGTGACGATCGGTGGGTGCGCCGAGATAGCCGGGCAAATCTTGAAAGAGCAGAGCCATATCGGTTGAACCTTGCACGTTCGATTCGCCGCGCAACGCGTTGACGCCGCCGCCTGGCACGCCAATGTTGCCGAGCAATAATTGCAGCATTGCCATCGAGCGCACGTTTTGCGTGCCAACCGTGTGCTGGGTTTGACCCATCGCGTACAAAATCGTGCCCGATTTGTCCGGCGCGCCGGTCGCGCAAAACATTTCTGCGACCGCGAGGAATTTTTCTTTGGGCGTCCCGCAGACGCGCTCGACCATTTCGGGCGTATAACGCGCGTAATGCTTTTTCAAAATCGTAAAGACACAATGGGGATCGTCGAGCGAGGCGGCTTGTTTGGGGATGCTCACTTCATTGCCCGCCGCGTCTTTCGCTTTTTCGGTTTGATATTTCCAGGTCGTGTTGTCGTACGCGTTCGTTTGCGGATTAAAACCGGAGAACAAGCCATCGAGTTCCGCGGGACCTTTGAAATCGGGGCTTACCAGCGTGAGCGCGTTGGTGTACGCCTTGACGTACTCTTCGTTGTAAAGTTTGTGCTGAATCGCATAGCCCATCAATGCGCCGAGGAAAACGATATCGGTTCCTGGGCGGATGGGGGCGTAGAGGTTGGCGGCCGCCGCGCTGCGCGTAAATGCCGGATCGACGACAATCAGTTTCGCGCCATTGGCGCACGTATCGGTGATCCAACGAAATGAGGCGGCGTGATTGCTCGCGGGATTAGCGCCAATGATGAAAATGACATCGGCGTTTTTGAGATCGACCCAATCGTTCGTCATCGCGCCACGACCAAATGAGGGAGCCAGACCGGCTACCGTGGCGCTGTGTCAGAGCCGCGCCTGATGTTCGAGATAAACAATCCCCAACGAGCGCGCGAATTTGGTCGCCAGGTAACAATCTTCGCTGTTGTTTGCCGCGCCACCCAGGAATGCCATCGCTTCCGTGCGATTGACTGTCACATTCTTGTCGCCAACCGGCACAGTTCGCACGAATGATTCGTCGCGCGTTTGTTTGATTCGCCGCGCGATTTGTTCGATGGCCCAATCCCAGGATTTTTCTTCAAACTCGGTTGCCCCCGGCGCGCGATAACGCACCTTACCCAAGCGCAAGGGGCTATTGGACAATTGATTCACGGCGATGGCTTTAGGACACAAGATGCCGCGATTAACGGGATTGTCTGGATCGCCTTCGACGTTGGTAATGTGTCCTTTTTCATCCGTCGCCACCAGCAAGCCGCAACCGCAGGAGCAGTAGGGGCAAATGGTATGGGCTTCGCCGATCTTTTTATGCAGAGGAATTTTGCGAATCTCGTCGGCGGCAAGCGTCGTCTCGGTGACGGCTGGCAGTAACAATCCGCCGGTGGCCAAAGCCGACGCTTGGATAAATTGTCGGCGCGTTAGATTATGACTCATACGCTCTCCTTAGAACGATCAAGATAATTGGACCGAGCATACCTACTTTATGCTATCTCGCCTTTGTCGCCTATCGGTGAAAATCCGTATTCTGAGTTGCGGGATTTCTGTAGAAAAAAACGAGACCTCTCTAATCGGGAGGTCTCGTTTTTTTCTCGCAGCTTTTGCTATTTCACATTCACAATTCCCTCGCGAATGGCGAACTTGATCAGCTCGGCACTGTTGCGCGCGCCTAGCTTTTCCAGAATGTTTGAGCGATGGGTGTCCACCGTCTTGGTGCTGATAGACAAGCGTTCCGCGATGACACGACTGCTCATCCCGGATGCGATCAGACGGACAATTTCCACTTCGCGCTCGGTCAACAAAACTGGCTTGGGCGATAGGGCGGTCGGCAGGGATTCGGCAATGGCATTCACTACGCGGTGCGCAATCTCCGACGGCAAATGCACGCCGGTGGTATGGACCGCACGGATCGCTTCGATCAGTTCGTTCGCGCGCGCGCGTTTGCTGATATAACCGACCGCGCCCGCTTGCAAAAGCGGCATGATATATTCCTTGTTCTCGTGTTGCGTAAGCACGAGCACGCGAGTGTCCGGAAAGCGTTTGTGGATTTCACGCGTCGCCTCCAAGCCGTTCATCACCGGCATGGTAATATCCATCAACACCACGTCGGGATTCATTTGTGCGACGGCGTCGACACCTTGCTTGCCGTCTACCACCTGACCGATGACTTGAATGTCCTTGCAGCGCGCCAAGAGCAAGCAAATTCCTTCACGCACGATGGCGTGATCGTCAACCAGCAAAACTCGAATGGGTTTGCTCATTCACATTCTCTCTTCCGAAATCAAGTCTGGATGATCGAACGGCGCAGTCAATTCCACCAGGGTCCCCCACCCGGGCACCGAGCGCAACACCAACTGTCCGCCGATCGCATCCATCCGCTCACACATTCCGAGCAAGCCCAAGCCGCGCACGCTGCTGGGCTGATCCAGAACTTGGTCGATGACAAAACCTTGCCCGTCGTCGGCGATGGTGACGCGCAAACGAGGCGGCCTAAAGTACAAATCCAATTCCACGCGCTTGGCGTGTGAATGGCGCGCGATGTTGTTGATCGCTTCTTGCACCACGCGAAAGAGCGCGGTCTCGATCTGCGGCGACAGACGGCACACCGAACCATGCTCGCGCAAGGTGAAACTCATTTTCGTTTCATTCAACCGGGTTTCGGCGTACCACCGCAACGCCGGGATCAAACCCAAATGATCGAGCATGGTCGGACGCAAATCTAGAATGATCCGTTGGATTTCTTCGACCGCGGTGTTGGCAAGAGTGTGCATGCGCTCTAACTGCGACTTGAGTTCCGCCGATTCGGTGATTCCGGCAGCATCGTCCAACGCATAAGCCAAACCGGTCAAGACTTGGCAGGTTTCATCGTGCAGTTCGCGCGAAATGCGCTTGCGTTCTTCTTCCTGGGTCGTAAATACGCGATTGAGCAACTCACGCCGAATCTGTTCCTTGTGTTGCAGTTCCTGGTACAATTCGAGTATTTCGGCTTTGGCTTTTTCGACGGCGACGGTGCGTTCGTTCACCCGCGCGTCGAGATCGCGATTCCAAGTTTGAATTTCGACGATCAAATCCTTCAAGCGTGCGCGCATGGCATCGAACGATTGCGCCAGCGCGCCGATTTCATCTTGCCCGTGGATTTCCAATGGGGTCGTGAGGTCTCCGGCGGCAATGCGTTTCGTCGCGGCGGTCAATGCTTGAATAGGCGTAATGACCCTGCGCGCCGTTAGATAGACCAGGACGAGCGCGCCGGCCAACAGGATCGCCATCATGACAAAGATGCGGGTCTGCAACTGCCGAATCGATCCAAATACTTCTTCTTCGCTTTGGTGCACCGTAACGCCCCACTGCGCGTGTTCGAGCGGCGCAAAAGCCAGGACTTCGCGAATCGGAAATGCAGACGATGTAGGCGTGTGACAATCGTGACAGGCAGACACCGTCTGGCGTCGTTCGCGGATCAGAGTTGAAAGCGTTTCCCGATGGTCGCTTTGCATTCCAATGCGCTCGCCGCGCGTGCTGGCAAGGATCGTGCCATTGAGATCGATCAAATCAATATAGCCGGTAGCGCCCAGTCCAATCGGTTGCGTAAAGGTGCGAAGCTTGGGCTTGGTCAGATCAATACTGACGACCAGCACCCCATTGACTTGTCCATTCGCGTCACGCAGCGGAGCCGTGGCCAGCGTCGAAGAGGAAAAATCGTCGAGGGTGCGCAAAAAGCGCGAGACCGCAAAGGCGCGCCCCTTTAGCGCAGCTTGAATGGACGCATATTGATCGAAGGCAATTTCCGAAGTGATTGGAGGATAGGCGGAAACCATTTGCCCCGCCGAATCGAGGAGGAACACGCGCGTCCCATAGACGTTGAGCCGTTGAAAGGCATCGGCGAGATTTTCGTCGCGGCGGTGGACATCGCGCCAAGCGGGTTGCGCAGCCGTGTAGGTCAAGACATCTTCGATGTTGCTGAGAACGTAATCGATATGCCGCGCCGTGGTCTGCGCTAACACTCTGCGCTCTTGCAACATTCGCTCGTTGCTCTCATTCAGCGCCGTCGTCCCCAGGTAAGCGAACAAGCCCAAAAGCGCCAAGATCCCAATGATGACGATTACCGCCATCTGGGTGCCCAGCCCAACCTTGGGCGACCACTGTGATGCAGTGCGCCTGATCGAGCGTACCAGCCCTTGTCCACTAACCTGACGCATCGAGAAACCTCCGATTGCGCGGTGCCGCCTTGCCCGGCCTGTAGGATGCCAGGTTCATCGATATTCTAATTCAAATGTTAAAGTGAGTCAAAGCTTGTGGGGCATCCTTGATTTTTATTTTTATGAGCAATGGTGTAGAATGGAAATCGAAGGAGCGAGCATGAACGACGCACAATACCTCGCCGAACTCGAACGCGAGTTGGAACAATTGCAGAAGCAATTGCCAAAGCATGGATTGAAATCATCCATGCTAACCCGAATCGACGAGTTGGAAGAAGAAATTGCAGAGTTGAAGAAGAAATTGGGAGAATCAAAATGAAGCAGGGAACATCGTGCCTGATGTCGCCTTTTGTCGCGCTGTGGAATCTCACCGCCAAAATATTTGAGCTGACCGGTCGGCTCATCGCCATTATTCTCGGCTTGGTGCTGCTCATCGTCGGCGTCATTCTCACGGTGACGGTGATTGGTGCAATCATCGGAATTCCGCTGTGTATTTTTGCGGTGATGCTGATTGCGCGAGGATTGTTTTAGAGTGACAACAACGAATTAAGGAACAAACGAATTAAAACCAATTCGTTGTTTCCCAAATTCGTTGTTGTGTGTTTGCACGTTAGTTTTTGACCCGCGGGTGCGGATTAGTTTTATCGTAGTTCATCACAATGCAAAGCCATGGAGGCAAAGATGAAACGATGCACTCTGCTCGTCGCGCTCGTGCTCTTGCTCGTCAGTTGCACGTCCCCCGCACCAACACCTACTCCCCAGGCAACGTATACTCCGTTGCCGACGTACACCCCGTATCCGACATTTACGCCTGCTTCAGTAGCTACCTCAGCGTTTGCCGCACGCCCAATGAGTACTGCCACGCCGAGAACTGCATCTTCATCGCAGGCAACTTTGTCTGCTGCGAGTTGCATTGCGTGGAAAGATGCTGCCGCGCATATGAACGAAACGACGTGCGTGCGCGGCACAGTTTCTAGTGCCATGCAAAATGGAACCACGTTCTTTATCAATTTCGACAACACACGCACGTCGTTCTATGGCGTCTCGTTCAAGTACACTTTTGACAACTTGAAAGGCAAGTGTGTGGAAATCTCCGGAAAGATTTCGCCTTACAACGGCAGACCGCAGATCGTGATCGACAAGCAAGAGCAGTTGCAGGAGTGCAAGTAACCAAAAAAACTCAGAGTTATCAAACTCTCGATAACCCCGAGCCTTTCTTGAATCAATCTGAAATCGCAAATCCAAAATCTAAAATTTCGTCACTCCCACTCGATCGTTCCCGGCGGTTTGCTCGTCACATCGTAGACAACACGATTCACGCCACGCACTTCGTTGATGATACGACTGCTGATGCGCGCGAGGACGTCGTGGGGTAAGCGCGCCCAATCGGCAGTCATCCCATCCGCGCTGGTCACCGCACGCACGGCGACGACGTTATCGTACGTGCGACCGTCACCCATCACGCCGACCGTTTTCAACGGTGTCAAGATCGCAAAGTATTGCCACACCTCGCGTCCCAACCCCGCGCGTTCAATTTCCTCACGCACGATGGCATCCGCCGCCCGCAAAATCTCCAAACCTTCTTGCGTAACCTCGCCCAAGATGCGAACCGCTAGACCGGGTCCCGGAAACGGCTGGCGATAGACGACTTGTTCTGGCAAGCCCAACTCCAAGCCGACCGCACGCACTTCGTCTTTGAACAGATAGCGGAGCGGCTCGATCAATTCAAATTGCAAATCCTCCGGCAAGCCGCCGACATTGTGATGCGTCTTGATGCGCGCCGCCGCGCTGCGTTCGGGCGCGCGCGATTCGATCACATCCGGGTAGAGCGTGCCTTGCGCGAGAAGGCGAATATTTTTTTCGCCAACGAGGGATTCGGCGGTCTCTTCAAACACACGCACAAATTCGGTGCCAATGATTTTGCGCTTTTGTTCGGGGTCGGTCACGCCGCAAAGCTTTGCCAGGAATCTTTCGCTCGCATCGACGGCAACCATTTCCAAGCCAAGTTGTTTTTGGAATAGATCGATCACTCCGCGCGCTTCATTTTGGCGCAGCATTCCGTGATCGACGAAGACGCAGACGAGCTGCTCGCCGATGGCCTTGCCGACCAACGTCGCTGCCACGCTCGAATCGACGCCGCCACTGAGTGCGCACAACACCCGCGCATCGCCCACGCGTGCGCGAATCTGCTCGACCGTGGTCGCGATGAACGCGGCGGGCGTCCAATCGCCAGTGCAGTTGCAAACGTCGAAAAGAAAATGGCGCAGGATGTCGATGCCTTGCGGCGTGTGCGCCACTTCGGGATGGAATTGTAGCGCGTAAATTTTCCGCGCTGGGTTTCCCATCGCCGCAAATTCGCATGTGTCGCTGTGCGCGAGTTTGATGAAACCGTCGGGCAACGCAGTGGTCTGATCGCCATGACTCATCCAGACAGAAAGAGGAGATTGAAGATTGGCGAATAGAGATTCCGATTGATCGATATGAACGATTGCCGAGCCGTACTCGCGCTGCTCCGATTTTTCGACGCGACCGCCGAGATTTTGAGCGATGAGTCCCATGCCGTAGCAGATGCCCAGAATCGGAAGATTTAGATCGAGAAGATAGTCTGGGAGTGTGGGAGCACCTTCATCGTAAACGCCAGCGGGTCCACCGGAGAGAATGATGCCGTGTGGATTGAGCTGCAGAATTTTTTCGCGCGAAACGTCGTGCGGCAAGAGTTCGGAGTAGACGTGCAGCTCGCGCACGCGCCGCGCGATGAGTTGGGTGTACTGCGAACCGAAATCGAGAATAGCAATTGTGTCAGGCAACTTGATTCTCCCTTACTCCCACACTCCGACACTCTTTGAAACTGAGTGTGGGACGCAAAGCGTGGGAGTGTAATGATCAATCGGCAATGACGATCCGCCCGTCGTCCATGTCGGTGATGACGGCGAGACTTTCAATCGGCGCATCAATTTCGCGCGCGTTCTCCCGCCCGTGTTCGAAGACTTTTTCGATGACGGTTCCGACGCCGACCACCTTAGCGCCGACTTTATTGACCAGACGCGCGAGAGCGTTGATCGTCTGCGCGGTCGCGAGAAAATCGTCGATGATAAGCACGCGGTCGTCGGGACGGAGGTATTCGGTCGATACCATCAGCTCGACCATTTTATCGTGCGTGCGCGAGCGACACGATTCTTTGACGATGGTAAAGTCCATCGTGAGCGGAGGACTCTTGCGCGCAAACACAAGTGGGATGCCGAGCGCGAGCGCGGTGGCGAGCGCCGGCGCGATGCCGCTCGTTTCGGCGGTAAGCACTTTGGTTGGCTCCACATGCACAAAGCGGCGTGCAAGTTCCAACCCAAGGCGCTGCATCAACATCGGATCGATTTGATGATTGAGAAAGGAATCAACTTTGAGAATACCTTTGCCAAGATTACGTCCGTCTTTCAAGATTCGCGCTTTGAGTTCTTGCATCGGGTTCACCTCTGTTGATAAATTAACGGCAGTATAACACGAGAGAAACGAATTGTGCAAGATTTTGGATATTTGCGCGGTGGTGTATTATGTGCTAGAATTTGAAGTGAAGGCGACAGTTCATCGAGTCGCAGTAAAAGGAGTAACTATCATGCCATTTGGAATTCGACCTGAGCACCTGATTGTGATTGCCATCGTGGCTCTTATTATCTTTGGACCGTCGCGTCTGCCGGAAATTGGACGGTCCTTGGGCAAGACGCTGCGAGAATTTCAATCCGCGACCAAAGAAGCCACTCAGGGATTTACCACCGAGATCAGCAAGAACGAACCACCTGCCCCCGCGCCCACTACCCCCGTCGTAGAAACCAAACCCGCGTGCAAGAATTGTGGCAAGCCCATCGCCGTTGGCGCTAAATTCTGCCAAGAATGTGGCGCGGCCCAATAACCTTTTTCCAACTTTGGGTTAGATCCAATAGGGGGAGATGCGCGCATTGGTATCTCTCCCTATTTATAAAGTGGTATCAGCTAAGGAAAATTCAGTAATATGGCGCAAGAAAAACGGATGGGCGTGCTGGAGCATGTCGAAGAACTGCGCAGTCGCCTCATTATTTCCCTCATTGCCATTCTCGTCACAACAGTGTTGGCATATATTTTTGCCGACTCGATTCTTTATATTTTGAAAGAACCGTCAGGCAAACAACAGCTTACGTTCCTCAGTCCGCTCGATCCCTTCATGATAAAATTCCGCGTCGCGTTGTATGGTGGCATTGCCCTAGCCGCGCCAGTGTGGATTTATCAACTCATCCGTTATATCGAACCAGGGTTATTGCCCAGCGAAAAACGCTTTATCGTTCCAGCCGTCGCCGCCATGGTCGTGCTGTTCTTTATCGGCAATGCCTTTGGTTATATGATGTTGCACAACATGATGGGCGTGTTGATCTCAATGTCCGGTCCCGAAATGACCTATTTGGCGAGCGCAGACCAATACATTTCCTTTGTCGTCTATTTTCTCATCGCCGTTGGGATTTCCTTCGAAATGCCCATCGTCTTATTGATCTTGATTCGTTTGGGCATCGTCAAGCCCGATCAAGTCCGCAAGCAGCGCAAGATCGCGTATTTCTCGCTTTTCGTCTTTGCCGAATTGATTACGCCCGTAGCCGATCCCATCGTCGCCCCGACCGTTGTGATGCTTCCAATGCTCGTGCTCTTTGAGCTGGCGTTGTTCTTGTCTCGCTTTGTTGTTCCCAAGCCAACGGTCACCAGCCCCGCTCCCACAACTCAAAAACCCGCATAACGAATGGGTAGAGCTGCAATGACGCAACCTCTAGACTATCTGTCCGTCATCCTCGGCCAGGTCGAACATTTCAAGCGCTTTCCCGAAGCCGACCGTCTTGTGATTGTCAATGCGGGACAAATTCGCTCGTTCCCTGCCGATTCGATTATCTTTCGCGAAGGCGAAGCATGCGCCGGAATGTTTGTGCTTTTTTCCGGTCATGTGCATTTGGGCAAACTCGGCCCACAAGGTCAGCAATCGCTCATCGCCGAAATCGATCCGGTCATCATGTTCAACGAAGTCCCCGTTCTCGACGACGGTCCCAATCTCACCACCGCCACGGCAATCGCCGATTGCACAACATGGAATATTTCGTACGAGAATTTTCAAGCGTTGCTTGGTCGGTATCCAACCGTGGGTTTGGGGCTGCTGCGCGTTCTCGCCAAGCGGACGCGCAATCTCATGTCCCAGTACGAAGACTTGTCGTTTCGATCTGTGGTGGCGCGCTCTGCCAAGCTCCTGCTCGATTTGAGTAACAACGGTCAACACGCAATCGACCGCAAACACCACTCGAATACCGAAATGGCGGCGCGCATCTCAACCGTCCCCGAAGCCCTCAGCCGCTCGCTGCAAATTTTTCGCAAGAACGGCGACATTATTTGCACCCGCACCACCATCACCGTGCACCAGCCCAAGACTCTGGAAAAATTTGCCCAGATCGAGCGTGCCTTGTACTAAACCCAATTGACTAAAGTCAATGACTCTATTGGCGGCGTATGCTATAGTGTTGCCAGCTAATAGTGCATCCCCAAAGTCTTGCATAGCAAGCCAAGCGTATTTCATGCGTAGCTGACTATGCAACATTACTTTGTGGCTGCACTAGTATCTCGGCGCGCGATGGCGCACGCCAGTTCAGTTTTGTAATTACAGGTGTTGTCTGCCTTTTGAATGCTCACGCGCATTCGAAAGGTTTTTTTTATCCTTTAAATTCTGGTGCATGGATGCGGTTCAGCACGAGGAGGTGATGCAATGGTCCGCTGCATCCTCGCAACGGTATCGTCCTGATGACAAGTTGCCGCGCTGTCCTTTTTCAACGACGCAAATGTGATGGGGCGCAGCCCTGGAGACGATGGCGATTTGCACCTCTCAAGCCGAGTATTTTGTTCCAAGGCACGGAGGTTGCCTAAATGAAGATCAAGACCCTAACACTGATTCTATGCTTCGTAATCGCGATTCTAGTGGCTGCTTGCGCTAACCCAACTCCCATCACAGTACGCGAGACCGTGGTTGCTCCTCAAACTGTGATTGTCCCGCAAACCGTTGCCGTTCCCCAAACAGTGGTGGTGCAGGTAACGGTCGCCCCACTTCCGACTCATGCGCCAGAACCAACCAAGACGTTCGATCTGACGGCGATTCAAGCATCTTGGAAACTGAGTGCTCATTCAAACGATTATGGGGAAGGCAGAGGTCCCAATACCTATTGCGCGCGCTGTCACTCGCCGCGTAACTGGGATCCCAAAGCTGTTCCCGGTCCCGCGCCAAACTGCATGGCCTGCAAATTCCCGTTTGACAAAGAAGTACGCAAGCCACCCGCAAACACCAACACATTTATCGAACAAAAGGATTGGAAGAATATCGGCTGCGATATCTGTCATCAGGTGGATGCCAAAGGCGTGGTCGATCCCAAGCCCGCGGTATGGAACCAAGCGACCGGGAAATATGACCGAATCGCCTCGAACAACGAGTTGTGCGAAAAATGCCATACCGACAGTCTTGGCGGGTCGATGCACAAGATGAACCTGGGAGGCAATGCACATACGAATCAAATTGGACTGAGCAAAGACCGACCTGACCTATGCACCGATTGCCACAATCCCCACTCGACCGAAGCGAGTTGCGTTAAATGTCATAGTTCCCTGACGAAGATCGCCGGACATGACGCTGCCCATGCTAAGGTATCCTGCCAAGCGTGTCACGATGCAACGAGCTTGCCAAGTATCAAAGCGGGACCCAAAGATGCCAAAGCACCAAAGGGCGAATGGATTACGTTCAGATTAGCTTCAAGCGGTGCGGGCGGACCGCCTTCTTACTCTGCTTTTGTATCGCACAATCTGAAACGGGCAGTGGACTGCACCCGCTGTCACTATCCTAACAACGCAGAAGGATTGCGCTCATTGGTTACGCCGACCGTGACCAGACCACCGGCCACACCTGGCACACCTGCCGCAGGTGGTCCTCCAGCCGCTGTCACAACGCCAACGGCGACACCTGCCAAATAAGAGTGTCGAGTGATGCGTGACAGCCTGCGAAACGCTTTATCTTGCGCATCACTCGCTGCTTGAGATTCATATGAGATCATGCTTATCAATCCGGTGGCGCGCCCTCATCATCGTATGGATTGCGACGAGTGCCTGCCAACCCTTGCCGCCAAAAGAATCGCCAACGCCGACCAATCTGCCCGTGCCTTCCGTGACTCCATCGGCTCTAGTCTCGACTGCCGCCTCCTCTTCATCTGCGATGCCTGCATCAACGCAATCGGTCTCATCGACGCAAACGCCGGACGTGAAGCAATTGTGGGCGAGTGGCAAACATGCGAATACTTTTGTCGCCGCGGCGGATGGAAATAATAACGAATGTGCGCGCTGTCACGCGCCGATGAATTGGCTGCCTACGTCGATGAACGAAATACCGGCGACGTGCCAATCCTGCAAGTTCAATATCTCGACACCCAAACCCGTCGCCAAAGCCGATTGGAAAAATATCGGATGCGATCAATGTCACGTGACCGCGAAAGGTGTTGTGAGCCATCAAGTCGCTTGGCTCGATGCGACCATCGCGCAGTTTGATTCGGTTTCGGATCCCTACCAAACGGTGAAATCAAATACCGAATTGTGTGAAAAATGCCATCGCGACGCATTCAAAATCGTTATGGGGAAACACGCGCACATCGATAAAGGATGCACGGATTGTCA
This sequence comes from Chloroflexota bacterium, assembly GCA_016215025.1. Lineage (GTDB taxonomy): Bacteria > Chloroflexota > Anaerolineae > UBA4142 > UBA4142 > JACRMI01. The sequence continues at coordinate 228,776 of JACRMI010000164.1, forward strand.
CAATCCGCATTCAACTCAAGCCGGTTGCACGACAAATCAATGTCACCCCAACATCCTCAAGCCCGCTCAACCCGTTGCAGGGCATGACGCCGCGCACGCAAAGGTGAATTGCGTAGCGTGTCATGATGCCAATGGCTGGCAAGTCCAACCCGGCAATGACAAAACCTGGGTGACGCTTCGCCCAACAGATGCGCTGGGCAATTCCAATCCGATGCCGTTCGTGTCGCACAACGTGCAAAAAACAGTTGATTGCGCGCGCTGCCATTTTGCAGGCAATCCATGGAACTTGAAGGCGGACAAGAAATAGTTACCTCTGGGGTGGGTTCTCAAATTGAAAACGCACCCCAGGAAAACGAATACATCTCACAATACCTTCGCCAAAATCAAAAGCTATCCGCGAATAACGCGAATAACGCGAATAAAATAGGAAATTTGGCGAAGATGCGCGTTATTCGCGGATAATTTGATGAGCGAAAACGCATTAGCGAAGGTATTAATCTCAACGAAGAGGTTTCAATGCAAGGACTCGTGAATCGTTACAACTATCTCTTTCATTCGACCAAAGGTCTCATCCTCGTCGCCATTGCGCTCATCGCGCTGGCGACCGCATTCTTCGGAATGATTTCGGGACCGATGGCGGACTTGGGCATTCGCGACCCTTGGGTGCGCTTGTTCAACCTCTCGCTGCTGCCCGCCGAACGCGAGGGGCGCATCGTGATGTTGTATCACACCATCGCAATGGCGGTTGTCGCAATCGAGGTGTACATCATCACCGCGATTCTGTCGATGAAAGACAATGAGCGCACGACGATCAATGCGACGATCACGGTGGGATACATCGCGGCGATGATCGGCGGATTGGTGTTTGCGTACTTTGGCCACAACTGGATTTTTCACGGGATTTTTATTGCGGGGCAATCGCTCATTTTCTTTGCGGGCATTCTATTTGCGAAAGCATTATTTCCCTGGAACAAAGATTACCGTGTGCGCAGCGCAGAGTACGCTGGCTGGAAAGGCATCGATCTAGAGCGTGTTGCATTTTTTACGATGGCGGTCGCGACACTCGGCTCGGCGCTCTTCGGCGCAATTCCTGGGTCGTACTCGGGCAATGGCTTTCAAACATTTCTCGCCGAAGACGTGGTGCGCGAGGTTCACAAGGACGCACTGCAACTCGCGGTGATCGGTCATTTGCACATTATGCTGACGCTCATCGCGGTTGCGCTCGCACTCATCGTCGGACGCTGGCTCGATTTCAAAGGCAGACTGCACAAGCTCGCCATGCCGTTGATGATTCTCGGCACGATCGTTCTTACGCTCGGCGTGTGGCTCGTTGTGCCATTTGAGGAAATCGCACACACGATCATTTACGTTGGCTCAGTCGGCGTTTTGCTCGCCGCGCTGCTGCTCGTCATCTTTGGATTCGACAAACTGATTCGCGAGCGACTGGCGGAACAGAAAATCGGCAAGGCGAATCTCGCGCAAAAGATTGGCGCGCTCTTGCACGACCCGCTCAAGTTCGGCGCGCTGTGGCAAATGGTATATATGAATTTCGTCGTGACGTTCATCGGCATTTTTATGGCGATTCGCTTGGACAAGATCATTCGCGTGTGGCCCCAACGCGAGGAACGCATCACGCTCACCGGACATTGGCACATTCTTGCGGCGATCATCGCCACGATCATTTTATTCTACTATGCCGATTTGATCGGATTGCGAGGACGCGCGCGCAAATTGTTCGGCTGGTTCATCATCATCGCATCCGACGTGGCATTTGGCGCGGCGGCATTCTTTGCGACCAAACGACTCTACGTCGACGAAGCATCGCAGCAACCCTTGGTCGATGTAACGATGTTGATGATCGATGCGGGACTGGCAACCGTGCTGGCGACGCTCGCGATTTTCCTGCTCTGGCGGTTGATCGATTTGTTCAAGCGCGATGGACGCTGGCGCAAGGAACTCGTCGAAGAGGTGTCGAAATGAAGCAGCTCATTCATCCAAGGTGCAACCTGTCATTTCGAGACGCGGTTTATGCGTCGAGAAATCTCGCTTGGCTACGAGCGAGACTTTTCGCTCTGCTCAAAGTGACAAGCAAGTTGCATTTTGGGTATTTCATTCCTCTTCTCGCGCTCGTTATGGTAGCATGTTCAAATCAAGCGCCGACGACGCTGCCCACATACGATACCGGCATCGATTCCGAATCGTGGGCGAAAATTCCTGCGGGCGAATTTGCCTTTGGCGAACACGACGAAAAAGTAACCATCGATTATGCATACGCGATAATGGTCACCGATGTGACGAACGCGCAGTTTGCTCGCTATCTCAATCAAGCCGTCGCGAAGGGCAAAATCAAAATCGCTAATGATCGAGTTGTCGGTTTCTATTCGGGCGATAAATTCACGGGCAAGCGACATGAAAAGAAGATCGATGCGGGCGATTACGTGCAGATGCCAATTGGCGACAAGAATTCGCGCCTCGTCTTCGATGGAAAAATATTCGGCGTCGCGCCCGGTTACGAAAATCATCCGGTCGTCGCCGTGACGTGGTTCGGCGCAAAAGCGTACTGCGATTATTTCGGCTGGTCGTTGCCGACGGAACAAGAGTGGGAAAAAGCCGCGCGTTCCCAAGATGCGCGCGCGTATCCCTGGGGTAACAACATCGCATTGAACGTTGCGAATTTTTACAACAGCCGCGACCCGTTCGAGCAAGGTCTGGGCGCGAATGGCAATACAACGCCGGTTGGTTTTTACAACGGCAAAACCTACGGCGATTACAAAACCATCGACGCCAAGAGTCCGTACGGCGCATACGATATGGCGGGCAATGTGTGGCAATGGACCGCGAATATCTACGAAGGCATGCACTATCGCATTATGCGCGGCGGCAGCAAAGGTGATTATGATTTCAACTTGCGCGTGTGGTCGCGCAACAGCGCCGAGCCGGATTTCTACGGACCGAGCGTGGGATTCCGTTGCGTGAGGAAATGATAACGTGATCCGTGCTGCGTGCTGCGTAAGCTGAACGACGGAACATGAAACACGCACCACGATAATGAGTAGCACATGGCAAAACATATTTTAATTCGATTACGAATATACTGGTCGCTCACCAAAAGTCTGCAAACCGGCTTGCTCTTGATTACGGGCTTGGCGGGTTACATAAGCTCGCGCGCGCCGATGCAGCGAATCGAAATATTGCTGGCGACCGCCGCGAGTTTATTTCTAGCGATCAGCGGCAGCACGGTGCTAAACATGGTCTGGGACCGTGACATCGACGCGAAGATGAAGCGTGCTTGTCAACGACCACTCCCATCGGGACGCGTGTCTGCCCGCGAAGGGTTGATCCTAGGATTAATTCTTTCATTGGCAGGCATTGGCTGGTCGGTGGCATTGAGTGAACTCTACGGTGCAATCGTGTTCGCGGGCTGGTTCTGTGACGTGGTGATCTATACGATGTGGCTCAAACGCCGCACGCCCTGGTCGATCATTTGGGGCGGCATCGCCGGCGCTATGCCGGTGCTCGCGGGACGCGCGTTGGGCATAGGCGAAATCGATTTGATCGGCGTCTTGCTTGCGCTTGCGATTTTGCTTTGGATTCCGACGCACATGCTGACGTTCGGAATCAAGTACGCCGATCAATATCGCGCAGCCGGCGTGCCGGTCGTCCCGAACATTCACGGCGAATGGATTACGCGCCTCACGCTTTCACTCTCGACGGCAGCGGCGGCAATTGCGATGCTCCTTGCGGCTTGGCAAATTCGTTTGCCGTTGGGTTATATGCAAATCTCTGTGAGCTTGAGTGCATTGATGGTGTTGCTTACGCTGGTTAGTGTGATGCACTATTCGACCAAGCTCAATTCGGCTTTATATAAATTCGCATCACTCTACATGCTGGGATCGATGGTGTTGGTTATGCTGGGAGCAACTCATTGAGCTTAGACGCAGAGCGTGGAGATTGGAAAACCAAAATCTGAAATCTGAAATCTGAAATTAGGAATCAATTCGGAGGTCAATGATGACAAACAAATCGGGACTCGTTTGGCGAATCATTCTCGTGATCGCCATGGGATTGGCGACGACGATGACGTTGCTCGGTGCAGTTGGCACGGCATGTCTTGCTTGGAACGGGCAATTCTATGGGCCCGCGTTCAAGTGGATCGTGCCGTACATGCCGACGTATCAAAATTTGGTCTATGTTAGTCTCGCTGCTGGCGTTGCAATGACGTTGGTGTGCTATGCCATCGCACGCGGCGATCGCTGGTTTTATATCGGTGGACTGGTGACGTTGATCGGCGGCGGCGGCGCGGCGGCGGTGCAAATGTTTTATACCTCGTCGCTCAAAGGCGTCGCATTCCTTGCCACGCCGCCCACCAACATTCGATTCTTTATCACGCTTGGAGCGTTAATTCTTTTTCTCATCGTGCGATTCCCCGGCATTTGGAACTCGCTCAATTCCAAATCGCCAAATGGGCGTGGTAATCTCGGCATTCCAACGGGTACTGCACTCATCGTCTCTGGATTCGCGATGTTGACCACACCGCTGTGGGCGGGACCCTCGCATATGATCGAAGACGAAAACATGGTGCTGACGCTGATTGTGCCGCTTTTACTCGACGGTGTTGCGATGATCGTAGCAGGCGTGCTGTTGGTCTCGGCGAAACAGTGGCTCGCGTGGGTGCGAGCAAAATCTGTCGCAATCAGTAACCAGTAATCAGTTTTCGGTTTTCAGACAAGGACAGAGCGCGAGGGTAATGTGGCGCTCTGTCTGTTTTGTTTTTTGTTGGGTGCATGTTATATTTGGCTTGGTTGGTTCAAGTTTTGCGTTGGACAAGGAGATTGACGCCGCCGTTTATCGGTTGTATGATTTGAGCGCGGAAGAGATTGCAGTTGTGGAAGGAGTAAAAGTGAAATGACCGATCAGCAATTGCTTGAACGAATAACCCTAGATCCCAAGGTCATGGTTGGTAAACCCGTTATCAAGGGAACGCGCTTGACCGTCGAATACATCTTGAATTTGCTGGCGCACGGTACCTCGATAGAGGAAATTCTTAAAGAGTACACTGGGTTATCGGCGTTGGATGTTCAAGCATGTATCTTGTTTGCTGCCAAGTCGCTTGAATCCAGCGTCTTTATGCCATTAAGTGTGGAGTCGAGTTAGATGCGTTTCTTGGTGGACGAATGCACCGGACCCGGCGTCGCTGAATGGCTCCGTCACCAAAAACACGAAACCTTTTCGGTTTACGAGCAAGCGCGCGGCATGGATGATGATGCCGTCATCGAAAAAGCGTTCCGAGAAGGTTGGATTCTGATTACCAATCACAAGGATTTTGGCGAAAAAGTCTATCGAGAGCATCGTCCTCACAAAGGCGTTATTTTTCTTCGGTTGGAGGATGAGCGTACGGTTATCAAGATTGAAACGCTCAATCGTTTACTTGCGCGTTTTGCCGACCGATTGCCAAACAATTTTGTTGTCGTGACGGAAACACGCGTTCGTTTTGCGAAAACCTGATGTTCAGTCCAGCGGTTGTATGATTTGAGCGCGGAGAAAATCCAAGCATCGTAAACAAACGGCGCAGTCAATAATGACCGCGCCGTGTGTTTTATCCGTGTTAATCCGTGTGACTGTGCGTGAACTTGCGCACAGCCAGTCCGCGTCCATTTCTTATCAAGATTTAGTAATAGGGGCTTGACGCGCGCTGATTGCATCAGATAAAATGCGTCCAGCTTGTTTGAGGAAGGAGCATCAGCATGGCGAAACCAGCAATTTTGACTGTGGACGACGAACCGGTCGTTTTGAACGCGGTTGAGCGAGACCTGCGGCAAAAATATGGGCGCGACTATCGCATTCTCAAAGCCGAGTCTGGCGCAATTGCGTTGGATGCGCTAAAGCAATTGCAGGCGCGCAATGAAACCGTCGCCTTGTTCGTGGTCGATCAACGAATGCCGCAAATGTCCGGCACGGAATTTTTGGAACAAGCCGTTCAGATTTTCCCGGACGCCAAAAAGGTTTTGCTCACCGCTTATGCCGACACCGAAGCGGCGATCCGTTCCATCAACCGCATCGGACTCGATTATTATTTGATGAAACCGTGGGACCCGCCGCAAGACAATTTGTATCCGGTGCTGGACGAATTGCTCGACGATTGGAAAGCCAACACACACCCGCCGTACGAAGGCATTCGCGTGGTCGGCGCGCTGTGGTCGCCGCAATCGCACGAGATCAAGGATTTTCTCGCACGTCATTTGATTTCATACCAATGGCTCGATGTGGATAAAGACGAGCAAGCGCGCGCCATCGTCGACCTGCAACCCGAAGGCGCGAAAAAATTGCCGGTGGTGATGATGCCGGACAATACGACCCTGGTTGCGCCAACGCTCCGTGAGTTGGCAGCTCAGGTTGGAATGCAGACCCGCCCCGAAAGCAAGCTATACGATATTGTCATCGTGGGCGCGGGACCGGCGGGACTATCGGCGGCGGTCTATGCCGGTTCAGAAGGACAAAGCGTGGTCGTGCTTGAGCGCGGCGTGCCAGGCGGTCAAGCGGGCAACAGCCCCAAGATCGAAAATTATTTGGGATTTCCATCGGGCTTGTCGGGGATGGATTTGGCGCGCCGCGCGCTCACTCAGGCGCGTCGATTTGGCGCAGAGATTTTGGAAACCATCGAAGCGGTGGGCGCACGCGCGGAGGACAAGTATCGTATTGTGATGCTGAAGGATGGAACCGAAATCACCGGCAAGACCATGCTCATCGCAACCGGCGCGACCTTCCGTCGATTAGAAGTGGCGGGCGTCGACGAATTGACCGGCGCGGGAGTGTACTATAGCGCTGCATACACGGAAGCAACGTACTATCGCGATCAGCCGGTGTTCGTGATCGGCGGCGCAAATTCGGCAGGCCAAGGCGCCATGTTTCTGAGTCGGTTCGCCAGCAAAGTGACCATGCTCGTGCGCCGCAATTCGCAATGGTCGTCCAAATACTTGCGCGACGCCGAAGAAGCCAATCCCAAGATCGAACGCCTGTTTAATACCGAACTTATAGAGGTCCATGGCGCGCCGGGCCGAATCGAAGGAATTACCGTAAAGAACATGGTCACCGGCGAAATCAATAGACTGGAAGGCGCCGCCGTCTTTGTCTTTATCGGCGCAAGACCGAATAGCGAATTGGTCAAGAACATGGTCGAGACGACCGACAAGGGATTTATCATCACCGGTCCCGATTTGATTCGCGCTGGCAAGCGACCGAAGGGTTGGACGTTGGAACGCGATCCCTTTATGCTGGAGACGAGTTGCCCCGGTATTTTCGCTGCCGGCGATGTGCGATTCGGCACGAACAATCGTGTCGCCCATGCGACCGGCGAAGGCGGCGTAGCTGTGGCAGCCATTCAATCGTATCTAGCGACGATCTAAGTTCATGACCGCTGATGGCAGACTGCTGACCACAGATTCTTCGACTCCACTGCGCTCCGCTCAGGATGCCGCGGTCGGCGGTCGTTTTTCAAAAAATGAATGCTGAATTGATTCGTAACCAACTGCTTTTTGTCGGCTTGTCTCAACAAGAAATCGATTGGCTCGCCCAGATGGCGGAAGAGATTTCGCTTAAAAAGGGCGAGGTGTTGATGGAAGAAGGCACGCCGGGCGATGCGCTTTATCTAGTTGTCGAAGGCACGCTCGAAGTGACCAAACGGTCAGGCAATAGCGAGGTCGTGCTCGCCATGCGTGGTGTTGGCGAGGTCTTTGGCGAAATGTCGTTGCTCGAACCCGGCGGCTTGCATTCGGCAACGGTCCACGCGGTAAACGACAGCAAATTGTTCAAGATCAGCAAAACGGTCTTTGACGAATTGCTGACCAAGCACCCTGCGGCTACTTTAGCAATCTTGCGGACTGTCATGACGCGTCTACGCAACACTGAAGCCATGATGAAACAAAATGAAAAGATGGCGTCCCTCGGCACGCTAGCCGCTGGCTTAGCTCACGAACTCAATAATCCAGCAGCGGCGGCGCGGCGCAGTAGCGCGCAGATGCGTGACATTCTCATTGCCTGGCAACAGCTTACGATGCAAATTGGTATACTCGGTCTGGATGTGCAGCAAATCCAAACGCTCAATCGGTTACGCGATGAAATGATCAAACGGTCGGCGAACCAACCTGCTCTCGATCCGATCACGCGCAGCGACCTTGAAAGCGACTTGCAAGCATGGCTCGAAGATCACAACGTCCCTGATGCGTGGGATGTTGCGCCGACACTTGTATCGTGTGGTTGGAAAATCACCGACCTTCAAAATTTGAGCGTTGGTCTCTCTGACGCGCAGTTTCCAAGTGTCGTGCGCTGGCTATGTGTTGGTTGTTCGACATTTTCACTACTGGACGAAGTAACTAAAAGCGCGGAACGAATTTCGGAAATTGTCAAAGCCGTCAAGTCGTACTCGTATTTGGACCAAGCCCCCGTCCAATCGATTGAAGTGCATGAAGGCATCGAGAACACGCTGACGATTTTACGCAGTCGGCTTAAGCAAGGCGTAACCATCAAGCGCAACTATGGCACCGACCTGCCACGGATTGACGCGTATGGCAGCGAACTGAATCAAGTTTGGACGAATATCATCGATAATGCCATCGATGCGATGCAAGGGAGAGGCATCATCACCATCAAGACCAGACGCAATGGTGATGAACGCATCATGATCGAAATCACCGATAATGGACCAGGCATCCCCCCGGAAATTCAGCCACGCGTTTTCGATCCTTTCTTCACGACCAAACCGCCGGGCGTCGGCACTGGACTGGGCTTGAACATTACGTACAACATTGTACAGAAACATCGAGGCGACATTAGTGTTTCCTCCAAGCCCGGCGAGACCACGTTTCGAGTTGAATTGCCTATCCAACTGAAAACCTGATCGAATATTTACCCTCAAAATTACCTGTCACAATCCAAGGTGCTCAATTTGGTATTTTTGGACATAGCACAAGACTCTTTTATGATACCAGCTTTGAACTAGATGCACTTTTGTCAACGGCCTTAACTGATTGAGTACTGTTGATTTCCTCTCCATGCCTCACGGAAAGAGTATGTCCTCAGTTTGCCCGCGGGTTCTTGCTAATACCTTGTGATTGAGTTCACCGATACTATCGACTTTTGCTGTGAGTAGATTTGTTTTTCATGCGTCTATCTGTATAATAAATTTCGTAAGATCCCCTTTATGCCAAACAGGAATTGAGGATAGGTTCTATGTCCGGGAAACTCACAGCAATGCTCAGAGTCAATATTGTAGTAACTGTGCTATTGGGGGGGAGTTTATTCCTGTTCCCTGGGATGTTATTAGCTGCAATCGGTTGGGCTCCCGTTGATCCACTTTTAACACGCGTTCTTGGAGCTGCCTTACTCGTCATGGCGTGGGGATCCGTGCAGAGTATACGCACAAACAGCAAAGAATTGACGGGTGTCATCATTGAGATCGAAGCTCTCTTTTACACCCTTGCAGCTATCGGGATCTTGCGGCAATTGCTGCTCGTGCCTTATCCGACACTGGTGTGGCTTGTGTTTGCGTTCCTCGTGGCGTGTTCGGTTGGTTGGATCGCTTGCTGGTTCGAATAACGCATATTCAATTTCTCGTATCATCTCAATTTTTCGCGGGAATCTCTCCCAAACTCTTGTGAAACTCTGACTGCGTTTTCACGGCGTTTGATACCAACAGCGACGATAATCATAGCAAGCTTGATATCCGTAGGCGACAAGAGATATGCAAGAAAACTTTGACCCGAACACCATCCAAGACCTCGATGGTGCTCGACAGGCGATTAATCATCTGCTCAACCTGATCGAGGACTTAACCGCTGACCTGCGGGAAGCCCAAGCGGAGATTCAGCGTCTGCGGGATGAGAATAATCGGCTCAAGGGCGAACAAGGCAAACCAACGATCAAGCCCAACAAGACACAAACCCCACCGAAACCTAGCGATCATTCTTCGGAACGCGAACGCCATAAACCCCAGGAATGGAAAAAACGTAGCAAGGTGGACCAGATTCAGATTGACCGCGAGCAAGTATTGCCAATTGATCCCCTGGTTCTACCGCCGGATGCCGAATTCAAGGGCCATGATCCGGTGGTGGTGCAGGACCTCATCCTGCGGACGGACAATGTGCGCTTTTTGAAAGAGAAATATTATTCGCCCGCGCAGGGCCAGTCCTATCTCGCTGAATTGCCCAAAGGGTATGCTGGAGAATTCGGGCCCGGCGTCAAATCCACGGTACTGGTATGGTATTACGGGATGAATACGAGCGAACCCAAGATTCTAGAATTACTCACGCAGGTTGGGATCCACATTTCGGCCGGTCAACTCTCCAACCTGCTGATCCAGAAACAGGACGCGTTCCATGCCGAAAAGACCGCCGTTTATGAGGCGGGCTTACGTGCCAGTCCCTACCAAAACATCGATGACACGGCCACCCGCGTGGATGGGGTGAACCAACATTGCCACGTGGTCGGCAGTCCGTTGTACACCGCCTATTTCACGATGGAAAAGAAAGATCGGTTAGCCGTCCTGGATGTGCTGCGTAACGACGCGCCCCGCGTGTATCGCTTGAATGTCCAGGCCTATACCTGGCTGGAACCGTTCGGTTTGCCGGCAACCACGCTGGCCCAACTCCGCATGCTTCCCCAAGAACACGATTTGAGCGAAACCGAGTTCGCACGTTACTTGGATGAACAGCGGCCGTCGTTGGGGTCCCTGGACCGCAAGCATATCGTGGAAGCGGCGGCGGTGGCCGCCTATCATCACCAAACCACCTGGCCGGTGGTGGACACGCTCGTCTGCGACGATGCGGGACAATTCAAGGGTCTCACCGAGCAGCTCAGCCTGTGCTGGGTTCATGACGGACGCCATTACAAGAAACTGGAGCCGGCGGTGGCGCTCCATCGGCAGCAGTTGGACACATTCCTGGGACGGTATTGGGCGTTCTACGATAAATTATTGGACTACCCCGTGCAACCGAGCGGTGAACACGCGGCACAGTTGAGCCAAGCGTTTGATGCACTGTTCGCGACCGTGACAGGTTACACGGCCTTGGATGAACGGATTGCCAAGACGAAGGCGAAGAAAACGCAGCTCCTCCTAGTGCTGGAGCATCCCGAAATCCCGTTGCACAACAATCTGGCCGAGTTGGGCGCACGGCTACGGGTACGCAAGCGGGACGTGAGTTACGGCCCGCGAACCTCCACCGGCAAGAAAGCCTGGGACACGTTCATGACACTGGGCGCCACCACCAAGAAATTGGGCGTGAGCTTCTATCAATACATCTATGACCGCGTGTCAGGCAACCGGCAATTGCCCAATCTGTCGGACCTGGTGAGCCGGCAAGCCGAACAGCGTCAATTGGGTGCCTCTTGGCGACCGAAGGCAACTCTCCCGTGATTTATTGAGATGATACAATTTCTCCCATGATGTCTGTATTGACGTTTATATTTGAGGATGTTAGAATGTGAGAGAATCATAAGAGGTTAGTTGTCGTGTCCAAGGACATCGTACACAAAAAAGTCCAGAGACATCGTACACATTGTTGCTGAGTCGTCACATCCGCACATCGGATTAACAATCGCATAATCGAATCTTTTCGTTCATACTGCTTCTGTAAGGAGGCG
>JACRMI010000165.1 GCA_016215025.1 Chloroflexota bacterium
AAGCGACGTTCCAGTTTTTCATCCATACTCCCTCCTTGGAGAGAGTATGGCGCATGTTCACGAACTCTTGACCCTTGGTTGACCTAAACCGTTCACGAACTCTTGACTCAAAAGTGTTCACGAACTCATGACACCTGACATTTACTGAAGAAGAAAAAAGACAAATAGCAGAGCGCGCCCTTACAATAACACGTGATAAGGCAACTCGCGAAGCTCTACTCGAAGAAACACTCAAACAGCTTGAATTATCCTCAGAGGTTTTAAAAAAGACTGGACACTTAGACGAAGCTCAGTATCTTCGAGAACATGCTCTTATTGAAAAAGAACTGGGGTCAATCAACGTTACTAAAGCCCCGACACTGGAAGGATATATTGCAGCTATCGAAGATATCGGTGCTGCCATCGCAAGATCCCAGGAAGTAGATGTACGGGCAGCAAATAATGTTTTTCGTGCTATTTTTAAAGCGATATATATTAAGCACGACCGTATTGTCTCTTATGACTTATTGGACGACGTCAAAAAATGGTTACAAAGATAGGGAATTGCATTAGGAATGATGATCAAGCCAGGAAGCAGTTTGAAGGATAAAAAGCCTTGTCGCCACGCGCAAACATCTGCATGAACTCGGCGCGACTGAACCACAGATGCCGCCGTTTGATGAAAGCAATTACGAGCCAATGCCAGAGGTGGAAATCAATCCACACAATGAATTCTATGTCGAAGAAGACGACAATGCGAAGGATGAAGGATGAATATTTTTTTCATCCTTTATCTCTCAGCCCTCATCCTTGAGGTTTTACATGCCCATCACGCAAATCGATCTTGAAACCGGCGCGCCAAAAGAATTAACGCATGATGCGGTCCGTCCGCAAGCGAATGGCAGCACCGTTTGGTTAGACATCCCTGCGCCAACCGAAGACGACTTGAACTGGCTGGCGAACCAGTATCATTTTCATCCGTTGGCAATTGAAGATTGCCGGAACTTTGATCAGCGTTCCAAGGTTGAATCGTACGAAGGTTATCTATTCATCTCGGTCGATGCGATCGTTCGCAACAATGGCGATCTGTCTGCGTTTGAACTGGAAAGTTTTCTCAGCCACGATTATCTCATCACCGTGCATCGCGAACCGCTCAAGGCGCTCGACGAAATGCGCACGCGCTGCTCTTCCGACAGTCGTACCGGCAAATATCGCGCCGACATGCTCTTGTACCAAATCGTCGATCACATGGTCGATGCGATTTTTCCCTTGCTCGACGAGATGGAAGATGAGATTGATGAACTGGAAGACCTCGTGCTTGATAAACCGACACAAGAAGCGTTGCATCGCGTTTTCAATTTAAAGCGCCAGCTTGTTTTCCTCCGCAAGGTCATTGGTCCCATGCGCGATGCCATCGACATCCTCGCCGACACGCGCTATGACTTTATCGATTCCAGCACCGCGTTTTACTATCGCGACACGTACGATCACCTCGTCCGCATCTACGATCTTATCGAAACCTCGCGTGATCTGTTGGGCAATTCACTCGACGCGTATTTATCGACGGTGTCGAATCGGCTGAACGAGGTGATGAAACGACTGACGTTGCTGACGACGATCTTTATGCCGATTTCATTTATTGTTGGCTTTGGCGGAATGAATTTCACGCAATGGATTCCGTTCGACAGTCAGATCGCTTTTGCCGTATTGTTGGCACTCCTCATCGTCGTGCCAACGGGAATGCTGATGTGGTTCCGCCGCAGCAAGTGGGTATAATGGTGAGTGGGGAAGGAAATTTATTTTTGGGTTGCGCCAAAGACCAGTAGAGCGGCAATCGAAAGAGGCACAACAAACAACCAACTGATTTCGTTGACCACCAACATGGCGATCACCGAGGTGACGAATCCCGCGCAAATGCTGATAAGGAATTTGCCGAAGAAAACGTCGGGGCGCTGCATGATGTCTTCGAGTTGCAGTTCGCGGACCGATTCGCGGATTTTGTTTTTCCAACGTAGGTTGGACATGATACTAGCTCCAATAGAGGATTTGTCGTACTGAGATAGAGCGCTGCGGAGAAAAGTGGGAATGGCGAACGAGGAATGAAGAAACGGTGTGTTTAATGAACCGCGCATTAACTCGCTCCGATTATAGTGGTTTTCAAAAAAGATGCAAAAATGAACAGGGCGGACTATGGTACTAGCTCTTGTCAGACGTGGAATTTGAATGGACGCAATCTCTCAAGCGATAGTTGACGCACTCCAGAATAATAAACATGCAGCGATAGCAACCGTCGTCAAGACGCGCGGGACAACCCCGCGCAACGTCGGCGCAAAAATGTTCGTTTACCCGGATGGCACGATTGTCGGATCGATTGGCGGCGGCGAAACGGAACGACACGTTATCGCAGCCGCGCAGCAAGCAATGAACGATGGGCAGCCGCATTATCTCGAGCTGAAACTTGCCGATCACGGACACGGCGACTCGACCACGTGTGACGATGCGATGGAAATCTTTGTCGAGCCATTGCTCACTGCGCCGACGCTGGTCATCATCGGTGCCGGACACGTCGGCGCGGCAGTTGCACAATTGGCAAAGACACTCGGCTTTCGCATCGTCGTGATCGATGATCGACCCGATTTGTTAACGCCGCAGAATTTTTCGCACGCGGACGAGCGCATGGTCGGCGATATTGTCGCAAGAGCGCGCGAAATCGAAATGACGCCGCAAACGTTTGTCGTCCTCGCGACGCGTGCTCACGCCTTGGATGCAGCTCTCCTTGGCGCGCTAATTGCCAAGCCCGCCGCGTACATTGGAATGCTGGGAAGCGACAAGCGGGCGCAGGCGGCAAAAGACGCAATGAGCAAACAAGACGTACCCGAAGAATTACTCGCACGCCTTCACATGCCGATTGGAATTGAAATTGGCGCGGAGACGCCGCAAGAGATTGCGGTGAGCATAATGGCGGAAATAATCCAAGTAAAAAGGCAAAAGTAAAAAGAAAAAAAGGATTGTTTCTACTTTTAGCTTTTACCTTTTTACTTTTTACTTGTAAGAGGCAGTATGTGGAACACATTTGTAACCGCAACATCCATTGATCAAGTCCTGGAACTTTTGGCAACGCACGGTAGAGCCGCGCGAATCGTTAATGGTGGGACCGATTTGTTGATCGAGATCGAGCGCAAGGTGCGCGCGCCTCAGGTTGTCATCGACGTGAGCCGCATCCCAGGTCTCGACGAAATTCGCTTTGAAGATGGTTTATTTCATCTCGGCGCAGGTGTTACGCACAACCAAGTCGTCGGCGACGAATTGCTGCGGCAATATGCCTATCCGCTCGCGCGTGCCTGTTGGCAAGTGGGCGCGCCGCAGATTCGCAATCGCGGCACAGTGGCGGGCAATCTCATCACGGCCTCGCCTGCCAACGACACCATTACGCCTTTGTGGGCAATGGGTGCATGGGTGACGTTGCGCAGCAAAGCGCGCGGCGAACGCGATGTTGAACTCGACGAGTTTATGCGCGGCGTGCGCAACACGGCACTCGAACCGGATGAAATGTTGACCAAGATTTCATTCCCCTCAATCAAAGCCAACGAATTCGGCACATTCCTCAAGCTAGGTCTGCGTCGCGTGCAAGCAATCTCCGTCGTGAATGTTGCCGTCATCCTTGGTTTTTCCTCGCCATCCGACACTCGACACTCGACACTTGAAAGCGCGTGGATTACGCTCGGATCAGTTGCGCCTACCATCGTGGCGGCGGACGAAGCCCAACGCTTTCTAGTCGGCGAGACGCTCGAAGACCATGTGATCGACGAAGCGGCGCGGCTGGCGATGAACGCCGCGCGTCCTATCGACGATATTCGCGGTACCGCCGATTATCGGCGTGAGATGGTACGCGTTTTGGTCGCGCGGGCGCTGCGCCAATTGCGCGACGGCACCGAACGCGAAGATTTTCCTGCCGAGCCAGTCATGCTGTGGGGCAAGGGTAATGGAAAATTCAAAATTCTGAATGCCAAATCTCCAACCTTAAACACCGATGTCATTGAGACGACGGTAAATGGCAAGCGTTATTCAATTCGCGGCGCAAGTGACAAGACATTACTGCGCTTGCTTCGCGAAGACATGGGATTGCAAGGGACTAAGGAAGGTTGCGCTGAAGGCGAATGCGGCGCGTGTACGGTTTTGCTTGACGGCATTGCAGTGATGAGTTGTCTCGTGCCTGCGCCGCGTGCACATCGCGCCGAGATTGTCACCGTCGAAGGATTGAAGAACAATGGCAAATTGCATCCGGTGCAAAATGCTTTTATCGAAACGGGCGCGGTGCAGTGCGGCTATTGCACGCCAGGATTTATTATGAGCGGCGCGCAATTGCTCAATGAAAAAGCGCATCCAACGCACTCGGACATTCAGCAAGCGTTCACCGGTAATTTGTGTCGCTGTACGGGCTATTACAAAATTATTGAAGCGATTGAAAAAGCCGCGAAAGCATAACCCCTCAAGTTCCTTGGAGTTCCACCGAGTTCCTTGTGTATTCTATCAAGGGAACTCCGTGGAACTGAAGGAACTCTGAGAAATTGAGTTGATTATGAAGTCGAACGTCGTTCTTGCTGCGATTGCGGGATTGGTTCTTGGCGTCATCGCAGAATTGTTTTTCAGTTTGGTGGATCAGATTCCAGTGATCGGATGCCTGGTTACGCCGGTTGCGTTGCTCTTTGGGCTTGGGCTGCCGCTCTTGATCGGTGCATTTGCGGTGATATTTGCGCCTTCGCGCGAATTGACCGCGCCGATGGATGGCGCGCTTGCCGCTGCCCTCGCCGAATTGGTCAGTCGATTGGTTGGCTTTTGTGCCAGTTTGTATTTCGCGCGGTCGTTTTTCTTTGGACCGCGTTTTCTGCTGCCCGGCATCGAACCTGCGACACGTGCGTTGTTCAGCGGCATTTGGTCGCTGGGCTGGTTGGTTGTTTCGCTCGCCGTTGCCGCGATTCTCGGCGCGATTGGTGCATCCGCATACGCCTTGAGGAACAGACGATAAATCCTGGCAAATGATCGAGCAAGTCATTTTTATTTTCAGTGATGCGCGCGCTGGGCGGCTGTGGCAAAATTGATACGCAGACGTACTTATGCGCGCTAGTTTTTGTTCCGATCAACGCACTCGTAATGGCGTTCTAAAACTAGGGAGTTGATATGCGTATTCTGCAAATTCTTGGCGGACTCGGACTGCTCTCAATCGGCTTGCTCTTGCTGGCGTTCACGAGCGGAATCGTGTCGATGACCTTGTATCATTTGGTTGGCATTGCACTGATCTTGAGCGGCTTGTTCTTTTGGATTCCTGGATTCGTCTGGCGTAAACCACTCCCATGGCTCACGTCGCTTTTTATTCCTGGCACGCTAGCATTTGCGATAGGCGGAATCTTGATATACACTGGAAACGTCGGTATTCAAGCATGGAGCTGGCTTTGGACACTGCTCATCATCGCGATTGGATTGGCAGTGTTGGCGATGTATATTTGGGGACCGCGCACCGTCTGGTTGCAATGGGTCGGTGTGATCGTCGCCGGGATTGGCTTTGCCTTGCTCGCGATTTTGCTGACCATCTCGGCTGAGCCAACCGCGCGCATTGTTGGACCGGTTATTTTGATCGCACTAGGACTGTTGATTACGGTTCGCGCCGTTGTCACTCGGCGCACCTAGTCTAGTGCGACAACTCGATGTGGAGGAATCGATGGAAGACACCCAACGCACGTTAAATCGACGTTTCGAAACGATTGCCTGGGGCGCATTTTTTATTTGGTGGGGAATCACAACCCTCTTTCGATTTTTGCCGGATGGCATCGGCACCATTGGCATTGGTTTGATTTTGCTGGGGCTGAATGCTGTGCGCTATGCCAATAAAATTCCGATGAGCACGTTTACGATTGCGATTGGCATCATCGCCGTCGTGCTCGGTGGACTCGAAGCGCTCCGTTCGATTTTGCGGCTGTCGTTCGAAATGCCGACGCTGCCGTTGTTGTTGATCGTAATTGGCGTGATTGTGTTGGTGCGCGAGATCACACGCGCACGGTGACGCGAGCGCGAAACAAAACCCGACGCTGGGAGGAGACATGGAAATCAATTTGGGCGCGGAGCAAATCGTCGAATTGCCCGCTGTATTTTCGCTTGAGCAGATTCAGGAAAAGGCACTGGCGAAACGTGTCGATGCCTTTGGACAGATGGCAAAATTTGTTCAGCGCCCAAAATTAGATGACATTGAAATTACGACAACGCAAAAGCGTCTCGAACCCTTTTGGTTTGCGTGTGCAACTGCGCGCTATGTGTATGATCGCAAAGCGACCTACCGCGTCCCAGCGTCGCCCGAAGCGCAATCAGTCATTTTGAATGGAATCGAATACACGGTGACCGGCGACAAGACACGCACGTTTTCACTCGAAGGTCTCGAACGTTGCGTCGAAGAAACCTCGCAGAGCTTGATGCTGGACACCGTTGGCGGCAAAGAGGTCAAGTACGAAAAATACTTGAGCTTTCCGAAAAATCTTGTCACCGATATGGCGGCACTCGAACAGAATGGCACGTTTGTCGTTGCACCCGAAGTCCGCAGTTCGTTCATCGTTCGCAAGCTTGCGTCGATGTTGATGAAGACGTTTCAAGCGGACAAGATCGTCGAAGAGAGAATCGATGTGTCCGAGGTAACGTTGTATTATCGCCCCATTTTCGCTGTCGAATATTTTTGGAGAGCCAAAGACAAAAAGCAAGTCGTCGAGTTTGATGGTCTCACCGGCGAAGCCAAAGCCGAGAGCGGCGAAATCAAGAAAAAAGTCGTGAGTGTCCTAGAGAACGATGCACTCTTCGATATCGGTGCGGATGCGGTGGGAACCGTTTTCCCCGGCGTCAACGTGGCGATCAAACTGGGACGGCTCGCGGCGCGGAAGGCGATCAAGTAAAGTTTGAAAATCGACTCAACGAATATGTAACGAATAAACGAATGAGAGGCATCGAAAATTCGTTTATGCTTCGCGGTTCGACATTCGTTAAGGAGCAGTTACATCATCCAACAAAGGAACAATCAATGGACACCAACACGCTGCCAAAGAAGCCAGGTTTGGTTGATGAGGGACAAGGCGATTTGACGTAGCGCATCATCGGCGTGTGTGTGGCGGTGCATACCGATTTGGGTCCAGGGCATCGCGAAGTTGTGTGCCAGCGCGCGCTCGCCGCAAAATTCCGCGAATTGGGTATTGCATTAGAAGAAGAGCCACCCTTGCCAGTGATCGATGAAAATGGAAACACGCTAGTCGTTTACGCTCCCGATTTTCGCGGCGAAGGTTGCGTGTGGCTGGATCTAAGCCCAATCGCATCAGCTTACAGGCGAAGATGAAGCGCAAATGATCCGATTATTTTTCTGCAGATGAAGAAGAAACTTGCAGGGTCGGTTTGCTCGTAAATTTCGGCAGACCGCGTCTGGAATGGAAACGCGAATTCCCGCCGAAAAGCTCGCCGAGTTTAGAAGAAAAAAATGGGGCAAGTTGGTAAGTTAATTACAGTAACCGCAAAATTCCACCTACACGCCTCTGATGCGGTATAATGGGTTCTCAAGAACCCTACGACGCAAAGGTGTGTGGATGAGACGAGCCAAAGACAATTCCGAAGTTCCCAAGCGTTACTATCGGCCAGAGC
>JACRMI010000189.1 GCA_016215025.1 Chloroflexota bacterium
AAACGCAGCGCCGACTCCAAGTCCTGTATCGGTTTCGGCATCATCCACGGCGGTGTCTCAAAGAATTGGAACGTCAATGGGCGGAAGCCGTTCGCCGCAAACCTTAAAAAACTTGTAGGTGGAATTTTGCGGTTACTGTTATTATTATTTCAACTCTTGCAACGCTTCCACGACGAGCGGATCGCCCGATGTGAGCTTATAGCTCTGCACATAAATTGCCAGCACCAGTTGTTTGAGTTGCTCACCGGTCGGAACCTTCGCCGAATCGACCAGCGGCAGCCACATCAATTTAAAGTTCAGTGTGCCGGTGCCAGCGAGATTGGGTGCGCGATAACGCGGCGCGCCCTCGATCATGGTTGCGCCCAGCCGCCGATAAAACTCGATGCGGCGCTCACGCAAGTGGCGTTCTTCAGCGTTGCTTTCGTCGGGCGATTCGACTTCGAGAATGAGTGCCGTTGCATGTGCGTTGTCTCGCAACAACTGGGTTGCGCCGCGCATCAATTTTTCGCCAATGCCGCGATTGCGTGCTTGTTGCGCGACGGCGAGATAAGAGAGCAAATGCACATCGCTGGGAGTCAAGCGCAGCGTCACCGCGAAACCCAGGAGATCGTTTCCGTCGATGGCGGTGAAAAGCGAATACACTCTGCTTGCGATGGCGGCAGCAAACTTGGACACATCGCCGCGCTCGGATGGCGGAAAGCTGGATTCGTAGATCGCGCGCAATTGCGCCGCTTGTCTTGGATCGAGTTGCGACTGTTGAATGACGTTGATCGGAGTGGTCATAGCGTTATCGATTATACCAGAAACGGCTCGCGTTGTGCGTACACAAAAATCGGGCGCCCTTTGCTGAAAAGAGCGCCCGATTTTTATCGGGATTGTTTATCGGGTGATGAGCGGCAGATACAGCAGGTTGGAACTCACAAAGTATTGTCCCTTGCTCGCGCTGAGAGAGACGTTGCCGGAATAATCGACGGCTTGCGCGAAGAAGGTGATCGGTTTGCCGGGGTCGCGAATCTGTCCGATCCACCAATCGTTCGTCAGATCGACGTGTTGCAGATCGATAGAGTTCAGTTGTCCATCACCTGTCGTATAGTTGACGATCACGCGCAAAACGCCGACCTCGTCGGTTGCCCACACGCGAAAGACGATGAACCCTGGGAGGTTCGTCGTTTGCTCGGTGCGCCAAATCGCAGGCGGCACAAAGTTGGTATCGCTAGAGTAATAGACTTCGAAATTGAGTTGGTTGTATAGCCGTTCGGTGCCAGTAGTCGTATTGCCTGCCAAATACTGGGCTGGGATAACGACGAGCGTTTGCGAAATCGCGCTGCCGTTGATCAAGCGATTGATCGTCTGCGGCGTTTGTGGGTACCATTGCGCAAAACTAAACGTCGGAGGAGCGGCGGCAGTATCGGTGACGATACGCGAGATCGCCGGGTGAAAATTTTTTACGTCTTGATACGTGCCGCCCAGCCACAGCGCGCCGTGCGCCAAACCGCCGGACGCTGGCACGTACGAACCCAGGTCGATACTGTTGCGCGGTTGGATGGGACGCCCCGCGTTGACTTGCATACCGCCATTCCAATCATAATAGCTCCCGCCTGTGCGTGACAAGGTATTCAAGTTGAACGATGGCGACAGATTCAGCGTGTGACTGGAAACACCATTGCGCACTTGCCGAATTGCGCCCTTGGCTGCGACGGGCGCTTTCAAGCTCGGTGCAGCCATCGGCGTTGGAACGGAAACGCTCGACATGGGGAGACCGTAGAGCGTGGCGATGAGCAGAATTTTTTCATCGTAAATACCGAATGACGAAACTCCGGCGCTGCGGATATAGTCGTGCTTGGCTTTCATCAACGCCGATCCGACAGGCACTGGACTAGCCGTCGCTCCGCTCGTGAGCCGTCGATTAAAGTAATACATCAGCGCTTCGGAATAAGCGATCAAGTCCGAATCGCCGTACCCATAGCCGGTGTTGCCGACCCAGCTTGCACCCTTTTCACTCCACGCTTGCGCCCAATCGAGTTTCCAATTGGCTTCGGCTACGTGTTCGTCAGGTACATTCAAGCCAGAGTGACAGCCAACCGAATACAGAATCGCATTCACCAGCTCGACCGTTGCCGTTGAAACTTCCGAAGCGTAGACCAACTCGGTGCCTGAAGCGGGTTGCATAGCGCGTTGATTGAAATGCGCATTGAGGTTGACGAGATTGTTGGTATAGACGGGCGCAAATAATCGGGCGCGCAAATTGGACGCGGTCCACGTGTCGTTGATTAGGGTGACCGGCGTTACGCCGTGTGTGTTGAGTGTCCAAGCGATGGCGGTGGCTTCGTCGGTCAGAAAATCATAGCCGGTGACGAGCGCTTTTTGCGCGTAAAGATTGGTGCTGGTAAAGTACGCATCGAGCATCTTGGCGATTTGCGCGGGTTGTTCCACCAATCGACCGGAAGCGTACTCGGGCAAGTAGAGTTCGCGGCCGCGCCAGGCGAAGGGGTGATAACTGGTGTAGAAATCGTCGGTGAGGAGCAACCCGAAATGGAATACCGCGTCGGTCGCCGTGCCGCTCGTCGCGTGCGAGTTGTAGGTGCGCTCATTCGAGTACGCCGCTTCGTCTGGCGCGCGATAGAACGGAATGATGTTGTCGCCGCCGGCGATGACGATGTACTGCAAGTTGGGGTACGCGGTGCGCGTGACAGCGAGCATCGCCCTGATGTGATGGGCGACTTGATTCGCCGCGCGCGGATTGGCGAGGTTGGCGTCCCAAACGTTGTACGCATCGACGATGGATGGATACTCGTCTAGATTCACGAGGCGGGCAGGCACATCCGTACGCGCGGCGAGCACGTCAAGCTTGTTCAGCACACCTGTCCCGGTGACCACATTGCCGTATGTGGCGACCAAGCGCGACGGGTTGCTGAGAATCAGTAACTGGATCGATGGGTCGGTGTCGGGCGGAGTGTAAATAGGAATCGGAACTAGTGCCGAATCGGGCAGTGTTGGCGGCGGCTGCACATCGACGATAAGCTTGTACGAGTCGGTGCTCCACGCGCCGTTGTTGCCTTTGACGATGAGGTAATGCCAGCCGACTTTTTCGTACACATTCACGACGACTTGTTCATTCTGAGTGCCGGTGTGCTTTGATATTCCTTCAACAGTACCAATGTCCTCCATCATGCCAATATCTTCCATCATGCCAATGTCTTCCATCATGCCAATATCTTCCATCATGCCAATATCTTCCATCATCCCCAGTGCATTTAAATTTCCAGTTGACGTTACGACCGGACCTGCGACAATCAAGTCAAAATCAGTTTTGTAATTGATGAGCGTCGCAGTGAGAACTGAAAATGGGCGCGTGATGAAAACCTGATACCAATCAACATCGTGATCGCTGCTGATGTATGAAGTGTAGTAGCGGCTTGGCGAAATCGTGTAGGCTCGAATTCTTTTATCGTTAGGTTCGTACGAATCAGTCCAACTGCCAGGCGTTGCCGTTGGAACAGGGGTCGCCGTTGGACCGACAACAGAAGTGTCTTCTGCCCATGCTTCGATTTGTTGGTTACTCTGTACGGTCATCGCTATGTATGACGCCGAAGGAAGACAACTGACATCGTTTAATGATCGCACATAGCGCGCGCCTGGCAAGATCGAGGCGAATTCTTGGCAAACAGTAGGACCACCGGGATATGACTTGTAAATCAAGATGATGGAGGCAAGACTCGTCTGTGTATTGGTGATGGTTACTAGAGAAGTAATGCTGTTGAATTGTTTGTAAATAGGGTACAGGTCAATCTGATATGTGCCTGCCGGGTTAGGTAAGGAGCTGATTATTCGGGAATTTTTCTCGGTGCTTTTTACTCCGGACGCACGAACAGGAATTACCAGCACGTCAGTAATAAAAAGAGCGACAGCCACAATAGAGAAACAAATGCTAATGGTAATCAACAAACGAGCAGGTGAGGGTAAATGGGTTTTCACAGTGTCCTCCTCAGCGAGGAATAACAAGGGATTGTGATCGACGATTGAGTGTCAAAAGTATAGAGTAACAAAGTGGATGAAACAATCACCCAGAGGTAGTGTTCGTGCGGAGAAAATCCTATGGTAACGACTCTTTATCGGGGAGTACACCAAGCTCGAGAAAAATACCACGAGCACGTTCGCGCAGGGGAGTAACCGCCTGAGTCTCTCCCTTTAGAGATTTGAGGCGTGCGAGTTGTTCAAGCGTGAGAGCGATTTCGTAACGATTACCTAACGGTTCAAGAACGTTTAGACTTGCATTTAGGTTTTCTTCTGCAGTCGCCAATTCTCCGAATTGAACCAGAATGCACCCGAGTACGCGATGTGCTGCGCCTTCCTCCATTCGATTGCGCAGATTGCTTGCCAAGAGAACGGCTTGGTCGGCAAACTCACGTGCTTGGGGAATCTGACCGAGTCCCAAATGAGCTTCGGCCAGATGGCGGTATAGTTCTGGGAGTAAAGATTGTGCTCCCAATTGGGTGGCGAGGTCGCGGGCGTGCGTCAAGTCGCTTATTGCTTGATTCCAGTTATGCTGGCGAATGGAGACTTGCGCAAGGTTATTAATAGCGAGTGCGATTCCGTTACGATGGCCAAGCTGTGTCCAAGCAACCAAAGCTTGATGATAAGTTTCGCTGGCTAAAGTGAGGTTACCACGCACTAAATGAATTTCGCCTAGATTGTTTGCCACTGCTGCTGCACCATTCACATCGCCGATTTTCTGATAGAGCTGTTGCGCGGTTTCAAAGAAAGATTGGGCCTCAGACCAACGTCCCTGTCGCCAGAGTGCCACGGCAAGATTGTTCGACGCGCGTGCCTCTCCCAACAGATCACCCAATTCATGATAAAGTTTGACACTAACTCGAAGATGAGAGAGTGCTTGGTCAATTTGGTCTTGGCGCTGCTCAATCATTCCAAGCAAATTATATCCCTGCGCTGATTCGGCTTGGCCATTTGCATCAGCCGCAAGTGCAATCCCGCGCTCACACCACTCACGCGCGCGTGCCATTTCGCCCTGGCGGAAGTAGACCAGTCCGCCTGCAAGATACAATCGCGCAGCGATTTCGCCGGTGGGCTGCTCTAGCTCCGCCAGTCCGTGCTGCAAATCTTCAAGCGCGCGCGCGTACTCGGCTTTGTATTCGGCGACGCGCCCCAAGCGTCGGTACACATCGGCGCGCTCGGCGCGCGTTAGCGTTTGTGCTTGCAAGGCAAGTTCGTAGCCCGCGCGCGCTGGGTCGTACTGACCGATTACGAATTGCACATCGGCTTGCCCGAGCCGGGCATCGATTTCAAAACGCGCGCGCGCTAGCGCATCGATGGGCGCGGTGGTGGGCGGATCGCTGGCGGGTTGTTGGCTGCGTGCAAGGACATCAAAGACCTGGGCGTACAATTGCAGCGCGGCTTGATTCGCATATCGCGCGCGCGCTTGGTTGGCGGCAGCAAGCGAGTGACGCGCGGCTGGCTCGAACTCATTCGAGCGCGCACAGTGGTAGGCGACGAGCGGAAGCACAGAATCCAAGTTCGCGGCAAGGGTCGATTCAAACCAGCGCGCAACGGCCGCGTGCAACGTTCGGCGTTGCGCAAAGGTCAACGTACTGTACGCGATCTCGTGCGTGATCTGATGCTTGAATCGATACGCGCGTTCGGGGTGGGGACGTTCGAGCGGCGCAATGTCCAACTGGTCAAGCAGAGCCAGGTGCGCATCGAGTGAATCCGGCGCGATGGCGAATGGATACGCGCTCTGCAAGGTATCGACGCGAAACACGCGCCCGATGACCGCAGCCACTTTGAGCGTGAGCTTGGTCGCTTCGTCGAGCCGGTCGATGCGCGCTTGGACGACGCCTTGCACCGTATCGGGAACCGAGACCCATTCCAAGTTGCCGCCTACTTCGATTCGCCCGGATTGAATTCGCAAAATCTGCGTGTCGCGTAATGCGTCCAACAATTCTTCGACGAAAAATGGCAAGCCGTGCGATTTGGTCAACAGCCATTCCGCTAACGCTTGGGGCAGATCGATCACGCCGAGTTTGTTCGCGGCAAGTGCCGTTATCTCTTCAGAACTGAGTTCGTCCAGTACGATAGCCGTGCGATTCGACAACGATTCATAGCTCGTCCAAATCGCGGGTTTGGGTTCTTCGATGGGACGATGCACTAGCACGATCAATACTGCTGCGTCGGTACAAGCGCGCGCGACGGCAAGCGCGAGATCGAGCGAAAGTGCGTCCGCCCAATGCGCGTCTTCGACGACGAGCGCAACGTTGCCGCGTGCGCGCAGCAGATCGATCAGCAAAGCGTGCGTCGATTGTTGCCGCAGACGCGCGTCGAGGTGGTGCGTCAAATCGGTGTCGGGCAAATCGACACCCAGGATATCGCCCAACAAAGGTAAGCGCGGCAGCAAATCGGGATTCGTTTGTTGCAACCATTTGGTCAACGAATCGACGATGGCGGCGTGATTGGCTTGAACGGTCAGCCCGGCCAGCCCGCGCACGATTCCGCGCCAGGGCAGATACGCAATCGCTTGACCATCGACGCGACAATGACCGATGTGTGACGCCAATCCTTTTTCGGTCGCATGCTGCATTACGGTTTCCGCAAGACGCGATTTGCCGATGCCTGCTTCGCCGGAGATTTGGAGCAATACGCCGTGTCCATCAAGCACCGATTTGATGATCACATCGGTTTGCGCAAGCTCGGCGATACGACCGACGAGTGGCGTTTGGCGGACGGCGCTGCGTTCTTGCTCGCCGATCATTTCGAACGCCGGCACGCGCTCGGTCTTGCCCTTGATCGGAATTAGTTTTTGTGGTCCGAATAAAAACTGCGCGGCAAGTTCGCTGCGAATGCGACCGCTGGCTAAAATTGTTTTGCGGCGCGCGCGTACCATGAGTCGTGCCGCTAGATTCATTTCGCTGCCCAATACGGTGTACGCTTGGCGATCTGCGCTGCCAAGTGTGCCAGCGAAAACTTGTCCGCTGCTCACGCCGATGCGACGCGTGCGTTTGTCTTTGAGCAAAGCGAGCGCACATGCTAAAGCGCGCGCGGGTTCATCGCCCAAAGAGACCGGAGCACCAAAGAGCACGATCAACACGCTGCCCTTGTCGGCGACATCGACATTCATCCAGCCGCCTGATTGCGCGACCAACGCTTGTGCGGTGACGATGTAATCCTGAAGCTTGTCGCCCGCATCGAACTCGACGAATAGGACGGCGACGCGACGCAGTTCGGAGAGAAACGTAGACGAACCGGCACTCAATCGATCACGTACGGCAGCGGAAATGAATGGCGCAAGTGCTTGCGCGGATAGCGATGGAGATTCTTTTTGATGGGGCAGTGAGCGAACCTGGGGAGCCGTTTTCACGACACGGCGTTTTCCAAAATCGGTGACCACTTGACCCGGCTCCGGATGCAATCGCGTTGCTTTCTCCAGCGCTGAACCGGTGGCGACCAAATCGAGTCCCAGTTCCGGCGAGCCGACGATTTGCATTTGCGTTTTGCCTGCGGCGATGCCGATCTTGAGTCGAAGCGAAAAAGTACCCGCGTGAGTCTGCACCGCTTGGAAATCACGCATGACGTTTTGCATGGCGAACGCACTCGCCAGCGCCCGCCGTCGTGCCATGTCCAATGTTCGATGTGGTCCAGCTGAATCGACCGGAAAAATTACCGTGAGCGCGTCGCCGCCAAATCGAACGACGTCGCCGCCATGCGTGTGAATGGTATCGATGAGCGCGGTGAAAACCGTGTTGAGCAAACGATCGAGTTCTTCGACGCCTTCTGCGCCGGTGCGCGTCAACGCTTCGGTGAGGGCAGTGAAACCGGAGAGATCAGCAAAGAGGACGGTGGCTTGACACGCCATCGACGAACCTGGGAAGATTTTTGCAGGGTGATTGGCTAGCTGTGTGCGCAGCCAGCGAGGAATAAACGGTGTGACTGAATTTGAATCAAGCTTCATTGCTTCAAGTCTGACGTAATCGATGCCATCGGTGCGAATCCAATGGCGAAGATGCCGACGGTGTCGGACGCCATCGGTTAAAACCGACGGCTATCGGGTAGAAAACCTGCATCGCAGGTTAATCGGGCGTGATGCGTTCGAACAGATCGTTTAGTTTGCCGTTGGCATGATGAAGTTTCTGATTTTGAATGTATTGAGCAACCTTTGGAATTTCTGCTTCGCGCAAGGTAATCACACCGTAACCGTCTTGCCAGTATAACGTATCAGTGAGACCGCTTTCGTGATTGATAAAATGTGACGTTGCGCCTTTCAGATTTTTGGCGACATCGGCAACGAGAATGGATGGTGTGAGTCCTGTGAGAACATGCAGATGCTCTAGCGCGCCATTGACCGCGTACAGTTCGTAACCGAGTCGGATTCTATCCGATGCCGTCGCTAACGAGTGTTCAACTCCACCCGTTCGTACCGACGAATTCGACGCCATCGGTTGCAAACCGACGGCTGTTGGGCAGCAAACCCGCGAAGCGGGTTCAACTACCATACTATTCTTCTCGTCCGAGCTTGCCCATCACCATCGCGCGCGCTTCTTCGATCAGCGCGCGGTCGTCGCCTTCGCGATGCGTGGCAAGCTCGTCGGCAACGCGATCAACTTCATAACGAATGCTGACCACTTCGCCGGTGCCAATCACTTGCGAATCTTCGCCTTTGAGGGTTACGGCTGCGCGGTCGAGATCGAAATAGAAATTGATTTCGTTGCCGAGTCGCCATACGTCGTAGAAACGCAGACGATGATACACCTCGCGTTCCAATGGACCTTCGATGCGAAGCTGCATCAGTTGAACTTTGTCCGCCCATTCGCGTAGTTTGTCGTAAACGTATTCGGTCGGCTCCGCCTTGTCGATGTCGGTCGTGCGAATGATTTCGCGGCGCATCGGTTGCGGCTCAATCGATTGATGCGATAGCTTGATCGCGTTCTTGCCATCCAGCTCGACGTAGTAAAAGCCAGGTTTCTCTTCGATCTCGCCGAACGTCATGCGCTCGGTTGCGCCGGGGATGATGACGGTCGAATGTTCGACAATGGCTTTATGCGTGCGATGAATGTCGCCGAGAAAATAATAATCGATGCATTGCATCTCCATCACGCGCGACTTTGGCAAAATCGTTTCGGCGAAATCCGACGGAATGCTGCCTTCAAATCCGCAGTGGAGCAAGAGCAGCGACACGTCGGCTTGCGGCGAGGTGAACGTCACGCCGTCGAGCGGGTCAGCGCCGGGATCGAGACGCGGGTCGGGCGCGATGCCGCCAATCGCGACAGTTGTACCTTCGACTTTGACAAAATCAAATTCGATTTCGGTGCGTTTGTTGAACACATGCGCCGCATGGAGCGCATCGTAAATGCGAACGGGCGTTGCGCCATCGGACGAGGCAGGCATGTCGTGATTGCCGCTGATAGCATAGATGCGAATGCCTGCTTCGCGCAGTTTGTGGAATTGCTGCGCGACGAAGGTGAGTTCGGTAGGCGGCGGCGACTCGCGATCAAAGAGGTCGCCGCATTGCAAAAAGAAATGCGCGCGCTTTTTGATGGCGAAATCGACGGTCTCGGCGAACGCTTGGCGCAATCGTGCGCGGCGTTCGCCGAGTTGCCGTAAATTCATTTTGCCGTAATAACGGCCGAGGTGATTGTCAGCAGTGCAAACGAGTTTGATCATTTGGAATTTCTGATTTAGGATTTGGGATTTGGCTGTTCTTCTAATTTTCGGAAACTTCCGTCACTTGAAGCTTGCCACAATCCACCGCGTCGGCAATTAGAAATGATTGAAACACCATCGGGACTCCATGTAAGGATCAACACTACGCTCTTGGCTTGTGGCATCTCATCCAGATCCCAACTAGCACTATGTGATAGTAGATCTCTTTCAACTCGCCAGATCAACTTTCTATCTCCGGTACGCTTCAATAACATTTGTGATTTATCATTTCTGAGTTCAACCAGTGAGTATTCAACGACTCCTTCATAAGCCAAGGTCATCATATCAATGCGAGGTGATACGCTTCCAGTTGGCATCTCAAGACATCCACCGAAAAGTAACATCGAGGTTAACTGTTCGCGCGGCCCATAACGTTGTGGAGGTATGAGACCGCTACCGCAGTGTGAGCAAGCTAGTTCATCGACAGCGAGGACATTGTGGCATGTTGAACACTGAATTTGAGGGGTAGGAAGTACGTACGGTAGTGCCATAGAGATCTGATCTTGGAATTTTTCGCTGCATTTGCTGACCACTTTGCGACCAAATGTCAGAATCTCATATGCAACTTCCTGTGCAATTTCTAGGAAGTAAGGATCAGTCATACTCAGTGCATTAGTGAACCGGAGAAAAGTTGGATAGCAATTTGCAGAATGAGCCACATCCTTCGTGTCACAGATTTCTCTGATGAGCGCTTCCCTGGTTATCTCAGCGCCATATTCTTTCTTAAATGCAATAACATCCTTTTCGAGATAATCCCAGAAATCAATGTGGGTAGGCTGTGAATCAGTATTCGGATGTATCCCACGAATAGCAAACCAACGAGAATGGAGATTGGGTAACAATAGATTATCAAGACCCTGACGAGGGAACACTATATATCCCTGATTGGTATTTTCGGAAACCCCTTCCCTAGGTTCAACTTTGGCAATTGGCCGGGTCAGTACCAAGTAGCGCTCGCCAACACGCGCAGCCATTTCCCCTAGACGTCCCCTGTTCCCGTCTATAATAAGAACGCGTAGCGCGCGGAATAGATCCGGATAGAATGTAGGATCAATAACAGTTCGTACAAGAGATTCGCGCAGTAGAACCAACTGATGTTGGAGGCTAAATACCTTTTCGCCGTTGGTGTATGGTGTTTCGTGAAGATTTCGAGGTCTTTGGTATGGCATAATAGTCACCTGTTGGCAATATCCGTTTCCGCGTCATTTCTCAGAGAATTGAATCATTCCACCTTGGTTGAATTGCTCAATGAATTGCTCCGTTAACACTGAAGTTCCGTTTCCATCTCATCGTCAATAGTCGTGAAATTGGAACACGACTTGCCTTCAACCATAAATCAGAAATATAAAATCAAAAATTCCCTAAACCGCTTCCTTCTTTTCCTCTTTTATCATTTTTTCACGCACATATTTATTTCGCACGTGCACGTGGTTTGTGCCTAGTCACACGTCGTTGGCGGGTAGCGGGTTTGACGCGATATTCAGTTTTTTTCTCCGCTACCATTTTGCTAATGTTATTAAGTGGTTCCAGATAATCGGAAATTCGAATTTCGTCATTGATGGCGCACTTGGCGGGATCCCAGATAATCATCGTACGGTCGCGACTGATTTCATATTTCTCGCGCTCTTCGGGAGCCGCATGATGCACCGTTGGAATCCACCCCAGTGGCACGGATAGTACGCGACCGTCGGTCAGTTCAATATGAATATACTTGTCGTCAAATCGGACTAGCTGAAGGCGCGTCTCGCGTGGAAAGGTATAAGCCGATATGGGATACTGAATTTTGTAACGTTTGACCTGGAATTTATCATTGACCTGCTCTAATTTTGTACTCATGCCATTCCTCCAGTAAGAATGCGTGATTTTGTCTAATAACCTGCAACGCTCGATTCAACTCGTGTCGTTTCAACGTGCGTCCCGCTCTGGCTAATTTGATTCCTGGTTCAAGCCAGATCTTGGCATCATTGTAATCGTCTTGCGAACCTTTGCCAACATGTACACTTGCTCGCTTTTCGTTCAACGCGTCGTGACTATGAAACCAAAAGACTAGTTCACCTTCGGTCAATACCTTTGGACTCACCGTCTCTTTTCCTCTGTGGATGCGAGATAATTTTATGCAGTTGTCTATTCTATCAATTACACGAAATGAATCAAAGTAAACCGAAAACAGAAATTCTTTACACTGGCTCTTTTGGATTCGGCTGAAGATTTCAGAATGGTTCCAATCCTTGAGTCAAGCCAGCAAGCGGTTCAAACGCGATTCCTCTCCCATCCAAGCCAGGAAATCCGCCCCAGCGCAGAATCGCAAATCGTAGATAAGGCACAAACAACAAATCGTG
This sequence comes from Chloroflexota bacterium, assembly GCA_016215025.1. Classification (GTDB taxonomy): domain Bacteria; phylum Chloroflexota; class Anaerolineae; order UBA4142; family UBA4142; genus JACRMI01. The sequence continues at coordinate 12,048 of JACRMI010000189.1, forward strand.
CCGTTCGTATAAAAATTTAAAATCGGCTGACGCATTAGGCAAGTGCACGCCGTATGGGTCACCGCCACTCGTATTGTCTTTGTGCAAGTCGTCAGGCGCGAGACCCGCAAACCATCCTGGCTCCTCGTCTTCTCCGCCACCTTCTTCCTCATTATAAAGAAAAGAGAGCGCCCCTTCCGGTGGATCAACAACGAGTGGATCGAGTCCATCGGTCCATGCCAAGTGCCTGCCCACCCAATCGACAGCTCCAACCTCTTGCCAAAAAGCTACCAAAGACAAGGGAAGCGGGCCGGCTTGCTCTTCCAGTTCGGCACAGTCAGCGCGCATTGAATCGGATGGGAGTGTGAGCGGATCCACTCGGTACGAGCGACGAGTACCATCGGGAAAGGTGCCGAAGGTATAGCCCAGGGTATGCAGACGGGCGATAATGCGCTCACAATTTCGCCGCACTCGCCGCATGGTCTCTGCAGCTACCTCACGTGCCTGCGAATAATGCGGCTCATCGCGAACGGTCTCTCCCAGAGCCTGGAGATCGTTCCAGACTTGTTCATATTCGCCATTGCGATAACGCTCAAGATAATTCATAGGTCCTTTCTTCGCAATCTAGAGGTAGCTTGCTTGCTTGTACCGCGCAAACCCATCCTTCGTCAGCTTTTCCAGTTCTTTGAACAACTCATCGTCAATCGTCGTAAAATTGAAACACGATTTGCCTTGCATTCGTTTCTTGAGTTCGGGCGAAATACCTTTGAGCAAATCGGGAAAGACGTAAACGGGCATCAGATAATAGCTGACGTAATTCTTTTTGATCGTCGCCGCGCCGAAGAAAACCGTGCGCTTGAATTTCTCGGAGTAGCCTGCATCGAGATAGTAATTGCCCGGCTTGTCGGCAACGACGGTCAAATGCTTTTCGTGTTTTTGCAATATCTTTTTCAAGCGCGCAAACGTCGCTTGGAAATTTTGCTCTGTTGGCATGAATACCTCATTATCCGATTGCGAGGATTTTCAGAGTTCGACAGAGATTGCTTCGTCGCTCCTCACAATGACAAATCGCAATACCGCGACAAATCCTAAATCCTAAATCGAAAACACTTGCACCAAACGTGGCTGTGCTTGAAGTTCAGCACAGTCATGCAGGTGTCAGAAATTCCTCACACCGCTTCTTTCCACTCCGTCCGTCCTCTGGCTTTCTTTTCCTCTTTCGCTTTCGATTCGCGTCGCTCGGTGATGACTTCGCTGCGCGCGCGCTCCAACGCGGCGACCACGTCAATATCGTTGCCGCCTTCCTGCGATTCGCGATGTCCGACCTTGACCATCACCGGCACGCGCACGAGCGGACCCAGGATCACCGCTTCGCCGATGTTCAAGCCAGGCAAGTCGCCTAGCAATCCTTCGCTGATGCTTTCCGACGAAAGGCGAATCGCTTGCTGGTCTTGCGGATTCGTCAAGCGCATGATGATTTGCGAGTTGCACTGTGACAACGTATCGGGATGGACTTTGTAGGGGCGCTGCGTAATCAGCACCATGAACAAACCAAACTTGCGACCTTCAGACGCGATGCGTTTAATGATCGCCGCCGAATGCGATTGCATTCCCGTGCCGCCCGGGACAAAATTGTGCGCTTCTTCCAAAACGAAAAATACCGGGCGCGGAAGCCCTTCGTTCACGGCGATGCCCCAGGTCTCGTTCAACACTTTAGCGACGATGAATTCCGAAATCCATTGATCGACGCCTGCCACGTCGAGCACCGAAAGCGTCATCGGGCGAATGAGGTCGCGCATCGGAATATCTTCATAGCCCCAAATATCGACGCGTTCTAATAGCTCGATGTACTTTAACGCTTTTTGCGCGCCGCTGATCGCATCCATCGACGGCAACTTGCCGTTTGATTTGCTTTCGCGGTTTTCCCCATTTTCGCGTGTTTCGTGATCCAATGTCTTTGGCACTTCTTGGTCGAACCAGTTCTCATCGACGTTCGCTTTTTCGGCAACCTTCTTGCCAAACGCGCGATCAAAATCCTCTTCGTTGCCGATGGCGGGATTGATCGGGCGCGCGCGCGGCATCCCCTTCGCCGGTGGTCCTTGCATCATCGCATCTGCGCCGTTCGCCATGTCTTCCAATTCTTCGCGAAATTTTTTCGCCGTGTAATCGGTGCCTTGCAGCTTGTCCCACACCGTTTGAATCGCTTTGCGAATATTCGTCGATGTGGGTGCGATACCGGTCATTTGGCACAACTCGTCGACTTCTAACTTTGAAAACTGCATGGTAAATTTTTTCGCGCCGCCGATTTCTTCGTCGGGAATACGACCGGCTTGCGTGGTCGGCAAGCGATAAACTTCGACATGGTTCGCGAACGAGGTCGGATTGCGTTTCGGATCGCGCCGCATCAGCACGTAATCGCTGTTCGGATCGAACACGACGACGGTGCCGCCGAGTTGCAAAAGTTTTTCAAGAATGACGCCGACGGTGTACGATTTGCCTGCGCCCGTCTGCGCGATAACGGCGAGATGGCGACGCAAGCCATTCGGATTCAATTGAACGGTGACATTGGGGCGATTGATGAGCGTACCGATTTCGATACCGCTCTCGATACCGGAGAAAAATTTGCGGAGAAGATCATCGGGAGCCATCGACACGCTGGTGCCAGGGGAGGCAGCGTGGCGAGGAAAGCGCACGGCATTTCCTTCGAGGTAACCCAGGACTTGGGCGCGTCCTTGCACAATCGGCGGCGATGATTTGAGTCGATTCAGAATCGCTTCGACCTCGGTGTAGCCCAGCGATTCGCCGAGCAAGCGCGATGAAACGCTGAGCGAGGTCACTTGCGCGAGCACATCGATCTTGCGATTCGGCTCTTGCACCTGCACGACGATGTATTCAAGGCGCGGCGGCGCAAAATCGCGACTCGTAACAAACGTGAATTCGCTCGTGCTAACTTCGCCAACAATGTAACCGACTGTATCCATGGAACCTCCGTCTCATTGTCACCCTGAGCAGAGCGAAGGGTCGCGTCTAGCAAAGAAAGAGACGTGAAACGTTCGCTTCGCTCAGAATGACAGAGTGAATTGAACACTCGTTCTAATGCGGGCATTATAACTGAAGTGGAATGGAGTGTCAACGCAAAACGCGAAAATTTGGAACGCGAAAGCTACGAAAGGGCACGAAAACCGCGAAAAAAGAAAAAGGGGTTATCCGCGTTTATCTGCGTTAGTCCGCGTCCAATCCATTTTATTCCGCAATCAAACTCCGCAGCGTGCGCAGATTCATCTTGTCTTCTTTCATGTCTTCGGTCTTTGGCGTTTCGAGCACGCCGGGCAAATTGCGCCAACGTGGATCGTTCAAAATATTTTTGAATGCGACCTTGCCCATCTTGCCCTTGCCGATGTGTTCGTGCCGATCCACCCGCGAGCCGAGATCCGTTTTGGAATCGTTGAGATGCCATGCCTTGATCTGCTCAATGCCCACGCAATCGTCGAAGCGTTTGAACGTATCGGCGTAAAGGTCCGGCTTGCGCAGATCGAATCCCGCGGCAAAGAGGTGACACGAATCGACGCAGACGCCGATTCGAATTTTCTCGACGATGAGTTCGCGCATCTGCGCGAGTTCTTCAAACAAATGTCCCAGGTGATTGCCTTGTCCCGCCGTGTGTTCGAGCAACGTCATCACGCGCAGGTTCGGCAATTTTTCGTGGATGCGATTGAACGCTTCGGAGACGCGCTTGACGCCCCAATCTACGCCCTTGCCCATGTGCGAGCCAGGATGCAGGACCAGGTACGGAATGCCGAGCATTTCGCAGCGCATGAGTTCGTCTTCCATCGCGGCGATAGATTTTTTCCACAAGGGAGCCGCCGGGGATGCGACGTTAATCAAGTACGAGGTGTGCGCGACGACGGGCTTGATCCCGGTTTCGATGAGCGCCGCATTGAACTTGTCGGCATCCTCTTTGGTCAGCTTTTTCGCTTTCCATTGATTATTATTTTTCGTGAACATTGCAATCGCTTCGCAGCCAACTTCTTGACCGCGCAGCACGGCGTTTTCAACACCACCTGCAATCGACATGTGTGCACCAAGACGCATGATGACCTCCTCAAGTTGCGCGGGCGGCTCGCCCGTCGTTTCGTCGCGAGCGAGCCGCTCGCGCTACAATTAGCCGTTCCAACGGTTTAGACAGGTTCCATCTTCATTGCGTTCAAATGCCGCAGAAGACCATTTCCATTTTTCGGGCGAATCCACCAAACTTGCTTTAACCGGATTGTTCTCAATATAAGCGATAATACGATCCAATTCTTTCTCATCACGCGCCCAGTGGTCAAACGATTCTTCTTGCCAAAAGTTTCCAGTGCGATTCAATACACAATTGGCACGCTTGGCCGTAAAACTTTTGAGTGCATGCGTGATTCGCTCCAGCGTTATGAAATTCGCATCTTCATTTTCTTTATCGATGTGGTCGTGGAGTATCAATGGTTCGACAAGAACGTGAGCGTGATTCGGCATTACGACGAATGCCCAAAGTCGATAGAGTTGGTCGGCATGATGAAAGAGATTTTCAAGAATGATTGCTGCTATATCATCGCGCGCTAACCATTTTGGACCAACGAGTGCGGCGTCCAACGCATCATCCGCTAGCGCGAAAAGTTTCTTGCCTTCTCGCAGCACTCGATCACGGCGAGATTCTCCTGTCCGGGACGGCTCTCTTTCCAATCGCCGCTTTTCTTCTGCAAGCTGCTCGATTACCTGTTTGGGTAAGGAATCGAAAAGGCGATAGGTGATGAAGATAGCTGTGCCCGGTGGTTGCCAATGTGGAAGTCGATGTCGATAGAATTGTTTCATGTCTGCTGTTGCGCGGGCGGCTCGCCCGCCGGTTTGACGCGAGCGAGCCGCTCGCGCTACCTTACAACGCCAGCCACGTTCCGATTTTTCGTTCCATTGCGCGCGTGTACACAATCGGCGCAGTTGCCATGTCGTCGAGCGCAAGACCCAGGTTACAGGTGATCGTTCGCTCGGTGGCATTTTCGCGTCCACGCTTTTTCCCCGCGACCAATTCACCGACGCTGGCATGAATCGCCGGAATGTCTTGGAAGTAGCCGATGCTGCGATAATGCTCCAACTGCGGCACATCATCGGTGCAGAACTTATCCGCCTCTTTCATCGCAGCGCCTTCCCAGTACGAATCGAAATCGACAAGCGAGGCGAACGCTCCTGGCTCCATCCAGCCCGCTTTGATCGTCGCGTGCGGTTTGTGCAAAATCGGTCCCGCGGTTACGATCATGTCCAAGTCGTCAACCGCTTCGCGCGCCGTTTTCGCTTTCGTCACTTCAAGTCCAAATCGCTCGCGGGCGAATTCCGCAAAGCGATCAACTTGCTCAGGCAAGGTGTCGTACGCGACGACGTGCTTGAGCGGGAACAGCACCTTGAGCGCTTCGAGATTGCTGCGCCCTTGCACGCCACAACCCAAGATGCCAATCGATTCCGATTCGGGACGCGCGAGATATTTCGCGGCAACCGCCGACGCTGCACCGGTACGCATCGCAGTAATCCACGTGCAATCCATGACGGCGAGCGGAATACCGGTCTCATCGTCGTTGAGAATGAGCAAGCCCGTGATGTACGGCAAGCTACGTTTGTAATTGTCCGGATAGCCGCTCACCCATTTCACACCGACCGAATGCAGCGCTGGAATATACGCAGGCATCCCGTGGATGAACGCATCGGGTTGAGTATGCACGCCGGGCTTGGGCGGCATCTCAACTTTGCCATTACCAATCTCGCGAAATCCAATTTCAACTGCGTCGATAATTTCTTTCATCGTCACGCCAAGCGAGGCGACGTCGGCTTGGGACAGGTAAAGAATTTTTTGCTCAGACATTTTTACCCCGAGTATTTAGTAGTTGTCCGTAGTCAAGAGTTCGTGAACACTTTTTGACATTCGTTTAGGTCAGGCAGGTGTCACAACATCGTGAACATATTTCGACGACGTTCGTACCGCTTGAACTGGAGTTGCAGGGGTGCTATCTTTTCATCGAGCGAAT
>JACRMI010000190.1 GCA_016215025.1 Chloroflexota bacterium
AAACGCAGCGCCGACTCCAAGTCCTGTATCGGTTTCGGCATCATCCACGGCGGTGTCTCAAAGAATTGGAACGTCAATGGGCGGAAGCCGTTCGCCGCAAACCTTAAAAAACTTGTAGGTGGAATTTTGCGGTTACTGATAAAAAACGTAGATGAGCATAATCCCATCTACGTTTTGTGCGCAAGTATGTATAATCTGTCGGTCAGTTATTTGATCGACCGCAGAAAAGCTAGACGATCAATGTATCCAAAGAATGTTTATACCTTTGGAAATCGCGCAAGTTAACTCTCGACGCTTGCCTCAACCAGTGCGTCGGTCCGCTTGCCGATCATGCACAACGAGAGACCAATTACTCCGAGGAACATTCCAACCCCGATGCCAATGAGGAACGTGACGATTAATGAGATAGTCATTTTTGCCTCCGTTGCTTTGCATTTTAATCGGAGAGCTAGAATGTCACAATAGGATATTGCGACTATCATCTATACTTGAAGGCACGCTCAATAAAATTTTTGCCTAAGGAGGAACTTGTGTCTGCATTGTTGGATTTGATTGGCGGGATCGTAGATATTGCTGATCTTTATGATCGGTACGGCACAAAGGGCTGTGCGTTGATGATTTTGGCGGTCATTGTGATTATTGGTCTGATCATTGTTTTGGCTTCGTTCATGCAATAAGCGTTTGATCGCTGGGAGGCAACAATGATTACCAAACAAATCGCCTCGTTTTCCGATTACGCCAAATTCATTTCCGATGAGTGCGATGAGGACAATTTACTCTTCCGTGGACAACAACGTGATTGGAAATTGTTGCCCAAAGTCGGACGATTGTGTCCATATGAGAATAACGATTTAGACAAGATCGAATGCTTGATGCTCGACTCTTTTAAAAAACAAGCGATTCCATTTTTGAATCGTTTGCCTGAAAACGATTGGGACTGGCTGGCGTTAGCGCAGCATCATGGAATGGCGACGCGTTTGTTGGATTGGACGCTCAATCCATTCGCGGCGATATGGTTCGTGATTGAAAAGCCAGCTTTAGAGAATCGACTCCCTATTTGCCGCATCAAAAGAACTATGAATCGTTCGAACAAATGGAACGTTATCAACACAGTCTAAACAAAATCGAAATTGAGCCGAGCGCGTTCAAAGATATTCGCCGTCAGCTTGATCGCGTGGGTTATAATGCTGCTTCACTTTACGCTGACCTCGATGGTTTGGCGCGTCATATCGAATGGTTGTATTCTAAACTTGAAGACGAAAGGAAATGACATGACCGAAAATAAATTGCCGCATTGGGATATGAGTGTCGTTTATCCCAGCCTCGAGTCAAAAGAATTTCAAGCCGGTTTTCAATCGGCTGCCAATAAAATCGACGAACTGGCAAAACTGTTCGACCAATATAGCATCGCCAAGCGCGACGCCGCGCCATTGGATGATGCAACGGTAGGCATATTCGAATCCGTCGTGAATGCAGTGAATGCGACTATTGTACATGTTCAAACCTTAATCGTGTACATCAATAGTTTTGTGACCACCGATACGCGCGATACGGTCGCCCAGGCGAAGCTCAGTGAATTTCAAATGCATTTGGTTCGATTGAATCAGCTCGGCGTGCGTCTCTCGGCATGGATCGGTTCACTCGATGTCGATGCGCTAATTGCGAAATCGGCGGTGGCGCGCGATCATGCGTATTTTCTGCGCAAAGCCAAGATCGAAGCCGAGCATCTCATGTCACCCGCGGAAGAAGAGCTGGCCGCAGAGCTGCAATTGACTGGATCGGTGGCGTGGAATAAATTGCACAGCGATGTTTCGTCGCAATTGTTGGTGACATTTGAGCTTGATGGAAAATCGGAATCGTTGCCGATGAGCGCCATTCGCAACTTGGCCTACGATCCTAATCGCGATGTGCGCCGCCGTGCGTACGAAGCTGAGATTGCAACCTGGGCAGGCGCAGCGGTCCCGATTGCCGCAGCGATGAACGGAATCAAGGGCGCGACGAACATTTTAAGCAAGCGCCGCAAATGGGGTTCGCCGCTCGATGCCGCTGTGTTCGATAACAGCATCGACCGCGCGACGCTCGATGCGATGATGATGGCTGCGCGTGAAGCGTTTCCTGATTTTCGACGCTACCTGCGAGCCAAGGCGCGCGCGCTTGGTCTGCCTGTGCTCGCGTGGTACGATCTCTTTGCTCCACTTGGCAATGGTGGGCGCACATGGACTTATGACGAAGGCGCGCAATTCATCGTCGAACAGTTCGGAACGTTTTCGGATAAATTGAGCGGCATGGCAGCGCGTGCCTTCCGCGAAAATTGGATCGATGCGGAACCGCGCTTGGGCAAAGTAGATGGCGCGTTCTGCATGTCGCTCCGCAAAGATGAATCGCGCGTGTTGACGAATTTCAAGCCAGTATTTGGAGGCGTCAGCACGATTGCGCACGAGCTGGGACACGCGTATCACAATGTGAATCTGGCTCAGCGCACCATGTTGCAGCGCGAGACGCCGATGACGCTCGCGGAAACGGCAAGCATTTTCTGTGAGACGATTGTGACGCAAGCCGCGCTCAAAAAGGCGGACAAGCAAGAACAAATCGTCATCCTGGAAAACTCGCTGCAAAATTCGTGCCAGGTCGTCGTCGATATTTCGAGCCGATTTATTTTTGAGCAAAGCGTGTTTGAGAAACGGATGCAGCGTGCGTTGTCGGTGGACGAGTTCAATGAGTTGATATTGCGCGCACAGCGTGAAACGTACGGCGATGGACTCGATCCCGAAAAGTTGCATCCCTACATGTGGGCAATGAAGCCGCACTATTATTCGTCGACGTTCTACAACTATCCGTACATGTTCGGTTTGTTGTTTGGTTTGGGTTTGTATGCGCGCTATCAATCTGACCCAGCCAAATTCAAAGCGGGCTATGACGAGTTGTTGTCGTCGACAGGGTTAGGTGACGCGGCGGAACTCGCCACACGATTTGAAATCGATACGCGCTCGCCCGCCTTTTGGCGTTCCAGTTTCGACGTGATTCGCCGCGACGTCGACCGATTCGATTCGTTGGTGTAATACCTGCGCTTGGCATTCTGAGCGGAGCGAACGCGGAGCGTCTCACCTGTCGAAAAATCAGATTCTTCACTTTGTTCAGAATGACAACTGTGTGAGAATACAATGCACATTGACCTAAACTGTGACATGGGCGAAAGTTTTGGCGCATGGAAACTCGGCGCGGATGAAGCGATTACGCCCTATATCACTTCGGCGAACATCGCCTGCGGTTTTCACGCAGGCGATTCGCGCGTGATGGAGCGAACAGTGCGACTGGCGCTTGAACACGGCGTCGCGATTGGCGCACACCCAGGATTTCCCGACCTCGTTGGGTTCGGTCGCCGCACGCTCGATGCCACGCCCGACGAGATCGAATCCGATGTGCTGTACCAAATCGGCGCGCTCGATGCGTTCGTGCGTTCGTCGGGCAAACACTTGACCCATGTGAAAGCGCACGGCGCGCTCTATAATCTCGCCGCCGCGAAACCAGAAATCGCAAATGCGATTGCGCGCGCCATCAAACGTTTCGATTCAGACTTGGTGATGGTTGGACTCGCAGGTTCTGCCATGATTGATGCGGCTCAAGCGATGGGATTGCGCTTTGCTCGCGAAGGTTTTTGCGATCGCGCGTATCAAGCCGATGGCAAGCTGGTCTCGCGCCGCGAAAAGGGTTCGTTGTTGAGCGATCCACAACTCGCCGCAAAGCAAGCCTTGCAAATCGTTCTAGAACAATCGGTTACGACGATGAGCGGAGAAAAAATCTCTTTTGTTGCCGACACACTTTGCATTCACGGCGACACGCCGACTGCGTCGGCGATTGCGCGAGCAGTGCGCGAAGCGTTACAAGAAAACGGCGTGACGGTTGCAGCGTTGGCGTAGGGCAAGTTTCTAACTTGCCTGGATGAGGCAAGTTAGAAACTTGCCCTACAAGTGGAAATGATATATCCCGAACCCCGGTTGCTTCCTGCTGGCGATGCTGCCATCCTCATCGAATTTGCCGATGAAATTGATGACGCCGTCAATGATCAAGTTCATGCGCTGGCGCAGTTTTTGCGTGCGCAAAATCATCTGCCTCTCCTCGATCTAATCCCTGGCTACTCATCGCTTCTTGTCTGCTACGATTCTGCACGCACGGATTATTCGACGCTTTCCGATTACGTTCGCTCGACGCTGCAATCGCCGCAAGCCATCGCACCCGCCGAACCGCGCCTCATCGAAATTCCGACGGCTTATGGTGGCGAAAATGGTCCCGACCTGACATTTATCGTTGAGCACAGTGGCTTGTCGGAAAGCCAAGTAATTAGTTTGCATTCGAGCGTTATTTATCGCGTTTACTTTGTTGGCTTTGCGCCGGGCTTTGCTTATCTTGGTTCCGTGCCAGACCCAATTGCTATGCCGCGCTTGGAGACGCCGCGCACGCGGGTGCCTGCGGGTTCGATTGGGATTGCGGGCAAGCAAACCGGTGTTTATCCAATGGAATCGCCGGGCGGTTGGCGTTTGATCGGTCGCACGGCGTTGAATTTATTCGATCACCGCAACGATCCGCCAACACTATTGCGCCCCGGCGACCGGGTAAGATTCGTTCCGGTTAGTAGTGTGCGATTCATCGCGTCCCCGGCGCAATTCATTGCGCATTCCAAACTATCTATGTTATCCCTCATCGACCCAGGAATTCTCACGACAATTCAAGACGCAGGGCGTTGGGGTTATCAGGCGTACGGTATCCCGGTGTCTGGTGCGATGGACGCGTTTGCGTTTGCTTCTGCAAATCGGCTTGTCGGCAATGCGTCCAATGCCGCCGTGATTGAAATTCGCTCGCCGATTATTTTGCAAGCACAAGAGCGCCAAGTTATCGCGCTCACCGGAGTAGATGCAACCCTGCTCGTTGATCGACGTGTGATGCCAACTTGGGCGAGCGTTTTTGTGCGCGCGGGTTCCATCATCGAAATTAATCCAAAGCGAGTAGGTGGTTGGATGTATCTTGCCATTCGTGGCGGCATTGCCGTTCCATCGGTGCTCGGTTCGCGCTCAACGTATGTGCGCGGCGGATTTGGCGGCTACGAAGGACGCGCATTGCAAGCAGGCGACACGCTTTCGATTGGCGAATCTAAAGGCGATATCGTTTCGTTCGCAGGACGAATTGAATCCGATGAGGTTCGCGCGTTTGCGAATCGTCGGTCGCCCATTCGAATTATCCTGGGGATGCATGCCGATTGGTTTTCGTCTGATGCTCTATCGATACTAACCAGTGGGGATTTTGTTTTGACTGATGTCGCCGACCGAATGGGTTATCGATTATCCGGTCCCAGGTTGACGCGGGCGCGCTCCGGCGAATTGATTTCATGCGGCGTTCCGCTCGGAGCAATTCAAGTTCCATCCGATGGTCAACCTATCGTCTTGATGGCTGACCATCAAACGACCGGCGGCTATCCGATTATCGCAACTGTGATTAGAGAAGATATGCCGATTCTGGCTCAACGCGCGCCGGGAGAGCGTGTGAGATTTGAGCTTATTCAAGTATCGCAAGTGCAGGAAAATTTTTGGACGCGGATTTGAACCATCGTCCAAGATTGTTTGGTTGGCTTGATGGAGTTACGGTCTTGTTCAGTCAGTCCGACGGAAGATTCACAAACCACTATCGCGGTCGCTGCCAAGAATGTAGGTCTGTCCGTCTCTCACAAAGACTTTGACACCCCAAAAGTCGTTGCCCTTGGGATTGAGATAACCGCCGGTCCCGACGAGATTGCCATCCGCGCTCTTGAGCGCGCGCAGACCGCCGTTGTAAGAGGTTATATGAAGAAGGGTTCGGTAGTCAAAGGGCAAGTGTCATGTGTCATTCGCTACGCGGGCGTAAATTTTCAATCTATGGTATAATGCAATTGCGTTGAAAGAAGGATTGGCGTAGGCGAGTCGCTGCCAGCCCCTCTTATGGGCTGGCGATTGCATTTTGGAGGAGGTTCGTATGGAATTACGTGTGGGCGATTCGGTCGTTCATCCGATTCACGGTGTAGGGCGAATTGTAACGGTAAGTAACAAGAGATTCACCGAAGCTCAGCCGCGACTGTATTATCAAGTGGTGACTGACACGAGCACGGTTTGGATTCCAGCCGAATCGTTTGAAAAGATCGGAATGAGACAACTGCCGCCAAAACGTGAGTTGGAATCGTATCGCACGTTGTTGAAAAAAGCGCCCGTTCCATTCGATTCCAATCATTCCAAACGCCGCATGGAGTTGGCGGAACGATTAAAGCAAGGTTCGTTTAAATCGCTCTGCGAATTGGTGCGCGATCTCTCGGCGCTGGGTTGGAACAAGCCTCTCGGCACCGCCGATTCGGTATCATTGCGCCGCGCGCATGATCGGCTTTGCCGTGAATGGGCTGCGGCCGACAATACATCCGTCGGTAATGCTGAAAGCGAAATCGATTCGCTGCTGCTTCAAAATAAACGAATGTTTATGCGCGAAGCAACTTGATTTCTCAATCAGGATTTCTTCCGCTCTTATAACATATCGCGCTCATCTCGAATTTCGATGGGCGCGATTTTTTTCTTTCGCCCAATTTCGTTTTTCATTTTTCTGTTTGCACGAATTGCTTTTTTATTGGCGTCGTGGTAAGATTTTGCCGCTCATAACACTGGGAGGTACAGGATGCAGGACAAAGCGTACGCCGTTGCCATTGTCGTCGTGTTGGGAATTTGTTGTCTGGGAATGTACGTCGCCGTGAGCGGATATTTCAATAGCAATCCTTCTGCGCTTTCTTCGTTAGCAACTCCGGTGTTTCAATCGACTCAAGTCGTGGTGAATTTGCCAACCGACACGCCTTTACCGTCTGTAACCCTCGCGACTCAGCCGACGGTGGCGACGGTTGCGCCGCTGCCCTCGCCGCTTGGTGCCTTTCAAACGATTACGGCGGCGACCACGGCTGTCGCGCCGACCGCGCCGCCCGTCACCGTCCGTCCGGCTGCATCTCGAACATCGACATCGACCTCAGCCAATGTCTCGTGTGCCGGATTTCAATTTTGTCCAAAGGGCGGCTTGGGCGATTCAACTATTGCGCCCACCGGAGTGGAATGCCCCCGTAATTTTATTTGGGGACGCGTGACAGATTCCAATGGTGCAGGCATTCCCAATGTTCGCGTACGATTCAAACTTGCGACCACCGGCGAAGCCGATACCGTAACAACCAAAGGCGCGCCTGACCCGGCCGGAATTTACAATATTCCAACCGGGCAACCTGGGAGTTCGTGGGTGTTGTGGATGCTGGATGCGGGCGGGAATATCGCGAGTCCGCAAATCACGTTGGTCACTCAAGTATATACCGGCGCGGGTAATTGTCCAACGCGTTTGGATTTTGTTCAGCAAAAGTAACGCGAGCGGCTCGCTTGCGGGCAATTAGGCGAGCGAGCCGCTCGCACTGCACAAAAATAAACCGAGAGGGATACACCTCTCGGTTTTCTGTTATCTTTATTTAGCTAATGCCTTGAGACGAACGTATGCGCCGACGGGAACGCCATCGGGCTTGGTAATCGACCACCAGTATTCTTCGTTTTGTTCGGTCCAATCCGGATTCGCCATGTAGATGACGAACATTGCGCCGATCCACGGAGACCAGTTTTGTTTTGCCCATTGGTACGCGCCGACGACGTACTTGGCTTGGGTTTGCTCTTCGACGGCGAACCATGAATATTCTTTGTGAATTTGATCGCGCGTCCAACCAAATTCGGTGATGACTACTTGCTTGGCAGAATCGCCGCGTGCGACCATGATCTTGCGCAAATCTTCGACGTGGCGGAACGCGTAAACGCGACCCGTCACCGGTTCCTTGTTGCTCAGCACCGGATCTTTGATCACATCGTCGGGACTCATTTCGGGCGGTGCTTTGTAGCCCGGAGCATGTAAACCGAGCGCATCGAAATATCCGGTCGAATTATTCTTCATCGCATCGTACATTTTAGTGATGAACGTGACATCCGGCATCGCATAATCGGTGCTCGCCGAGGTTGGCGTCATGCCCGCGCTGATGATGATCACGTTCGGATCGATTGATTTTATTTTGGCATACGATGCTTTTAACAGGGCGGCGTACTCGGTCGGATTCGGGGGACGCCCGCACCACTCGCGTGCTAGGTTCGGCTCGTTCCAAATTTCGTACGCGCGAATCTTGCCTTTGTAGCGCGTGACGAATGCGGTCAAAAAGTCGAGCCAGTCTTGCGTGTTCTTGGCGGGGCCCATTTGTTTTTTCGATTCGACGTTGCAGCCGGGCGCAGCCCAATCGGGGGCGTTGTCTACGCGCGCCAGCATATCGATTTTGAATCGATTGGCATAGTTGACGGCTTGATCGGCATGGTCCCAACTGAACTTGCCTTTGCCTGCGCCTTCAATGTCGCGCCAGGCGAATTGTTGTTTGACCCAGGTTAAGCCTGCGTCGCGCATCATGCCCAAATCGCGGTCAGCGGTTTCGGGTCGCCACCACAAAAATGCTTGTGCGCCATATTCGGGCGAATTCATTTTGATGGGCTTGGCCACAGGCAGCGAACTTGCTGATGAGGCGGTACTCGCAGAGCTTGCCGATGATTTTTGCGATGAGGCACTGCTCGCGGTTGAGCTCGTCGATGATGTTTTGGGAGCGGGGGTAGCTGTTGTGACAGCCACTGCAACTTTGGGAGTGATAGTCGGTTCTGGTTTTGCTGTCGGTGAACCGAGGATTGCCGAACAACCGACAGCAAATGTGAGCGTGAGCAAACTCACGCCAAGTGCGATAAAGTTTTTTCGCATCTGTCACCTATGAGAAGAGATTTGTCCGAAATTATAACATGTTCTCTGAGAGGAGCAAATTTGCCGGGGCGACGTGCGACGCACCTCGCAGGTGCGTCGCACGTCGCCCCAGCCGTTGACAATCATTCTTGCCGCTCTTATAATCCTCTCCAACCAAATCGATTTGGAGCAAACATGATTCTCGAAACTCTGACTGTAGGACCCCTCGGCGTAAATTGTTATATTGTTGGAGATGATCAGACGCGCGAGGTCATCATTATCGATCCGGGCGGAAACGCGCGGGATATTCTCGATACGTTGCGGCGCGATCAACTCAAGACAATTGCGATTGTCAATACGCACGCTCACTTTGATCATGTCATCGCGCTGACGGAAATTCGCGCGCAGACCCATGCGCCGTTTTATCTGCATGCCGACGAAGTCCAGATCTTGTCAGGCGCACAACTCGGCGCGTCCATGTTTGGTTTTCCGATGTCACAGCCCGCACCCGCTGAACGTCTCTTGAAAGATGGCGATCAAGTGTCGGTTGGAGGAATGGCGCTGGACGTATTGCATACGCCCGGACACACGCCCGGCGGAATTTGCCTCTTGCATGATCGACATGTGTTCGTGGGCGATACGCTGTTTCAAGGCAGCATCGGACGCACTGATTTTCCCGGTGGCGATTATGGCACGCTCATGCGGTCGATTCGCGACAGGCTGTTGACTCTGCCCGATGAAACCATTGTTCATCCGGGGCATGGTGATGCGACGACGATTGGCGAAGAGCGGCAGCTCAACCCATTTCTGCGACCGCTGATTACGGGTCAGTGGACGGTGTGAATCTGGATTAGACCTTTCAGGTCCATCAAGACCTAGAAGGTCTAATTATTTTGTTCAGAATATTCAGTCTTGACTGAACAAAATAAATGTATTATAATGACATTAACCCAATGAATAATTAAAGATGGAGCTTGCCGTGGAAAAGGATGGAAGTTGGTCTGAGAAAAAGCATTTTGTCGAAGACGTTGGCTTACTGTTCGAAGACGGCGGTATGCCACGCATGGCAGGGCGCATTGTCGGTTGGCTGCTGATCTGCAATCCACCGCATCAATCTCTGCTCGAAATGGCGCAAATCCTGGAAGCCAGCAACGCCTCGATCAGCACGATGACGCGTCTGCTGATTCAAATGGGCTTGATCGAGCGGGTGGGGCTGCCAGGGCATCGCCGCGATCATTATCGGGTCAAGCCGGGCGCATTTGAATCGATTATGCAGCACAATTTGCAGGAGATCAAAGCGGGCTTGCAGCTTGCCGAACGTGGTATGGCTTTAGTGGCAAATCAGCCGCCCGATATGAGACAACGCCTGCGCGAAGTCCACGAGCTGTATGTATTTTTTGATCGAGAATACCCTACGCTTTTGGAACGGTGGGAAAAAGAACGGAAAAAGCTATCACATTAGGTGTTTTCAATATAGCCCCAATGGGGTCTTTGCTAGATAAAAGAAACCTTTAGAATATCTATCAAAGTAGTGGTGCTGGAGTTTAGCATTGCGACGGCATGGGAGCTGTCGCCGTTTCATTTTGTCAGAAACTCTTAGAGTCTTGGTGCAGGTAGGTGCGAATGATTCTACAAAATTTGTTGCGTCGCAAAATTCGAACATTTCTGACGCTGATTGGCATTTCGATTGGCGTCGCGGCAGTGGTTGCTCTCGGTGCAATCGCCGAGGGGTTTATCAACTCGTACACCACGATGCTCACGTCGAGTGGTGCGGACATTATCTTAGCGCAAGGCGATGCACCGGATATTTTGTTTTCGGCGGTGGACGATGTGGTGGGTGCTCAATTGCCGAATATGCCCGGCATTAAAGAAACGTCCGGCGTGTTGTTGGGCATGATTTCCACACCAGACGCCCCTTACTTTTTTGTCATGGGTCTCAATCCCAAAGAATTTGGTTTGAGGCATTACAAGATCGTCGAAGGGCGACCGATCATCGCGTCGCGTGAAGTGCTGTTGGGGCGAACCGCTGCTCGCGACTTTCATAAAAAGGTTGGAGATTATTACAAAATTCAGGATGTGTCGTTCAAGATTACCGGCTTGTACGAGACCGGTCAAGCTGTCGAAGAAATGGGCGCGGTCATTTCGCTCAAAGATGCGCAAGCCGTTTTTAAAAAGCCAAATCAAGTGGCGTATTACCAGATCAAGGTAACGCACCCGGACAAAACGCTCGCCGTTATCAAGCAATTGGAACAACGCTTTCCAAAACTCGCCGCTTCGCGCTCGGCCAATTTCATGGATACACAACAAGAGACGCAGATGTTGCGCGCATTCAGTTGGGTCATCGGCATGATGGCGGTATTCGCGGGCGGTCTGGTGATGGCAAACACGATGCTGATGAGCGTTTTCGAACGCACGCGCGAAATTGGCGTATTGCGCGCACTGGGATGGCGACGGCGGCGTGTGTTGCGTCTCATCTTGGGCGAAGCCGTCGTCTTGGGACTCATTGGCGGATTGCTCGGCAACGCGATTGGCCTCTTGATGCTTCTTGGCGTAAATGAAATTCCGGGCATGCGAGGATTCGTCGACAACGCGTACTCGCCGATGCTCTTTGGGCAAGCGATGTTCATCGCCTTGTTGCTGGGTGTGGTCGGTGGAGTATATCCGGCGTGGCGTGCCTCGCAATTGCAGCCGGTGGAGGCGATGCGGTACGATGGGACGAGTGGCAAGTCGCAGACAAGTCACAACTCGCAATCTCCAGCTTCCCACTTTGGTGGAGTAGTGCTGCGAAATTTGATGCGTCAACGAACGCGCACAATTCTCACTGCATTGACGATTGGTGTCGGCGTCGGGCTGGTCGTGGCATTGGGCGGCATGGGCGATGGCATGTTGGAGCAGTTAGGTGGCATGGGCAGTAGCGTTGGCGATCTCATGGTGAGTGAAGCCAAAGCATCCGATATGTCGATGGCGGCGATTGACGAAAAAGTGGGGCGCTATGCCATGACCTTGCCTGACGTGCAGCACGTTTCGGGATTGTTGATGGGTATTGCCTCAATGCCTGGCACGCCATACTTTCTCGTCTTTGGCATGGACCCGGCGGGTTACGGCGTTCGTCACTTTGCTCTCACGGAAGGCGAACGGATGCGTCAACCGCGTGACATGATGCTGGGTCGCATGGCGGCCAAGAATTACAAGAAACACGTCGGCGATACAATAGCGTTGCAAGGCGGCGTCTTTCGCATCACTGGCATTTATGAAACCGGGATCGGCTATGAAGATGGCTCGGCGGTCATTTCGTTGACCGAAGCCCAAAAATTATTCAAAAAGCCAAACCAGGTGTCTTTCTATGGAATCAAATTAAGAGATCCCAACAAAGCTGACTTGGTTATTCATCAAATCGAATCGTATTCATCCGCCGTAAGTGTTTCACGCGCGACCGAGTTCGGCGAAAAAACCAACGACATGAATACATTTCGCGCGGCAACCGACGCGTTGTCGTTCCTATCGATTTTTGTTGGTGGCGTCGGCATGATGAATGCGATGCTGATGAGCGTTCACGAACGCACGCGCGAAATCGGGACGCTCCGCGCGCTGGGCTGGCGCCGGCGGCGAGTCGTGTGGATGATTATGCGCGAAGCGCTCGTCCTGAGTCTTGTCAGCGGCATTGTTGGAATATTCCTGGGAATGGGGCTTGGCTCGCTCGTCAGCATGGACCCGACGATGGGATTTATGCTCAAGGGTGTCTATTCGCCTATGCTGTTGAGCAAAGCCATCGTAATTGCCTTGGTGTTGGGTGTGATTGGCGCATTGTTCCCGGCTTGGCGTGCATCTAGTCTCTCGCCGATTGAGGCGCTGCGGTACGAATAAATTAGGGAGGCAGCATGGCAAAGGTAAATGGAATGCTTCTGCTCAAGCGAATTCTGAGTGCGATTGGTTTGATCGGTATCATCGGAGCATTGCTGTTCTTGATCGCCGGTCGCATCGATTGGATAGGCGCATGGGTCTTTTTGTTGTTGTTCGGACTTTTTCTACTCATCGTGGCGATTTGGGGTACGCTCAAGATGCCGGAGCTAATGGAAGAACGCAGCAAAGTAAAGAGCAACGTCAAGACCTGGGATCGAGTTATCATGACGTTGTACAGCGTGCTGTTTTTCGGCACATTTGTGGTTGCCGCATTTGACGCCGGTCGTTTTCGATGGTCGGCAGTGCCATCTGTTGTTCAGCTTGTCGGCATCATCGGAATGCTTCCTGTTGGTGCTCTGGCATGGTGGGTGATGACGACGAATGCCTACGCTTCACGGTTCGTGCGCATTCAAGACGATCGCGGTCATCAGGTCGTTACGATAGGACCATATCGTTATGTGCGGCATCCTTTATATGTCGGTGTGCCACTTTTATTCTGGTGCATTCCACTCGTGCTCGAATCGTACTGGGCGCTTATCCCTGGGTTTCTGATTACAATTTTATTCGTTATTCGCGCTGCTCTTGAAGATCGAACACTGCAAAATGAATTACCCGGCTATGCGGATTATGCCAACCGAGTTCGTTATCGATTAGTACCTGGAGTGTGGTGATTCCGGTAAGCGATAAACTAGGAGGTGGATCATGTCGAACCTGAATTCTCTGCAAACCGGCACACACCAACTGAATCAAGCCGGTATTAACCGACTGATTCAGATTGTTGTATCGACTGTGTTGATCGGCGCGCTCATGTTTTTGTCGGCTGGACGAATCGATTGGATGTCTGCGTGGATTTTTCTGGTGTTGTCAATGATGGTCTTTCTCAAGGCGGGGTTCTATGTGGTACGAAAAAATCCCGATGTGGTAAACGAACGTGGTAAAGGCGCTGAAGGCGCAAAAACCTGGGATCGTATTTTGACGTCGGTCTATGCAGTGTTTCTGTTTGCGATGTACATCGTCGCAGGCATCGATGCTGGTCGATTTCAGTGGTCGATAATGCCGGTAACAGTGCAGGTCATGGGCGGCATTGGTTTTGTGCTGGGAATGCTGTGGATGTACTGGGCGATGCTCTCGAACACATTTCTGTCCCAGGTTGTCCGGATTCAGACCGAACGCGGACACACAACGGTGACATCGGGTCCCTATCGCTTTGTTCGCCATCCGATGTATGTTGGGATTCTGGTGTCGTACGGCTCAACACCGTTGTTGCTCGGTTCGTGGCTTGCGCTCATTCCATATGCGATCATGGGAGCTTTGCTTGTGGTTCGCACAGCACTCGAAGATCGCACGTTGCAAAAAGAATTGCCCGGCTATGCTGAATACGCGCAACACGTGCGCTATCGCTTGTTGCCGTACGTATGGTAGTCAATCTCTTTGGAGGGTAGGATGAACACGCGAAACATTGTTATTGGCATTGTGATTTTGGTGATTCTCGGCTTTGGTTTTTTCACGGTTGGTGGCGGTCAAAGCATGTTGAATCCCAAGCCGACTCCAGCACCGGTCGTAACGACAACTGATTACGAAAATATCGTTACGGCGTCTGGTACACTCGTGCCGGTCAAGCGTGCCAACCTGGGATTTAAAATCGGCGGAGAGGTCAAACGTATCGCTGTCCAAACCGGTGATACCGTCGACCAAGATGCTATGCTTGTGCAATTGGATGCCGTCGAATTGAATGCCGGTGTCGATCAAGCCAAAGCGGCAGTTGCACTTGCCCAAGCGGGTCTCGATCAGTTGAAAGCGGGTGCGAGCAAAGAAGATATTGCGGCGGCAGAAGCAGCCTTGAACACAGCGCGGACGCAGCTCGCTAAAGTTCGTGCGGGCGCAACGGCGGAAGATATTGCGGCTGCCAAAGCCACGCTCGATCGAGCGACTTCGGCGTTGAAAGACGCGCAATCTGAATACGACAAGATCAAGAGCGATCCTGCCGCAGGAATGTATCCGCAGAGCATCGCCTATCAAGCGGCGACGGAACAATACCGCATCGCCGAGGCGCGTTATCTTCAAGTGGTCAAGGGCGCGACGCCGGAAGATATTCGAATTGCGGAAGCTGGGGTGGCGACGGCGCAAGCGAATTTGGATCGAGTGAAAGCGCAAGCACGACCGGCGGAAATTGCGGCAGCGCAGGCACGGCTCGATCAAGCACAAGCGGCATTGCGGCAAGCGCAGTCGGCGGCAGCATCGGCAAATTTGACGGCGCCGTTTGCGGGGACCGTTGCAGCGGTCAACGTGCGAGTCGGGGAAATGGTGGTGCCCGGCGTGACCGTGATAACGCTCGGCGATATAAAAAATCTGCGATTGGAAACGGACGATCTGTCCGAGACGAACATCGCCAAAGTCAAACTGGGGCAATCGGTCGATGTGACATTCGAGGCGTTGCCTGGAAAAATTCACAAAGGTAAGATCACCTTCATCGCTCCGATTTCATCGGCAAAAGCGGGTGGCACGAACTATACGGTCTATGTTGAATTCGATCAACTTGATCCGGTGCTGCGTTGGGGTATGACAGGACACATCGAGATCAATACGAAACAATAAGCTACACATTTCGTAGTGAAATTAAGTGAGGTGCGTGATGGCGATCAAGAACGATGCTCAAAGCGGAATTGCCTATCTCGACATGCAGGCGTATGTTGGGATCACTAAACATATCGGTGGTCGTGCGGCGACGGACCAATTGTTGGCGTGGTGCCACATGGAAAATGCGCGTGAGGTCTTGGTCGTTGGTTGCGGTATCGGCGTGAGCACGGCGTACATCGCGAAAAAATATGATTGTCACGTGGTGGGTGTGGACATTTCGGACAAGATGATCGAATGGTCGCGCAAACGTGCCAAGCGAGAACACGTCGAGTCGAACACCGAATTTCGTACGGCGGACATTCAAGCGTTACCCTTTGAGGCGAATCGGTTTGATGCGGTCGTCGTCGAATCGGTGGTGGCGTTCGTGCAGGACAAGGCGCGCGCAATTCGCGAGTGTGTGCGCGTGACCAAGCCGGGCGGCTATGTGGGAGTGAACGAATCGTTTCTCACCGAGGCATTATCTACCGAATTGGCAGAGAAGCTGGGGGGAGCGCTGGGCGGAATCGAAATGCCGATGTTGGAAACGTGGCAGTCGTTGTGGGATGCCTCTGGATTGCAGGATCGCGTGTTCCAAACCTATGCGATTGATGCGCGCAACGAAGTGCGTGATCGAATACAATGGATTGGTGTGCGCTGGTCGTTAGAAGGATTTGCGCGCCTATTCCGTCTGTATCTCACAAGACCTGAGGCGCGAGCGTCAGTCGCAGTGCAGTACGGCTCGACAGCCAATTTGATTGCGAAGATGGAGTACGCGCTTTTCGTTGGAAGGAAAGGTGCGTAAAGGAAAAGATCGCATGACGGACGCGAAGAAAATCGATTGGCGCAATCCGATGGTTCGCAAAGCAGTGGCGGGGTTTGTTGTCGTTACCGCACTGCCTGCCCTTGTCATGTTTCTTGCGGCGGGTCGCATAGATTGGTGGGAAGCCTGGGCTATGATTTGCCTGAATGCGTTTGTGACAATCATCAGCCGTGTGATCTTGTTGCGTATCCATCCTGATCTTGCGATGGAACGCGCACGGTGGACTGGAGTACAAGACGCCAAAGTGTGGGACAAACGACTGATGCCCATCGTAGGACTGTATGGCCCTTTGCTAATGTGGCTAGTTGCCGGTTTTGACAAACGCTGGAATGGTTCACCTCAAATCGCCATCGAGTTGGAAATTGCAGCGTTTGTGCTGGTGATGTTGGGATATGTGATTAGCGTGTGGGCGTTCCTTGAAAACAAATTCTTTTCGGCGGTGGTGCGAATTCAAACGGAACGCGGCCACACAGTCGTCAGCACGGGACCGTATGCTTGGGTGCGCCACCCAGGTTACGCTGGCGGCATTGTCAGTTACATGATGACGCCAATCGCCTTGGGAACGTTGTGGGTATTTCTGCCGGCAGTGTTGACGACTATTGCCGTGATCGTTCGCACGGCATTGGAAGACAAAACATTGCAGGTCGAATTGCCCGGCTATAAAGAGTACGTTGCCCGCGTCCACAATCGACTGGTGCCAGGGCTTTGGTGATAAGGGGCAGAACATGCCCGAAATTAATAATCCCAAGCTTAGCGGCGTGACTGAAACCTTGCTCATCACGCTCTACCTTCGGGCGATGGAATCGCAGCGCCCAGACGCTCTGATAAAGGACGAGAAAGCTGTGGTGCTGGTCGAGAAGATCAGCGTCGATGGGTTCTATGATTTCAACCGGATCGGCTCTCTTCATCTGAGCGAGGCGAACAAGCTGGTGATCATCTTGCTCAATCGGGAATTCGATCGCTACGCGCGGGATTTTCTAGTGCGCCATCCGAATGCGGTAGTGGTTCAGATCGGTTGCGGATTCGACACTTGCTTCGAGTGCGTCACGGAGCATAACAGATAGATCGAAGCGTACGACTTGGACTTGCCGCATATTGTCGAACTGCGAAGACAGTTGATCGGCGGAGAAGACGATCACTATCATTTGCTGGGCTGCTCGGTTCTCGACAATGCTTGGCTGGAGGTGTTTTCATGTACTTTGAAGGGACACAGGTCAAGTCACTGGTGCTGACGCTGCGTGACCGTTTTCTCGGCGCGAAACTGACCTTCGACGCTTATTCGCCGATCCATGTCTTACGTCATATCTACCACTTTTGCCTCGGAGCTCAACCATGAAAATGACCAACGTGCACAACCTGATCGCCTACCGTCGTTGGGCACCGATCTACGATGTCACTGTCAACCACGTCTTCACGCCGGGGCGCAGGCGTGCGTTGGAAATGTTGGCGCTGCAACCGGGCGAAACTGTGTTGATTGTCGGTGTGGGCACAGGCGCGGATTTTCCCTTCCTGCCAGCCGGTGTGACTGCCACCGGGATCGACCTTAGTCCCGACATGCTCGCTCAAGCCCGATTAAAATTAGCTGCCTGCCATGCTACTGTCAAATTGATCCAAGGCGATGCACAGACTCTGCTCATGCCTGAGGACTCCTTCGACGCTGCTATCCTGAATCTGATCTTGACTGTTGTCCCAGATGGAAACGCCTGCTTGCAATCAGCGCTACGTGCCGTCAAACCGGGTGGGCGGCTGGTCATTTTCGACAAATTCCAACCGGAGAAGGAGAAGGTTACGCCGATGCGTCGCTTTATGAACTTTTTCAGTACTCGCCTCGGCACCGACATCACCCGTCGTTTCAGCGACATGCTCACCGGTTGTTCTTGCAAGGTCGTCCTCGATGAACCCAATCTGCTTGGCGGCATGTATCGTTGCATCTTGATGCAAAAGATTGCGCGATGAAACGATCTCAATCTAGCATCACCGCCGAAGGAATCGCCTTGATTCGTGCCATCGAATCGAGCAAGCCAGAGCGCGAGCGCATCTGTTACGATCCGTACGCGCGCTATTTTGTCAATCCGAGGCTGGCATTCTTTGGCAAGGTGTTGGCTGGTTACGGCGCGCGCCGTTCGCCAGGCGTGATAGAATTCCTCACCGCGCGCACACGTTACATCGATGACTATCTACGGTCTTGCGTTGCCGATTGAATCGAACAGCTTGTCATCCTGGGAGCCGGGTTCGACTCGCGTGCTTATCGATTCGATGAGTTGAAAGATCGCGTCAAGGTGTTTGAGGTCGATCATCCCGCGACACAACAGGTCAAGCTCGACCGATTGAAAAAAATCTTTGGTCGAGTTCCCGCGCACGTTACCTTTGTCGCCATTGACTTTAGCAGCGAGACGCTCGACAAGTTGTTTGCCAGCGGTTTCGACAAGAATAAGAAATCGTTGATCGTTTGGGAAGGTGTGGCGTATTACCTTTCCGCTCAAGCGGTCGATGCGACGTTGTCTTTCGTCGCCCAGAATACCGGTGTCGGAAGTTTGATCATTTTCGATTACGCGTATGCAGATGCGCTTTTAGGTCAAAATCGACGGAACGAAGTCAAGTCGATGCAGCGTTATCGTCGATTTACTGGCGAGGCGTTGGTGTTTGGAATCGAACGTGGATGCATCGAAGAATTTCTAAAGCGGCGTGGCTTTGATGAGGTCGTCAACGTGGATAGCGATTGGTTTAGGCAAAATTATTATGCGAATGCCAAGCCAGTGGCAACATCGTATGCGATTGTTCACGCGTCCGTTGCGCGAACTAGCACAAAGGAGAAAAGATGAACAAGAAAACGTTTACGCTGATTTTGAACGGCATCGCGCTGGCGATGGGTGTTGCCAGCATCGTCTTGGGAATTTTGAACACCGCTTCGACGCAAACCATCTTGATGCTATTGGCGATTGGACTGTCCGCGCTCGCGCTGAATGCGCTTGATATTCGCGGCGAGAAGCAAGATCAATGATCGCCGACCGCAAGTCACGGTCTGCCGTCGGTGATCGGCGGTTATCACATATTGGAGAAATGGAATGATGGAAAATAAGATCGTTGTCGAAACCAAAGACCTGACGAAAATTTACGGTGATGGCGACGGCGTTCATGCGCTCGACGGAGTCAATCTCATCATTCGCGCGGGTGAGTTCGTCGCGGTGATGGGGCCCTCGGGCAGCGGCAAGAGCACGCTGCTGAATATTCTCGGCGCGTTGGACCGACCAACCAACGGCATATGTATGGTCAATGGCCAAGATTTGCAAAAAGTCAAAGACCTGGATCGATTTCGCTCCAAGACGGTGGGATTCGTTTTTCAACTGCACAACTTGATTCCAACGCTCACGTCGGTTGAAAATGTCCAAGTGCCGCTGCAAGAAGAAAACATGAGCGATGCCGCGCGCCGCAAACGTGCCGAAGAATTATTGGGGCTTGTTGGCTTGGGTGACCGTATGAACTTTATGCCCGCGCAGCTTTCCGGCGGACAGCGGCAACGGGTTGCTATTGCGCGCGCGCTGGCGAATCAACCTGCGATCATTCTTGCCGATGAGCCGACCGGTAATCTGGACAGCAAAAGCACCGACGAGATTATGGACTTGCTGCGTAAACTGAATCGCGAGCATGGGACGACCTTCATCGTCGTGACGCACAACCCAGCCGTGGCGCGCGCGGCGGATCGAATCGTCACCGTGCGCGATGGCAAGATTCTGCGCGACGAAAAAATCGATAACGTGTATCTGGAAGACTTGCGCGAGTTCAAGGAGACTGCGCTAGGTCATGCGATTTTAGATGACGAGGTTCCCGCCGAACTCAACGGTCTTGGCGTCGATAAGATTGCGGAGCAGGTGCGAGAGGTGTTGAGAAAAGTGTGACAGCGCGATAGTTAGGTGGTTAGTTCGGAGCTGACAGGTTTCCGCCGAAGGCGAACCTGTCAGCTCTATTTTTGGGCACGGGTCAACTCGCATTATTGCCAAAACATCGGCGGCAAGGTATAATCGGCTCAGTTGCAAGACCCTCAAGGTTTCTTTTTCAAACGATTTTCGTGTCAACGAATGTGCTTTCTCATTCCAATATCTGAATCATTCGAAGAAATCTTTAGGGTCTGATTTTTGACCAAGGAGTTGCGATGGCACCAAAAGATTATTATCAGATTCTTGGCGTTGAGAAAAGCGCAACCGAAAAAGAAATTCGGCAAGCGTATCGAAACTTGGCGGCGACTCTCCAATCTAAAGCCAATTCGACGGACAATCTTAGCTTGGAAAAGATTCAAGACATCAATAAAGCTTTTGAAGTCTTGTCCGATCCCAATGATCGCAAGCAGTACGATGCGCTGATCGAGCAATCCGCAGATGAAAGCGCTCCAGTCGCGTCCAGCCAAACACTCCCAACGTCGCTTGAATCTACGCTGTCGAAAAGCAAACGAAATCGGAGTGTCTTGACGGGCATCCTCGTCAATCTTTTGATGCTAGCGTTCGGCGTCATTATTGGATTTGTTGGACGTCCCATCGTGATGCCGCCACCCGATCCGCAATCCGCCGCTCTGCAAAAAGTAATCGCTGCAACGCGACATTTTAGGGGCGAAGCCAATGCGCCGGTAACGATTATCGAGTTTGCCGACTTTCAGTGACCGTACTGCGCGAAATTCGCCACTGACGCGTTGCGTCAGATCGATGACAAGTATATCAAAACGGGTGTGGTTCGATTTGGCTATGCTCAAATGGCTTTTCTGGGTCAAGAATCCAACTGGGCTGCTGAAGCCAGTGAGTGCGCTAACGATCAAAACGCTTTTTGGAACTATCATGACAAACTGTATGCGAGTCATGCAGGCGAGAATCAAGGCGCATTTAGCAAAGACAAGCTAAAACAATTCGCGGCTGATCTGAAATTGAACACGGCAACATTCAATGCGTGTTTAGATTCAAACAAGCACCAAGTCCAAGTGCTCGAAGATACGGAATTGTTCCAATCCGTCGGCATTCAAAGCACGCCTACTTTTTTGATCAATGGCAAAGCGGTCCAGGGCGCGCTGCCGTTCGATCAGCTTTCGCAAATCATTGAATCCGAAAAAGCAAAGAAAAAATAATCCGGTCGGTGTTGTCATTCTGAGCGAAGAAACTTCTCCATCGCCATGTGAGATTCTTCGCTCCGCTCAGAATGACATGCTGGCAATTTATCCTGCATGTCTGACCTTCGATTGAATCAGCTCAAAGCATTGTTGGCGGCGGTTTTTTGGGGAGCATCGTTTGTTGCCACCAAAGCCGCCGTCCAGGAAATCAGTCCGATTACGTTGATCGTTCTCCGCTTTGCTTTGGGTGTGCTTGTGTTATTGTTCGCGGTCGTGCGCATGCGTGTCCTCAAATGGGTCGGAGCGCGCGATTTTGTTTTGCTCGCTATCCTCGGCGCGATTGCGATTTTTATTCATCAAGCTTTGCAGGCAACGGGCTTGATGCTTACCACGGCGAGCAGCATGTCTTGGTTGGTCGCGCTGCAACCGGCGTTCACCGCTATCTTGGCGCTTTTTATTCTCCACGAATCCTTCAACCTCGGAAAAATTTTTGGCTTGGTCATCGCCTTTGTCGGTGCAATCGTCGTCGTGACGCGCGGCGCGCCAACGGCGGATACGTTGCATTTGCCCAGCACCACCGGTGATTTGCTCGCCGTCGCGAGTGCGCTCAACTGGACGATTTTCACCGTCGCCAGCAAGCCGCTCCTCCGCCGAATGCAGCCGACGTTGATGATGGCGTACGTCATGTTCATCGGTTGGGCGCTCACATTGCCGTTCTTCGTCGTGACGCAGGGTTGGAATCAAGTTTCACATTTGTCGATGAACGGTTGGCTTGCGGTCATCTATCTCGGCATTTTCTGTTCGGGCATCGCGTACATTTTTTGGTACGATGCGCTCGCTCACATCGATGCGTCCAAAGTATCTGCGTTCATCTACGTCGAGCCGATTGTTACGGTCGTCGTTGCGGGATTGCTTTTGGGCGAAGAGCTTTCGCCGATGTCGTTCATCGGCGGCTTGGCGATTTTGCTCGGCGTGTATTTGGTGAATCGATCCGGCGCGCGACTAGTGGCGGCGCGTGAGCCGTCAGGAGTCTCGATTGCAAGCGATTAAGCCGTGGCTGTTCGGTTACCCAAGATCGATTTGGCACGACACAACGGCTGCACTGCGGCGAGTGGTTCAGGATCGAGCCGCATTGGCGACGATCATTTTGGTCGTACTGCCGTGGTGGGCGTTAATTTTTATTCGACCGAATCCCGAATGGCTGTGGGTGTTCGGCGAAATTGCGGGGCTGATATTCGTTTATTGGTGGATGTCGCGCTCGGGTCCGTTGCCTCCGTCGCCGGTAAAATATCCGCGCACAGAATCCTTGTTCGCGATTGTTCTCGTGGTCGCCTGGATGCTTTGGCGGACGGGGATTTGCACGCAATCGTTTCCCTTTTTGCCTCCAAGTTTTTCGTGCTTTAAAAACATCGAATACGAAATCATTCCCAAGCTCGCCGAACAAGTTGTTCTGCCGATTGCGGTTTTGTGGATACTCGGCTATCGTTGGCGCGCGCAGGGAATCGATTGGAATTGGCGCGCGTGGTGGGTTTCGGTTCCTGCGATTGTGGCACTCTCCGCGTACGGACTGTATCTGCATTGGAACAATCTGCCGAACTTTGGCCAGCGCATCGTCGAATTCTTTTTCGCGGCGGGTCTGCCCGAAGAGGTTTTGTTTCGTGCGCTGTTGTTCACGCGTCTCGAAGCGTGGTGGCGCAATTCAACCTGGGCGCTCTTTGGCGCGTCAGCTATTTTTGGTCTCGTTCACCTGCCGATCAACTATCTCGTCTTCACCTCGCGGGATATGCGCGAGGCGTGGATTACGTTGTTGACGTTTCAAATGGGCATGGGCGTTGTGTTTTGCTTTGCGTACCAACGCACGCGCAATGTTTGGCCCCTTGCGGCGGTTCATGCGCTCATTGATGCTTTATAGCCCGCGAATCTGCGCTAGTCTCCGCTAACCTGTCATGCTGAATTTATGCGCGCACTAACATGTTTAAAGGACAGAAACTTGTCATTCTGAGCGGAGCGGTTTTTGCGGAGCGAACGCAAAGCGTCTCGCCAGGCAGAGCGAGACCCTTCGCTCCGCTCAGGGTGACAAGTTGAAGATATAGATTCGCGCTGATTCGTGTGATTTGTGGGAAAATGGGTTTTCTATGGCGGATAAATTAAATTCCATGCGCTTGCTTGAATCGCGCAAGATTCCGTACGTCGCCAAGACGTATGACGCATCGGGCGAATTTCATTCGGGAACTGAAGCGGCACAACTCATCGGCGCACCGGTTGATTCAGTGTACAAGACGCTTGTCGTTCTCCGCGAACCCCCGAAATCGGGCAAGCCGATTTTGGTGATGATCGCCGCGCATCGCGAAGTCGAATTGAAATTACTCGCGAAATCGGTCAACGAAAAAAAGTTGCGCATGGCAACGCAAAAAGAAGCCGAATCGCTGACAGGTTTGCAAGTCGGCGGCAGCAGCGCGCTGGCACTGATCAATCGCGGCTTTGAGGTTTGCATCGACGAACCCGCGCTCGCACTCGAACAGATTCACATCAGCGCGGGACAGCGTGGCGTGGACTTGCAACTCGCCGTGAAGGATTTGATTGCATTGACACGCGCGAAAACGGTTCATGCAACAAGCGACACGTAACACGCAACACGAAATACGTGAGGCGCGATACGTGATACGTGAAATAATTGGAGGCAAACATGAAAGCATTGGTGCTGAAACAACACGGCGGAAGTGAAAACCTGGCGATTGAGGACATGTCCAAGCCAAGCATAGGCTCGCACGACGTCTTGGTGAACGTCAAGGCGGTGTCGCTGAATCAGCTTGATCTTTTCGTGCGACGTGGTTCACCCGCGCTGAAATTGACGCTGCCGCATATTCCT
Organism: Chloroflexota bacterium; assembly: GCA_016215025.1. Classification (GTDB taxonomy): domain Bacteria; phylum Chloroflexota; class Anaerolineae; order UBA4142; family UBA4142; genus JACRMI01. The sequence goes on from JACRMI010000190.1 coordinate 24,085, forward strand.
TGCTCCGATGCGGCGGGTGTTGTGGCAGAAGTTGGCGCGCATGTCAAGAACGTCAATGTCGGTGACCGCGTCGTGCTCAATCCTGGTTTGTCTTGCGGTCGTTGCGAGTTTTGCATCGCCGGTGAAGAGTGTCTCTGCGCCGAATTCAAAATCTTTGGCGAGCACACGCCCGGCGGAGCCGCCGAATTTATTTCCGTGCCTTCACGCAATCTGATTCAGATTCCCGATACGCTTTCGTTCGAGCAAGCAGCGGGCGCATCGCTCGTTTTCCTCACGGCGTGGCGCGCGTTGATGACGCGAGCGCGTGTGCGCGCGGGCGACGATGTGTTGATTCTTGGGGCAGGGGCTGGCACATCGACGGCGGCGATTCAAATCGCAAAGAAAGCGGGCGCGCGTGTGCTCGTCACATCGTCGAGCGATGAAAAACTTAATCGCGCGAAAGAATTAGGCGCGGATATTCTCATCAACTACAAGACGAATCCCGATTGGGACCGCGAAGTTTATGCCAAAACGAACAAGCGCGGTGTCGACGTTGTGTTTGAATCGGTCGGCGCGGAGACGTGGCTTAAATCGATTCGCTCGTTGCGCAAAGGCGGTCGCATGGTCGTCATCGGTGCGACGACGGGACCACGCCCGCAAGAAGAGATCGGATTTATTTTCTGGAAGCAGATCGAAATCTTGGGTTCGACGATGGCGAGTCAACACGAGTTCCGCGATGTAATGAAACTTATCTTTCGCGGCGAATTGAAACCCATCATCGATTCCGTTTTCCCGCTCGAACAAGCGCAGCAAGCGCACGCGCGATTGGAAAAAGCAGAGCAATTTGGAAAGATCGTGATGACGATTTAGTAGACGGAATATGCAACACGATTCGTGGTACGTGTTGCGTGTTCCGTTTCGTCAAGCATTAAATGGTTGATGATAACTTTGAGCATGGCGTTTCTCCATACTGGGTCCGCTTTGCGATTGGACATGCTGACATTGAGCGCGCGCCGGGGATTTTGCGATTCGTCGTGGATGGCGCGGTCTCTGGCGAATTGTCCGACGCCGAGCTAGACGATCATCGTACCGTGCCGCGTGAGCGCTTGATGTGGAAGCCGCCGTTGCGCTTGACGGTTCACGCGCGGACAAGTCATCGTTCAGGCGAGTTGCTTGGCACGGCGGGCTTTGGCTTTTGGAACGACCCATTCGATTGGGTGGGCAATGTGCAGACGCCGCCGAACGCGTTGTGGTTTTTCTACGGTTCCCCGCACAGCGATATGTCGTTCGTGCGAAATGTGCGCGGGCATGGTTGGAAAGCGGCGATGCTGAATGGCGGTCGCGCCGACAAACTTACGATGGCGTTGGGAAATTTTGTTTTCAATCTGCCTGGAATGAGCAAACTCGTTTTTCGCCTTGCCGAGACACGCATCAATGCGCATGAATTTATCATGGACGATGTCGAGTTGACCGAGTGGCATGAGTACCGCATCGATTGGATGCCGCGCGAGGCGATTTTCTTTGTCGATGGCGTAGAGGTCTCGCGCGCGCCGAATCCGCCGACGGTGCCGTTGGGTTTCGTCGCCTGGGTCGATAATAACGCGGCGGTGATGGGACCTGGGCGTGATTTTGCGTTCAATCGCATCGCCGTGCCGCAACGGCAATGGATGGAATTATCGCGGGTGTGCATCGAACCTTTATAGCCGTGAATACACCGTCTCACCTTCGCGCTGTTGCGCAGGCATTCTTGGTTACGTTTCTCTGGTCGACCTCCTGGGTGCTCATCAAAATTGGGCTGACCGATATTCCCGCGCTTACGTTTGCAGGTCTGCGTTACGTTCTCGCTTTTATTTGCTTGCTTCCGTTTGCATTTCGTTCAAACCATTTGAGCGCGCTAAAGCAGTTGTCACGGCGGCGGTGGGTTGGGCTAATCGGGCTTGGCTTGCTGTGCTATGCGGTTACACAAGGCACGCAGTTCGTCGGTTTGGCTTACTTGCCTGCCGTGACCGTCAGTTTGCTGCTCACGCTCACGGCGATTGTTGTTCCATTGTTGGGAATGTTCATGCTGGCAGAGCAGCCTTCGCCGAGGCAGTGGATCGGCGTTGGTCTGTTTCTCATCGGTGTCGTAATCTTTTTCAATCCAATTGTTTTACCTGCTGGGCAAGTTTTTGGTTTCGCGGTGGTGTTGCTCGGCGTATTGACCAACTCATTAACGTCGATACTTGGGCGACGGATCAACCTGGGTTGGCAACTGGACCCGTTGATTGTCACCGTCGTCAGCATGGGCATTGGCGCGACGGTGCTCTTAATCACCGGGCTGCTGATCCAAGGTCTGCCGTCACTCCAGCCGATTCATTGGGGATTGATCGCTTGGTTGGCGATTGTCAACAGCGCGTTTGCATTTACACTTTGGAATAACACGTTACGCACACTGTCGGCGACCGAGTCGGCAATCATTAATAATACGATGCTGGTTCAAATTGCAATTCTCGCATGGATATTTCTAGGCGAGCAATTGACGGTCAACAAAATCATCGGAATGCTATTTGCGATGATCGGTGCAATCGTGGTGCAAATTAAATTGACACACTCTGGGCGATAAGATAAAATGGCGACACTTGCAAACAATCCTCGTTGTCGCGATCATCCCACCGCGCAAATGATTCACGCGTTCGAGCAATTCAATCGCGGCGAATATTGGCATCAGCACGAAACACTCGAATTGGTTTGGCGCGCGGAGCAGGACGAAGTGATTCGCAATTTCTACAAAGGCATTCTCCAAGTTGGGGTTGGCTTGCATCATCTCACGCGCCGAAATTACAACGGCGTGATCAAAGTCCTCGGGCGCGGGATCAACTATTTGCAGCCATACGCGCCGCGCTGCATGGGCGTCGATGTGCAGCGTTTGATCGACGAGGCGACTAGGGTGTTGGAACAAGTGCGCGCGCTCGGATCAGATCGAATTGCGGAATTAGACATCCAAGAATTACCAAAAGTCCACTACGATACCGAAGGGGTCTAATGTCGACGGTTAGCGTGCGAATTCCAATCGGCGCAGAAGGGACCTGCCCACGCTGCAAGCAGATGGATGCGACGCAAAAAGTCAGCGTGATTACGCATGCTTTTGCCAACGCGCTTACGCCTGCCGAATTCGAGGCGATTTCGTTTTCGCGCTCGCGCGGCGAGATAACCGATTGGGCATCACCGCGCGGAACTTTATGGGAAATCGTGACGAAACAATTGGCGTTGCCTGAACGCCCCGTCAAACCATGGTCATTGCGATTTGCCATGACCTCTCAGCGCGATCAATGGTTATTTGCTATCGTCCTATTCGCGCTTTCTTTTTTTCTTTTTTCTCGTTTGCCGTTACCCGACGTGGTTCGTCTCTTTGCTCCTTTCATCATCACTTTTGGAACCGTCGGCGGTTTGGGGAGTTACGGTCGTAAAAAGCAAAAAGAGTATGATACGGAACTGATTGCTTGGGGCGCGATCAAATCGAAATGGAGCGGGCTGCGTTATTGCGCGCGCGACAATATCGTTTTCATTATCGGACAAGAACTAGTCCTGCAACCGGACCAGGTCCAAGCGTTCTTAAAATCCCATTGAGTCATCCGATATGCCTCGTTTGCAAGCCTTGTTGGGTGCATTAGCGGTTTGGATACTTGCCATGATTGGAGCGGCGGGAGTGGCATATTGGTTGCAACTCTCGTTCCAAAATGTGATTCTGCTGATTGTTGCGGTTGCAGTGCTCTCTTTTATCGGCGCGTTTGTACCAATCGTTCGGCTTTTCAATCGAACAAAATAAATCTGAAATTAAGCATGGAGGAAATATGGCATACGTAATCGCCGAACCGTGCATCGGCGTGAAAGACAAATCGTGCGTGGCGGTCTGTCCAGTGGATTGTATTCACGGCACTGACGCCGACGAGATGCTCTACATCCAGCCCGACGAGTGCATCGATTGTGGGGCGTGCGTGGCGGAGTGCCCGGTGAGCGCAATTTTCCCAGCCGACGATGTCCCGCCACAGTGGAAATCGTTCATCCAAAGGAACGCGGACTATTTCAAAAAGAAATAATGCCAGTTGACGCGGTGCAGTCCTCTGCGCCGCGTTCTCTTGTTTTTTGTCTGTATCTTGACACTGTTCCCAGTGCGACTATAATACCGCCAACCCAGTGGGATAGGAGGAGTCGATGAATCGGCAACGCCAAGCACTCATTGATCGATTGGAAACCAGCGGCAAGGAATACGCCGACTATTTATCGCAGGTTGCCGCCGCCGATCTATATAGCACCTCGTCGCCAACCGAATGGTCGATTCATCAGGTCGCGGCGCACGTGCGCGACACCGAACAGCACGCGTTTCTCATTCGTGTCCAGCGAATCACGAAGGAAGAACATCCCGCCGTGCTAAATTTCGATCAGGACGAATACTGGAAGACGAATCCCTATTCCGCGTCCGAACCGATCAAAAAGATCATTGCCGATTTTCGTACGGCGCGCCGCAAGATGGTCCAGCTCTTGCGCAAAGCAACCGATAAGGATTGGAAGAATTGGGCGCAGCACTCGGCGTATGGCAAGATTTCGCTCGATTACATTACGATGCATTGCTATCATCATACGCTCGAACACATTGCGCAGATGGGCTATGCGCGCGAAAACGATTTGCTCAAATCGCTAAACTCGTAGGGCATCCGCGCAGGGTTGCTCCTACTGTAAGGGCGACCCTGTGTGGTCGTCCGTTAGGTGACAAGGAGGTTGCCATGTCTCGACTCAATTCGTGGGAATTGTTCATTGCGATTGTTTTCATCGTCGTCGGCGTGTTGTTGCTCGCAGGTAATCTCGGACTGATTCTGTTCAATTGGAATATTCTGTGGGCGCTTGTCCTCGTTAGTTTTGGCATTTGGTTGATCTGGCGCGCCATGCATCCATCGTCCTACACTCCTAGTTCCAGTAGTGCGATGTATGGTTTCGGCGATTATCGCCCCGACCTGACGGGCAAAGAAATTCGGCGCGAAAGTTTTTCGCACGGGTTGGGTGACATTGTGCTCGACTTGACTCGCGCTACTATTCCCGACGGGCAAAACTCGATGCGCGCTTCGCATGGCTTGGGCGATCTGCGCATCATCGTACCGCGCGATCTCGCCGTGCGCGTCAAAGCGAGCGCGGGCTTGGGCGAAGTGACTGTCTTTGGCGAACGGTCAGATGGCATTGCGCCGCATCTTGAATTTCGCTCCGACGATTATGCGACGGCAGCGCGCAAGCTCGACATCGAAGCGAGCGCGGGTTTAGGTGATGTGCGCGTGCTGCGCGCGGGATAAATCCAATTGTCATTCTGAGCGAAGCGAAGAATCTCGCCATGCTGTGCGAGACCTTTCACTGTGTTCAGGGTGACAGTGGTCTTGTCACTCTGAGCGGAGCAAAGAGTCTCTTCTTTCGCCAATGAGATGCTTCACTGCGTTGAGCATGATAGTCCCAACGATTATTTCAAAGGTAGAATTGTGTCTGAATCAGTAGAACCAGAATTGATAACGATTGTCGAAGGACCGACGCCAGAATTTCATATGGTCATGGACCCGTGGGCGATGTCGGTGTTGGAAGGCGACGGCGCATTTATGCCTGCCGCGTGTCAAGTGCGTTCATTCAATGGGCAAAAACTATTAGAACGATGCCAGCGCGCGTGGACGACAAATCGCCCCATTCTGTTAGATTATCGACAGACGGATGGCTTGCGTCGCAAAGTTGAAATCGTCAGCGCCCGCCTTGACAAAATCGAAGGCGTGGATGTGCTGAATCTCTGGGTGCGTCAGCGCGTCAAGCAATTGATTAGCACAGGTGGCAGCGACGATTCAATTCCATTGGAATAAATCATGACGAAAATCAGAGTTGGCGTGATCGGCACGGGCTGGGGACAGCTTCAAATCGAATCGTTCAAGCGTGCCAAGAATTGCCACGTCGTCGCGCTGTGCGATACGAATCTCGTGCGCTTACAAGACGTGGCGAAAGCGTACAAAATCGATCAGACGTTCAGCGATTATCACAAGCTGATCGCATCGAATGAAATCGATTTGGTCAGCGTTGCGTCGCCGCCCGATTCGCATCAAGCCATGACGCAAGCCGCCATCGATGCGGGCAAGCATGTGCTCGTCGAAAAGCCGCTCGCGCTGAATATGCCTGACGCGATCAAGTTACTCGAATCGGCAGAGCAAAAGAAAATCGTTCACGCCGTCAATTTCGAAATGCGATTTCTGCCTGCGCTGGCATACTCGAAAGAACTGATCGACGAACAGTACCTGGGACAATTGCATCGCGTCGATGTGACGATGGGTGTGGAACAACCTTGGGGCGAACGCGGCAACTGGCTGGCGGATGACGTGCGCGGCGGCGGCATCTTGATGGAACTCGGTTCGCACTTTATCGATACGTTGCGCTGGTGGTTTGGCGACGTGCGCTCGGTGTTGGCGGGACGACGGACACATTTTTCGACGGTCAAGATTCCGTCGTTTGATGAAAAAACGCGCGAAACGATTCTGCTCAAAAAATCGGTGACGGGCGACGATGCGTTCTGGGCAGTATTTCAATTTGCGCAGGGTGGCGAAGCGTTGCTGAATTTTGTCACCGGTGCGCGGCACGACCCAGGTTGGACGATTAGCGCGTACGGTTCGATGGGGTCGTTGATTGTGAATAGCGGTCAATTGCTTGGCAAGCGCGACGGCGATCGTGAAATGACGCTATTGCCAATTCCCAAACGGCTCGAATTGGGCGACAATCCGAAAGACCCGCTGATGTGGAGCATGGCGAAAGTTGCCGAGCGCATGGTGGCAAAGATCAATCACGAAAGCGACTTGAAGCCGTTCCCTGATTTTCGCGATGGCATTGCCGTCGAAAAAATAATCGATGCCATTCGGTGCTCGTCAGATACACGGGGCTGGGTTGATATTTAGCACCTGTCATTCTGAGGAGCGGCGTTAAACATTGTTTATCGAGTTGAATGTGGCAGAGCGACGAAGAATCTCGCTTTGCATGGGATGAGATTCTTCGCGGAGTTTACACTGTGTCCTTCGTTCCTTAGGATAAACTTCGCGAATGTGCTCAGAATGACATAGGATGTGCGACGCACTCGCTTCGCGAAAGTGCGTCGCACATGCGGCGAGAAGTATCCATGACTAATTCTACTTTGCTCTTCGACAAATCTGAAGGTGTTGCGACGATTACGCTCAATCGTCCGGACAAGAGCAATGCGTTCGACGATACCATGGTCGCAGAATTTATCGGCGCCTTGAACAACGTCGAGCAGGATGATGATGTGCGCGCGATTGTGGTCACGGGCGCGGGCAAGAATTTCTCCGCAGGGCAAGACCTTGCGCCGCTGCTCGCGCGTTATCAATCGCCGAATGGCGTCAACTTTGGCGAGCATCTTCGCAAGAGTTATAACATTATCATTGCGAAAATGCGTGCTATCGAAAAGCCATTCATCGCGGCGGTCAATGGCGCGGCGGCAGGCGCTGGCTTTGGTGTCGCGTGCGCGTGCGATATGCGACACGCGGCGGAGAACAGCAAGTTTCGAATGGCGTTCATTGGCATTGCGCTCGCGCCCGATTCGGCAACCTCTTTCTTTTTGCCACGACTCATTGGATTGGGGCGCGCGACCGAGATGGCATTCACGAATGAGTTGATCGACGCGGAAAGGGCGCTGCAATTCGGTTTAGTCAATCGCGTGTTCAAGCCAGAGGAGTTAATGGCAAAGACGCGCGCATTCGCCGTTCAGTTGGCGCAAATGCCGACGAAGAGTATTGGCTTGACCAAGCGCGTACTGAATCGCGCGCTCACGGTCGATTTGGAAACCGCGCTTGAATTTGAAGCAACGACTCAAGAAATTGCCGGACATACAGCAGACCATATCGAAGGTGTGAGAGCATTTGTCGAAAAGCGCGCGCCCAAGTTTGTTGGAAGATAGAGATTCGCGCAAATTCGTGGGAGAAAATTTCACCGAGGTGACAGGATGGCTGACCGCAAAACACAGAAATTGCTCGAAGGATTGCAAAGCGATTTAGAGCGAGAACTCAAAGGCATGTTGCAATACACTTATCAAGCGTCGATGATTCTTGGCGTGGGATCGCTAAGCATCAGCCCATACCTTCGTCAAGAGGGAATGGAAGAACTCAAGCACATCGGTTTCCTTTGCGATCAAATTGTTGCGTTAGGTGGCACGCCCAAATTAACCACGCAAAAATTTAGTGAGACGCGTGATTTGAAAACGATGCTTGAAAATGATTTGGATGCGGAACGCGAGTCGATTTTGGAATATCGTGAGCGCGTCAAGCAAGCGGATGCCACAGGCGAAGTCGGTTTGAAGATGCGCTTGGAAGAATTGATCGCCGAAGAAACGGACCACATGCGTCAGCTTGAGCGGATTTTGCGCGGCTGGGTCTGATCCAAAATTAGAAATCCGTTTTCTCAGTAGAAATTCGTATCGGGTTTGAGAAGCATTCGAGAAAACGGGTTTCTCACCTCAGTGCAATGCAGCAGAGGAGTGGGGAGTACGTCGATTCGTCTCTGCTCCTCTGCTCCTTTTTTGTTACCTCCGTTGTCATTTCGACGAGCGCGAAGCGTTTGCGAGGAGAAATCTCACTTTTCATAGAACGAGACTCTTTGCGGAGTTTACACTGAGCGAAGCGAACGCGCTTAGAGTGACAGGGGATGTTTTTGTTGAGATTTGTTGCAGGATAGAGTATAATCGCGCCAGAAAATTTATTTTGATGGAGTTGCACTATGCCACGTCGCGCCACTCGCATTGACGATGTTCCCAATCGTGATGTGCTAGATGATCTATCGTTTGGTTTGTACAAAGCGGCTGTTATCAAAGCTGCCATCGAACTCGAAGTTTTTACGCGGATGGCGGAAGGACATCGCACGGTTCCCGCATTAGCGCGCGTGTGCAGCACAACGGAACGCGGCATCCGTATCTTGCTCGACGCTTTGGTGTTTTCAGGTTTGTTGAGCAAACAGCACAGCGAATATAAACTGTCGCCGACGGCTGAAGCGTTCTTGGTCAAAGGCAAACCCTCGTACTATGGCGATGCAACGATCGGCGATTTTGCCTGGGATGCGCGCGGACAGTTGCCGAAAATTATTCGCACCGGCAAGGCGATTATGCCCGCCGCCTACAGCGACGCGTTTGAACCGACCTGGGCTGGCGTCGCCGCGTCGAGCTTGGTCGATTGGCAAAAGCAACTCGAAGTTGCAAATGCAATGTGGGACAAGATCGGTATCACGGCGGAGAATGCCAAGGGTTTGCGCGTGCTCGACGTCGCATGTGGCGCGGGCGTTTTATCGATTGCGTTAGCCAAGCGTCATCCGAGCGTTCGCGTCACGGCACTAGATCGTGCGATGGTGTTGCCATTCACCAAGCAAGTCGCCGAAGCGATGGGTGTCACGTCGCAAGTGAATATTGTTGTCGGCGATGCACTCAACCTTGAAGTCAAACCAGGCGCTTTCGATATCGTTCTCTTTGGAAACATCACGAGCTATTTCAGTCCCGAACAGAACGTCGGTGCGTTCCGTCGCGCGTACGAAGCGCTGGTGTTGAATGGTCGCATCGTCATCAGTGCACCTGTCGCCGACGAAGACCACAAGGGTCCCAGCGAAGTTCCAATCGCCGGAATCGAGATGTTGCTCTTCAGTCCTGATGGCGACATTTACACGCTGACCGAATATCGCGGGATGCTTGAAGCCGTCGGCTTTTCCGAAGTCACGGCGTATAAAGACGATTGGGGACTCGTCAGCGCGCGTCGGATTGAAATCGCACCAGCGAAGACAGACAAGGGATAGTTGCTTGGAGTCGAAGCTTTAGCTGGTGGTTTGACGGACAAATCAACCGCGTAAACGCTCGACTCCGGGACAGAAAAGACCAAAGTCCGTCATGCTGAGCGGAGCGAAGCATCTCTCAACGTGCGATGTGAGATCCTTTGAGTCGCTCCTCAGGATGACAAAAAAGGAATAGCATGGAACTTGCAGCGATCCTCTTCGATCTTGGCGACACATTGATGATCGAAGAGACCGAAATCAGAGGGACGGAAGGATACGGACTCTCGGCAGACCTGATCGATGGAATAGGCGATGCGGTTAGAACGTTGAAAGCGCGTGGTTATCGATTAGGAATTGTTGCCGATGCGCACGTCGAGACCGTTCACAATATTTTGCGGCAGCACGATATGGATCAGCTCTTCGATGCGTTCGCCATCTCAGAGCAGGTCGGCGTCGAAAAGCCCGATGCGCGAATGTTCAAATGTGTGTTGGATGCGCTTAAGATTTTGCCGCAGGACTATGCTCGCGTCGTGATGGTCGGCAATCGATTAGATCGCGATGTGCGTGGTGCAAATCACCTCGGCTTGAATTCGATTCACTTTTGTTGGAACGAGCGTTATCCGCGGACGGATGATGAGCCGACGTGTACGGTTCGCAGTGTGCAAGAGTTGATGGATATGATAGTACGGTTGGAAGACGGGGTTGTGGCAACGCCTGAAGTGTTTATATAGCTTTGTGGAGATTGCTTCGTCGCTTTGACACTTTTCGATGGCGACACTTGCTTGCGCCGCTCCTCGCAATGACATTTCGTCAATCAAAGACATTTCGTAAATCATAAATCATAAATCAGAAATCTAAAATCTGAAATCCCACGGGGTGATGATGCCTCTTCTCGATTTCGAGCTTTATCGCAAACAAGTGACCGTCTCGAAAAATCCGCTCGTGCAGTTGAGCGTGATCGATGCGGGGCGCTCGCCGGCAGAACGCACCCTGCTGTTCATTCACGGCTTTGGCGGATACGCGATGCAGTGGGAGCAGCAGTTGATGGAGTTCGCCGATAGGAATCGCGTCGTCGCCGTCGATCTGCGCGGGCATGGTTTATCGGACCGACCCAACACCGAGTACTCGACCGATGAATTGGTCTGCGACATCGAGCGCGTGGTCGAAGCGCTTCATTTCCCGCAAAAGTTTGTCGTCCTGGGTCACTCGTTCGGCGGCGCGGTCGCGACTACGTATGCGGTCAAGCACCCCGAACGCGTTGAACGTCTCGTGCTTGTCAGTACCTCGGTTGATTTCGTCCTCAGTCCACTTTTGAAATTGGTCTTTCGATTTCCGGTCGCGTTGGCCGAGCCGATTCGCAAAATGTTCCCCAAGAATCTGGCTGCGCCCGCATTTGTGCTCAAGTCGATGTTTCATCACGCGCTGAGTAAATGGGACGGCAGCAATTATCTGCCGCGCATTAAAGCACCCACGCTTGTTGTCATCGGTCATCGCGATATCGTGTTCAAACAATCGGCGTATGATGCGGTGCCTGATCTCATCCCAGGTTCGCAAATCGCAAAGATTCCTGTGTCGGCGCATCTCGTCATGCTGGAACGCCCCGATGCGGTGAATCGCGCATTGACGCGCTTCCTCGGCAGTGCGCCCGTCTCGTGGCGTGAAGGACGCGAGCGCGAGAAAACCGATTTGGTCAAGCGCCGCCCCTGGCTTCGGCATTACGAAGCGGATGTTCCATTTACGCTCGCGTATCCAACTCAGCCGCTCCATCGATTTCTCGATATGGCGGCGCGGCATTATCCGAATAATCACGCGATTGTGTTTTACGACCGCGCGCTGACGTATCGCGAATTGAACGATGCGACGAATCGATTTGCGAATGCGCTAATCGAAATGGGAGTGAAAAAAGGTGATCGTGTCGCGCTGCTTTTGCCAAACACGCCGCAAACCGTCATCGCGTACTATGGCGCGCTAAAAGCGGGCGCGGTCGTCGTCAGCTTGAATCCGTTGTTCACCGCCGACGAACTCGCGCACTTGTTGAACGCTTCGGGCGCGGAGACGATAGTCGCACTGAGTGTGTTCTATCGCTTGGTGAGATCGGTGCAAACAGGAACGCCGCTCAAACGCGTGATCGTCACAAACATCAAAGAATATTTTTCGCCGATTCGCAGCGTGCTTTTTTCGATTGTGCGCGAATCGCGCGAAGGACATCGCATCGATTTGCACGATGCGAACGACGCGATAGCGTTCGGCGATTTGCTCAAGCGTTCGTCGAGTGAATTGCCCAATGTCGATATTGCGCCCGACGATCTTGCATTGATTCAGTATTCGACCGGTACGACAGACACGCCCAAGGGCATCATGCTCACTCATGCGAACGTCGTCGCGAACACGGTGCAGTTACGTCACTGGCTGACCGACATCGACGAAGGGGCAGAGCGCACCCTGGCAGTCTTGCCGTTCTCGCATTCGTATGGCATGACGACGGCGCTGAACCTGGGAATCGCGATTGCCGGTACGCTCATTGTATTGCCGACCTTTTCCACGCGCGAAGTGCTCGACGTGATCGCGCGTTATCGTCCCACGTTGTTCCCCGGCGTGCCGACGATGTACGTTGCGATCAATCATTATCCGAACGTGCGCCGCTATGGTTTGAAATCGATTCGCGCGTGCGTGAGCGGCGCTGCGCCATTGCCTCTCGAAGTGCAAGAGGCATTCGAAAAGTTGACGCGCGGGAAATTGGTCGAAGGATATGGCTTGACCGAAGCGAGTCCCGTGACGCACGCCAATCCGATTTACGGCACGCGCAAGACCGGAACGATCGGCGTGCCGCTGCCGGACACGGAAGCGAAAATTGTCGATATGCAGACCGGTGCGGATGCGCCTATCGGCGAAATTGGCGAGTTGGTCATTCGAGGTCCGCAAGTGATGCGCGGGTATTGGAATCGACCGGAGGAAACGGCGCAAGTACTCAAAGATGGCTGGCTTTATACCGGCGACGTGGCGAAGATGGATGAGGATGGCTATTTCCAAATCATCGACCGCAAGAAGGATATGATTCTCGCGGGCGCGTTCAACGTCTATCCGCGCGACATCGAAGAAGTGTTGTACGAAAATCCCAAGGTGCTTGAGGTGGCGGTCGCGGGCGTGCCACCGGAAGGCGGCGATCAAGCAGTCAAGGCGTACGTTGTCTTGCGCAAAGGCGAGATGGCAACGGCTGAAGAATTTATCGAGTTTTGTCGAATGCGGTTGGCGGACTATGCCGTGCCGCACCTGGTCGAGTTCCGCGAGCAGTTACCCAAGACGTTTGTGGGCAAGGTGTTTAAGCGTAAGTTAATTGATGAAGAGAGGAAAACCCAGTAGCCAGCAATCAGTAGTCAGTCGCCAGATAGTCTGACTACTGATTGCTGACGACTGACTACTGACGAAGATGCCTGTAGTTGCTCTCGTACTCGTACTGATCGCCGCGTTGCTCCATGGTCTCTGGAATTTCCTGGCGAAAGATGCGCGCGATTCATCGGCGTTCATGTGGTGGGGCGTTTCCGTAGGCGCGGTGTGGTACTCGGCGTGGATGTTCACGCAAGCGTGGATGGGGCTGCCGCAAGAAATTTGGTTAGCGTTCGCCGTCTCGTTGGCGATGGAAATATTCTACGTTGCGCTCATCACGCGCGGCTATGCGACCGGCGATCTGTCGCAAGTGTATCCGATTGCGCGCGGCACGCCGCCGTTGTTCATCGCGCTGTTCAGTGCGATTCTGACCGGCGAGCGATTGCCGATCCTGGGTTACGTCGGCATCGCGCTCCTCGTCTTTGGTGTTTACCTCGCGAGCTTGCCTTCTCTCTCCGATTTGTCGAAACCACTGCGCGCGCTCTCACATCGACCGGCACAAATCGCAGCGCTGGCGGCGATCTGCGTAGCGGTTTACTCGACCATCGACAAGATCAACATGGCGCACGTATCGCCGCAAGTTTACAACGCGTGGGTCTACGCGGGCATTGGGCTGGGCTATGCGCCAGTGGCTTGGTCGCGCGCAAATCGGGCGAGCACGATTGCGGAATTCAAAACGAATTGGCGGCGCATTGCGCTTGGCAGCGTGGCGACGATTGGCAGTTATTTGCTCGCGCTGGTTGGCATGGCAATGACGGCGGCGAGTTATGTGGGCGCGGTGCGCGCGACGAGCGTGGTGATTGGCGCGCTGATGGGCTGGCTCGTGCTTCACGAAAAATTTGGCGCGGTGCGCGTCATTGCCGCCGCGACGATGGTGGTGGGCCTGACGCTTATCGCTATCGCATAGTGGACAGTGGACGGTGGGCAGTGAACAGTAAAGACCTTCCGGGTTTTCGCCCAAGCGCCTGGAAGGTCTTTCCATTTTGTCTCTCCATTTCAATTAGTGTTAGAGTCATGTCCGACCGTTTTGTTGACCGATACCTTGCTTTGATGTACAATCCCGGCATGGAAATCAAGTATCGCGAAAAAAAGTGGGAGATGAAAGCCGGCATGACCGCGCGGGATGCGCTAAAAAAAATCGGTGTCGATCCCGAATCGGTTTTGATAACGATCAACGGCAAACTTGTTACCGACGATGCGCTGTTGAAAGATACTGATCAAGTCAAGTTGGTCGCGGTTGTATCAGGTGGATGATTAATTTCAGATCTTTGATTTCAGATTGCACATTGAATGTAGAATCTACAATCTGAAATTTGAAATCTGCAATCAGAAATGGGTTAGATGCGTTGTAAGAAATGTAATACGGATGCGGTCATCAACATGCGCCATCATCGACTCGCGTTGTGCGGAACGCACTATGACGAGTGGGTGTTAGCGCAGACAGACCGCGCCATCGAAAAATATAAAATGTTCACGCACGACGAGCGCATTCTAGTCGCGGTGAGCGGCGGCAAGGACTCACTTTCGCTGTGGGATGCGCTGTTACGTCTCGGCTATCAAGCGGATGGCTTGTACATTGGCTTGGGCATCAACGACCCAGAACCATATTCGGATGTGTCGCTGGAGAAAACTCGTGCGTTTGTGGCGAGTGACGTGTGGCGAGTGCCAACCACAGAGAGTGATGTCACGTCACCCGGCACTCGTCACACGCCACTTTTACATGTTGTTGATATTGAGCAGACGTATGGCAAAACGATTCCACAAATTGCGCGCGAGAAAGCACGTGGGCAGGGGCGACCGTGCGCGGCGTGTGGCTTGACCAAGCGCTATGTCATGAATCGAATAGCGCACGACAAGGGTTATGCGGTTCTTGCGACAGGGCACAATCTCGACGACGAGGTTGCTGTGCTATTTCAAAATACGATGCGTTGGCAGACTGGCTATTTGGCGCGACAAGCTCCCGTGTTGCCCGCCTCACGCGAGGGACTCACTCGCAAGGTCAAACCGTTCGTTCGATTCTACGAACGCGAGACGGCGACGTACGCACTCGTGCGTGGCATCGATTACATCTACGACGAGTGCCCGCACGCAGTTGGCAATCTCACGAATTTTTACAAGACTCTGCTAAACCAACTCGAAACGGAATCGCCTGGCTCGAAGCTGGCGTACTATCTCGAATTTCTGCGCGCGCGCAGCGAAGGTCTATTCGAAAAATTCAATCCGACGACCGAGCTGCATGATTGCGAAGTATGCGGTCAACCGACGACGGCACCTGGGCGTTGTGCGTTTTGCCGAATGTGGGATGTTAGTGCTCTAGTGCAATAGTGAGATAGCTCGTTGGTTCGCTAGATCGTTGGTTGGTGGCATTTGCCATGAGCTATCTGCAATTTGCTATGCGCCATTAGCCATCTGCTATCTGCTATTTGTCATTTGTAATTCCCATCGAGGTTTTCTCCAATCTCTACGAATAGCGTCGAGTCTCCAATTTCCAACGTCCAACCTCCAACATCCACCTCCGTCGTTCGCGCCGCGGCGATAATTTCTATTGGCAATGTGGCGAGCCGATTGCTGGGTCTCGTCCGCGAGCAGGTGATTGCGTACTTGTTTGGCGCAACCGGCTACGTCAGCGTCTTTCGCGTCGCGGCGACAATCATCCAACAGTTGTACGATCTGCTCGTCGGTGGAATGGTGAGCGCCGCGCTCGTCCCCGTCTTTTCCGACTTTGCGGAACGGCGCGACGAATTGTGGCGCGTCGCCAGTGTGGTCATCAACATCCTCGCACTTGCGCTAGCAGTTGCCGTTCTTATCCTCGAAATTTTTGCGCCGCAGCTCGTATGGATTCTCGGCAGCGGTTATGATCCCGCCTTGCAGGATGTTGCCGTCGAGATGATTCGTCTGATACTTCCCGCTGTTTTCTTTCTCGGTCTGTCGGGCATCGTTACGTCATTGCTTTATTCCCTCAAACGATTTGCGTTTCCCGCGTTCACAACGGCTGCCTATAACGCTGGGATCATCATTGTTGCGTTCGCATTTTCGCCAGTGTTTGGCATTACGAGTTTGATCGTCGGCATCATTATCGGTTCCGCAACTCAAGTCGTTCTGCAATTGCCCGGCTTGCGCGATATGCATTATCGATTCGCGATAGATTTTTCGCATCCCGCGCTCCGTCGAATTCTGAAATCGTACGCGCCAGTCGTTGCGGGCTTGGGCATCAGCATCGTCAGCGTGGCGATTGATCGCAATCTGGCGTCGCACACCGGCGAGCAATCGCTGGCGTGGATGGTTAATGCTACAACGCTGACTCAATTTCCGCTAGGTCTTGTTTCCACTGCGATTTCGTTTGCGATTCTGCCCACACTCAGTCAACAGTCGTCAGTCGCCAGTCAACAGGTAACAGTGAACAGTGAACAGCCTCCAGTCTCTAGTCTCCAGTCTCAAGCGACGGAACACGAATCACGCATAACGTATCACGAATCACCAGTTACCAATAACGAATTTCAGAATACTCTCGCCTTCGGCATCAAACTCGTCCTGCTCTTGATCCTCCCCGCGACCGTCGGCTTGCTCGTTCTCGCGCATCCAATTATCGCGTTGTTATTTGAGCATGGCGCGTTTACGCCAGCCGATACACTCGCAACTGCCAACGCGCTGCAATATTACATGATCGGTTTGCCGTTTGCGGCAATCGATCAACCGTTGGTGTTTGCGTTCTACGCGCGCAAAAATACGCTGTTGCCGAACATCGTCCAATTTATCGCCGTCGGCATTTATCTCGTTTTTGCATTTGCGCTCGTTCAGCCGTGGGGTATGATCGGCTTGGTGTTTGCGAATTCGATGATGCTGACCGGACACGCGCTCCTCATGCTATGGCTAACGCACACGCGATTGGGCGGATTGGGTCGATCCGAAATGGTCGCGACGACGATCAAGATTATTGTCGCATCGACGGTGATGGGCGCGATTGTGTTTCTGATCGAAGGTATGCTGAATTCGATTCTACTCAAGGTTGTCGTGTCGGCGATAGTTGGTGGATCGATTTATATTATATTGCTTTGGCTTTTGCATGTGCGTGAAGCTGAGCGCGTTTGGGAAATGATCCGCGTGAGAATGCGACATGCTTGATTGAAAGAAACCCATTTTCTCCTTCATCAACAAGCTGGTTTTCAGGTTTGCAGAAAACGGGTTTCTGACGATTCATTGTTGACGCACGCTACATTGGGCATATAATTGTTCCAGTTCTCTAGTCGGAGCAAGTGTGGACACGTCTGCCTCTCTTAATTTACCGCCTGTACCGCCTTCGGTCACGGACACCGGTCTTGGTTTCGGTTTCATCGCCGATCTTGCCCTCAAGACTATTTACGCTCGCCATGCAATGTTAGGGTATGAAATTGCCGATTCCCTGAAATTGCCGTTCGCCGATGTTGTCGCAAAAGTGCTCGAGTATTTGCGCCAAGCACATTTCGTCGATGTGCGTGGTTCGGAAGCAATCGGCGAGCCATCCTATCGATACGTTATTACGATCGCAGGGCAGACGCGTGCCCGTGAACTGATGGATCGAAATGGATATGTAGGTCCAGCGCCTGTCACTCTGCCAGCGTACATCGCGATGGTCAACGCGCAATCGCTTGAGGAACAATCCATCACACAAGAAACGCTTCGCAGCGCGCTGTCACAGCTGGTTCTCAACGACGAGATTATCAATCAATTGGGTCCGGTGATGGTCGCGCGTCGATCAGTGTTTCTCTTTGGCAATACGGGCAATGGTAAAACATCAATTGGGTTGTCGATTGGCAATATTCTGCCCAGTGCGATTTGGGTCCCGTATGCGATAACGGTTGAAGACCAAATCATCAAAATATTCGATGACAGTCGTCATCGCGTGATCGCAAAAAAGACCGCAGACAAGCCCGTTAGTCGGCGCGGTCTGTTGAGTTATTTAACGAAAGAAAAAACCGACGGCGTCGAAGTCATGCTGGGCATCAGCGATCAAGTGCGTTACGATGAGCGGTGGGTGCTGGTTCATCGTCCCTTGATTGTGGGCGGTGGTGAGTTGACGCTCAAGAATCTCGATTTGGTGTACGACTCGAAGATGAAGACCTATGAAGCGCCACAGCAATTGAAGGCGAATGGCGGTGTGTTTTTGCTCGACGATCTGGGACGCCAAGCAGCAAGTCCACGCGAGATTTTGAATCGTTGGATTGTGCCGCTTGAAAAGCGAGTCGATTATCTTAGTCTCGCAACCGGTTTCAAGTTTGAAGTTCCTTTCGACGTGTTTGTCGTCTTTGCGACGAATCTCGATCCGAAAGATCTAGCAGACGAAGCGTTCTTGCGGCGCATTCGTTACAAGATTCAATTACCCGACCCGACCTGGGATGAATATCGCGAGATCATCCAACGCGAAGCTGCAAAACGTTCGGTGCCTTTTTCCGAACAAGGTTTGCAATACCTCCTTTCGGAATACTATCTCAAACCCAAACGCCAACCGCGCGGTGTTCATCCCCGTGATATCCTCGATGCGATGGTGGACATTGCGCACTTTCAAGGCATTCCGCCTGCGTTCTCACAAGAATTGATTAACCTGGCTTGTCAGGCGTATTTTATTGCGAGCTTACCAGACGAAACTGTCTAGACCGGGAATGGAGCAATGATGCGAACCGATTATTCCGGTGTCAGTTTTTGGTTGGCGACGTGTCCACCGTATGAATCGAATGCGCCATTACAAGGTGACATTCAAGCCGATGTTGCCATCATCGGCGGCGGATTTACGAGCATGGCGACGGCGTACTATTTGCGCCAAGCCGAACCGTCGATGAAGGTCGTCGTGCTCGAAAGTGAGGTTGTCGGGTTTGGCGCAAGTGGTCGCAATGGTTCATTTGCGATGACGGTGATCGGGCTAGGCATCGACGTGTTGGCAATGCTCAAGGGCAAGCAAGCGGCGCTCGAAGGTCATCGCTATATGGAACGCGCTGTTGATACCGTGGGCGAACTCGTCGAAGAAAACAATCTCGATTGCGATTACACGCGCCCCGGCTTTTTGCGTATGGCGACGACCGATGGCTACGTCAAGAAAATCAAAAAGCAAATCGAGTTGTGCCATGAATTGGGAATCAAAGGGATCGAGTGGCTAGACCGCGATGCGGCACGTGCAGAAGTCAATTCCGATCTGTATCTCGGCGGTTGGTGGGAACCGCGCATGGCGTTGGTGAATCCGGTCAAGCTCGTCCGCGAAATGAAACGCACGGCGCAAAAACTCGGCGCAGAGATTTACGAACACACGCCCGTAACATCGATTGGGCGCGGCGTAGATTTCAAACTCAAGACGCCAAGCGGATGCGTAACCGCCAAGAAAATCGTTTTTGGCACGAATGCCTATTCACACTTGATTCCCGAAATCCAGCGCAAGCAAGTTCCCGCCTGGACGTACATGATCGCAACGGAACCTTTGACCGGCAAGCAGTTCGAAGCGATTGGGTGGCAGCATCGCCAAGGTGTTGAAGACGCGCGCAATCTCATTCACTATTATCGTATCTCGCCCGACAATCGATTGTTGATGGGCGGTGGTCCGGTCGGCTTGTCGTTTGGCGCTGACATGAATCGCGATTCAAGCGAGAGCGCGTGGAAACATTTGGAAGAACATATCGCGTACGTTTTTCCTGCGCTCAAAGGAATCCATGTAACGCATCGTTGGGGTGGTCCGTTTTCGGTGACAGTCGATCTATCGCCAACCCTCGGTTATCTCGGCGACAAGCGCGCCGTGTATTCGGTGGGTTGCATTGGACATGGCGTGTCGCTCACGCATCTCAACGGTCAAACGATTCGCGATTTGATTTTGGAAAAGCAGACCGATCTCACCGATGTATTCTTCGTCAATCGTCGCGTGATTCCTTGGCCCCCCGAACCATTTCGACTGGCAGTGAGTGGCGCACTGCGAACGTATTTGCAGGTTGAAGATTGGGCGTACGAAAGAAATATGCCCAAGCGGTGAAAGTAGGACAGCCACAGAACCACACAGAATCACACTGAAAATGAATTTATATACGTCTGTGGCAAAAAATGCTGAAAAGTAGCCAATGATGGTTATTCGAAAAATCAAGCCAATGGCTTGGCTATTGCTTTTGGTCTTGTTGGTACTGGATGGCGCAGTTGTCGTTTGGGGCTTTGCCGAAGAGGAAATCGGATTTCGCGATGTCGATGGGACGTACTATCCACCGACCGGAAATTTTCCCGATAATCGCGTCAGCACGATTCACGATGATCTAACCTATGCGCTCGCGTTGGCAGCGGGCTTTTCGGTGACTGCTAGTCACACGATTCGCATCTGGGACCAGTTGGTCGATTCAGAACAATTACCCAGCACGGTCGTTTCGTACACGTATGGCAACGCGGGATTTTATTCGCCGCCTAATCCATTGTTATCTTGTGGTTCCAAGAATCACGCGCGGCAAATCTGGCCCGCAGGCGAATTCAACTCGACCACATCGAGCGTGACATCGCGCTATGGACCGTATTCGCCATTCTTTCATTTCCCTCATCGA
Source organism: Chloroflexota bacterium (assembly GCA_016215025.1). Lineage (GTDB taxonomy): Bacteria > Chloroflexota > Anaerolineae > UBA4142 > UBA4142 > JACRMI01. Next base: position 44,787 of record JACRMI010000190.1, read on the forward strand.
AATGGTGACGATCTCAAAGCCTTGCACGATTGGGCATGGGGTATTACGAGTACACTGGTCGGTTATGAAGCGTATGCGTGGGCGAGACCTCTGCCGTTCGATTTGACGCTGATCCAAGCAATAGACAATGGTGGTTGTGCGATTACGCGCACCGTCAACATCAGTATGCCGATTCAAGCGGGGTCGCTGAAAGCATTCGCAACCTATCTGCATTCGCTCGATGATTCGTACTCGCATCAAGATTGCTTGACCGCGTTGGTTGGTACCGGCGCACCATGGGGCACCCATACGATTTTGGTGCTGGGTGATACAAGTATCCCCGCTTGCGACTATAATCCGACTGCGCCAACGAATGACGATGCACACGGCAGAGAATTCGGTTCGATCTATACCGATAAGGTGCGGACGATTGATGCGACGCGCGCCGTTTATGGCGAACTATCGGCGCGCAGTGTTCAACGGGAAGGTGTCTATTTCCCGCTGCCTTTGACTACCACATTGATAGTGAGCGGCACACAGAGAACGCTCGACGAGGCGATTACGCATTTTGTGACGGACCAAAATTTTGATGTGCCAACTTATCGCCGTCAGTACGCCGACAATTTGGTGAACGCTATCACGTCAACTGTGCGCGTATCGATTGATCGATTGTATTTACCGATAATTACAAAATGAGGACTAGCATTTTCAGATGACCGATAAACGTAGTGTCGATGAACTTTCGCTGCAAGAACTCGAAGCGTTGGTGGAGCAGAGACGGCGCATTGAACGCGCGCGCCAGTTCGCGCAAAACGACGACCGGCGGCGCTTTCGTCCGGTGACGGTGATGCAGACAGAAGAGCCAGCCCCGGCAAAAGAAAATCGCCCGTCCGCTCAGCGAAAACGCAAATCGTTGCGTGATCGAATCTTGTTTGCGGTAGAAATCATTGCGGTAGTTGGCTTGCTCGTGATTATCGTTGGTTCGCTGACGAATTTGCAAACGCTGAATCAAGAAGTGGCGCAAGCCAAAGCGGGCACGCCGAATGCAACGACAAACGCGCAGGATGCAAACAGCGTAGAATTACCCGGCTCGTCATTTCCACCATCGAATCCGCTGCTCGAATTGCCCGGCAGTTCGTTCGCGCCGCAAAATGCGCCGCCCGCGTTGGGCATTCAATTAAAGTCGGTGGCAGCGTTACCTGTGCCAACGCCCGGTCCGCGCTCGCCGACGCGTATTGTTATTCCCAGCATCAACCTGGATTGGCCCGTCGTGCAAGGCGACAGTTGGAACGAATTGAAGCAAGGCGTAGGGCATCGCGTGGGTACCGCGAATCCGGGCGAGCGAGGTAATCTGGTTTTGTCGGGACACAACGATGTCTATGGAGAACCCTTCCGCGATTTGGAAAAATTAGCTGTGGGCAGCGACGTTTTCGTTCATGCCGGCAACACGTCGTTTCGATACGTGATCAAAGCTCGGCGCGTTGTGGTACCGACTGACTTGAGCGTTTTGGTATCGTCGAAGGACCCCATCGTCACATTGATTACGTGCACGCCATATCGCATCGATACGCATCGGCTCATTCTAATTGGCGAACTTATGCCATAGCCGCGAATAGCGGATGGCAGTTGGCTTATGGCAAAATACAATCTGCTATCAGCCATTAGCCATTCGCCATGAGCTATCCGCCATTTGCTATTTTTCTGACTTGGCTTATAATCTGTCCCGTTCGGTTACTCAGCCCTCTGTCATGCTGAACGGAGTGAAGCATCTCTCTTTGCGAGAATGAGACCCTGAGCGAAGCGAAGGGTGACGGTTCTGAGTGGTCACCCCGTTCGCGGAATCATATTTGAAGGAGCTAGTTATGCCCAAGAAAACTCGTAAGATGAAACAACGCTCGGCAATGCGCCGGAGTGTTTCAGTTGCGCAGGAGACCCAAGTCGCCGAAGAAGAAGAGCAAGTCGCCGCCGAAACCAAGCCGGTCATGACGACACGTAACGTTTTGCCTCCGTCGAATCGCGGAATGACGCCAGCCACATATGATTATTCACATATCTATGGCGATTTGCGACGTATCGCCATGTTCGCCGCCTTTTTCTTTATCGTGTTGATCGCGCTGTCGTTTGTCATTAAATAAAACGCATTGAGAATCAGCTCACTCGTCTGTCATTGCGAGGAGCGACATCAAACCTCGCAATGACAATCTAAAATCGAACGCGACGGCAGAGACAAGCCGTCGCGTTTTTTTATTCGAGTGGTGCAGAATCGCTGGGAGTGTGAGCGCGTGGAAAACCGATTGTCCCGCGCAGTCCCAAATCGATGATGAGGTGAACGACGAGCGCGTACCACGTATTTTGCGTAAAGACAAAAATGATCGTGCTGACGACCGCCAGACTGGCGCTCCATAATGGCGCATCGGCGCGCGTCACGTCATGCGCATTGGCGCGCACAAAAGGATTGGTCCAGCCCTCGATCAGCGACAGCACAAAGCCAATGAAACTCCCCAGGTAAAAATCGCCGAGCCACAGAATCGGTCCGCTCCGATAAAATGCCCAATGCGCTTCTTGGTAAATGACTTCGATGATGTGGCGCGCCCAATTCCAACCGCTTTCGTCGATGGCGTGCGGATGTTCACTGCGGGCGTACGGTCGCCACACCCACACGACGACAAGCAATGCGCCGATGCCGATAGTCGCAAATGGAATCGCAGTGGTTGTCCAATCCATGCCCCACACGCCGAGTGAGCGCATGGTGTTATAGCCCAACATCAACGTGGCATATGGCAAACCGAGATAGTACAACCAGCGAACGAGTTCGTTGATGACGCGCGCCGGGCGGGCATTGTGCATCCAAACGAGAAGACGTCCCCAGCGTCCGATGGAATGGGGAGTGCGATTCACCCAAGCAAAATTCGACATGAACGCATGCAAAGCAATCGACAAGCCGATGGCAATGGCAAGCGCTTGGCGAGGATCGAGGGTAGCAAGAAAATCAGTCAAAGTCACTATTCTGGTCCGGTGAGTTGAGGTGGTGGAATAGGACACGCGAGCGTGATGCGCGTACCTTGACCTGGGGCGGAGAGGATGGTCAACGTGCCATCGATGAGGCGTGCGCGCTCGTGCATATTTTGCAAACCGAGACTTGAGCGTTGATCGTAACTGGACTGGACCTTTTCGACGTCAAAGCCAGGTCCTTGGTCTTGAACAACGGCGACAAGGGTATGTTCTTTTTGTTGTAGACTGACAAAGATCGGCGCGCCTGCGGCGTGCTTGCGCGCATTGCCAATCGCTTCTTCGATGATTGCAAAGACCGTGACGGCGACATGGGTGTCTAGCTCAGGACCAAATTCGCCTTGATTTACTTGGATGGCAACTTTTTCATTGTCACGCAAACGTTCGCCAAAGGATTGAACGGCAGCAGAGAGTCCTTTGGTTTCAAGTACCAAGGGGCGCAGGGTGAACAACGCGGTGCGGATTTCCTTCACGGCTTGTTCCGCCACCTCGCGCGCTTTTTTCAATTCGACGCGCGCTTCTTTAGGATTCACTTCAAGCAAGCGATTGATGTAATCGATCTGCATGACGAGCGCCGCGAGTTTTTGCGTTGGTCCATCATGGAGATCGCGCGCAAGTTTTTGGCGCATGTCGCTTTCGTTATGCACGATGCGTTCTTGTTCTTTGCGCGATACTTGGTACAGTTTGGCATTTTGAATGGCGATACCGGCTTGACTCGTAAAGGCGTGCAGCAACTCTAAATGTTCTTCCGATGGGCGACGCGGTGCCGTCGTCGCAAAAATCACGGCACCATACAAATCGAGTCCTGAGCGTAAGGGAAAGCAAACGCCACTGCGACAGCGCAAGAATGATCCAAGTTGCGAGAGTTCGGGGTCGTTATCGGCTCGATCGAAAACTACGGGGTCGCCCGTGTTAAGGGCTTCGAGGATGACGCCCGCTTTGCCGGGCAAACGCACCGATTCGTCACGTCGATCCAGATTACGCGCGGCGATGAGGGCTAGGCGTTGTTGCGAATCTTTTTCGTCGAACAACATCGCGATGCCGACCGGCAGTCCGTCTTCATGACGTCCTTGTGGCAAGCCTTTTACTCCGGCATCGAGCATCGTTTCCAAGACCGGCTTGTAATTGGTGGTCAAATTCATCAAGTCGGTCGTTTCGTAAAAGAGTTTTGCGCCTGCCATTGCACCGCGCAATGTGTCCAATTCTTGGTTTGCGTGCTGGATGGCTTCAGCTTTGATCGGCTGACTGACGAAACCGGTCAGAATAGCGATAGCGCATATTGCGCCAATCGGCAATGCCGTCGCGAGGATGTCGTGTTGACCCGGCTGATCGAGAAACCCAAAGTATTGTGCGCCGAGCGACAAGGCGAGTAGGAACACGACCGTCAGCCCAACCTTGATCGAAAATCGGACGGTCGCGATGATGACGGGAAAGATCGCAAAATAAGCCAGGAAATTTGAAGTAGAAACAACGGTGAAGGGTAACACGCCAAACAAAAGTGTATCTACGATGAGTGTAAGCGTGGGAAGGCGTTTGGCGAGATCGGGGAACTGTAAGACGACGCCAACAAGCAGATTCACGATAATGGCAGCAACAAGCCAGGCGAAGAATTTAATGCCAAAGGGCGGCGCGCCATACTCGAACCAGGTGACCGCGACTGCCAATGTAATCAATGCCCAACGCACGCGATAGAGTAGATCGTCGACGCGCACGGTGGTTTTTCGGAACCCTGCTCGGCGTGGATTGTTCATGCGCGAATTCCTTAATTCTTACCAAAAAGCCGCGGCAATTGAACCCCGCCGCGGCTAATGCATGGGCGGTATAGGAGTCGAACCTATGACCTCGCGGATGTGAACCGCGCGCTCTAACCAACTGAGCCAACCGCCCATCTCGTGCGCCATTATAACAGCAACTTTATCAATTTGCAAATTTTTCGCGGAACGCGAGGCAATTTTCCAAATTGCGTTACGCCGGCAAGACTCGGCGCAGCAATCGAATCCAGTTCATGCCGAGAATATTCTCAATATCCTGATCGCTAAAGCCGGCATCGGATAATGCGGTGCCGTATTTCTGCAAATCGGCAACCGTCTCGATTTCTTTGGGTGTCGATTCAACGCCATAACCGCCATCGAAATCAGAACCAATGCCGATGGAAAGTGTATCGCCGACGAGATCGCAAATATGCTTGGCGTGCTGCACTAGATCGGCGAGCGCAACTGTTTCCTTGCGCGCCGAAATATCCCAGCCCTCTTTGATGAATCGATTATAAATGACTGCGCCGATAACGCCATTCCGCGCGGCGATAGCTTTGATCATCTCATCGGTCAATTGTCGGTCCGAATTCACGTACGCACGACAATTGGAATGACTGGCGATGACGGTCCCGTGATACAGTTCCATCGCGTCCCAAAAACTTTGCTCCGCCATGTGCGACACGTCGAGGGTGATGCCAGCGCGTTCGAGTTGCGGCATTAATGCGCGCCCCAATTCGGTCAACGGACCTGGCGCGCGCGTGCCGCCTGAATAACGCGTTTGGCTCCATGCAGGTCCCACGATTCGTACGCCCGCATCAAACCATTCAGGCGTTTGCTCTGGCGTGACAATTGGATCCGCGCCCTCCATCAAAATGACCAGACCGATTTTGTATTCATTTGATTCGAGGACGCGATCGAGGTCGCTGCGTGTGGTAATCAGTGTCACGCGCGGGTCCATCGCCAGCATCGCATAGTATGCGATTTGTTCCATCGCTTGATCGTGTGCTTCTTGCGCCGAGGTGTAAGTTTTGCCCCAGCTCGTTCGGTCGGGACGCGCGGCGGCAACGTAGAGGGTCGCAAAAATGATGCGTACGTTGCCGGCAATCAATTCGGGAAAACCAACTAACGCATGTCCTTCGCCATGTGCGGGCGATGCGCCTTCGCGCGTGCGTTTATCGGCGACGCTTTCGAGAAAATCACGACCGAGCGTGACTTTGTTCCAGGCAATATCTTGATGTGCATCGACGATGATGGGTTTGGACGTGGAGCGTGGAAATTGGGGAGTGGGAGTCGACATATATCCTTTGGCAAAATTTCAAATGTGAGGACGATTATACCGATTAAAGCGTACGACCGCAAGTTAGGAAAAAGTACTGTTCATTTAAAACAGCAACGCGCCGTGGCATCGAGCACCAACAGCGCGTTGTGCCTCAGGGGGGTAACCAGAGCAGGAGGATAAAGATGATTATGATTCAGTTGAGTCGAGAGATGAAGCGTCTCCCTCCGGACAGGGAATGCTCCTGCGTCACATGAATCACAGGTCCAGATATTCGCAGCCATATGCTCCGCGACGTTCGGCATCCCTCAACTCGTTCGTATTATCGAATTTTGAGATTAGAGCAAAATGAGAGAGGATTGAAAACTTGATGAATCAAAAGAATCCGAGAAACTCTAGATTCTAGTATTTCTTTAGTACACTGTAGAGATTTAAATCGGCGTCAGCATAATATTGTTTAACCACTATAAATCCACTTGCCTCGGCTAAGCGTACCATCTCTTCTTTTGTGACTAGATGACAAAATCGATAACCGACGCCGCCGCGTTTCCACGCCAACAATGCATCGCCCGGTTCCAGATTTTTTTCGTCGAACCCAGCTTCCTTCCAGTCAATGATGCGTTTGCGCTGGCGCTCATTGCGATCAAATTGCCAATTGCTCAATATCAAGCGACTATTCGGTTTGAGCAGCGCGCAAATATCACGCAGTACGGCGCAACGCAAATCGAAACTGGGAACGTGGTGCAACACGGCGAGCGCAATCGCGATATCGAATTCGGCATTGGCAAAGGGCAACGTCCAATTGGGCTGCGTAATATCGCCGACGTAGAATTCGGCGGCGATATTTTTCAAACTTGGCTTGAGCGACGAGGCAATCGTTATCAATTCCGCCGATGCATCGACGCCGACGTACGCAATTAGCTTGCCTTCGCGGCCGAGGCGTTCCGCTAACCGACCATTGCCGCAGCCAATGTCCAAAGCCTTGCCAGCATCGCCGATATACGCTACAATTCGATCCAGTCGCATCTGCGCGCTGGAACGCGTTTCTGAAAACGCCGACGCGAACTTGGTATAAAATTCTCGATTGATTGCGATGAGTTGCTCAATGAGTTGACGATCCATCGCGCCGATTATAGCATGAAAAACTCTCAGTTGCTACATCTCCAAGCTAAATGGCAGGAGAAACATGGAACGCCCCTCGACATCGATAAACACCTCGATGCGTTGTTGGCGTTATTCCAAGCGGTCCATGCCGCTGCCAATTTGAACCCGAATCGACTCAATGCGCTGATGCTCAAGTACGTTCACGAAAATGGCAATCCCGTTCCGCAAGACAAAATCATCGATGCGTATCGACGGCTGGCGGAGCGCGGCACGATTCCATTTGATCGTGCGTTGTATGATCGATTGAAATTAAAGCCGGTGCGAACCAGTTCGGGCGTTGCGCCGTTGACGGTTTTAACCGGTCCATATCCATGTCCGGGCAAATGTATTTTCTGTCCCGAAGCGGAGGGCTTTCCTAAAAGTTATCTGCCGCTTGAACCCGGTGTTCAGCGCGCCGCCGCAAATCGATTTGATCCGTTCAAACAAACGGCGACGCGTCTCTCGTCGTTTGAACACAACGGTCACGCCACCGACAAAATCGAATTGTTGATTCTCGGCGGGACGTGGTCGGCGTATCCACACAAATATCAAGAGTGGTTCGTCCAACGATGTTTCGATGCGTTGAACGGCGTCGAAGCCAAATCGCTTGACGAAGCGCAGCGATTGAACGAAACCGCCGAGCATCGCAACGTGGGCTTGGTTATGGAAACGCGTCCGGATCACATCACCCTTGACGAGGTGCGGCGCTTGCGTTGGCTCGGTGCGACCAAGGTGCAGCTCGGCGCGCAGTCGCTTGACGACGCGATCTTGGAAGCGAATTGGCGCGGGCACACCGTCGAGGATACGCGGCGCGCGGTGCGAATGCTGCGGCTGGCGGGATTCAAATTGCATTTGCACTGGATGCCCAATTTACTTGGTGCAACGCCGGAATCGGACGTGCGAGATTTCAAACGATTATGGGACGATGTCGCGTTGCGTCCCGACGAGTTGAAAATTTATCCGTGCAGTTTGCTGCGCGACACGGAACTGTACAATCGCTATGAGCGCGGCGAATATCGTCCGTACACCGACCAAGAGTTGATCGAAATTATCATTGCAAGCAAGCAGGTTGTGCCGCAGTATTGCCGCATCAATCGCGTCATCCGCGACATTCCTGCCAACTATGTTGCGGCGGGTAGCATAACATCACACCTTCGCGTCGTCGTCCAGCGCGAGATGAAAAAGCGCGGCTTGCAATGCGAATGTATTCGCTGTCGTGAAGTTCGCGCGGATAAAATTTTCGCCGACGAGTTGCGACTCGATGTGCTGACCTATTCCACCGATGCGACGACGGAACATTTCTTAAGTTTCGTTACGCCGCATGATAAGATTGCTGGCTTTTTGCGATTGTCATTGCCATTGGCGAATGCGCCGCGCGATGAAATTCTAGATGAATTGCATGGCTGTGCAATGATTCGCGAAGTTCACGTCTACGGACCCGCACTCGAAATCGGTACCGAATCGAGCGGGGAAGCGCAGCACGCCGGGCTAGGTACGCGCTTGATCGAACGGGCGCAAGAGATCGCGCGCGCAGCCGGATTCAAACGTATCGCCGTGATTTCTGCCATTGGCACGCGAGAATATTATCGCAAGCAACAGTTTGCGCTAGGCGATCTGTACATGGCAAAATCGATCTGAAATCCTTTTCTCTTGTTGGACGCGGATGGCTGTGGTGAACTTCGTCACAGTCACGCGGACAAACGCTGATTTTTTTATCCGTGTTCATCCGCTTCCCAATTTATTTCTTCAAAAGGACGTTGTAAGGGACGCGCGTAAGGACAAGCCCATGCTAAAGTAGGGTCATCAAAACAAGGAAATGGTCCTAAGGAGGATTCAAATGGGTTGGAATGTCGATTACGCGCACTCGCAAATTCAGGTCTCGCTTCGGCACATGATGATCTCGAACGTGCGAGGGCATTTCGAAAAGTACACCGTGGATGCGCAGATCAATGAGGAGCATCCCGAAGAATCGCAGGTGGATGTTCAAATCGAAGCAGCAAGCGTCAATACCAAAATGGAACAACGCGACGCGCACTTGCGCTCCGCCGATTTTCTCGATGCTGAAAAATATCCTTACATCACGTTCAAGACCAAGCGCAATCAGGTTTTCGATGAACAGCATGGCAAAATGATCGGCGATCTTACGATCAAGGGTGTGACCCGCCAAGTCGTTCTCGATGTGGAATACCAAGGTCAGTCCAAAAGCCCTTGGGGAACCATCAATGCTGGATTTACCGCTCACGCAAAATTTAATCGCAAAGATTGGGGACTCAATTGGAATGCGGCGCTCGAAACAGGTGGCTGGTTGGTCGGAGACGAGGTCAAGGTCGAAATCGATATTGAATTCGTCAAAACTCCAGAACCGGTAAAGCAAGAAGCTGTGCCTGCGTAAAAATCGTGTAAGAGAAAATGGCGGACGAATAGGTTTACATTCGTCCGCTGTCTGTTTTTAACAAAGGTTTATTAATCTTGTCCTCAAAAAAGGGACGGCATGTGCGAGTGGATGCGTATAATTCGAAAGTGAAATAAGCTGTTGCATTTCGTTACCGACATCGCCAACGGCAAATCAATCTCGCTAATCGAATTGGACAATAATCATTGAATCACGCCGATCATGTTCGCTTGCTGAAAGATGGAATTCCGACAATGGGTGGCATCTGGTCTGATTTTGGTTCGGGGACGGGCGCATTCACGCTTGCCCTTGCAGATTTAATCGGACCCAGCGGCGAAATTTACTCTGTCGATAAGGATGCGGGTGCGCTGCGCGAGCAAGAGCACGCCATGCGCACTCAATTTCCTTTGATGAAGGTCCATTACATCCGCGCCGATTTTTCTCGTCCCATCGATTTACCGCCGCTGGATGGTATCGTGATGGCGAACGCGCTGCATTTTCAAAAACATTCCGCAAAGCTAGAGATTCTCAAACTGGCTTGTGATTATCTATGCGACGGTGGACGTTTCATCTTGGTCGAGTATAATGTCGATCAAGGCAACCTGTGGGTTCCGTACCCCATGACGTTTGCCACTTGGCAAAAGATGGCAGCGTCGGCTGGGTTTGCATCGACAACCTTGTTGGCGACCACGCCGAGCCGATTTCTTCGCGAAATTTATTCTGCACTAGCAATTAATTCTGATAGAAGGAAAACATGATTACGAACACTGATCCCTTGAACGTTGTTCAAGCTACTCCATCGAACTATACCGTGCGCGTGCTCGAATCGCGACCGCTTACGCCAACTTCGCACCTGCTTCGCTTGGAGAAACCCGCTGGGTACGATTTTCGCGTGAGTCAGGCGACGCGCCTCTTTTTAAATACGCCGAGCGGCATCGAACGTCACACGCTGTCGATGTCGTCGTCGCCGACTCGTGACTATCTCGAGTTCGCGGCGCGACAAACGAATTCGTCGTGGAAGCAAACGTTTTTTGCGTTAGCGCTCGGCGACCCGATTAACATCCAAGGTCCTGTTGGAAAATTCATACTGAATCAAGACTATCCGGGTGTTTTGATCGCGGGCGGTATTGGCATCACGCCGTTCAAAAGCATGATTGAGTACGCCACCGAAATGCGTTTACCGATCGATTTTACCTTGCTCTACAGCAGTCGCACGCCCGATGAAATCGCCTTCAAGGCAGAGTTGGATGCGTTGGCGTCGTTGAATCCGCATCTCAAAATCATTTACACGATCACGCGGAAAACACATTTGCCCGATTGGCATGGACGCATCGGGCGAATCGATCAAGAGTTGCTGCGTCAAGTGTCACAAACCAAGCCTGAAGCTTGCTATTACATCTGCGGAACGCCAAGCCTAATCGCCGACTCGATTCAGATGCTCAACAGTGTTGGCGTCACCTTAGACCGAATCATGCTCGAAACCTTCAAGGGGTACGCGCTTCACGCTGACAATTTTCGTTAAGTAGAGCAATTTTCCAAATTGCTCCACCACCCTCGACAACCGAATTTAAATCATTATAATACGGGGCAATGAAACCGCCTCGTATTTATTTTCTCGGGACTGCCAAGTTCGAGATCGATGGCAAGCCGGTCGAATTGCCCGCGGCAAAATCGATTGCGCTGCTGGCTTTTCTCGCCGTAAACCATGAACCCCAATCGCGTGATCGTCTCTTGGGTTTGTTGTGGGCGGAAAGCTCGGACGAAGCTGCGCGCAAAAACTTGCGCAACGCGCTCTGGTCGATTCGCAAAACACTGGGCGAAGATGTGTTGCAAACCGAGAGTGACAAACTAATGCTAGACGATTCGGTTTGGGTCGATGTGCGCGAATTCGAGAAAACCTCCAAACCATCAGCTCTTAGTTTGTATCGCGGACCTTTGCTCGATGGGTTCTCACTTGATAATGCATCCGATTACGAAATTTGGCTCACGGGCGAGCGCGAACGACTCGCGCAGCTATTGGCGCGCGCACTTGACTCGCTAGTTAAAGCGCAACGCGCGAAGAACGATTGGCGTGTCGTAATCGAAACGGCGCAGCGTGCGCTCGCATTCGACAACTTGCAGGAGCCGATGTATCGCGCATTGATGGAGGCGCACGCACGTCTCGGCGAACGCGCGGATGCACTACGTCAATACGATTCGCTCGTCGTCGCGCTTGAACGTGAGTTGGGCGTCGAGCCGCTGTCTGAAACTAAAGAACTGCGCGCTGCAATTGTCACAGGCAGTGTTGGGGCGAATCGTCCTTCGACTCTGCTTCGCGCCTCTCAGGATGATTCGCTGCGCAAGAAACCATCGCCCATTCGCTTTGTCGGTCGCGAGAAAGAATGCGCTGCGTTAGATGAAGAATTGGCGACGGTACGACAGGGCAATGCGCGCATCGCGCTCTTGGTCGGCGAATTAGGCATCGGCAAATCGCGTTTGTGGAAGGAATGGTCAAGTGGAATTTCTGGCGCGACGATTTTGCAAGCGCGTTGTTTGCAATCGACCCAGGCGCTCCCGTTTACGCCCGTGGTCGAGCTGTTCAACAATCGTACGGTGATGCAGAAATTCAATGGACCCTCGTCGCCGATTGCGCCGGTGTGGCTCGCCCAAGTGGCGCGCCTCATCCCAGGTTTCGCCAGCACAATTCCCAATTTACCAAAGTTGTCGGCGCTGCCGGCAGAAGAAGAACGTCAACGTCTGTTCGAAGCGTTGGCACAATGTGTCATCGCATTGGGCGCATCGCCGCTCGTCGTTTTTATCGACGATGTGCATTGGGCGGATCGCGCCACGCTCGACTGGCTCGATTATCTAGTTCACCGATTGGAGCATCATCCGGTTTTGCTGATCGTCGCCTATCGCAACGAAGATGCGACATCGACGCTGGTGCGTTTTGTAGCAGGTTGGGGTCGCGAAGGATTGACGCGGCGAATTTCGCTAGAGCGCCTCACGCCCGAACAATCGGCGATGCTCGTTGCATCTTTGGGTGGCGATCCGTTGCTCGCCGCGCGCGCGCAATCCCAAAGCGCCGGTAATCCGTATTTCTTGATAGAACTTTATCGCGCTCCGTCGGGCAGTATTCCGTCTGCGCTGAACGATCTCGTGCGTGCGCGCGTCGATACCTTGCCAGAAACGGCGCGGCAAGTCGTTCAAGCCGCTGCAATTCTCCAATCGGATTTTGATTTTGCGCTTTTGCGGCGCACGAGTGGGCGCGGTGAAGAAGAGACTGTGCAGGCGCTCGATACTTTGATCGGCGCAAATATTTTGGCGGAGCGCGAGGCCGAGTACGAGTTTGCGCATCCGCTGGTCGCAGCGATTGTGCGCGATGGACTCTCTGGCACGCGCCGCGCGTTTTTGCATCGCAGGGCGGCAGACGCACTCGAATCGACTTTTGCGGGGCGGCTCGCTTCGATTGCCGCACGACTCGCCGAGCATTATGCGCACGCGAACGATTCGAAAAATGCTGCACGTTTTGCGGAACTCGCTGGGGAACATGCGTTGATGCTCGCCTCGCCACACGAAGCCGCCGACTTTTATCGGCGCGCGCTTGAACTTGAAGCGACGCCATCGCGACAAATGGGACTCGGTCGCGCGTTGTTGCGAGCAGGCGAATTGGATTTGGCACAGCACGCGTTTGGTGCGGCGCTGGATGATTTTGAATCGATAGGCGATCAAAAGAATGCAGCGCGCGCGGCTCTTTCACTCTCCGAAACTTTTTTTCCTTCGGGTCGATTCGACGAAGGCGCGCGTTGGATGGAAAAAGCATTTTCGTTCCTGGGAGGCGCTTCCGATCCAGAGGGTCATGCGTTGGCTCATTTGTCTTTGGCGAGTCGAACAAATCGCGGCGAGTTGTCCGAAGCATCCGAGCAACACGCGCAAGAAGCGATTCGGATAGCAGACGAAAATGATCTGCCCGCGATCGCAGCACGCGCTTATTTGGTCCTGGGGAATTTGTTGGCGGAGAAAGGTGATCTGTCGCGCGCGAACCAAGCGTATCGTCAAACCATTGCGCAAGCGCAAGTTGTCGGCGACGATTATCAGCAAGTCTTGGGATACAATAACTTGGCGTATCACTCGTTGCTTGCCGGTGATTTAGAGACAGCGCGCGAGAGTGTCAAGCAAGGTCTTGCGCTCTCTGAATCGCGCGGCTTGCAATTGCCGTTGCAATATCTCTACAGCACGAGTGGTGAAATTGCGTTAGCCGAAAAAAAGTGGAACGAAGCCGAGGATTGGTTTAACCGGGGTCTCGTCCAAGCGCAAGCCCACCACAATCGAGAACAAACGGCGGGCTATAACGCGAACCTTGCGCTGGTCGCGCGCGGGCGCGGTGATTTAGATGGTGCATTGGTTCTGCTCGAACAGGCGCAACGTCAAGCGGCGTCTCTCACCGCGCCGCATCTGCAAACTCAAATCGATTTGTGGTTGACCGAGTTGTATTTGGAACGCGGCGAACGCGCGGCGGCACTCGAAGCATTAGCGCGCGCACAAGCGCGGCTCGCCGATGGAACCCGCCGCAAATTGATTGAATGGGCGCAGCGATTGCAAAAGCAATTATAAGCAGCGTGTCATTATCAAGCGGATGCAACGAAGCAGTCCCCAATTTAGGTTGGAGATTGCTTCGTCGCTTTTTTTTGCGACGAAAAAACTACCGAATGGTTTGACGGATGTGATCTCTCTTGTCACACGTCAACCGTCGATTTCCTAAAGGAGGAGAGCATTGAGCACCAAACCCCCTATCCCACCATCTGGAATGGGAGACGACAGTCTGCGTAATTACCTCGTCGAAGAATTCGTCGAGGACTATCAAGACGGGCGCATCACGCGCCGCGAGGCGCTGGGAAAACTCGCCGCGATTTTCGGCAGCATGGCCGTCGCGACGAATTTTCTTGCGGCGTGCGCCCCCGCGCCCACGGCGACGCCGGTGCCGCCCACAGCGACCACTGCTCGACCGACGGCTGCGCCGACGATGGCTCCGACGACCGCGCCAACATCAGCGCCGACTGCGGCTGCGACGTCGTCTGCGACATCATCGGCCGGCGCAACCAGTCCGCTTAGTGTTGCCGCCAATGATCCTGCCATCGAAGCGAAGATGGTCGAATTCAAATCGGGCGCAGACACGATCATGGCGTACATGGCAAAGCCCAAAGGCGATGGTCCATTTCCGATCGTGCTCGTATGTCACGAGAATCGCGGACTGCTCGAGCACATCAAAGATGTGACGCGACGGGCAGCCAAAGCGGGCTATGCCGCGCTCGGCGTCGATTTGCTTTCGCGCGAAGGCGGTACGGAGAAGGTTGGCGCGAACGTGCCGGGCGTGTTGGGCAACATTCCGCCGCAGCGCTTTGTAGACGATTTTCGCGCAGGGCTGACGTACATGCAGAGTCAATCGTTTGCGCGCAAAGATCGCGCCGGCATGGTCGGTTTTTGTTTCGGTGGCGGCGTGACGTGGCGCAGTGCGCAAGAAATCGCGGATCTCAAGGCAGCCGTGCCGTACTATGGACCGAATCCGCCGTTAGAAAATGTCGGTAAGACTCAAGCGGCGGTGCTGGCGATGTACGGCGCGAACGACACGCGCATCAATGCCGGGATTCCCGACATTGAGAACGCGATGAAGCAGAACGGCAAGACGTTCGAAAAGATAATCTACCCGAATGCGGGTCACGCCTTCAACAATGATACCGGCGCTAGTCACAACGCCGATGCGGCGAAGGATGCGTGGGCAAAGACGCTCGCGTGGTTTGAAAAATATCTAAAGAGCTGACGGCGGACCGCCGACGGCAGACGGAAGACAATGATGGTCTTCCGTTTTGTTTTGTCAATTTTGTTTGTCATTCTGAGCCTGT
>JACRMI010000182.1 GCA_016215025.1 Chloroflexota bacterium
GAGGATTGGAACAACCGGGATTGATTACGCTGACCTTTGAGCGAGAGGACATAAAAAGCGTAATCAATCGTTGGATTGATTACGCTTGGTCAATCCCATGATGTTGTTCGATGTCTTTAACAACTTAACGATTTTCTGAACGTCCTTTGCGCAGACGTTGCAGGAAGCGCAGGTTGATCAGAAGGTAGATCAAGGTATTTTGATTGGCAATCGCTGCGCCATTACGCAGGCGCGGACGCTCGATGCCCAGCGCGACGGCTTGCGAATGGATGCGTTCGGTCGCGGTGCGTTGGCGATACACATCCTTGTAGCGTTCACTGTCACGATCAAGGGTGTGGCGCAGCCGCGCGCCGATACTGGTCGGCATCTGCACGTTGCACCCGCCGCGTTTCCATGTGGGGTGATGAATGGGACAATGCGATTGTGCCCGGGTCGGGAATTGCAGAGGACAAACATACATGCCGCGTTCGTGTTCGACCAGACATTTGGTGCGATCCCGAAACGTGAGTTTCAACGGCATCGCGAATCCCGCTTTGCACAGCGGTAACCCCTTCGAGTCGAATTGACGCTCTTTGGCTTTGTAATTGCCTTTCTCTGAAAAGGGGACAGCGGCGAAACCGAAATCGGGCTGATTTTCACGGTAAAAATGAGCGTACACATACCACGCATCAAACGCCGCATCGAAGGTGCCATAGCGTGGGCGATTGCCCACGCGCTCTTCAACTTGTTGCATCAGCGGAAAAAAGTAGGTGGCATCGCCTTGGTCGAAGGGCTGGGTCAGTTCGGCGAGGACAAATTCACCCCAGGCGGGCACTTTGGCGACGACGATGCCGGACCCATAACCCCAATAATATTCGCCGACGGCGAGCGATGCGGCAGATGTGGGATTGTTCGTTGGGGTTGGGCGATTGTGTTTGCGCTTGCAGCCCAAGCGACAATCGGGATCGCCCAGGGGTTGAAAGTGTTTGTTGTAGCGTTCGGTCACGTACGCCTTGGGATTGTTTTCCTTGACCCAGGCGAGGATGTGCTTGGTATCGAGCGACACGCAATCGATGGGTGGAACGTTGAGCACATGCAGTTCGGCTTGGATGAGCCGCACGCTATCGGTCAGTAAGAATTGCAGCGCGGCATTGGGCAGGGTGCGCAACATGTCCGTCAGGTGACGCGCCGTGGGCAAGCTGGCACGGGGATTGAAACTGAGGTCGGTGTCGGGCATCAGAACGAGCGGAAAACCGCACAGCCATATGAAACCAGGATGCTCGAGCAGGAACCGGCGCAGCTTTTCCATGGACGGAATCGCCTCGTTCAGGCGAATGAGTTCGATCACGGCGAGTGCAGCATGGGGCACCGGACGATAGCGCCAGTGGCGTTGCAGATTGCGTTCCGGGAAATGAGCCCAGTCCAAGGGACTGAGCAAATCAAGGTAACGCCGAATGGTAGGCGAAGCGGTGACGCAGGTCGGCAGGAATTGCGGGAAAGTCGCGAGGGTGTGCAACTCGGGCGGTTTTACCGAGAGTTTTTGCGTGTCTGAGGTAAACGCCCAGAGGGGTAACTGTGTTACAATAGATTTGTCTGTCATGGGAACATCTCCTTGAATTTAGAATGGGGATTGACCAATTCACATTCTACCTCCAAGCGTTCCCATGACAGACTGCGTAATCAACCAGGGGTTGATTACGTTTTTGTGATGTAGCCGACAGTCTAAATCCAAAATCTCCGTTCCAAATCGTAATCAATCATTGGTTGTTCCAATCCTCCTTAATAGGACTAGATGCCAAAGGTAAACTGCGCCCTCGTGAATCAATATGCCATCTACGTTCAGATTTAAAAGCCAGTCTCAATCAAGAACGCTATAAATCTCAGCTATCTAATCCGGCAGAACGCCAAAGGAATGATATTTGGTGGATAACACCGAATGGCGAAAATATAGTTGAAGTCATTGAGGATATTGCTCATAGCTTCGTATCCCAAGGGATTGAGTGGTTCAATTTTCACACAAACCTTGAAAATGCTTTCTCCCAGATCGAGCGTGGGCACGATTGTTATACCAAATTCTATCAAGCAGCTTACTTTGCCCAACATCTCGGATATGAGGCAAAACATCAAGAATATTTGAAACGCCTAAACCAGGAAAAAGAACGAATGGTATTCACACGTCGGAGAAAAAACGCTGCTGTTCATTCGCCTCAAGACCGATAAGCCAATCGGATTCGCCGGTCCCTTCCTTGGGAACAGGGCGGCGAGCGATTCCAGAGATTGAGCTTGCAAGTTTGTGCAGCCCATGCACAAGCATCGTTCGGGAAAGGATTTTTATTTGCTATGCGCCACAGTCGTGAAGAAGTTATCAAACGCACAATCCGCGAGTTCAAGCTCCTAGATCACCTAGTTGCAGATCTTGCAGATGAGGATTGGAAGCGGTTACTAGTCCGGTCTGAAACTAAAGAGCCCTGGACAGTGAAGGATGCACTGGCTCACATTACGCATTGGAAAGCGGATATAGCGCGATCTGCTAGGAGACAACCCAGACCAACCGAGGAGCGAGGGTTAAACATCACCGACGGAAACCATCTCGTCTACATGCGTTGGCGCAATCGCTCTCCACGAGAGGTTTTGGCTTGGCACCGGCAGGTTCAGAAGGATGTGCTCCTTGCGTTGCACGAGGCACCCAAAGAATGGTTCAGCGGTAGAGAGCGTCAAGCCGATTGGCCTTTCGATCTCGACGGTCACTCTGCCCATCATCGAGTCAAGGACATTGAACGGGCGTTAAAGCGGGCAAAAAAGTGAGTACCACCGAATGCCGGCTCAATTAGACAACAAACGCACGTTAACCACATCGACAAAAAATGCCAGAACTCCCTGAACTAGAAGTCGTGCGAGATGTTTTGCAGCACCGCGTCATCGGCACAACGATTGACGCGGTTCAATTGTTGCCGCCCGGTGCTCCAATCGTCGTCCGCGATTTGACCAACCTTGGTTTGAGCGATGCCTTGACGGGTGTGACCATCGCTAACGTCGTACGGCGTGGCAAGTTCTTGATCTTTACGCTGAACCCATCGAGCGGCGACAGTTTCTACCTCGTCATCAATCCCAAGCTTTCGGGACGACTTCAACTCGCGCAAGTTGGCGAGAAACGCATGGCGAAAACGCACATCGTTTTTTCGCTCGCGAACGGCAGCGAACTGCGCTATATCGATCAAAAAGTGATGGGGCAAGTGTACCTCGAGCGCGATCCAGCCGAGATACTCGATGTGAAGCAGATGGGACCCGAGCCGTTCGATATTTCGCTCGCCGATTTTCGCGCGCGGCTGCAAAAATTTCGCGGTGAGATCAAGGGCATCCTCACGCGCGGCGATTTCGTCGCCGGTATCGGCAATGCCTATGCTGACGAAATTCTCTGGGCAGCAAAGATTCATCCGTATCGCAAAAAGACTCAACTCACGCCGGAAGAAATCGAACGACTGTACCGCGCGATGCAATCGACGCTGCGCCAAGCTATCGATCACATTCAAGCGCAAATCGGCGAATCGATCCATTTGGAACAGCGCGATTTTATGGCAGTCCACATGAAAACGGGCGAGCCATGTCCGCGCTGCGGCACACCCATTTCGCTCGTCGGCGCAAATCAGCGCATCACCAATTTCTGTCGCACCTGCCAACCGGGTGGGCTTATCAAGGGCATGTAAGGTGGACTGTCATGCTGAGCGGAGCGAAGCATCTCACATATCGGAAAATAAGACTCTTCGCTCCGCTCAGAGTGACAATCTTAAGCGATTCGCGAATTAATAAATTGGCTAGGGAGTGTTCCTATGAAACGTCAACTTTTCAACGAAGAACACGAGATGTTTCGCCGCACGTTTCGCCATTTTGTCGAAACCGAAATCGTGCCGCACAATGAACAATGGGAAAAAGACGGAATCGTTTCGCGCGAAATGTGGAAGCACGCTGGCGAAAATGGTTTTCTCGGAATGACGGCGCCAGAAAAGTATGGTGGCGCGGGCATCGATGATTTTGCCTACAGCGTCATCATGATCGAAGAAATCATTCGCGCGAATGCGACGAGTGCCGGGTTAGGAATCAGTTTACACAACGACATCGTCCTCCCTTACTTTTTGCACTATGCCAATGACGAACAAAAAGAACGCTGGCTGCCCAAGCTCTGTTCGGGCGAATCGATTCTGGCGATTGCGATGACTGAGCCAAACACTGGTAGCGATTTGGCATCCGTACGCACCACCGCGATTCGACACGGCGACTATTACGTATTGAACGGCGCAAAGACGTTCATCACCAACGGCATTCTCGGCGACATTGTAATCGTCGTAGCGAAAACGGATCCAGCGCACGGACGCCAAGGCATCAGTCTGTTAGTTGTCGAGCGTGAAATGGCTGGCTTTACGCGTGGTCGTCACCTCGACAAAATTGGATTGAAGGCACAAGACACGGCAGAATTATTCTTTGAGGATGTGCACGTACCGGTCAAAAATCTTTTGGGCGAAGAGGGACAGGGATTCAGATATTTGATGAGCCAATTGCCGAAGGAACGATTGAGTATCGCCGTGATGGCGGTCGCGTCATGCGAAACTGCACTCGACTTGACCGTTCAATATTGCAAAGATCGCACAGCGTTCGGTCAGCCCATCGGCACGTTTCAAAATTCGCGCTTTAAGCTCGCGGAGATGGCAACCGAAGTTGAAATCGCGCGCGTGTTTGTCGATCGCTGCATTCAGGAATTGAACGTGGGGCAACTCACCGTCGAAACGGCGGCGATGTCGAAATGGTGGACGACCGATTTGCAAGGCAAGGTAACCGACCAATGCTTGCAATTGCACGGCGGGTACGGTTACATGTCGGAATATCCAATCGCGCGACTATATCTCGACGCGCGCGCGCAACGCATTTATGCGGGAACGAACGAAATTATGAAGGAGATCATCGGTAGATCGATGGGTTTTTGAGATGCGACAAACTTTACTAATTGGGATTTTTTGTTTACTCACTTTGGGAGGATGTGCTTCACCTACTGCAACACCAGCACCAACAGAAACGGATACACCAGAGCCAACGGCGACTGAAACGGCAACAGCGACAGCAACTGCCACTGCAACCCGCGTGCCAACGCAAACGCCGACACTCACGCGGACGAACACACCCAGGCCAAGCGCAACGGCAACGGTGTTACGCACGCGAACTCGAACAGCAACGCCGAAACCGACAGCAGGACCCGCTGCGACCAAAACACTCGCTCAAATATGTACCGACTTGGCGGCAATCCGCGGCGGCGGGATTTTCGTCATGTCATTGCGCGGCGAACCCCAATTAGTTTGGGACAATGAACCCCACCACTTTATCGTCGGACTGTGCAACACGAATCGACCGCCCAGCGTCCCGCAAGGTAAGTACAAAATCGTTTTGGAATTCCCAACATCAGGCAAGGGCTTGTCGCAAAGCGTGCCAACGCAAATCGAATTGAAACCGGGCTATAACGAAGTCAGCGTTGGACCTTGGATACCTGGGTTGGAAAATCATATCGCATCATGCAACAACCGCGCCGAAGCGGAAACCCATGTGATGTACAACGATACGCCCGAACCGTTTTATCACGCGTTGTTGTGGGTGGATGGACGCGACCACGTCATAATGCCGATCAAGTGCGGCGGCAATTTTCCATAGCGAAAGAGCGCGAAAAAAGCGCGAAGCGTTTCGCGTTACTCTACGTCGTCTTTGGATTCCTCGCCGGTTAATCGATCCACGAGCGTACTCCCCACGCCTCCAAGCGCATCAGTCGGCAAGTAATGACTGGCCGATTCGTCGAACAAGACATTCGCGCTTGCGGGAAAATCTTCATCGCCCGCATAGTACATCGCGGCGACGCGCACGCGCGGCAATGCGTCGAACGCAAACGACGCATCGGCAATGTCGAGCTTGACGCCGCCGAGATTTTTCGCCGCGCGCTCGAACACGCCGATGTGGTTATCGATTGCTTTGGCCAGCCGGTCGCCGCTGTAACCTTGGTACGCCTTGTGATAAAACATCCCGCCGGGCAAATCGCGGAACGCGACCCACTTGCCAACCAGCGGCGATCCATCGGCAGTCTGCAAATAATACAAGAACATCGCGCTGCGATTGAGACCGCAGACCTTGTTTGTTTTTTCGACGCGGACCTTTAGCTCAGGAAACGTGACCACATACATCTCGCCGTAGAACGGAATGCGAAACAAACCATTCTGAAACTCCGCACCACACTTGTCGGCAAGCACCTGCGGGTCTCTATCACGCAGCGCCGCGCGTTGCGCCGCGACTTGCGCGATCATTTTTTCACGCATTGGTGTTGTCATTTAATTCCTCCAAGATTATGTGTTTAGATGTCCAACCGGAATCAGATACAACGGCGCATGATCGGTTGGCAGCGCAAGCGTTTGCTTCACCTTGTCATCTTCAAACGCGCCGATGGGAACCGCGCCAAGTTTCAGCGCAACCGCTTGAAGCAAAATATTCTGCGCCGCGTGTCCCGCTTCCAGATGCACATAGCGTGGCGTGCGTTCTTCGCCGTACTTGATCGAGGTACGTGCATATACACTTGCAATCGCGATAACGGCTGCCGCATTTTTCACGGCATCTTGTTGCAGCGCGACCGACCACAAGGCAGAACGCAAATCCCCCTGAGCATGCACACTCAAGCGATGACCTTGCGGCTCGTAATGATAAACATTGTCGCGTGTCACCGCGTAAAGCTCCAAGGGATATAATCCGCCGGCCGATGGCGCGGTCCGCTGTCCCACCGGACTGGTTGCGCCTTGCGCCGCCCAAAGCAATTGTCCCAATTCTTCCATCGATAACGATTTGTTCGCAAACTCGCGAACCGAACGTCGCCGCGCGAGTGTCTCTTCGAGCGACACCGTTCCGCTGAGATGTGGCGATGGCAACGTGATCGATTGCGATTCGGTTATCATCGTCGCAATCGGCTGCACACTGGGCTGTCGCGCGCAACCCATGAGCCAGCCCATTCCAATTCCACAACTTGCTAGAAATTCGCGTCGAGAAAGATTCATAGGCGGCGCTCCTACCATGTGCCAAGTGACGTGACAAGTGTCATGTCATTTCTTTTATCCGCGTTCATCCGCGTCTGTCCGCGTCCAACTAGAGTTTTCCCAGTTGGGTGTCGGACTGATGGAGCTAAATTTTACGCTAAATATCCGTCCAGGCGCTGTCTTCCCAGAACGCAAACAAATCGCTGATCGATTGACACGCATAGTTCCGATAGATCGCTTCGCCGAAAACAGACGCGACGGAGAGTATTTCCAACTTGGGATGTCGTTTTTCCGGCGGAGTATACACCGTATCGGTCGTCACGATTTGCGTGATCTGTGGAATTGTGGCTAGTTTTTCCAAGCCGTTTTTGACGAATACCCCGTGAGTGCATGCCACCCAAATATCCTCAATACCTTGATCGATCAAAATTCCACTCAGTTCGAGCACCGAGCCGCCTGTCGAAATTTCGTCGTCGAAGATCAGCGCGCGCTTATAGCCCTTGACTTGCTGTCCAACGATACTGTCGATTTTGACTTGTGTATCCGAGATGCGTGTTTTATTTCCTGCGGTCACGGGTACACCCAGGTCGCGCGCAAACCGCGCCGCAGAATTGGCGTGTCCCAAATCGGGCGCGACGACAATCGTGCCGGACAAATCGCGCTCTTGAAAATAGCGTTTGAAGACCGGACGACTCGTGAGCGGATCCGTCGGCACGCTGAAAAAGCCATGCACTTGGGGCGAATGCAACACCATCGTCATCACGTGCGTCGCGCCTGAGGCTTGCAACAAATCGGCAACCAAGCGCGCGGTGATCGAAATGCGCGGCGCGTCTTTTTTGTCGGAGCGAGCGAATGAAAAATAAGGAATGATCGCGTGAATTTCCTTTGCTGCCGCGCCGCGCGCAATATCAAGCATCATTAATAATTCGACCAAGTGATCGTTCACGGGCGGCGCAAGTGATTGAACGATGTAGACGCGCCGCGAACGCACGCTCGCGCCAAGTTGAATCGACAAGCAATCGTTGCCAAAGCGTTTGATGCCGGTGGGCACTAACGGCACGTCCAGATGACCGGCAATCGCTTGCGCGAGTTGCGGATTAGAGCTTCCGCTGAAGAAACGGACTTCGTTTGGATCCATCATCTGCATAGTCATACCTTTCCTCCTCCTCGTTATCGGTGAACAGTGGACAGTGAACAGTAAACAGTCGGCAGTCGGCAGTCGTAACTGCTAACAGTTTACTGATCACGGTTGACTGGCATTGGGTTCATTTACAAAAAGAATCAACATGGCGACGACGGCAAACACGCCGATGAGATTCGCGGCGAGCGGCGCGTGAATGCCGCCCCAGGCATACAGAATTCCGCCGAGCCAGGATGCTGGAAATGCGATCAAACCTCGAAACATATTCAAGCGGCCGAAAGCTTCGGAACGTTCTGCGGCGGAGACGGAGCGTGTTAGATAAGTATTGACGACGGGAACCCAGGTCGCCGCCGTGAGTGCGAACAACACTTGCCCAACCAGAAACCATTCAAAGCTGGTTTGCGTGAGCCAGATTGCCATCAACGGAATCCCAAGCGATTCTGAAAAAACCATGATGCCCTTCAAACCATGTCGATCGACCCAGCGACCAATCGGCATTTGCATCAGCGCCCAGGACAGCGACATCACGCTCGCCATGATGCCCAACTGCTCGACAGAAAAGTTGTACGAGTCGCGAAGCATGCCGTTGATAAGCCCCCAGCCCATCGCCCACGAAAAAGAATCGCCCGCCGTTGCGATAAAAAATCCGCGCAGACCCTTCGGCGGCAGAATCGAACGCAAGACCGCCCGCCCCAGGTCGCGCAGATTGATCGCGTCGCGTGCATCCCGCGTTTCGCGCAGGTATCGCCACGCCAAAGCGAGCGCAAGCACTTCGAGCGCGAGCAACACCGGAAAGACGCCGACAAATCCAATTTGCTGCGCGAGCCAGCCGCCCAGCGTCGGCGCGAGAATACCTGGGACGAGCGACGCGACCATCGTAAGACTGAATGCGCTGCCATGTTGTCCACGCTGCGCCGATTCCGCTGTCATCGCCGAAAGGGCAGGACGCGAGAGCGCCGATAGACCAAGCAAAACAATCGCACCCAGCAGCAATCCCCAAATGTTCAGCGCGCCTGCAATCGCCAACAGCGCGTACGCAACGATAATGAAAAGACTCGCCGCGACAATGAACGGCTTGCGCCCGATGCGGTCGGCGAGCCAGCCGCCAAACGATTGCGCGAGCGTCGTAAAAATGCCACTCATGCCGCCGATGCTGCTCAACAATCCAATGGTCGGCATCGATGCACCCAGACTCAATGCAAACGGCTGCCAAATGACGTTGTAGATGCTGGTATGCGCGCCGCGCAAAAACGAATTCGATGCTAAAACGAAAAGGTTATTGCGACGTTGGGTTTCTGATGTTTCGAGGGATGCTTGCGTCAAGAGATTAATTTCTGTGCTCATGCACTCTGATTATATCCGGTCATTCGAGAATCACCAAAACAAAAACGGTTCATTCTTTGCGAATGAACCGTTGGAATCGAGCGGACCAACTATCCAGCTAACAAACGAACGTCAAGCGGTGCCGGCTTGCTTTCATCGCGCACGAGCGCAATCGCTTCGAATCGACATTGGCTCTCGCACACGCCACAACCCATACACTTGTCTCGATTCACTGTCGTCGTTCCCGTATCCATCGACAACGCATCGAACGGGCACGCTTCGACGCAAACGCCGCAGACTGTGCAATTCGATTCGTCAATCGCGGCGACATAGCCCGACGATGCCATCGTCTTCGCGCCGTACTTGGTCATCGCTTCGATGCCGCCGCAGCAACACTTGCAGCAATTGCAGATCGCGAACAAGCGGTCGCCGATAACGTTCTTGAACCACGCCGAATGCAAATGCCCGCGTTCGTGTTCTGCGCGCAAAATATCGAGTGCCTCGGCTTGTGTGATACGACGCGCGCTTTGCGGATTGTGGTCGAGCAAAAAGTCGTTCGCAGAACCGCCAATGGTCATGCAAACATCCGTCGGCTTGCAACCGTTCGGACGCGCATGACGACATGCGCATTCGTAGAGCGTGATGTTGAGCGGTGATTTCAAAACGACATCGCGCGCCATCGGATACGGAACAATTTGCTCAAGGTTGCGCGAATCGATGTCGTGGTCGAGCGTAATCATTTCGGCGGCGAGTTCGGGCGTGAGCACTTTGCCGTGATACGAATTCGCCCAATGTTCACGCGTTTTCTCATCCATGCGTGGCATGAGCCAATTAATGAGGACCGAAATGTATTGATTGGTCCAACGACCATAGACGTACGCATGAATCGGATCGAAAATGTTGGCTTTGTGTGCCGAGCGAGTACCGGTGTGGATGCGTTTGGGAGTGTGGGGGGCACGCTTGGATTTTTTCGGTTGCGCTGCGGCAAGCGTCGATGGCAGAACGAGATGTCCGCGCTCGCCAAAAATCCAGAGCGCGAAAAGTGCGGCAAACAAAACGATGAAGACAAATCCGATGATAGTGACAATCGTTGTCATTGCTTCCTCCTTGAAAATAAAAGTCTATGCTTTGGCAACTACTACCAAATCGCCCGACTGTTCTGCGTTGAATGGCTCGCCCTGCAAGCTACCGTAGAATGAAACATCATGAAAGCCCGCGCGCTCCAACAAGTTTTCAATTTCATTTTTTTGATACGGACGCTGTTGTGTGCTTTGCACTTGAACCGACCATGCTCCCTTGTCGTCTTTGCTGAACAATGCGATGTTGAATGTGATGCGCATCGATGTTTGATCGTAATCCGCAAATCGCCAGACGAGCGTCTCGCGATTCTGCAACATGCCCGAATTGACTGCGAACCAGCGCGGCTTGTCTTTCATTCGTTTATCGTAATTCAGGTTATGCAAAATCAGAACGCCGCCTGAGCGTAAACAATCGCGCATGTTCGACAAACTGGCGAGCGCGTCTTCATCGCTCAACACATGCACAAACGAATTTCCGAGACACAATACTGCGTCGAATTTTTCATCAAACGTCGTGCGCAAATCTTGAAAGCGCGCGATCTTGAACGGGATGGATAGACCGACACGTCGAGCATTCGCTTCGGCGCGCGCAATCATCGCCGCGCTAATGTCGCTGCCTGCGACGCTATAACCACGCTGTGCGAACGCAATCGCATGACCGCCCGTGCCGCACGCACAATCGAGAACAGAGCGTGCGTTGTGTTGCGCGAATATTGATCCGATGAATGGCAATTCAACGGCGAGCCGACTCTGCCAAGCGGTCATCACATCGAAAAATTCAGCCAAGCGGTCGTAGAATTCAGTTTCGGTAAGCATATTCATCCTGTGTCATTGCGAGCAGCGATGCACAAACGCATTTTCAATAACGGTACTCGTACGAATCGCTTCTCGCAATGACAAATGCTATTTCCTAAATGCCATCGTCAGATCGACGTGGTCTTGGTAGATGCGCAACTCTTGATCGATGCGCGTCTTGTCCCAATCATAATGCTCGCTCAGCATCCTGGCTACTTGCGGCGCGGCAGCGAGACCATTGTCGCGCGATTCGGTTAGCAGATGCAAACGGCGTTCGAGCACGTCGGTCACCGTCATCGCCATTTCGTTTTCAATCGCATACAAGACTTCTGCCCAAATGTACGGCAAGTCGTCGGCGATGCGTTGCGCAAGATTGGAATCGCTTTGCGCCAGCTTCTCCACTTGACTGTACTGCGCGCCGTGAAACTGTCGTAAATGATCGACAACATCTTGCGGCAAATTATCCGAAACCATTTCGCCATCACCTTCGATGATCGGTGTCTTCGCCGTCATGCACGGATTCTTTGCGACGATGTCGAATCGCTCGCGCAACTGTTTTGCAACCACATTGACCAGTTGCTCTGCCATCGCGCGATACGTCGTCAGCTTGCCACCCGCAATCGAAACGAGACCCGAAGGCGTTGTCCAAATCTCGTGCTCGCGCGATGTTTTGCTTGTGTTCTTGCCCGTTTGACATATGAGCGGGCGCAGTCCCGCGTACGTGCTGAGCACATCCGCGTGGGTAATGGGCGTGGTCGGAAACGCGTGATTCGCAACGGCGATAATGTAATCAACATCGGCTTGGTTGGCGAAAACGTGATCGTAATCGTCTTCGTAATCCGTGTCGGTGGTGCCGATGATTTGAAACTTGCCCCACGGAATCGAAAACAGCAATCGACCATCGGTAATATTCGGAAACGCGACCGCGCTCGCCGCACCGATTTTTTCGCGTGGGACGAGAATGTGCGCGCCTTTGGTCGGACGCATTCGCTTTAGGGATTTCGGATCGTCCAACTGCGTGAGCGTATCCGTCCACACGCCTGTCGCATTCACAACCACGCGCGCGCGAATTTCGATTTGATCGCCGAGCAGCGTATCGTGCGCGTTCACCCCAACAACCCAACTCTTGTCCTTGATGAGCGAATCGACTTGCACGTAATTTGCAATCGCTGCGCCATACCTTTGCGCCGAGCGAATCGTTTCGAGCGTCAAGCGTGCATCATCGACTTGACCGTCATAATAATGCGCCGCGCCGTTGATGTTGCGCACATCGAATCCACGCGCGAGTCGCGTGACCGCGTCGTTCGACATCCAAGTATGGTTACGATAGTTGCGAAAGAGCGCGAGCGCATCGTAGAGCCACAAGCCACTGTTAATCATCCAACCTGGGAAACGCGCGTCGCGATAAACGGGGAAAATAAATGGTAGAGGTCTCGCAAGATTCGGAATAGTATTCCAGAGGACACGACGTTCACGGCTAGCTTCGAATACCAGACCAAACTCGAACATTTCGAGGTAGCGCACACCGCCGTGCACAAGCCTAGACGATTTCGACGATGTGCCGCTCGCAAAGTCGCCCTTGTCGATGAGTGCCATTTTGAATCCGCGCATCGCCGCATCGCGCGCAATGCCTGCGCCCGTAATACCGCCACCAACCACGAGAATGTCGAATTGCTGTTGATGCAGATTCGACTGACGGGCGTGCGCGGAAAAACCTGTTGCCATTAAATCAACTTTCGATTGTCCAGATCGTACAGACCATAAGCCGCCGCGAGAATTTCGACGGGCGCGCGTCCGAGTTTTTTCGTACCGTGTTGCAACTGCCAGCGACAAATCTCGGAATCGGAGACAACGTGATGCGCCTCGTCGCCTTGCGCGCGCACAAAACGAAATGCTTCTTCGCCGACCTTCATCGCAATCTCGTATTTCTCAGCCTTGTAACCGTACGTGCCTGCCAACCCGCAACAACGCGCATTGCCTTCGCGCACGTCTAACCCAGGAATCAATGTCATCAAATCGAGCGACGGTCTACCCATACGATGCGCGCGCGCCTGGCAAGAAACATGATACGGTAAAACCATTTTCAATTCGTGAAAATTCGTGTCCAGCTCTCCTCGCTCGCGCAAGTCGCGCAGCCATTCCGAAAAATCCCACAGCGCGTTTTTGAGTCGATGCGTTTGATCGTTTTCAATATCGAGCATCTCGGACGCTTCTTCACGCAGGACCATCGTGCAACTCACACTCGTGCCGACGATGGGATAACCTTTGTCGGCGTACGGCAGCAGCTTGGCGATGTTGCTGCGGAACAATTTTTCGGCGGCGGGAAATTCGCCGTTGTTGAGCATCGGCAAGCCGCAACAATTTTGCGGCGGTACGATCACTTCGTAACCTAGATGTTCCAACACAATGACGGCTGCTTTGCCAACTTGCGGCTCGTAGTAGTTGGTCGAACACCCGTGAAAGTACACCACCTTTTTATCCGATTTCAAACGCGGCGTGCGACGAAACCAGGAATCGAACGTGCCCTCGATGCTCCAATGCGGAATGGGACCATGACGCGCCACGCCCATGATTTTTTCCGCCATGTAACGACTGAACGGATTGTGAAATCCCAGATTCGCCAATTGCGGCGCAAAGCTGCCAAGCTTGCCCAAGATTTCATTGCGACCGAAGAACCAATTACGCAACGGAATGCCGCGCTCGGCGACAATTTGGGCTTTGGCGCGCGCGTTGATTTCGGCAATCTTGACGCCGCTGGGGCACACTTCGTTGCATACGCGGCACGCCGAGCAATAATCGACGGAAATATCCGGCGACTTGAGCTGTCCCGATTCACGAAAACGTTGCGCTTGCGGTCCTGCGTATTTAGGTCCAGGAAATTTTTCTGTTACTGCCGCAACTGGGCAATAAGTGGTACAAACATTACATTTGATACATTCGTCGAGCGTCATCCCGACAGATTGCCATGATGCTGTATGCATTAACTCTCCGAGTATTCAGTATCCAGTGTTCAGTATACGGTAACGTCTGAATACTGATTACTGTTTACTGTCCACTGTTTACTGTTCACTGATACTCTGCGCTGCTGCGAATCCGGTCGCGATCGCAATTCCTTCCATGCTTCGTTCCAGAATTGGATCAGCGTACGCGAGAACGTTTCCCGCCGCGTAAACATTCGAGTAGACCGTCGCGCAGTTTGGATCGATGGGTTGGAACGCGTGATTGACCGACACGCCTGCGCGAAAAATCGGATGCCCGGCGGGATCGAAAAAGCGCGCGCGGAACCATTCACCCCGATTGGCGGGAGCGACAAGCGGCAAATTGAAAATCGTCTCCCACGTTTTGCCGGTATGATCGGTGTCGATGCCAGCGCCGAGAATACCACCGGTCGCCAGCAAAAAGTTATCGGCGCGATGCTTGAGCGGGCGACTCGCCGCATCGCTTTCGATCCACACGACGCGATCACCTTCCGCGTGGAAACCGATGACGTCCATATTCAAATCGACGCGCACTTGTAGTTTCCGCAGGCACACACGCAACGCATTGGTCAAGCGAACACCTGGGACACTTGGCGGCAGAGTCGGAATTTCGAAAATCTCTGCGCCGGTTTGCGATTCAAGATCATTCAATACCGCCGCATGTGCATCCATTCCCAAAATTGCCGGCAAACCAATGCGCTCGCCCGGTCGCACGATCTTTTTCAATTCGGCAGCCAGTTTCGCTCGACATTTTTCGTCGTCCAGCACAGCAGCAAGCTGCGCCGTGTTTAGATCATGACGCGGCGTAATCAGTTCGAGCGACAAAAATTCGGCGCGTGTGGTATGACCTTGCTTGTGCAAGTTCTCCGCAATCAACTTGGGATAGAAATCGCGCAGACCCGAAAAACCCACAATCAACATCGGCTCCGTACGACGCAAATCGCCCGCGAGTTGCGCTTGCGGCGCGAGAAAGGTCGGACGCGCTGCGCCAATCGGCGACGGCAGCCAAAGATTATCGCCGGCATTCGCCGCGCCGACGTACGGCAATCCAATTTCGCGCGAGAGTTCGATAAATCGATTCAATGCATTCGCGATATTTGCTTCACCCAAAATTGCGTACGGATGCTGCGACTGGGTGCGCGTCAACTCTCGCAATATTTCGAGTGGACGATGGACCGCGATTGTGTCATTCGGATAATAACCCAGCACGTCGATACTACCGGCGTGCCAATGCGTCGCACCTAAACCCTTCGCAACTATTTTGACTTGCTTGCCTGCTTTCGCCGTCGCATAGCCCGCAATCAAACCGGAGAGACCAGCGCCGATAACGATGAGATCAGTCACCCTGTGCCTCTCGATCCGCCGTCGCTTGAATGCCAGGGCGCTCGTAAAATTCCGTCATCGCACTCTTTGCCTCTGCATCGGGCAAATGATCGGCGTTCATCAAACCGAGATAAATAAACTCGTCGAGGCGTTCCTGTTTGAGCTGGCGTCCCCACAAAATCGGCAAGAGACCTTTCCAGCGTTCCTGCACGAAATCGCGTAACAACAAATTAGGATTAGCAAATTGCGACTGCCGACCGCCGACGGCTGACCGCATGTTCTCTGTCGGCGATTGCAAATTTGCAACGTTCCACTCGGACTGTTCAGCGCTGACTGGCGACGGTTGACTGGCGACGGTCGACTCGTGCAAAATTCCCGCCGCCCGATAGGTACAAAATCCGCCCTGGCACGGTCCCATGCCCAAGCGCACATCGCGCCGCAAATCGTCGAGTGTAAAAGTCGGATTATTGTGCGCCGCATTTTCTAACATCGCGCGCGTCACCAACTCGCATTCGCAAACGAGTTCGCTCTGCAAATGACTCTCTTCCACTTCGTGCAAGCGATGACCAAGCCAATAGTGACCATGTTCGACACCGGGCACCGGAGTGGTTGCGGTGACGCACGGCTTGTTCGTTCCAAGGTATTCGCACGCCTTGTCCATCGCCACCTGCGCCATCAAGCGAAACGTCGTCCACTTGCCGCCGATGATCGTGAGAATACCCGACACATTATCGCGCGTCTTGTGATCGAGCAACGTCAAATCGCGCGTCGCATCCCGACTCGCACCCTCGTAGTGTTCCTGATAAAGCGGTCGCACGCCCGCCCATGCGCGTACAAACCGCGATCGACTCAGATTTGGGATAAGCTTATCGCCTTCGCGCAAAAGCAAATCGATTTCCCAGGGTTCGATGGTTAAATGTTCCGGGTCTGCCACGCGCTCATCCGTCGTACCGATCACACTGACCGTATGAATCGGCACAATAATGTCACCATCGTTGGGCATCTTGCAACGGTTGAGCACCGTGTTGATGATGCGATGATTCACTGCGAGCATCGTGCCTTTGCCCGGAATCACATCGACGCGCAAGCCCGCAGTGTGCGCGACCACGCCTGCCCATGCGCCCGCCGCATTGATCGTCATCCGCGCGCGAATTTCTACATCCTCGTTGTGCATTACATCGCGCACGCGCGCGCCGACGATGCGGCGATCTGCTTCGTTACCTTCGCTGATTAACGCGACAACCTCATGATAGTTCAGAATATTCGCGCCTGCTTGTCTCGCCGCTTGCGCCGTCGAGTGCGTCGCTTGAAAACTATCCGCCGCGCCATCGGGCACAACAAAGACGCGGCTCGCGCGTGGATTCATTAGCGGCTCGCGCTTGAGCGCCTCGGCGACAGAAATCTCGTCGCAGGGGATTCCGATTTTTTTGCACGCGGCTTGAAACTCGTCGGGATAGGTATTTTCGTCTTCAGGCGTCACCACAAAAAATCCGCCGGTGTCTTCGATACAGTGCGCGTGCGTCTTGCGGAGGATTCGATTTTCGGCAATGCACTCGGCAGCGCTGTGTGGGTCCTTGACCACGTAACGTCCGCCGCTGTGCAACAATCCGTGATAACGACCGGTAGTGCCGTGCGTCAAATCGCGTTTCTCGACGAGTACGACTCGGAAACCGCGCGTCGCTGCATCCCAGGCAATGCCTGTGCCCGTCGCACCACCACCAATCACTAGTATATCTGTTTCGATATGTTTCATAGTTTTTCAATGAGACTGTCATTGCGAGGAGCGATTCAAAAAGTGTCGCTCGTAAAAACGTATCGGAGCGACGAAGCCATCTCAACCCACGACCGAGATTGCTTGCTTCGGCTTCGCTCAGCACCGGCACGCGACTCGTTTGACTGCACGCCGTTCCTCTATCGTACTGCGTGCCTCTTCGCAATTACATGCACTAGGGAATATTCCAAAACCTTTCCTGATATTCCATCGCCAAACCAACCATCGAGTGCTCCGCTTCGAGCCACTTGCCCGGGTTCATGACATTTTTCGGATCGAGCGCGCTCTTCAATGCCTTGAGCGCGTCCATGCCGACCTTGCCATTCTCGCGCTGCATCCACGCCGCATGTTCATAACCGACGCCGTGATGATGCGACAGCGTGCCGCCATTCGTCATGATGCAATCGGTTGCCGCGCGCTTGATGGTTTCCCACTGCTCGATTTCTTTTTTCTGCGCCATGCGTGCCAAGAACGTGACGTACAAACTTGCGCCGTCGCGATAGCAATGCGATACATGCGTCATCACCAACGATTTCGATTCAGTCGACGCGGTTGCATCGGCAATCGCTTGCAAAAACGCCTTGTGTAACCGATCCAAATTATCCCAGGTTGTCGCGGTTTCCAATGTGTCCGTCAACACACCTCGATCCAATAACACTTCGCGCAAGTACGGTGTCTCGTAACGATCACGCATCCAGCTTTGCGCGATGCCTTCGCCAATGCTGAATGCGCTCTGCGACTTGCAAACCGCTTGCGCCGCCGACATTATTCTGGACGCAGAGTCGCCTTCGACGCCAAGAATCAATAGTGCGCCATTCTCGAACGAATATCCCATTGAATTCAAGAATTGCAAGCCAATGCGCTCGGTGAACGCTTTCCAACCTTGCGACTCTTCACGCATTGCAAAAAAACTTTTCGTTTCGGCTTCATCCGACAAGCGCACGGTCGTCGGTACGATGTCGCTTTGCACCATCGCGCGAATCGCCGCAACGCCATCGGCGAAACTCTTGAACAACAGCGCTTGATATTTTTTCGTCTTGGGTAACGCGCGCACGCGCATCGTCGCTTGCGTAATCACGCCGAGTGTGCCTTCGCTGCCGACGATCATTTGCAAAATCGATGAGCCAGCGGCGGTTGCTGGAACGTTTTTCGTTTCGATCACACCGTGTGGCGTGACGACGCGCACGCTCTGCGTCATCGCTTCGATTTTGCCGTACCCCGTCGACGTTAGCCCTGCCCCGCGCGTCGCAATCCATCCACCCAACGTCGAAAACTCGAACGATTGCGGCAAGTGTCCCAGTGTCAAACCGCGCGCATTCAACTCACGTTCGAGGTCGGGACCCAGGATGCCTGCTTCGATTGTCGCCGTCTGCGAAATTTCATCAACGGAGACAACGCGATTGAGGCGCGCCAAGTCGAGCGAAATGGTCAGGCGTTCATCGCGCGGCTCAACGCCCCCAACCACACTCGATCCGCCGCCGAAGGGAATGAGCGTAACATCATTCTGCGCGCAAAATGAAATGATCTGCGCGACCTCTACTTCGTTCGACGGAAACACAACCGCATCAGGTGGATTAGGAATATCGCCGCGACGCAAGCGAATCAAATCGCGGTACGATTTGCCGTACGCGTGCATGACGCGCGTCATCGCATCAATCTTGACGGCGCTTGGCGCGGTCAGGTTTCGCAGCGCGCGAAGTTGTTCATCGCTCAAACGCGGCGCACGCAATCGAATCGAATTGAAATCGCACGGCAGGAACGACTCATCGCCGGATAAGTCAAGCGCGGCGCGCAGAAAATCCCATGCACCAGGTCGATGTTCGAGCGAAAAAGTTTTGGCGGCGTTGCCCCAGCCATACCAACGGAGTTCAGACATTAGGATTGCGACTCCAGCGTGCGAATCAGATAATTTAGTAAATCGGTCTCTGTGACGATTCCTACCAAATGTTCTTCGTCCAATACCGGCAGTCCGCCAATCTTGCGGTCGAGCATTAGCCTAGCAGCTTCGGCGATGGACGTACGCGGTGAAATAGTAATAGGATTGGGTGTCATGCACGCGCGCACTGGAATATGATCGAGCATGAAATCATCGTACCAGCGTTCGCGCATGACGTACGGCGAATTGGTCGCGCGGCGCAAATCGCGGTCGCTGACAATGCCGACCAACGCGCCGCTGTCCACCACCGGCAGTCGGCGGCAACTGCGTTCGCGCATGCGGTCGAGCGCGACACGAATGGAATCGTTCGACGAGACGGTCGCTGGATTGCGTGACATCACTTGTTCGACGGTGGGTATGGACATGGTACCTCCGATGTTGCAGACTCTACGGGTTTCTAACAAAATGTCATGCTGAGCGGAGCGTCTCTCTATGCAGAGAATGAGACCCTTCGCTTCGCTCAGAGTGACACTATAACGCATTTTGTTAGGCGTTCTTTGGGTCTGGGTTGATTATTTCTTGTATGGCTCGGCATGAATCATCACGCGCCCAAGCTGCGGAAATTCGCGACGCAAACGATTTTCCATTTCTTCGGCAATGCTATGCACTTGGGCGATTGACAATTGAGCATCGATCACTAGATGAAACGCGAGATAGACGCTCCCATTCAATCGTTGGACATCGATGTCCTGAATAGCGCGCGTGTGCGAAATTTCGGAACGGATGACGTTGATTCGTTCAGCAAATTTTGCTTTTTCACTGGACGACAATTCCGCCCCTGCCACCAACTCTTCCGCGACCGGCTCGATATGCACGTTAATATCGGCGACGCGCGTGAGTTCTTTAGCCTGATCGTCATTTTTGGGTGGACGCGCCTTGAATTCAGCGCGCAATCGATTTTCCAAATCGGTCGCCATCGCGTGCGCGTCTTCAAATGACACCGCGGGCGGGACTTCAAGATCGAGATCGATCCAGACGCCGCGCTTGGTCAAGTGCGTCGTGATGTTGTGGACATCAAAGTGACCGCGCTCGGCGACGGCTTGAATGCGTTCCAAAACCCCTTCGTCTTCGGCAACAGGCACCGGCGTAATCACAATGTCGGCAGCGGGGGCGATAGATCGAACCGCATCTTGAACTTGATTGGTTACCGCATGGCTTTCTTCAAATGAAAGATGACGGGGAACCGCAATGCGCAAATCGACAAAAATTTGATTGCCCGATCCGCGCACCCGCGCGCGCAACACACCGCGCACATGCTCGACTTGTTGAACGGCCGAAGCGATTTGCTCCGCCATTCCTTCCGGCGCGCGATCAAGCAATGCATCGATGGTCCGCCGGCCCAAGCGATAACTGACAAAGGTCACGATCAGCGCAACCAAGAATGCCGCCACGGCATCCGCACGCACGAGAATCGATTTCTGGCCAATCGCGTCGCCGATCCATACCAACGCCAAGCCCACGATGACGACGGAGGATGACCACACATCGGTGCTGAAATGCAACGCGTCGGCTTCGAGCGCCTGGCTGTTGTACTTTTTCGCGGCGCGCGCCAACACGCGCGAGCGCGACACATCGACGATGATCGAGATGCCCATCGTGACGAACGCCCAGATGCTGGGATCGACTTCGACCGTTTCAAAGAAGAGACGATTGATCGCTTCGTAAATGATCCAACCGCACGTAATCAACAGCAACGCGGTTTCTGCCAACGCGCTAAGATTTTCGACTTTGCCGTGACCATAAAGATGCGTTTCGTCGGCAGGCCGATCGCTCACACGCACCGCAAAGAAGGTGATGAGCGCCGCGACCAAGTCCAGCGCCGAATGCGCCGCTTCGGCGAGAATACCCAGGCTCCCGGTCATGATCCCGACGACGAGTTTCATCGACGTGAGAAAGATTGCCGCAATCACTGATGTCACAGCAGCATTCCCTTTTTCTCTTACTTGCTGCTCCATTCCAACGTCAGACATTATTTCCTCAGAATCAAAAATAGGCACTCGGCCGGCGACACGTTCATCCGCCAACGCGAGTACCTGGCAGATCGCACCAACTATATCACGGTCAAGCGACAAGTCAAGTGTCCATGTTTCAATAATGTCATTTCGACGAGCGGTTGCGCCATCTTTGATGGCGATGCGAGGAGAAATCTCATTTCCCCAGTTAGAGATTTCTCGCAGAGTTTACACTGAGCGAAGCGAACGTGCTCGAAATGACATTGCGGTTTTTCGCCAGGCGCGTTGTCCGCGCCTCCAAAGTGATGGCGCAATAATTTTTTCGATTTGAGGCATGGCATCACGCGCCGCTTGAGCGCCCGCATCGAGACACACATCGACCAAATCGAAATCCATCAAGCCGACATTTTGAACATTCGGACAAACGATCAAATCAGGCGGCGACTGTTTCATCTTTTGTGCACGCAACTGCCGCGTCATGATCCCAATCGCACGCGCCGCCACCCGCGAGATTTTTAACTGATCGACCGTGAGGATCAACTGAAAAAACCAGGCGTCGCGCCGCGAATACAAATTGCCCGCCGTAAACAAAGGTTCTTCTGCGCCCAAGTCAATTGCGATCACGACATCCGCGCCGCGTTGGCGCGCCACATCGAATGGGACGGGGTTGAGTGTGCCGCCATCGATAAACAAATGCTCGCCGATTTTCACCGGCGCAAAGATTCCTGGGAATGCTGCGCTCGCACACACGGCATCTGACACGCAACCCGAATCGAATACCATTTCGGTTTGCGCTTCCATATCGACGGCGACAGCGGCGAACGAACCCGGCAATTCTTCAATGCGCTTGCCCGTGCCAATGGCAGAATCGATAATGCGTCGAAAGCCATCCGTCGAAAACATGCCCATGCCGGTGCGATCGCGCGCCATCCAATCCTGCAAACGCAGCCCGCGCACAACCGCTTCAATGTCGTCGAGCGATTTGCCCGCCGCGTACATTGAGCCGATCAACGCGCCCGCGCTCGTGCCGACGATCAAATCAATCGGCACCTGCGCGGATTCAAGCACGCGCAACGCGCCAATGTGTGCAATACCGCGTGCGCCACCACCGCCTAGAGCCAAGCCGATTTTCATCGCGCTCCCCGAGCGTAAATTTCTAATTTGCCGCGTAAGGAGCAAATTGGAAATTTGCTCTACAACAACAAAAAACACCTTTCGCTGCTAGCCGACCTGGCAGCGAAAGGCGTTCCTCACCTTTGAATTTTATTGTACTGCGTTCAGAGTGAAACGTCAAACTTTATAGTACGCCACCAACACAACCAGGGCGAACACAATCGTAAACACCATTTCGATGATTCCCAGCTTGGGGATGTTCAAGCGCATCGGGC
The DNA here is from genome assembly GCA_016215025.1 of Chloroflexota bacterium. Classification (GTDB taxonomy): domain Bacteria; phylum Chloroflexota; class Anaerolineae; order UBA4142; family UBA4142; genus JACRMI01. The sequence goes on from JACRMI010000182.1 coordinate 22,715, forward strand.
GGGCGATGACGCCACTCATCACTTTGCAAAACGGCAACGCAAAGGCGATCAGAATAAGCGCGGGCAACCAGCCCTGCAAAATCAAAATCCCAACGATGGCAATCACCATCGCGTGATAAGCAATCGTCATGCGCCCAGCCCACAAGCGCGATTTTAAATCGGCTGATGGCGCAACCGCTTTCGGTTGTTCGCGAATCTTGAATTTGACGTAGGACACTGTGCCGCCGAAATAAAGCAGATTGAGCGCATAGAGTTGCAATGCCGTCACATCAAGCAAGCCGTTGCCGACGAGGTAGGCTCCGGGCGCGCCGAGCGCCAGCCCCGCGATGCCGATCCATTCGCCCAGCGTCGTCATCTCTTCGCGGCGCGATGCCATCCATAGATAAATTCCAAGCAACAGCATTCCTAACGCGCCAAGCGGAATCAACAACCAAAGTTGTGTCACGGCTAAAAGCGCAATGCTGCTCACGAGCGTAATCGCTCCGCAGATAGCACTCCAGCGCAAGGCATCTGCGCGCGCTTGCGGTGACCGACTTTTGATGGCAAGCATGAGCGGATAACGTAACAGAAAAAATCCCGCGGCGACCAACGCAAAGAGCAAGACACCCGCGCTCAATTTTTCAGCCACGCCAATACCGATCAACAGCGGCGCGGCAAACATCGCCCATGCGCCATGCTCGTGCGGCAGCACCAGACGAAATGCATTCGACGAACGCTTAGCCAACTCGACCTCCCTGATGGATCGCCAACTAATCTCCGCCAATCATCGCGAATAAGAATTGATTAGCGGCGATTCGCAGGTAAAACCCTTTTTGTGCAAATCCGTCACAGACTATACGCCATTTGCAAAGATGACGCAATGACCAAAGTCACAAAGAATCCCTGAAAACAGACCGACGACAACTAACCGCTGACCACTGATCCCACGCTTCGCTCACGCGCAGCGTGACAATTGCGGTCGGCGGTTTGCCGTCGTCGCTATCACCAATCTTCGATTATTCGCGCACACAAATCGATCTATTAAATGAAAATGACCTGCGCGCCGTCGGTCATGTCCATGAAATCACCTGCCGTCACAATGTCTTGCACGCAGGGCAGAAAATCCTCTTTTTTCAATCCGAACATATCGACCGACATTTTGCACGCGTACATCTTCGCGCCGCCATCCGAGAGCATTTCCAGATATTCGCGCACGGTTGGCACGCCGAGCTTTTTCATCTTGCTCTTCATCAACGTGCTGGCGAACCAGGTCATGCCGGGAATCCAGCCCATCCATTGCGGAATGCCGATATAGCCAGGGACGCCCATCATATTCATCTTCATGCTCGTGTTTGCAATTGGAGGAATTTCCAAATTGTCGACGCGCGCTTTGTTGATCATGTCCATGCCCCAGAACGTGAAAAAGATCGTCACATCGATGCCGTTGCCAAGCGCCGCCCAACCCATTACGAGGGCGGGATACGTCATGTCGAGATTGCCTTTCGAACAAATAAATGCGACCTTGCGCGTTCCATTCCCATTTTCCATTTTGATTTCTCCTTTGAAAGTTTCACGAAAGGACACAAAATGCGCGAAAAGAGAATTTTTCTTCTTTGTGCCTTCGTGGTTAGAAATTTACACACAACCTTCAGGTTTACCGAGACCAGAAATCCTAGCGACTTTTTTCGCTGGTCCTTTCGGGAACAAGGTAAACAATTCTTTCGTCGATGCGCCGGTGCCGGTGGTGATCTGACGCAGCGTTGGCGCTTTGCCGCCATTTGCACCCTGCTGGCGACAAAATTCGATGATCTTCCAATGCGCGGGCGTCAAATCAGGGATGCCTTCTTGCAATGCGATCTCACAGGCGATGTCTTTCGTCCATTCATTAGGATTGGTCATAAATCCTTCATCGTTCACTTGCACGGTTTTGCCCGCAATTACTTTGGTACCCATTTGAATCCTCCTAGGATTTATTTCATTGCGCTAATTCTGCGCAGATTTTCCATTACCTTCGGCTTGCGCGCCGACCACGCTCAACACGCGCATCGTCAATGCTAGTCCACGTCGCACCGCCGGGTCGCGCATTTGATTCAGCAGCGCCCAGATCGATGTATCGACCGGCTTTTCGACTTCGCGCGAGGCGACCATGAGCGTGTTGTTGACGAACGTCATGATTTCGGGCTGCGTCATATTCTTGACGACGTTCAAAATCAACACGACATTCTCACCTAGCTTTTTCACATCCTCTTCGCTAAACGATGTGACGATGTTATCGGCGATTTGCATTCCGCCTCGCGCAAATGCGAAATAGCCCTTGCGTTCTGCCTCCTGCAACAAATCAACCGATTTGCTGAACGCCGAATCGGTGATCGGTCCGACCGTTTGCAGCAAATCCATCGCCGATTCAAGCTGATCCAACATCGCGTCAAAATTGCGACCGTTCCGAAGCAGTCGCTTGAACAAACGAAGTAAATCATGGAGATCGACGTATTCTTGAATTTCTTCCAACTGCTCCGTCGTCAAGCGAAACGCATCGTTGGCGATGGGCATCAGGTCGCGCATCAACTCGGCGCGATCCTGGCGCGCGCGTTCGGCGGCTTGCGCTTGATCGGCAAGATACTGCACCTGCTTGGTCAAGCCATCGATTTTCTGATTCAACTCTGCAACTGATTGATCCATAAGTTGCCTCTAATTCTTCCACTTGCCTGCCATGCTCATCTTGGCGGGCAGCGGCAGTTCTTGTCCTTTGAGCAAGAGATTCCAATACATCCAGCGGAACATCACCTTGCCCCAGTGGTTCGCCTCCGATTCTTGCAAGAGCGAGAACGGCCCAACCCCGGGCAGTGGATACATGCCAGGCAGCGGCTCAGTGTCGTAATTGAAATCGATCAACAATCCCTTGCCGAATCCAGATTCGATAAAGCAATTGGCGTGTCCATCGAACAGAGGCAACAGTTCCTGACCTTCGGCGTAGCGCACGAAATTCTCGCCGAACGTATCGACGGCAAAGTGCGCCACGGAACCCGCTTTCGACGCCGGCACATTCGATGCATCGCCAAGCGCGAACACGTTGGGATATTTCGTCGAAAGGAACGTGTGCTTGTCGACCGGCACGTAATTCAAATCGTCGCCCATGCCCGATTTCGCGATGACATCGCTGCCCATGTTGAGCGGGATACTCACCAACAAATCATATTCGATCTCTTGTTCATCGTACGAAACGATTTTCTTGGCGTCGGGATCGACATGCTCGATCATAAACTCCGGCATGATCTTGACACCTTTTTGTTCCAAAATGTCGCCTAGATGTTTCGACGCGATAGGTTTGGTGAATGCGCCGGGTAATGGCGTGGTGTAAATCAATTCGACTTTGTTGCGGATGCCTTGCTCGTGGAAGAACCAATCTGCCAGCATGATAAATTCGAGCGGCGCAACCGGGCACTTGATCGGATTTTCGACGATGTTGAGCACCAAGCGGCCGCCTTGCCACGTGCGAAGATGCTTCGCCAGCGCACATGCGCCTTCGATGGTATAGAAATCGAAAATCGTTTTGTGCCATTCGTGTTCGTGCAAGCCCGTCGTTTGCTCCGGTCGCGTCGAGGTACCGGTCGCGATGACCAAGAAATCGTAATTAAGATACCGACCATCTTTGATCAGCTTTACGCGATTGTGTTCCGGTTCGATGATCTCAATCGGCGACATGATGAATTCGACGCCGCTGGGGATAAAGTCGCGCTTGGGTTTGACTACATCGTTCTTGCTGTACATTCCAAAAGGAATAAACAAGAATCCTGGTTGATAGTAATGCGTCTCGTGCTGATCGACAATCGTGATTTGCCAATCGTCACTATCCAAGAGTCGGCGGAGTCGATTGGCAACCATTGTTCCAGCGGTACCTGCACCTAGAATCAATAATTTTTTCATGCTTGTCTCCTTAGTTTACTGGCAAGAAATCGCCTCTTGGCGAACCCACTCGCGAGTTCGTCCAAAAGGCATTCATCACCTTCGATGTTGATTTAGAAACCAAGAGTCTCGGAGAATCCTGGTTTCTCCTTAACCAATCGCATCGGCGAGCGCACTTCGCTTGGAGAGATTGTCGCCCAAGACCTCACGCAGTAAATCTAATGCGCGAATGATGCGCTTGTCGCCCAGTGTGTAGATAATGTTTGCGCCCTGCCGTTCAGGGATGACCATGCCGCGATCGCGCAGAATCTTCAAGTGGCGCGAGACGGTCGGCTGCGGCATCTCTAACATTTCTGCCAGTTCCATGACATTCTTGGAACCTTCAGAGAGAGCGTAAAGAATCGCAATGCGCTTGGGATCGGACAAGCCGCCACAGATTTCAGCATGCAGATGATTGATCTCGTTCAGTAGTTTCTTGTCCATTGCTTTCTTTCATTCATCAACATATTCGGAAATACGCATATGTTCATTTCCGTTAATCAGAATAGTTGAGATGAGTCTTTGTTCCATGTTTCACGCGGTCAAAATTGGGTACTAATTTGGACGGATGGAAACGAGATGCGACGCACCTTGGAGGTGCGTCGCATCTCGTTTTCGCCAACCCCATTGACGAAACGGCTCGTTTTAGATATAAAGCAGGGGCATAACACTATATCTCTGAAGGAGAATACTATGGGGATTGTACTGATGCTCCATTCGCTACTTCGTTTTGTCATACTCGTAGTAGCTATCGTTGGGCTACTCAAAGCTCTAGTTGGCTTGGCACGAGGCAGTGCGGCGGATAAATTTGACCAGATGCTGGCGGCGGCATTTGTCGGCAGCTATGATCTGCAAGCGTTGCTTGGCATGCTGGTCATTTTTCTTGGTGGCTTGACGGAGCCGATCCATCCAGTCGTCATGTTCGTCGGCATTGTGGCGGCGCACGGACTGCAAATGATGACCAAACGCGCCGAAGGTCAGCAAGCCAAAATTTACCGGCTGTTGCTTTTCATTGTGCCGCTTGCGATCATTCTGTTTGGGCTGGCAGTCATCGGCAAGTTGCCCACTTAGAAAACGTCAAGCCTCAGTCTCCGCCTTTTGGGTTATTCCAGGCAGCTTTGCCTCCGATGCATTGCTTCTCGTTCTCCCAGGTTTTGTCACAGACAGAACTAGAGCAGTGAGAGTCAGAATGATCTGCACAATGACAACGTATTGTCGCAGATAATGATTGTCGATAAAAACAGGGTCGCTCAAAGTGGCGACCCTGTGTGTTTCCAGGAGCATCATGTTTGCCACCCTCAACTTATCGACCACCAGTATGCCAATAAACGTTTGCGCGATAAAGACGACCCACTTGACCGCAAGCCACTTGTGCTTGACGAATCCCCATCGCGTAAAGAAACCGTAGACGAGACCTAAGCCGATGGTACCCAAAGCTCCGATCTTGACGACATCATCGCTAATAATTCCCAAACTTTTGTACGTCAAATAGACCTGATCGAAATCTGATAAATTGAGATTCAGCGTAAGCGCGTATGAACTCAATATGCCTCCAAGAAAGAGGACGATCAGCACGATATGCAGCATCTTTAACAGCTTCAAGACATTTGAACCGAACTTGTACATTACATTATCCTTTTGAAAATGGGTTTGTAGTGCGCGATTGATCGCGCTGCGCGAAGTTGGCGCGATTCATCGCGCACTACGAACCATTTCACATTGTTAACGGTCTAACCGGAACTCGCTTGAACGATCACCATCCCCCGCATTCCAGCCATGTCGTGACCCTCGACCGTGCATTCGAACTCGTAGGTCCCTGGCTTGAGCTGGAGCGTCATGTTCGCGCTTTGTTGCGGCATAATCATGGGCGTGCGTTGATCGATGCCGTTGCCGCGAATGCGAAAATCGTGCGGAATGTGTCCTTGGTTTTTGACGACGAAGGTTATTTCGCCGGCACTTGGCTGTGCAGGCTGAAGCGTTACGTTGAATTCACTTTCGATCACATTGACAACATTGCCGCTCGCCGGTGTCTCAACCGTTTGAGGCGTGACGCGCGCGCGGCGCGGTTGTTGGTTGCTGACGCCTGCCAGCGGTCCAACAGCCAACAATGTGAACGCAATCGCGAGAAAAATATAGAGCCGTTTAGTCATACGATTTATTCCTTTCGTGAAAACTGATTTGCTCATTGATCTTTTTTGTCCGAGGGATTTTTGGGCTTGTCGCGCGTGATATAATGAACAGCGATCAGCGCAATCCCGATGAAGGTCGGCACAAAGCCAATCACCATCCATGGACCCAATCGAAACGGCACGTACTCCGCCGTGTTACCCGGATTGAAGCCGAGCGGATACAATCCAATACAAAGTGCCAAGCCAATTGCAAGAATAACGATCCCCCAGCGCAACGAGCTTTTGCTCTGAGAATCGTCCCGCACTAGCCCCTTCTCAACCAGCGCGACCGTTTCGCGATAACTGAAATAGCGCATCAACGCGATAAAACCAAGGATGAGCGCAAAGAAAAGGATTGCGCCGATGCAATTGATCAGTGTGAAAAAGATCGCCGCCGGAAATACATCGGGTTGCATAATTTGCCTCCTCAAAAAGGGTAGGGTAAATTTCCAATTTGCCCAGCAAGAGCGACACCACAGATGTCGAAAAATCTTGCTGTACGGTTCTGCCTTCATCTAGTTGGACTAGCTAAATCGCAAAAAGTTTCATGCAACTTGAATGTCACCCTGAGCGGTGCGAAGGGTCTCGCCTTCAGCGCGGGAGATGCTTCGCTCCGCTCAGCATGACAGGTTTCTTTCCCTAAACCTGCCCGCGTGGGCATGCGGTTCTCAGCATGACGACGGCTGAGCGGTAACCATGAAACTTTTTGGCGTATTTTCGGTCAAATCCGGTAGGGAGATCGAGACTTGCAAGATGAACAGGAGTTGGTTCGGCGGGCGCAAGCGGGCAACACGGATGCCTTTGCCGCGCTGGTCGCCGAACACCAACGCTTTGTATACAACTTGGCACTCCGAACCGTGGGTGACGCAAACGATGCCGAAGACATCGCGCAAGAGGCATTTGTGCGAGCGTGGCGCGCGCTCGGCAATTTTCGGAGACAAGCGGAATTCAGGACTTGGCCTTATCGCATCGTGATCAATTTGTGTTACACGCGCTTGCCGCGCCTGCGCCAAGAAATGAACAAATTATCCGAAGATGAAATCGCCGATGTGCCCGATGAGACCTTCCGTGACCCGCAATCAAAGCTCGAAATCAAAGAGCGCGACAAGTTTCTGCACCAACAAATCGAAACCTTGCCTGCAACCTATCGCATGTTGATCTCATTGCGGTTTCAAGAGGAATTGTCGTACGAGGAAATAAGCCAACTGCTCAACCTGCCACTCGGCACAGTCAAAACAGGAATCTTCCGGGCGCGGGCGCTATTGCGCCAAGCGTTGACTAGTTATGATAAAGATCAATGAGGAGAAATTTTGATGGATGAGGTAAATCAAGAACGCGATTTGTTTGCGTCAGTCGATCATGCGCTGCGTACATTCCCAATCGAATCTTCGCCGCCCACGCTCTCGAAGAATATCCTGGCGCAAATTCGCGCCAAGTCGCAACCGCGCTTTCGCCTGACATGGTTCGATTACATCGCTAGCGCATTTGGAGCGACTGCCGCCAGCGCGATGCTGTTCTTGCTGCAATCGATCCCGTCGCAGGTCATTTTCAACGCGCAGTTAGAATCGGCTCGATTTGTCAATCAGCAGTTGCTGGATTTCGTCAACCTATTCAAGTGGTGATTATGCCCGCGCTATAACAAATGATTCAAAACAAAAACCAGGTTACTCTTGCTTTGAGAACCTGGTTTTGATTTACGCTTCGCGGTTTTTCGCTTCGAGCAACGCCTGCTCACGTTTGATGGCTTGCATTCGTCGCCACAGATTCGCGCTATAACCAAGGATAACCACAAAGATCAAGCCGTATGCAATCGTTACATATTCCATTGGCTCATACCGTCCCTTCGCGCAAAACGTTCAGTTGATCGCGCGCTTGCTCCAAACGCAGGCGTTGAATCAACAGATACGCAAACAACCACGTGAACGATAGCAAGCAGACCATCAACGTCTGCGTCATCCGTGGGGCGAGTCCACCATCGGAGCCGATCAGCAATTCGGGATGCATCGTGCGCCAGATTTGCACCGAGATGAAAATGATCGGCACATCGATGAATCCAACAATCGCCAAGACGGCTGCGAAACGCGCGCGTCGCTCGCCCTCGGCATTGCTGCGCAACATCAAATAGCCGATGTAGATCATCCACAAGATCAGCGATGTGGTGAGACGCGCGTCCCAGACCCAGTAGACGCCCCATGCCTCTTTCGCCCAAATCGGTCCGGTGATGAGCACGAGCGTGATGAACACAACGCCAATCTCGGCAGCGGAAAGCGCCACCTTGTCCCAGCGTGCATCGCGTTTCCACAAGAACATCAGACTGGCGATAAAGACTACAAAGAACGCGAGGAATCCAACCCACGCACTCGGCACATGAAAATAAAAGATGCGCTGAACATCGCCCATCGTTCTCTCAGTCGGCGCATAGTACAGCGCCATGTACAATCCGATGGCAATGTTCAATAATGCAATGAGACCCAGCGCGCGCACGATCGGCGTTACTTTTTTGTCACTCAAAAATTGCCAATATAATCCAGCCGACTTGGTTTCGTCAGCCGCCACAGCGTTCGCAACTACACGACTCTGTGCCATTTCAATCTCCCTCAAGAGCGCGCTTCTATCGTCGCGCCACACTTACTACAGAACTTGTCACCCAATGCCGCGCGCTTGCCGCACGATGGACATCGTACGCCGCGCAACGACGTGCCACACTTGGCGCAGAACACATCGTCGGCAGTATGCGCCGTGCCGCACTTGGGACAATTCATCGCACCGCTTGCCGAATTCCGGCGCAAGCGCGCTACTTCGCTTTCGATCAACTCATCGTTTGCCGTTGGGGTATGATCCGACTTGGACCCGCTGAACGCGTCCAGTTCCTGCAAAATCGCAACGGCTTTCATTTCGTACTTGGCGCGCAGCGAACGATAATCATGATCGGATAACTTGCCCATGGCATGATCGTTTTCCAAATCTTTGATCGCCGAATAAGTTGCATCGCGCTGTGTCACCAAATTTTCATAGACCGGATCGGACACGCCGACAAACGCCACGTCCAAATCCTCTGAGCGTCGAAAAAGCGGATAGGCGACCAACGCAATCGAGCCGACAATTACCAGGGCTATCGCAACCGTAATCATATATGCCTCACGAACTAGACGTGCGCCAGCGCTTCTTTGACCCGCGACCGTGCCAACGCCCGTGCTTCTCGTGGATCGGGCAATGCCGCGATCACGGTGCCGACCACCAAAAGCCCAAAGCCAATCCACAACCACACGACCAGCGGATTGATGATAACTTTGATCGTCGCCGTCCCCGCTTTGGAATCAAAGCCAGCTAAGATCACGTACAAGTCTTCGAGTGCGGTCGTGCGCACATCCACCTCAGTCGTCCATTGCGATTGATCGGGGTTCGGGCTTGCGTAGTAATCCTTTTCCGGCACGAGCGTTGCAACTCGTTTGCCATTTTCCAAAACCGTCAACGGCGCAGAGTAGGCAAGATAATTTTGTTTCTCGAGCACGCGCAATTGATCGAATTGCAAAGTGTATTGTTTGATCTGAACCGTCTCGCCTGGTTTGAGATTCGCCTGCGTATCGACTTGGTAGAACGTCGATCCAGCAATGCCGACCACACCCAGAATCACGCCGACATGAACGATGTAGCCGCCGTAGCGTCGTCGATTATTGGCGACCAAGTTGATCAAGCCTGTGAAGGGATTCTCGTTATATTGGCGCATCCGCGCAAGCACGCCGCGATAATATTCCAGACCGATCGTCGCCAACACGAAGGACGCCGAACTAAACGCCGCCAGTCCGTACCATTCGCGCACGCCGATGATGAACAACACAACAAGCGCAACGATGGCTACCGCGAACGGTTGCATGAAATTGCGAACGAGATTCTCAAAAGTCGCACGTCGCCAACCGATCAGCGGACAAATGCCGATCAAGATAATCAATCCGAAAAAGATCGGACCGTTCACTTGATTGAAGAACGGCGCGCCGACAGTCACTTTTGTGCCCGTGACCGCTTCTCGAACCATCGGGAAAATCGTGCCCCACAAGGTGGCAAATGCCGCACCGACCAGGATCAGATTATTCAGCAAGAACGACGATTCGCGCGAAAGCAGTGAATCGAGTTCGTTCTCTTCCCTCAATTGGTCCATGCGATTGAACAGCAAATATAGGAACGAAAGCAGCGTCACCGCGAGGAACACAAGGAACCAGGGTCCCAAGCTCGAAACGCCAAACGCATGCACCGATTGGATGATGCCGCTGCGCGTGATGAACGTCCCCAGAATCGAAAGGATGAAGGTCAGCATAACAAGCACGAGATTCCAAACCTTGAGCATCCCGCGTCGTTCTTGAATCATCACGCTGTGCAAAAACGCAGTGCCCGTGAGCCAGGGCATGAGACTGGCATTTTCGACGGGATCCCAGCCCCAGTAACCGCCCCACCCTAATTCGGTGTACGCCCATTGCATTCCGAACAACAATCCGAGCGAGAGGAACAACCAGGAGACCAGCGTCCACCGGCGCGTCGTGCGAATCCACACATCGCTCAAGCGGCGCGTGAACAATGCCGCCATCGCAAAGGCGAATGGAATCGTAAAGCCAACGTAGCCAAGGTATTGCGTTACGGGGTGAATAAACATCCCAGGATTTTGCAGCAGTGGATTCAAGCCGTTTCCATCGACCGGCGTAAAGTCGAGCAGACGGAACGGATTGCCGACGAGCGCGTTCGTTCCTTCAGGTGTGAATGGGGTAAGAACGAAAAAGCCCGCCTTGGTTGGATCGACGACAATCGTCATGACGGCGAGGAAGAATGTCAAGGCCGCTCCAAGACCAGAGACGACGTAGGGAATCAGTTCTTGATTCTTGTCGTGATTCTGAATCAATACGACGGCGGAGAAAACGGCAAGGAGCCATGCCCAGAACAAGAGGGAGCCTTCTTGTCCGCCCCATAACGCCGAGACGTTGTAGAGCAAAGGCTGGGCGCGATTCGTTTGGAGCGCCACGTATTCAAAGCGGAATTGGTGCGTGATGAGCGCCCATTCAAGGACGCCAACCGCTAGCGTGGTCAGTCCGGCAATAACGAAAATCGCATTGCGCGCGCTAGCGAAGAGTGCGAGATGATTGCGGCGCGCAGCCACGAACGCTGCGCCTGCCGCATATAGTGCGAGGAAAAAACTGAGAAGCAGGGACGCGTAGCCGAGATCGGCCATTGCGAAGTCTGCCATAGCTTCGTCTCCTTCATTAGCCAGTCTCTCGATAGGGATTCGATGGAGACTGTTGGCTTAGGGCTTGCCCGTCGGCACATCCGATTCGTACTTGGACGGACACTTGACGAGAATCGTCGAAGCGACGAACACGCCATCCGCTCCAAGTTTACCCTCGGCAACTACACTTTCGCCTTGTTCGAATGTATCGGGCTTGACGCCTTTGTAAACGACGGGTAGAACCAGGTTGTCGTCTTTGAGGTTGAATTTTAAAGTCAGGGTCTTGTCGTCGAACTGGATCGTGGACTTGTCGAGTGGAGCATTCACGCGAACGGGTTGATTCACGATGGCGCTGCGCTGCGCGTTTAATTCCTTGAGGGTCAGATAGTATATTGCGTTGGATTGAAACGACGAGATCGTGACGTACGCAATTGCACCCAGGATCAAAAGACCGCCGATCAAAAACTTTAGCTTGCCGCCGGTCTTGACGGATGCAGACCGCTCCGGCGCGGGAACTGCAACTGTGCTCATGAGTCGCTCCTTGATAAAAGACTAGACAGCCCGTGTCTGTCTCTAAACTCTGTTCAGAATATCACCAACAAGTCAAAAAGTGGTCTAAGGGCAGTCAAAGGCGAGTCGTATTTGCCGTTTGAGCAAAGAAAACGAGTGGTGCTATAATCAGCGCCAATTTATGGCAACTAAAATTAGTGAACTTGATAACACAAATGCATCAACATGACCGATCCGCCATTCGGGCACGGTATGATGCGCTCGCCAAATGGGGTGTTTGTCGTCATGGACGCAAAACTTGGCAAAGGGATTCCTCGTCTTTTCAACCCGTTGATCCGATGGATGGCTCACCAGTTTCTGTACGATATTGATCGACCCTTGACGGAAGATATCGCCCGGCGATTTCAGAATGTGCGGACAACCGAGTACGATTTTGGATATACTTTTGTAACCGCCGCTCGAAAGAAATAGAAACGCGATTCTCAACTTTCGAATTGCAATGATGAAAAAAAACTTGAATCCCAGTCCAACTCCGCTCAATCACCTCTCCTCGTCAGCTTTTTCGATAAAGAATCACACCTCTAGTGCGACCACAAAGTAATGCGGCATACTCAACCACGCATAAAAAACGCTTGACTTGCTAGGCAAGACTTTGGATGCTCTACCAAGTGCAATCAAGAAAGTTTTGTGGGTTCTTAGTTTAGTCCCTCGTGGGCGTTCAACGCGCACAAGGCGCTACACTACAATTCATGATTTTTGTGATTGCACTTGGTCTCTGTCACTATTTCCCTTGATTCCCAAACTAAGATAACTTAACCCAATTCTCATTTGCGCTTAATCCATACCTCGGATAATCTAATCTGGTATTTCACGGTAATAATAGCTACAGCCGGGAGGAATCATGAAACGAAATTGGATCATCGTCGGCGTTGTCGTGGTTGTCGTCATAGTTGCTGCCGCATTGGGGCTACGCCAAATGTCGGCGAATGCATCAGCTTCGAACGTGTCAACGCGTTCACAGACGGCTACCGTCACCCGCGGCAATCTCATCGCCACGGTTAGCGCAGCTGGCAACGTCTCTGCTCCAACCAGCACCTCGCTCGCATTCCAAACGTCGGGCAAAGTTTCCAAGGTCAACGTGCAAATCGGCGATCAAGTCAAAAAAGGGCAACTGCTCATGCAGCTTGACACAACCGATTTAGAGCTTTCGCTCAAGGGCGCGCAAATCAGTCTCAATAACGCACAAGCGAGCTTCGATTCGACCAAAGCGAATCTGCAATTCTCGCTGCGCACCGCGCAAGACAATCTCGCCAACTCGCAAGCCGCGCTCGATACCGCCAAAGCCAAAGCCGCGCAAAATCCCAATCAACTCATCGCCGCCAAAGCCTCGCTCGACAAGGCGACCATCGCGCTGCAAAAAGCACAGAGCGATTACAACGCCGTTGCATGGCGACCCGACATCGGCATGACCTCGCAAGCCCAAACCCTGCAAACCGCTACCATCGATTACAATACCGCGCTCGCCAACTATAATGTCTCGGCATCGAATATTGCGAATGACAATTCGGTCAAGCAAGCGCAATTGGCGCTCGACCGCGATCAAATCTCGCTCGAACAAGCGCAGAAAAATCTGGACACGTCGATGCGCACGGCGCAAGGTCAACTCGATTCGGCGCAAAACTCGGTCGAGATTGCCAAGCGCAATTTGGAAAAAGCCAGTATCTACGCCCCTTATGATGGACTTGTTTCCACCGTCAACTTTAGTCCGAACGATAGCGCAGGCACCGGTGCCGCCGTCGTCATCGTCGATCCCAGCAACCTGCAAGTCAGACTAACGATAGCCGAAGTCGATGTCGCCAAGATCAAACAAGGTCAGACGGCTCAAATGACGTTGGATGCATTACCAGGTCAAACCTATACCGCCAAAGTAATATCGGTGTCGCCGGTTGGAACTGTAACGCAAGGTGTAGTCAATTATCCAGTGTATGTCGCGCTCACCAAGAATGATGGCACCGTCAAGCCCGGCATGACGGCGAACCTTGCCATCAACGTCGAAGAACGCGACAACGTGCTCTTGCTGCCTTTGCGTGCCGTTCGCACGACTGGCAATCAGAAAACTGTCACCGTTGAATACAAGGGACAACAGATCGCCGTTCCTGTTCAGACTGGACTGACGAACGATACTAGCGTGGAAATCATGGCGGGTCTGCAAGAGGGCGATGTCGTTCAACTCACAACGACAACGACTCGACAAACGGGCGGTGCTGGCGGATTCCCTGGTGGTCCCGTAATGATTGGGAGGTAAAATGAGCGCAGTCATTGAGATTCGCGACGTGAAAAAAATTTATAGGATGGGCGATGTCGAAGTACCGGCTTTGGATGGCGTCTCGCTCGACATTCATCAGGGCGAGATGGTTTCCATCATTGGTCCGTCCGGCTCGGGCAAATCGACGCTGATGAACATTATCGGCTGCTTGGATACGCCGACGAGTGGGTCGTACACTCTCGACGGAGTCGACGTTTCCAAAATGTCCGACGACGAGCAAGCGATGATTCGCAACAAAAAAATCGGCTTTGTGTTTCAGCAATTTAATCTGTTACCGCGCACGCCAGCCGTCGACCAAGTGGAATTGCCGATGGTGTACGCCGGGACGCCCGATCGAAAAAAACGGGCAACTGCCGCACTGGAATCTGTCGGCTTGGGTGAACGCATCCATCATCGTCCCACCGAATTATCCGGTGGACAGCAACAACGCGTCGCGATTGCCCGCGCGCTCGTCAACGAACCAAGCATTCTGCTAGCCGATGAGCCAACGGGCAACTTGGATTCCAAAGCCGGGCGCGAGGTGATGGCGATTTTCCAGCGACTGAATCGCGAGCGTGGCATCACGATCATTCTGGTGACACATGAACCTGCGATTGCAGCACACACGGATCGCATCATCCATATTCGTGATGGAAATATTTATGCCGATGAGCGCGTCGCCAAGCCTAAAGATGCCGCCACTGAACTTTCGGTTTATGACACGAATGGGAAAAACTGAAAGCCAGCTACCCGGTACCAGGAGCCTCAAATGATAATCTGGCAAAGTGTTCGCATTGCGCTGCGAGGCATCGCCGCAAATAAGCTTCGCTCTGGACTGACCATGCTCGGCATCATCATTGGCGTCATGTCGGTTATTGCGATGTTGTCTATCGGGCGCGGGATGCAGAATACGGTGACGGCGCAGATCAGCAGTATCGGCACGAATTTGCTTTTCATTCGACCGGGGAACACGCAACAAGGCGGTGTGCGACAGCAAGAAAGCGCTGCCACATTGACGCTTGGCGACGCCGAAGCAATCTGGAGCGTGCCAAATGTTACCGCTGTCGCGCCTCAAGTCGATGGTTTTGGCCAAGTCGCTTATCTAGGCAACAACTCGGTCGGTCGTATCATCGGCGTGACGCCCGAATATCCGGATGCGATGAACGCCAATCTCGCCAGCGGCGATTGGGTGACAGCCGCCAACGTAACCACACGCGCGGCGGTGGTGGTGCTCGGCGCGCAAATCGCCACCGATCTGTTTGATACCTCCGACCCCGTCGGGCAAACCATTCGCATCAATGGACAAAACTTTCGCGTGATCGGCGTGATGGAAGCCAAAGGCGGCAGTGGGTTCAACAACACCGATACCCAAATCTATGTTCCGATCACAACGGCGAGCAGCCGCTTGACCGGTAACGCGCGTTTCCGTGGCGGCGATGTCGTCTCGACGATCAATGTTCGCATCACCGACACCAATGTTCAGAATTCGGTTGTGCAAGACATTGGCGATATATTGCGTCAGCGTCACCGCATCACGCTTCAGCAAGACGATTTCACAATTCAAAGCCAGCAGGATATTCTCAACACGTTGAACAGCATCACCGATGGTTTTACAATTTTCCTGGGTGGTCTCGCTGGTATTTCGCTCATCGTCGGCGGCATTGGCATCATGAACATTATGCTCGTGTCTGTCACCGAACGCACGCGCGAGATTGGTATTCGCAAAGCGATTGGCGCGCGCAAACGTGACATCCTGATCCAATTCTTGACCGAAGCCATGGTGCTGAGTTTGACCGGTGGCTTGATCGGTCTGCTCTTTGGCGCGATCATCGCACGAGTGATTTCCGGCATCAACCTCGGCGCGACGACATTGCAAACCGTCGTCGATCTCGATGCGGTTTTGCTAGCGATCATATTTTCGCTGGGCGTGGGATTGTTCTTTGGCATTTATCCCGCCAATCGTGCCGCCAGCTTGCACCCGATTGATGCGTTACGCTACGAATAGCCAGTGAACAGTGATCAATCAACAGTCAACAGCTAACAGTATACATTAAACAGTGAAGTGACCAGCCAACAGTTTACTGTTCACTGATAACTGGTCACTGTTTACTGGTCAGATGAAGAGGACAAGGATGAAGCACTTGCGATTTTTGGGATTGATCCTGGTTTTTGTGATTGCCGCTCTAGCTGTTCCATCGGTTTTTGCAGGCGCGCCTACCGGCGGTTCGCCGGATGATCCGTTGATGGTCACCGGCACCTCGCAAACAATTGCGCCCAATTCTTCGCTGTGGTTTTATTTCGATTACACCCCGGACACCGGCGCGCCGACCTTTGGCGGACGCCTGGGACGTAGCTCCGGCAAACCGCTCGCCAACGTCACTGTCGATGCGAATGGCGTCGGCGGACTTGCGCTCTCCATCTACACCCCGGACCAAGCTGTGAATTGGCTGAACGATGCAGCCACAGCGCCGGTAGGACGTGGCACGCCATTCGTCGATGTCTTGTCCGATAGCGTCACGCACGATTTGTACTGGTCGGGCGGATTCAATAAACCAGGCAGGTATTTCGCAGTTGTGACCAACAACAATTCCACGCCAGTCTCATTCGTTTTGACTGTCGCCGGCGAGACCGTGCAAACGATACCGCCGCCAACTCCGACCCCTTCGCCTACTCTCTTTGTTCCGATCACCGTCACGCCGGTTCCAACGGGAACCGTGCAAGGCAAATTCGTTTTTCAAGATGCGATTGGCGGCACGATTTACACGGCGAGCGATAATGGTTCCAAACCGGTCGCCGTCTCGCATGGGATCGATCCATCCTGGTCGCCGAACGGCAAACAAATTATTTTCGCGCGTTGGGACAATACCGCCCCAGGTGTCTACATCGCCAATGCCGACGGCTCGAACGAACGAATCGTTTTCACTTCACCGCGCGCGCGTTCGCCGCGGATGAGTCCGGATGGAACACAAATCGTTTTCACGCAACAAAAGAAGGATTGGCCCGACGCGGTTTGGAAACTGGGTGTCGTCGACATCGACACCGGCGTACTGACCGAGCCGCAATGCTCGCGACTTTGTTTTTCGCCAAGCTGGGCTCCGGATGGAAAAACAATCTATTACGACGATCCAACCTACGGCATCATGGCAACCGACAAAACCAGCGGCGCACCCTGGGCGGTTATGGGTCCGCATGGAATGTATTGGGACACTGCCAAAAATGCCGCGATGCCGATTGAGCATTTGCCGCCAACCTCATCGGCGATGATTAGCCCAGATGGAAATCGCGTGGCGTTCATGATGACGGCGCAAGACCATTGGGACATTAACTATGTCGCCGCAACCGGCGGAAGCGAAATTGGCGTAACCAAGCAAGACGTCATGTTGTACGTTTTCTACAATGTGCGAATCAGCAGTGGGGCGCCGGTATGGTCGCCCGACGGAAAACAAATCTTGTTCTTGTCCGATCGAAATGGCAAATGGGAATTTTACACCATCAGTCCCAATGGCAGCGATCTAAAACAGGTGCTCAAAAACGTGACCGACACCATCAATATCAAATACGATTTTCAGCACGAGCGCGTGATCGATTGGAGCAAGTAAATTCTCGCCAATCTTCAGTAAATCGGTCACGACGCGTCGCCGACGCAGCGGAGTGCTAGTGGCGCATCGCTTGAGGTCTTTGATCGTCCGCAGCGCAATCGCTGCCTTGATCGCCTGGATTCTGATTAGTCTACCCATCCCGCAAATTCCAGCGCGGACCTGGTTCGCATTTGTCCAAGTGCCTGTCGTCATTTTTGTGCTTATCTGTTACATTGGCAAATTGCTCATCGACACATTCTTTTACGATCGCTATAAACCCTAAGGAGGAGAAATATGAAAACGATTTTAATTGGAGTTGTCTTCGTCATTTTGATGGCCGCTTCAGGCGGCGTCGGCTATTATTTTGGCAACGATAACGGACTCAAAACTGCCACCACCATTCGCACCGAATTCTTTGCCAATCGCGCCGGAAGCACCGGGGCTGATCCAAACGCGCAAGGCGCAACCCGTGGCAATAATCAAGCCGGCGGACAAAACTTTCCCGGTGCGGGACAAGTCGTCGGAATGGGTGGGCGTCCCACTGCTGCCGGCACCGTCAAAGGCATTCAAGGCAACACGATTACGGTCACTCAGCAAGACGGCAGCACTACAACCGTTACTGTCGATGACAAGACGGAATACACCAAACTTGGTACGGCAACTTTGGCAGATGTTACTCCCGGTTTGCGAATTGTCGTCACCGATCAAAATGGAATCAAGCGCATTCAACTCACGCCTGGACAATAATTGAATTTAATAATCGTAAAACAAAAAAGCCGTCTCAACCAGAGACGGCTTTTCAATTTCAAAGATTGAAACGCCATTGTCGTATCGCATTGCACTTTGCAAAAATATTTTCACGTTTGGCGCTTGGAACATCAATCTGAACAAATGAAATTGACACCCCGGCTTATCTCTAGTATAATCCCGCCAATTCAGCAAGTGCGCACTAGTGCAGCCACAAAGTAATGCTGTATACTCAACCACGCATGAAATACGCTTGGCTTGCTATGCAAGACCTTGGATGCACTACTAAACAGCGATCGCCGAGTTCGGTCTTTTTTTCTTTTGATCCCTTGCGTTATCCCCATATTTCAATTTCCTAAAGGAGGAAGAAGAATGAAACGCATTGGTTTACTGTTATTGCTTGCACTGATGGTTGTACTCGTTGTTGCGTGTGCCAGTCCGACGCCAACTGCCGCACCGACAGCCGCACCCAAAGCAAGCAGTGCATCCTCAAGCGCCGCCCCATCGTCTAGCGCGGCACCTTCGTCGAGCGCCGCTCCATCATCCAGCGCCGCTACTCTACCCGACCTGAAAGGTCGCGCCCTCAAAGTAGGCAGCGACACTACCTACCCCCCGTTCGAGTCCATCAATGACAAGAAAGAAATCGTCGGATTCGACGTCGATCTCGTCACCGAAATCTGCAAAAAGATCAACTGCAAACCTACCTTCATTACGGCCGATTTCGATGGCTTGATGATCGCCGTCAACAACAAGACCTATGATTTCTCGATCTCGGGGTGGACCATTACCGAAGAACGTGGCAAGACGGTCGATTTCGGTTTGCCGTACATGCAAAACACCCAAGTCTTGCTCGTCCGCAACGACGAAACTCGCATCAAGGGTCCTGAAGATTTGAAGAACCCCGCGTACATCGTCGCCGTCCAACTCGGCACGACTAACTCGATCACCGCCAAGAAATTGGTTGCCGATGCAAACAAGCAAGTCAAAGAATTTCAAGATTTCCCCGCCGCGGTTCAAGCCTTGATCAACAAGCAAGCGGATGCCGTCGATATTGATACCTTCGCTGCGTCTGACCTTCTCGAGCAGAACAAAGGCAAAGTCAAGACCGCCGGTGCTCCGTTCGGCGATGAGTTCTTGGGCATGGTCTTCCGCAAAGGCGACACGGAACTCAAGAACGCCTTCGACGCCGGTCTCAAAGCCGTCTACGCCGATGGCACCTGGAGCAAACTGTGCAATCTGTGGTGGAAGGACATCAATCCCAAACCGGAGTGCACGGGCAAAGGTCTCCCCTACGCCAAATAAGTTCTAACACATTATCTCGCAGGTCGCTGGGCGATGACGCTTCAGCGACCTGTTATATCCGAGAAAAACTCGAACCAAGAGAGTTCCATGTCAGAGCCTGATCCTGCATCTAAACCATCAACGCCCGCCACCGGTCGCGCGGTTCCAATCGATCTCGGAAACGTACCCTGGTGGATCTTCATTCTCGTTGCGATGCTGTTAGTGGCTGCGCTGGTTATTTTTACCAGTGCCGATTATACATCGATCATTACGCTTCTGAGCAGCGGTCTTTATCTCACGCTCTATGTTACGTTTGTCGCCTATTTCTTTGCGTTGATCTTTGGACTCATCGCGGGTCTCATGCGTGTCTCGCGTAATCCCATTCTCTACACCATCGGTACGCTGTACGTCGAAATCATTCGTGGCATTCCACTCCTCGTCCAAATCCTGTATTTTTTCTACGTCATCGCACCAGCGCTTGCCGATCGTGTCCCAGAACCATTCGACCAAATTTTTCGTAGTGAAGTTAACGAAGGCATCATCGCACTCGCGATTGGCTACGGCGCGTATCTTGCCGAGGTGTATCGCGCTGGCATCGAAGCCATTCCGCGCGGACAAATGGAAGCAGCGCGTTCGCTGGGCATGAACTATGTTCAAGCCATGCGCTATGTCATTTTGCCGCAAGCGTTGCGCATCATCCTGCCACCACTCGGCAATGACTTTGTCTCGATGCTAAAAGATTCGGCGTTGACTTCGGCGCTCAGTGTCAAGGAACTGACGCTCTGGACGCGCCAACGCAGCGCCAATACCTTTCGACCGCTGGAACATTGGACGATTGCTGCCCTGCTCTATCTGGTGATGACCATGGGCTTGTCGATTCTCGTCCGTTATCTTGAACGCAAATTTACGATTCCAAAATGATCTTGTCATTCTGAGCGAAACGAAGAATGACGGCAAGCAATACAATGAGCCAAGCTAAACCGATTATTCAAATCGAGCAAGTCTCCAAGTGCTTTGGCAAAGTGCAAGCACTCAACAACGTGAGTACCTCCGTGCGCCACGGCGAAGTCCTCGTTTTGATCGGACCGAGCGGTTCGGGCAAATCGACGCTGCTGCGGTGCATCAACGGCTTGGAGCGCCCCGACTCCGGCCAAGTCATCGTCGATGGAATTCCAGTCGATCACGCCTCCAATCACATCAACGCCGTTCGCGCCGAAGTGGGAATGGTTTTTCAACAATTCAATCTTTTCCCGCACCTCACCGTTTTGCAGAACCTAACGCTGGCACAGCAAGTCATCCGCAAACGCAACGGCGAGGAAAGCAAAAAAATCGCGCGCGGTCTGTTGATGAAAGTGGGCATACCTGAAAAAGCGGATGCGTATCCGGCGCACTTGTCCGGTGGGCAGCAACAACGCGTTGCCATTGCGCGCGCGCTAGCGATGAACCCCAAGATCATGCTCTTTGATGAACCGACGAGCGCACTCGATCCGGAAATGATTCAAGAAGTTTTAGAGACGATGATGCTGCTCGCCAAAGAAGGCATGACGATGGTGGTCGTCTCGCACGAGATGGGCTTTGCCAAAGCCGCTGCGAACCGCATCGTGTTCATGTCGGAAGGTACGATTGTTGAAGATACCACACCCGACCGGCTCTACAACGATCCGCACGAAGAACGCACCAAGCAATTCTTGAGTAAGATTTTGCATTAGAAATTGGAGCTTGGCTGTTGGATAGTAATGTCACGCGAATGCACTCTAACTTCTAACATCTAACATCCAATCTCCAACCCGGAGGAAGCATGGCATTATTGAACGCCTCTCAAGTCACCAAACGCTTTGGCGGTTTGACTGCCGTCGACAAGGTCGATTTTGTCATCGAGCCAGGCATGATCGCCAGCTTGATCGGTCCGAACGGCGCAGGCAAGACGACTTTTTTCAATTGCATCACGGGATTTTATCGACCGGAAGAAGGCGAGATTCTGTTCGATGGTCACAATCTTGTCGGCTTGCGGCCCGACTTGATTACGCGTCGCGGCATCGCGCGCACATTCCAAAATATTCGCCTCTTTCAAAACATGACGGCGATTGAAAACGTCATGGTCGGCGAACACCCGCGCATGAAAGCCGGTTTGTTTGGCGCGATCTTTCGCGACCCTGGCACGATGGCGGAAGAACGGCGCGTCGTCAAGCGCGCGCAAGAGCTTTTGGAATTTGTTGGTCTACGCGGCCGTGAAGATGAAATGGCAAAAAACCTGGCATATGGCGATCAACGTCGTCTCGAAATTGCGCGCGGGCTGGCGACCGATCCCAAATTGCTCTTGCTCGACGAGCCGACGGCGGGCATGAATCCGCAAGAGACGACCAAGATGGTTGGCTTTATTCGCCGCTTGCGCGACGAACTCAAGCTCACCATTTTGCTCATCGAACATCAAATGAAAGTTGTGATGACGATCTCGGATCACGTCAGCGTGCTCGATTTTGGCGTCAAGATTTGTCAAGGCACTCCCGCCGAAGTTCAAAAGAATCCGCGCGTGCGCGAAGCGTACCTTGGCAAAGAATATACCCACATCGGCGCGTAGGCGAGGTGATGAAACATGGCAATGCTTGAAGTTAATGACATTCATAGTTATTATGGCAATATTCATGCGCTCAAAGGCATCAGTCTCACCGTCGATAAGGGCGAGATTGTGACGCTGATCGGCGCGAACGGCGCGGGCAAGACCACCACGCTCAAAACGATTTCTGGTGCGATGCACCCACGTCAAGGCACAATCACCCTTGAGGGCGAATCGATTGAAACGCTCCCACCGCACGTTGTGGTGACTCGCGGTGTGGTGCAATCGCCCGAAGGTCGAAAAATTTTTGGCGCGCTAAGCGTTTACGAAAATTTGGAGATGGGTGCATACACGCGACGCGACACGGCGGCGATTAAACAAGACCTGGATTTCGTATATACTTTATTCCCTCGCCTCAAAGAACGCGCCAACCAATTGGGCGGAACACTGTCGGGTGGTGAACAACAAATGCTGGCAATGGCCCGCGCGATGATGTGCCATCCGCGCATTCTCATGCTCGACGAACCGTCGATGGGCTTGGCGCCTGTTTTGGTCGAAGCGATTTTCGAAACGATCGTCAAGCTCAATCAAGAAGGCACGACGATTCTCTTGATCGAACAGAACGCCGCCAAAGCGCTCCAAGTCGCGCATCGCGGTTACGTTATCGAAACGGGGCAGATCGTTTTGCATGACAAGGCAAGTGTCTTGCGCCAAAGTGAGCAAGTGCGCAAGGCGTACCTGGGCGAAGACTAACTGAAAGGAAAGTGATAACGCTATGCCACGCCTATTCAAAGAAAGCATAACCCCCACCGACATTATCATGTTTATCATTGGAGGTCTAATCCTCCTCGTCGTGATTTTCGGTTCGATCGCCACGCTCGCCGCCGGCAAGTATACGACGCGCCAATGGTTCGATTTGATCATTTTTGGCGTTGCGCTGGGCGGTATTTATGCGCTTATCGCTTTGGGCTATACGCTCGTTTATGGTATTTTGCGCATGATTAACTTTGCGCACAGTGAAGTATTCATGGCAGGTCCATTCACCGCGTATTTCCTCGCCGATGCCTGGGGCAGGTCCGGTTTCCTCGACGAAAATCCCGTTCTCGGATTATTGCTTATCTTTCTGCTGTCGATGGTGATTTCCGTCGCCGTCGCCATTCTTCTTGAGCGCGTCGCGTATCGACCCTTGCGATTTGCGCCGCGCCTCGTCCCCTTGATTACGGCCATCGGCGCATCGTTCTTTTTGCAGTATTTCTTTCGCGGTCTCTACGGACCGAACATCAAAGTGTATCCCGACATTCCCGCACTGACAGGGGACATTACCGTCGGCGATCTCAAAGTCACCTATCTGCAACTGCTCGTTATCGTGGCGGCTGCGGCAATGATGATCGGGCTGCAAATTTTTATCCAACGCTCGCGAACAGGTAAAGCGATGCGGGCGGTTGCCGAAGACAAGCAGACTGCCGCGCTCATGGGCATCAATGTCGATAACATTATCGTCATTACGTTCCTTCTCGGCGGTGCATTGGCGGGCGCGGCCGGAGTTCTCTACGCGCTGATGTTCAAGCAAGTCGCCTTCAACATGGGATTTATCCCCGGCATCAAAGCGTTTACGGCGGCCGTGCTGGGCGGTATCGGCAATGTACCGGGCGCAATGGTGGGTGGCTTGTTCCTTGGCGTAATTGAATCGGTGGGACCCAGTCTCTTCTTGGATGGCTTGGGAATTCCCGCGCCCTATCAACTCAAGGACGCGATCGCGTTTACGTTACTCGTGCTGGTCTTGATCTTCCGACCCACCGGTATTCTTGGCGAAAAACTTGCCGAGAAGAAAGCGTAGTGTGATATGACCCCTAACAAATCACAAACCAATCTAATAGTAAATGCGCTATCGAGCGGAGCCAAACTCGGCGCGATTGGCGGTTTGGTCGCGATTTCGATTGCGCTCCAAGGAATGATGCAAGCGTTCAGCGCGCGTGACATCATCCACGGCGTCGTTACGATGAGCCAATCGCTGCTCATCATGACTTTTTTCTTCACCGCGTACTTTGCGGGATCGCGCCATCGGGAAAAGGGACCCATTTCTGTGTTGATGGCAAGCACTCTTGCTGGAGGAATCTCGAGCGCGTTTCTCGATCTGCTGGTTTGGGTGGGTAGCATTCTGCCGCTGGGCGAAGTATTTATCGCCGCAACCAAGCAGATGTACGATTTGCTTTTGTTCAAAATGGATGCCGTGAGTGGCGGAATTTTCTTGATCGTATTGGGAGCGGTCTGCGGCTTCGTTGCCGGGTTGCTGGTCCTCTTGCCGATCAAAGCGCGCAATGCTATCCTCGGCGGTTTGGTCGCGGTCTTTGGCTTCGGTCTGCTCGAAGATTTGGTCAAGACGACGCTATCGGACTGGCCCGCGCTCAGACCCATCACCGATTTTCTCTACGTGAGCAATGGACTTACGAACATAGGTGCGATAGCGCTCTTTGTTTTGTTCGCAGTTGCGATCTTTTCTCGGTCGATGTGGGAAAAACAACTTCAGGCGCGTTACGCCGCTCTGCCCTCTCCCACGCGAACAGGTGCGCGCTGGAGCGGCATTGTCCTTGGATCAGTTCTCTTATTGCTCGCTCCAATTTTCCTCGGGCTATACATCAGCGATGTGCTCGATTCGGTCGGCTTGTATTTGTTGATGGGCTTGGGGCTTAACATCGTCGTCGGTTTCGCCGGTCTGCTCGACCTGGGCTATGTGGCGTTTTATGCGATTGGCGCATACACGGTGGGCATCCTCACGTCGCCCGAACATGCGACGGGCGTCATTCACAATTGGTGGCTGGCGTTTCCATTTGGAGTTCTCGCCGCCGTCGTCGCCGGAGTTTTGCTTGGCATTCCGGTTCTCCGAATGCGCGGCGACTATCTTGCCATCGTCACGCTCGGCTTTGGCGAAATTGTTCGCTTGCTGGCCTTGTCTGACTTTTTGAAACCCTGGGAAGGCGGCGCACAGGGCATTCAAGGCATTCCAACGCCAGACATTGGACCGATCCGATTTGTCCAACAACAAATCAATTTGCCTTTGCTGGGTCAGATCCAATTCACGCCATCTCAAATGTTCTACTATCTGTTTCTAGCCGGTTGTCTGTTGGCTATCTTCATCTCCAGCCGCGTAAAAGTCTCGCGGTTGGGGCGCGCGTGGATGGCAATGCGCGAAGATGAAGACGTAGCGCAAGCCATGGGCATTGATCTCGTCGCGACAAAACTCATGGCATTTGGAATGGGTGCAGCATTCGGCGGACTGGCCGGAACGATTTTCGCGAGCAAGCTGCAATCGGTCTATCCGACGAGTTTCAGCTTCCTGGTTTCGATCTACGTGTTGGCGCTCATCATCATCGGCGGCATGGGCAACATTCCCGGCGTCATCTTCGGCGCGCTGATGATCTATGGTTTGCCAGAACTCTTGCGCGAAGTCGGCGATTATCGCTATCTCTTCTTCGGCATCGGTCTCGTCATCATGATGCTCGTTCGTCCTGAAGGCATTTTGCCCGAAGCTAGGCGCAGGATGGAGTTGGAGGAATTTCGCGAGGAACAAGTCCCTCTTGAAAAAGACACTGTGGTAATGAAAACGATGGGACAACCATAAACTGAAAGAACAGGACCTCCGCTGCTTGAGACAGCGGAGGTCTCTTTTTGACAAGGTCTCACTAACCTGATAAAATACATATGGTGGTTATCCAAGTTTTCCTATGACACGCGTAGCCAAATCACACACAGCCCAAACCCACTCGGATGCCGAGATTCATCACCTGATCGCTGGTGAGTTGTGCTTGGATTTTGCCAACACGTTATACGGTCATGACAAAACACCCATCCATGAATACTTGAACAGCTATCGGGACCTCGTGCTTTGGAGTCAGCACGCGGGCAGGTTCGACCAGCGTACGGCTGATGTGCTGCTCCGCAAAGCCGAGCGTTTTCCCAACGAAGCACTCGTCGTATTCCATCGCGCCATTGCCCTGCGCGAAACCCTCTTCCGATTATTTGATGCCGTCGCCAATCATAAATCTCCTTCAAATACGGATCTCGCCGCGCTAGATGCAGCGCGAATAGAGGCAATTTCACACTCGCATCTTGTTCGCACTGCGAAAAGTTTTACGCTCGACTGGAACGACCAGACCGCGCTCGATCAAATGCTGTGGGAGATTGCGGTTTCGGCGGCAGACCTTATGACGTCGGACAGACTAGCTCTGGTTCGCGAGTGTAGCGGCGATTTGTGCGATTGGCTCTTTGTGGATACGAGTCGGAATCACATGCGCCGCTGGTGTTCAATGAGCATGTGTGGCAATCGCGCTAAGGTTCGGCGCTTTGCTCACCGGAAACTAAAGCGAACCGCCTGACAATATGAATAGCTTGCAGCCGACCAAGCCCATGCGGCTTGGTTTTGGTTTACCCGTTGACAGCCGATTTTCGCTCTGTTATAATCCTAACCAGTATAGAGCATTAAACAGGTTTGTGATGAGTGGGGCAAATTTCCAATTTGCCAGGTAAGTTGGTTACTTGCTCTACGCTTCAAGGGAGGAATACTATGAAGAGCCGACAAGTGCCAATTATTGCAAGCTTGGTGATGCTTGCACTGTTAATGATCCTTGGATTTGCTGGCAGTGAAATTCAATTAGCTGCTCCAGATCACATTTGTCCAACTAATCCGCCATCCAACGTCGAGTGCAATGTCATTCAAGGCGTAAGCAGCAATCACACCCTGCCAAACGTGGTCGGCGCGACGATCAGCGGCGGCGGTCAATTCGATATGGCGAACAGTGTAACCGCAAATTTCGGAACGGTCGGCGGCGGAATCGATAACCTCGCGGGCAATCTCGCCGTCGTCGGCGGGGGTTCATACAATCGCGCAAACGGTTTTCGGGCGACGATCAGCGGCGGTTCAAGCAACTCATCACGTGGCGCATACTCAAATATAAACGGTGGCGAAAACAACAGCGCCAGTTCGTACTATACCGTGATCGGTGGCGGCAGCAGCAATAACGCAAGTGATCGTTACGCAACCATCGGAGGTGGTTCGGGCAACACGGCGAGCTTTACACTCGCGACCGTCGGCGGCGGTGGATACAACTCGGCGACCAGCTTGGACGCAACGGTCGCCGGTGGCTCGCGCAATACAGCCAGTGGCGCTTTCAGTTTTGTCGGCGGCGGCGCAGATAACATCGCCAGCGCCCTCGATGCGACCATCAGCGGTGGCGCAGGCAACAACGCCAGCGGCGAACACTCGACTATAAGCGGCGGACTGGCGAATCACGCAACGGGCAAGTACAGCGTGGTCGGCGGCGGATTCGAAAATCGAGCGGGCAGCAAAAACGCCGATCAAGTTCAGTATGCAACCATTGGCGGCGGGTCGCACAATACGGCAAGCGGATTCTTCTCGACAGTACCTGGTGGCTCGGCTAATGAAGCCGCCGCCGCGTACAGTTTTGCGGCAGGACACCAAGCCAAAGTTGATCCTTCACATGACGGCGCATTTCTCCTCGCCGATTCAACTGCATCGGATTTCAACTCAACCACATCGAACGAATTTGCCGTGCGCGCGACTGGTGGCATCCGCTTCGTTACCGCTGTGGACGCATCAGGCAGACCACTTGCAGGACTAAAGCTGGCTCCTGGCTCCAACAAATGGGAATCAATAGGCAACAATCCAACCAGCCTGTCGTTCGATCAATCGCAACCAATCGCCTCGCTCGAAAATGAAAATACGGCGCTACGCTCGCAAATCGCAAAACTGGACGAACGCATCGCCGCGTTGGAGCAACAATCGAACGCCAACAATTTGTTGCCGAGTGGAACACTATTCGCTGGAATTGTTTTGGTGAGTTTCATTTTTTCGCGCAGGACATGATATGAAAACAATCTGGACCTGTCTCGTTCTGTCCCTCATTTTTGTCGTTGGCTGCACAGCGCCTGCAATTCCTCAACCAACAACTCCACCTGCCACACCTGCGCCAACTCATCGCCCGATTACATACGCTGAGATTACACCTGGTCCACACAAATCGGTTGGCGATCTTTCAACCGTGATCGATGTGCCGCCCTTTCCGTACGCACAACCACTTCCACCTCCGGTTCCATCGATCATCGACGGACTCTACACGCGCACGATTCCATTCGACGGCACGCCGGTACCATGCAGGCGCTGCGCCGGTTATCGATTGGAAGGCGGCACGTGGTCGCTGTATTTGAATAACGGCGTTTTCAAAGTTTTCCAACAAGACACCAATTTTCAAGCGGTCGGTTCGTTCGCCGTTTCAAATGATCGCATTACATTTTTCAACGATCCGTACTGCGAAGAAGACCTCACGATGGTGGGAACATATAGCTGGCAAAAAAATGGCGACACGTTGACTATGCAAACGATTGGCGATTCGTGCTCCATCGGTTTACGCGCCAAGAATTTGACGGCGACAAGCTGGGTCAAAAAAATCGATCCCTGTCAGCCGCCGAACAAGGAGTCCGCGATAACCGATCACTGGAAAAAACCGCCAGAGTGTGATCGGGTTTTGACGCGGACGCCATGATGTCAGAAAATGCGACACACCTCGGAGGTGCGTCGCATTTATTTCTGTGGTAAAATCGCGCCCAGGAGGTTGCCGAATGCGAATTCTCTCTCGCTCCGACGTTCAGAAATCCTTGTCGATGAAAGATGCAATTGTGATCGTACGCGATGCCTTTGCGCAGCTCTCGTCGAATCAAGCGACCGTTCCCGTTCGTATTCCAATCCCGATTCAAAAGCACGACGGCGTCACGTTGTTCATGCCCGCGCATTTGCACACCAGCGACGCGCTCGCGATCAAAATCGTTTCCGTGCATAATCAAAATCCTGCGAAGGGATTGCCGCTCATTCATGCGCTCGTCGTCGTGATCGATGCTGGCACCGGCAAGCCCCTCGCGGCGATGGAAGGCGGATACCTCACGGCATTGCGGACTGGCGCGGCCAGCGGCGCAGCCACCGATTTACTTGCGCGACGCGATGCACGCGTTGCCGCGATTTTCGGCGCGGGCGTGCAAGGGCGGACGCAACTCCTCGCGATTGCGAGCGTCCGCGACCTCGAACGTGTTTACGTTTATGATGCGGTTCCTGCCCAAGTTGAAAAATATATTGCCGATATGCGGGGACAGCCCGGCGTGCCAAGCGATTTGCGCGCGGCATCCTCATCGACTCAAGCCATACACGAAGCGGACATTATTTGCACAGCGACTACATCGCGGCAAGCGGTATTCAATCACGCCGATTTGAAACGCGGCGTGCATATCAATGCAGTCGGCGCATACACGCCGGAGATGCAAGAGATTCCAGAGGAGACTGTGCGCGCGAGCAAACTCGTGATCGATCATCGTGCCAGTGCGCTAGCCGAAGCTGGGGATTTGATTATCGCGATGCAAAAAGGCATCATCAGCGAGTCACATATTTACGCGGAGATTGGAGAGATTGCAGCGGGGAAAAAACCGGGACGCACAAGCGACGACGAAATCACATTCTTCAAGTCCGTCGGCAACGCCGTGCAAGATGCGTCCGTCGCACGCGCGATTTACGATGCGGCGATGAAAAACAATTTAGGTAGTGAAGCAGAGTTATAACTAATCGTCAAATAGTCAGGTAGTCAGTTGGTCGTATAGTCGAACAAAGATAAATGGGTTTGACCATTTGACTATCTGACGACGTGACTATTCGACTAATCAGACCACATTCCCTTCTTGAATCAATCGCCCTTCGGCGAAACGCTCATAGTTCAGCATCGAAATATCAATCGTCTTGGCTTGCCCATCGACGATGATTTCGCTCATCAATTTGCCGGTCGCCGGCGAATGCTGGAACCCATGCCCCGAAAATCCCGCCGCAATGTAGAATCCCGGCAGCGACTGCACCTGCGCAATGATTGGCTGATCGTCCGGTGTGACCTCGTACAACCCCGCCGTTTGACTCGCGACCCGCGCATGTTCCAACAACGGCAATCGATATAATGCGCGCTCTAACATTTTCAGATGAAACTCCTCATCGATGGCATATGTGTCGCCGGGCTTTTCGTCTGCATTCGACATGCCGACCAGCAAGCCCGCACCCTCTGGATGGAAATAGAGCGACGTTGCCATCTCGATCGTGAAAACATGATCGTGCGGAATTTGCGACAGCACATCGGTTGTAAAAAATTGACGGCGCACCGGCACGATCGGAATATCCAAGCCAGCCATCTTTCCAATCGATGCTGCCCATGGTCCCGCGCAATTCACCACCGTTCGAGTCTCTACTTCGCCTTGATTGGTAACGACCGATGAGACGCGTCCACCCTTCGTCTTGATTCCCGTCACCGTCGTCTCGGTTTCGATTTGCGCGCCGCATTTCCGCGCACCTTTCGCAAATCCTTGCGTCACACTATTCGGATCGGCGAGTCCATCGCGTGGGCATAGTGTTCCACCAATCACACCTTCAAGATTGACGAGCGGAACAAGCGCCGCAATTTCCGACGGAGACAAATATTTGACCCACGGCACGCCCACGCGATGCTGCAATTCGACATTGGCTTGAAATGTCTTGACCTCTTCGGGCGTGGTCAACAAAAAGAGATAGCCAATCGGTCGATAGCTTGCCGATACGCCAAAGAGTTCCTCAAAGTGCGAGATCACGTTGAGCGAAAACATCGACAAGCGAATGTTGACCTCGGTCGAGAATTGATAACGCACGCCACCCGCATTTCGACCGGTCGATCCCATGCCCAGGAATTTTTCGCGCTCAAGAAGCACAACCGAACCCACCCCACGCTCGGCGAGATAGTACGCGGTGCTTGCACCCATGCATCCGCCGCCAATAACCACTACGTCCGCTGTCTTTGGTAACATCGATGTAACCTCGAAAAAGATTTTATACAGTAGCGCGAGCGGCTTCGGCACCAAAGGTGCCGCGCTCGCCGTGAGCGAGCCGCTCGCGCTACAACAATCAAATTTATTTTATCACGGGTGGTACAATCGGGCAATTACAATGATGTACTTGCAACGCGAGAATTAACGGCGCGGAGTAACCGTCGGAGTTGGGGTCGGGTCATTCACTGTCGATGTGGTCATGGCAAATTCCCAGACCGCATGAGCCGCCGCATCCGATAGTTCATCGAGCGCCTGATCGTTGATGTTGTTAATGTCATCACACGGCATGTGATAACAATTGTCCAATCCTTGTCCCGCGCCAGAGAAGAGACCGCCTGCCGGAATTCCGACGTCGATGAAAGGATCATAATCGGAGCTTCCATCCAAAGCCGTTGGCTCAGTCGCCAAACCGACCGAGTCGAAATAATCCAGAAAAATTTTTTCGACCTCGCCCGACCCTGGGGGTCCCGACGTTCGCGTGTCGGAGCCATTGCCGTCGTAGACGAAACGCTTGTAATTCGGCGACGCGATCATATCGAAATTCAAGACGACGGCGATGTTCTGGATGCCGCGCGCATCTAACTGGTCCACATAGTATCGGGAACCCAGCAACCCTTCTTCCTCTGCACCCCAGAACGCAAACCGCATCTTATTTCTCGGATCGATTTTGAGATTAGATATTTGCAAAGCGATCTCCAAAATCGCAGCAGAGCCACTGGCGTTGTCATTTAGGCCGGGTCCCTCGGGCACCGAGTCGAGGTGACCACCCACGATGACGACGCGATCATCGCGCCCGCCCGGAGTCTCGCCGATGATGTTTTCGGTCGTGCGAAACTCAGTCGATGTCGACGTCGTCAAGTGAAGGGTGACCGCGCCGCTCTGCATCAAGCGGTATAATTCTTCGCCGACCGCAAAACTGGCGCCGACGACCGGAATATTGATGCCTGGCTCACCGATCATTCCTCTGACCACATCGGCGCGACCGGGCTTGCCCTCGTTGAAAATAATGACGCCAGCCGCTCCTGCATTTTGGGCATTGACGACCTTTTGCCGAAACGTGCAGGTACCGCGTTGAATCAGCGCAATGCGCCCGGCGATAAAGCCCGCAAAGTCGGACGCCTCACAGCCACTCGTCGATGTAGTGGATGCGGCACTCGACGGAATTATAATGTCGGGAGTCGTTTGCAACTGAGCAGTAACATCCCCGCTGCCCGAGTATCCCATCGCTCTCATATCCGTGCCTACGGTGAAGGATCGGGGATTGGGCGATGTGCGCTCTAGCACCGGCGGCGCTAACTCTTGAAAGTATGGAAACTGGAATGATTGGCGGGTGACAATGTATCCCGCGCTCTGCAATTTGTTCGCCACGTAATCCGCCGAGGCTTGATGACCGGGTGTGCCCGCTGCGCGATTGTTGCCGTTATTATCCGCAATCGTCTGAAACGCGACGAGGTGAGTCCGAATGTTGGCGGCAGTTATCCCCGCGCGCAATGCTGAAGAGTCTTTGGAAATTTGTACCGAGGGGAACAGGGCAGAAATGAGGAGCAGGGTAAGTAAAGCCATGACTATCAGAATGACGAACTTGACGGTGAGATTTTTGATTTCTTCCTCCGATCTGAGCATTAGACACGAGTCGCTACAAAAGGATAGTGTCGGGTGGCGTGGTCGCGAAAAATGAAACCCGTGTCAGACAAAACCAAACAACATCAAGTATAGATAGACCGCTAATCAACGTCAAGAGGTGGTGCTCAATTAGTTTGACACACATCAATCGCAATGGTATTCTTACGATCAATGACTCACCAATCTTCAACTCGCGGCTATCTGCTCATCGTGCTTGCCGCTTGCCTTTGGGCGACCATCGGCTTGTTCACGCGCCAGCTCCATGATTTGTATGGCTTGTCCGCTTTGACCGTCGTCTTTCTCCGTGCGGGCGTCGCGTTCGTCATCGCCTTTATCGCGCTCGCAATTTTCCGACGCAAGCTACTTTATTTTTCGCCGAGTCGTTTAGGATTGCTCGTCCTCTACGGACTCGTCGGCATTTCCGTTTTCTATTTCTTGTACGCGCAAGCGATCATCACGACGAGCGTTACCACTGCCGTCGTTTTGCTCTACACCGCGCCAGCTTTCGTCACGATCATCGCGTGGCGAACGTGGGGCGAACCGTTGACCGCGCGCAAACTCGTCGCCGTTGGATTAGCGATTGTCGGATGCGCACTCGTCGCCAAGGCGTACGATCCCGCAGAGTGGCAACTCAACCTGGTCGGCGTTTTGATTGGCTTGGGCGCAGGTTTTACGTACGCGCTCTTTACCGTTTTCAACAAAGCGGGCGCAGAGAAATTTCCGCTCGGCACGCTCATCACGTACGAATTGTTTTTCGGCGCGCTGTTTCTTCTGCCGCTGCAATCACCCGATGCATTTGCGGTGATGATCGAACAGCCAACCGCGTGGGTATTTTTGCTCGGCTTGGTGTTGGGACCGACGCTGGGATCGATCACGGTGTTCAACCTTGGCTTGCGCAGTTTACCCGCCAGCAACGTCAGCATCGTTGCGACGATTGAACCGGTCGTCGCAAGTGCCATCGCATTTTTCGTTTTCAGCGAACGAATGGATGTGTTACAAATCGTTGGGGGAATAATGGTGATAGGAGGAGCGTTGTGGCTGAGTTTAGTGCAATAGTGCGATAGTGCGTAGTTAAAACCCACCTGCACAACTATCGCACTATCTTACTAACACACTATTGCACTATTGAGGACGCAACCAAAAGAGGAGCACAATCGCGCCGAGGAAAATCATGGCGTATTCAACCAGCACAATGCGGTTGAGTCGATTCCAAAGATACTGTTGTCCCAGTCCTGCGAACGCATAAAAGAAGACAAGCAAGAATCCGCCGCCGAGAAAGCCGGAGAGATTCCAATAGTTCAGCACCCAGACGAGTTCGCCCATAATCAAGCCGATGACGACGGAATAAATCCAGGCGCGGAGAAAATCGGATTCGCTGCCGCGCAACAATTCCAATGCAAGCAAGCCAGCCACTAGGCCAATCGCCGATGCGGAATAGAGACTGCGCAATTTGAGACTGTAAATCGTCGCGAATAAAATCAACCCGATCAGGTACGTCGCCAGGTTTAGACCGAGTCGTGCCGCACTATATCGACTGTCTTGCAAATCGATGGTTACGTATTCGGCGAGGACAACGGCGATGAAAAATGCGCCCGCGACGGCAACGAGCAACAATGCGTAGACGCCGTACGCGCGCACATCGGCAAACGCTAACAGAATCGTCGCGGTGATGGCGATGAGCGCGGGCAGAATCCACAGAATGAACACGTACCACGTTTCGACAAGATGCACGCGCGGGTGCGTACGGGCAATAGAGTTCATGCCTGCGCCGGTGAGTCCGGCAAGCAAGAGTGCAATCAACCATGTGCCGGATGTAGTAAAGCTGGCTTCCGATCCCAGAAACGAAAACTCGACGCGATAGGTGGGTAAGTCGAGCAGAAGCGAGAGCGTGAGACCGACAAGCACCAAACTGGTGAGAAGACTCAGACGATCCAGCGGCACAAGTCGGCTGGACATTTGTGAGGACGATTCGTCTAACATGGACGCATCATAATCATCGAGGGAGTTTTTGTCAATGTTTACGATTATCAGCGCAATCATCGGTGCAGTGGTTGGCGTGGGAATCAATTGGCTGGCGGATTGTTTCACAGCGCGGTATTCGCTCCAACACAAATTCTATTCACGCTGGCGTGCGCCCATCGTCGTGATCGTCGCGGCGCTCGCGTTTGCATTCTTGTCGGTGCGATTCGGAACAAGCACAACGTTCTTCCTCACCGCGATTTACACTGCGATCTTCCTCCTCGTGTTTGTTACCGACATCGAGCATCGCTTGATTTTCAACATCGTGATGCTCCCTTCAATTCTTTTCGCCGCCATTGCGAGTGTGCTTTTGCTTCCGCGCTGGCAACTCTATCTCTTGGGCGGCGTTATCGCGTTCATCATCGTCTTCGGCATCTACATCTTTGCCCAACTTTTTGCGCGCTTGCGCCACTTGAACGTTGCAGGCGGCGTCTTTGGTCAGGGCGATGTCAAGCTCGCGACGTTCATGGGCATCGTCGTTGGTTTTCCTGCGGTGGTGGCTGCGATTCTGTACACGATTGTGCTGGGCGGCATCGGCGCGATTCTGTTTCTCGGCTATCAACTCGTCGTTCATCGCCGCCTCGCGCTCAGTGCAGCGATTCCCTACGGACCATTTTTTTGCATCGCAGGCTGGGCGATCATGGCATTTCAATCCTAAAAGTTACTACTCAGGCTGTCATTTCGACGAGCGGTTTTTGCGAGGAGAAATCTCGCTTTGCATGGACAGAGATTTCTCGCTTCGCTCGAAATGACAAAAGGTCTGAGTAGTTACTCCTAAAATTGCCAAACCAGCCAAATGAGCCAAAGTTTGGTTTGGCACATTTGGTATTTTGGCACGTTTGGCAAATTTGATTTTGTTGCTTTACGTTTTTTGAAATCATGGTAGAATAACGCCAATTAAATTTTGTTGAGGATTTAAATGTCTGCTACCCCCGTTTACTGTACCAACCATCCAAAAACTGAAACACTGTTGCGTTGTAACAAATGCGGCAGACCTTTTTGTGTAAAATGCCTTCAGCGCACGCCGGTTGGATATCGTTGCAAAGAATGTTTGAACGTTCAGCAAGCCGGTTATTACACTGCAACGCCAGTCGATTACGTGATCGTCGCCATTGTCGGGACAATTGCGTCGTTGATAGGTGGCGGCATTGCGTTAGTGCTTGGCGGCTTTTGGTTCATCTCGATTTTTTACGGGCCTGCGGCGGGCGGCATAATCGCCGAAATAATCCGCTTTGCGATTCAACGTCGCCGTGCGAAATATACCTGGCTCGTCGCTTGCGCTACCGTCGTCATCGGTGCGTTTCTTGTCGCCGGCGCATTACCGTTGCTCTTTTTGTTGCTGTCCTTCGGCTCGCCAAGCTTTGGCCGGCTAGGCGCAGGATTATTCAGCGGATTTTTCAACATCGGTTTGTGGATTTATTTGGTGTTAGCAGTAAGCACTGTTTACGCGCGATTGAGAGTCTAGTGTGTCACTCTGAGCGAAGCGAAGAGTATCGCAGTGCCACGTTGCGATGCTTCGCTCCGCTCAGCATGACAGTGCGGAGCACATACGCCATGCTGGCTGAAATCGATATTACCAACTTTGCGATCATCGATCACCTGCATCTGCAATTTCATCCTGGGTTCAACGTGATGACGGGCGAAACGGGCGCGGGCAAATCGATCATTATCGATGCGGTTGGCTCGCTGCTGGGCGGACGCGCGCAAAGCGAATTCGTTCGCGCCAATACCGAAAAGGCACGCATCGAAGGAACATTTACGCTGAATCCTTTCGCGCGCGGCGCAATTTATCCCATCCTCGACGAAATTGGCGTCGAGCATGAGGACGAAAATCTCATCGTCACGCGTGAGATCAATCGCGAGGGTCGCAGCACGTGTCGCGTGAACGGTCGCACGGTGACGCTCCAGGTCTTGCAACGCATCGGCGAATACCTCATCGACATTCATGGGCAGAGCGAACACTTGTCGCTCTTGCGCGTGCGCGAGCATATCGATTTTTTGGACCGCTTTGGAAATTTGTGGGAACAGCGCGCGCGCGTTGCCGAGCAAGTGAAAATCTTGCGCGGCGCGCGCAACGAAATCAAAAAGCTGATGGTCGATGAGCGCGAAAAAGCGCGCCGCGTGGACCGCTTGACGTACGTCGTCGAAGAAATCACCGACGCGAATTTGAAACTCGGCGAAGAAGAGGCGCTCAAGCAAGAACGCGAATTGTTGGGAAACGCTGAGCTGCGTGCGAGTCTCGCCGATCATGCGTATCGAGCGCTATACGGCGAGGGTGAAGAAGAAAAAGGCGCAATCGATTTATTGAACGAGGCAATGCAATCGGTCACTGCTTTGGAAAAATACGATGCGTCAGTCAAGGCATTGTTTGAAGAAGCCGAAAGTGCGCTCGCGCAAGCCGACGACTTGGCGCGTTCGCTGCGCGCGTACCGCGACAGCGTCGATCATGATCCCAAGCGGTTGCAGCAAGTCGATGAACGGCTGGATTTGATCTTTCAATTAAAGCGCAAGTACGGCGACACCGTCGAAGAAATTATCAAATACGGCGAGAACGCCGCCGCCGAACTCGCGACCATCTCGCGCAGCGAAGAACGCATCGAAGAGTTGCGCAAGCAGGAAAGACAATTGCTCAAGGAAATCGGCTCGCTCGTGGGCGCACTGTCCGACGCGCGTCGTGAGGCGGGTGAACGCATCGCGCGCGAAATCGAAATGCAATTGCAAGACCTGGGAATGCAGAAAGCGAAATTCGGCGTATCGATTGAGCGGTGGGACGATTCCGACGGTGTACCCATCGACGGTCGCCATGTTGCAGTCGATACGACCGGTATCGACAAAGTTGAATTCATGGTATCGCCGAATCCGGGCGAGCCGTTAAAGCCGCTAGCGAAAATTGCATCGGGCGGCGAAACCTCACGCTTGATGCTCGCGATGAAGTCCGTACTCGCCGTGGCGGACAACACGCCCACGCTCATCTTCGACGAAATCGATCAAGGCATTGGCGGGCGCACGGGCGGCATTGTTGGGAACAAGTTGTGGGCGCTCACGCCAACCGCGCAACATCGCGACGGGTATGCCGCATCATCACGAAACACAGACGGAACGAATTCTAGCGGATCTCCCCTTCGTGCTACTGCGTCACCACAGCACCAAGTTATTTGCATTACGCACTTGCCGCAGATCGCAGCGTTCGGCGATATGCATTTCAAGATTCACAAGGAAATCATCGACGAGCGCACGCTCACGAAAATCGAAGAGCTGAACAGCGAGCAACGTATCGACGAAATCGCGAACATGCTAGGAACCGGAACGGCGACGACGCGGCAGAACGCAGAGGAATTGCTGACGGAAGTAAAAAGTCAAAAGGAGAAAGTAAAAAGTATTGCGTGATGCGTATTGCGTTGGTTCGCAAATCCCAAATCCTAAATCTGAAATCTGAAATGGGGGCAACATGGACGGCTTGGTTCAATGGGGACTCGAGATCGTTCGGTGGATTCAAACTTTTCGTAATCCTGTTTTCGATCAGTTTTTCCTCAGCATCAATTTTCTCGGCGACGAAGAATTTTACCTGCTCTTCTTCCCAATCGTTTTTTGGTGCTTTTCCAAAATGCTAGGCAAACGCTTTGGCGTTTTGTTTTTGCTCTCGCTGTACGTCAATCAATTCCTCAAAGATTTGTTCGCTGCTCCACGCCCGTATCAAGTAGACAGCAAACTTTATGCGCCAGCCAAGTATACAGGGTATGGCATTCCGAGCAGTCACGCTCAAGGCACATTGACCGTCTGGGGCTATCTCGCCACGCAAATTAAATCGCCGGTGTGGTGGATTATCGCCGTCACCATTCCGCT
Source organism: Chloroflexota bacterium (assembly GCA_016215025.1). Lineage (GTDB taxonomy): Bacteria > Chloroflexota > Anaerolineae > UBA4142 > UBA4142 > JACRMI01. The sequence goes on from JACRMI010000182.1 coordinate 61,368, forward strand.
CTGCGTCGGCATTGGTCGCATGTACTTGGGCGATCATTTCCCGCAAGACGTTCTGCTCGGCTGGGCGCTCGGCATCGTATTTGTTGCGGTGTACGTCGTGCTCCAAACACGCGTCGGCGATTGGCTAGGGCAGCAATCGATGCAGATGAAGCTCGTAATCGCCGTTATCGTTCCGATCATTCTCGCGTTTCTCCACTTTACCCTGGATACCGCAACGCTCCTCGGTACGATGCTAGGTTTCTACGTCGGCTTGATTCTCGAAGAAAGATGGATTGGCTTTGACACGAAAACGGTGTGGTGGAAACAAGTGATCAAACTGGTGATTGGGCTTGCCGTCACACTGGGTTTGCGATTTAGCTTGAAAGCGATTTTGCCACCGATTGAAATATCCAATTTCGTGCGCTATGGCGTTATCGGCTTGTGGATCAGTCTTGGTGCGCCCTGGGTCTTTGTGAAAGGAAAGTTGGCAGAGAGTGTTCGCAGTAAACAGTCAACAGTCAACAGTTAACAGGTGGCGGTGAATGCGTCCGAATTTTATTCGGACGCTCACAAGGTAAAAACTCGATCAGTCGAGTTGAGAATCACAATCGGTTTCTAACCGTCCTTCGACTTCGCTCAGGATTGATAATTTCCACCTGACTGAGCCGCCGATTTCGAATCGGCGGCATACAACCAAAGGCAGAGTCCCTCTCGGAACTCTGCCTTTTGCATTCTGAATACTGTCTTCTGAAAACTGAACACTGTCCTAATGTCTTGCTGTTCACTGTCCACTGTTCACTGGTCTCTGCCCACTGCTCGTCACACTCCGTCCGTGCATCACGTTATAATTTATATGGAGGGGTAATGAATTCTGCCCCTCAAGTGAGGTTGTATGGATAGAAAATTACTTGGCGAATATCTGCTCGACGAACGGTCAATCACACAGCAACAATTGGAGCGGGCGCTTCAAACACAGGCAATGCAAAACCCCGCCGCTAATCCACCCCTCATTGGAACCATCCTCGTCGAAATGGGTGCGCTCAACCATGACGAACTCAAGCGCGTACTCGATAGACAACAACAGGATTGACAATCGATGGTGTAGAATTCCATCGATCTAAACAAAGAGAATGGACGCGGTTTGACTGTGCAGGTTCTTGCACAGTCACGCGTCCATTCTTGCTTAATAGCTCAGGGGTTACCCCATTGATGCGTGGAGTTGAGTAACAAAAAATTTCAATAATTACGATTGCATTACAATAGTTACAAATCACCAAGTACTTTAATACCATATCGCTTGACGCATTTTTTTGTTACAAAGAAATCAAAGAGATTTGTTGATCCAAAGAGGGATGATTCAAAAATGAAGTTCACTCCATCGCACTCTCTCAGCCTAGTTGAGTACGTCCCGTTCGTCGTCGTCATTGTGGTAGTCGTCATTGCTATTCTTTGGTGGTTCCATCCCTAAGTTGGGATTGCATTCTTCTCTAATTCCTGGATCACAATAGGTGGGACTGTTCAAAGGAACTCGCACGCTGGCAATAACTTGCAATGCAATCGCCCGACCAATTGCAATTGGTCGGGCGATCTTTTTCTACCTTTCGCTTACGCTACGAAATCGTCGTAACTATCACGCGTTTTGCGCCAGCTTTCAGCAACGCACGCTGAACCCTATCTTGGGTAACCCCATCTACCAACGCAATCACGTTGCCACCGCGTCCCCCACCCGAAAGTTTTGCGCCGCGTGCGCCCGCCGTCGTCGCTGCCAGCACCAGCCGTTCAATATCCGACGACGAGACGCCAATCTGCCTCAGCAAAATCTGATTGTTGCGCATGAGCGCACCTAAACGATTCACCTCGCCGTTTTCAATTGCCTTTCGTGCCTTTCGCGTTATTTCGGCTATTTCGTCAAACAGCGATTCATACGTGGCACGGTTCGCTTCCCACGCCCGCCGAACATCGCCCACCGCGATTTTGGTCGGCGCGGCGATGCCGGTATCGGCAATCGCAATCGTGAAGGGCTGCGCCACGCGAAACGATTCGATCGGATTTCCTTTTGTGAAATAGACCGGTTGCTCGAACGCAATCACCGTGTTGTCGATTCCGCTTGGCGTGCCATGATGCAGTTTCTCAACTTCGTATGCCAAATCTGAAATGTCCTGCGATGATAATTGGACGCGGAGTACCGCGGATGAACGCGGATTAAAATCATTTTTCCGTGTTTGTCCGCGTTTGTCTGCGTCCAATTCACTCAAAAATTTGCCTAGCGCACGCGCGATGGCCACCGAGACCGCTGCGCCGCTCCCTAACCCACCACCAATCGGCAAGGTTGAATGGATACGCACAGAGAAATTTTCCGGCTCGACGCTGAGACGCGCGCACGTTAGCCGAATGATCGTCGCAATGGGATCGCCTTCGCGCGCTTCGCTCAAAGCGTACGTGCGCTTTAGATCGATGGCATCGATGACCACTTTGCCATCGTCGCGCGCTTGTACCGTCGCTTCGGCATGAACTTGGAATACTGGGACGGCAATCGCAGGACGATCATACACGACGGCATGTTCGCCAAAGAGAATTATTTTGCCTGGTGCGGTTGCATTGGTCAAGCGCAATTCCTTATGGTAGAATAGGGGCCAGTCAAACCGGTGGCAAGTGTAGCATAATTCATCGGGATTGCCAATCGGTGACGGAGGAGAGGATGGAATCGATGCTTTTCACGATCCTAAATTTGGTGGTCGCGGCATTTTTGATTTTCGCAAATGCCTTTTTCGTCGCCGCCGAATTTTCGCTGGTCAGCGTTCGCCGGACCCGCATCGAGGAATTGGTTGCAGAGGGGAGCAGCTCAGCGCAAACCGTCAAGCAAGCTATCCGTGACCCAGATCGTTTTATTGCGGCAACGCAATTGGGAATCACCATGGCAAGTTTGGGGCTTGGCTGGATCGGCGAGCCAGCGATTGCCCACCTGATTGAACCGCTCTTTGGATTTCTATCCGCCGAATGGGCTGCACCCGCCACTCACGCCTTTGCCGCCGGGGCCATTGCTTTTACCCTAATTACATTTCTGCACGTCGTGATCGGCGAGCTTGCTCCCAAATCCATCGCGCTCGGTTACCCTGAGCAAACGGCACTTAGAATCGCCAAGCCAACTCTCCTGTTTGAGACTATTTTTCGTCCTGCTATTTGGATCCTGAACGGCACGGGTAATTGGCTCGTTGGCCTGGTCGGTCTGCGCCGTCCTAGTGGTCATCAATTCGTTCACTCGGTCGAAGAATTGAAAATGCTCGTGAGTGCGAGTACTGAATCGGGCGAGCTGGAACCGCACGAAAAGGAAATGCTCCACAACGTATTCGAGTTCGACGACAAGCTTGTACGCGAAGTGATGATTCCACGCACTGAAATGGTCGCCATTGAGGAAAACACAACCGCTGCCGATCTTTTGCAGACCTTTAGCGAACATCCGCACACACGCTTTCCCATTTACACTGAAAGTGTTGACCGCATCACCGGCTTTCTGGCGATCAAAGATGTGCTGCGCGCGATTTCGGAACACGGCGCGAAGGCGCTCGACGAATACGTCAAGACGCTCGCACGTCCCATCCTCTTCGTACCCGAATCGAAACACATTGGCGCGCTCTTCGCCGAAATGAAAGCGCAAAAGACCACGGTCGCCATCGTCATCGACGAATTTGGCGGCACGGCAGGAATGGTTACCGACGATCAATTGATCGAAGAAATCGTCGGACGCGTGGCGGACGGCTTGAGCGGCGAAGAAAAAGCTATCGAGACGATTGACGAAAACACCGCGCAGATCGATGCCCACTTGCGCATCGACGAAGCGAATGAGCAATTGAAAATTGATTTGCCGAAAGATGATAATTACGAAACGGTCGCGGGCTTGATTCTGTTCACCCTCCGCCGAATCCCTAAAGAGGGCGACGCACTCAAAATCGACAATGTGAAACTAACCGTTATGGAAATGTCAGGACCGAAAATCGACAAGGTGATGGTCAAGCGCGTGAATGGAGAGCCTCATGCCGCCTGAACCGCAAAAGACACCCAAAGTTCTAGCGCTCTATCTAGAGCTTTCGCAATATCCGATTCTTGCGCCGACGATTCGCGCGCGCATGAGACAAGAACTGTTCACGCGCGGCGTCATCACGCGCGAAGCGTTTGAAGCCGAAGTGCAGACCAAAGCACGTCATTCGCAGCAACTCGAAGGGCTGATCGATCCCATCGCGCAAGAACCACCCGATGTGTGGGATCGCCGTCAGCAGCAAACACGCGACAACCTCACCGATTTTTATTTTGCGTACAACTTGCCGCACGACTTGTTCAAAGACATTGTGCAAGCGACCATCGCCCAGCGCAATCCAAATCAAAAAGTGATTCTGACATTCAATCCCGAACTTGCGCCTATCGATATGGTCTTGCAGCGCGGCGAAGAATTTGAAGCGCTGCCACCCGCCGAGCGCGCGCAAGTGAAACATCACCTTCAAGAAATCATTGTCGTCTTGCTCAAGACCGTCGTCAGCGATCAACTTTCCTTTATTCGCGTCGCGAAAGAATGGTTTACGGTTCCCGACATTCGCGAGATTCGCAAGCATCGCATCGGCGATGGCAAGATCGGCGGCAAAGCGGCGGGCATGTTGCTCGCGTGGAAGATTTTACAACATCAGGCAGCTGAGGATGGTTGGAACCTCACCGACTATGTAACATTGCCTGAATCGTACTATATCGGCGCGAACATTCTGTACGAATTCAATTTGCAGAATGGTTTGTTTTTCTCGGTCGATCAAAAATACAAACCGCGCGAAGAAATCGAAGATGATTACCCTGGCATCGTCAAAGCGTATCTCAATGCGCGTTTCCCCCTGGATGCTAACGAGCGACTACGAGAGTTGCTCGAAAAGATGGGCCGCACGCCGCTCATCGTTCGCTCGTCGAGTTTGCTCGAAGATAATTTCGGAACATCGTTCGCGGGCAAGTATGAAAGTTTCTTTTTGCCGAACCAAGGCACCGTTCACGAAAATCTCGACGAACTCATCGCTGCGGTCAAACGCATCTACGCCAGCGTGCTCAGTCCCGATCCGCTCGTTTATCGCCGCCGCATGGGTCTGCTCGATTATGACGAACGCATGGCAATTTTGATCCAGCCCGTCCAAGGTGATCGACATGGACGCTACATTTATCCGACGCTCGCAGGTGTTGGTTACAGCCGCAATCCGTTTCGCTGGAATCCGCAGATTCGGCGCGAGGATGGTTTCCTCCGACTCGTGTGGGGACTCGGCACGCGCGCGGTGGATCGCGTCGATAATGATTTTCCGCGCATGGTCGCGCTCAGTCATCCGAACTTGCGTCCCGACTCGGGCGCAAGCGAAGTGCGACGTCATTCTCAGCACTATGTCGATTTGATCGATTTGGAGACGAATGAATTCACTACGCGCCGAGTTTCCGAAACCATCTCACCCGATGACGCTGCATTGCCTTACCTCGCGTCAGAAGATCACGGCGATTACATTCAGCCGCTCTTTTCCGATGCGCGCACGGCCAATCCTGAGCAATTGGTACTGACATTCGATGGCTTGCTGAAAAAGACGCCGTTTGTTCCACTGATGAAAACGATGCTGCGTCGATTAGAAACCGTGTACCATTTCCCAATCGATATTGAATTCACGGCAGATATCATCGCCGATCCGAAACAACCAAACGTCCGCGTCCAGCTTTTGCAATGCCGTCCGCAATCGCAATATGCCGCGAATACGAAAATCGCCTTACCCTCAAATGTCCCAGAGAGCGACAAGGTTTTTTCGACGGATCGCCTTGTGCCGTCGGGGGTCGTTTCGCACATTCGCTACATCGTCTACGTCAGCCCCGAAAAATATATTACGGCTGATCCAACGGTTAAACTCGAATTAGCGCGCGTCGTCGGTCGCCTTAACAAGTGTCTCGAAGGACAGAATTTTATTTTGATGGGACCCGGTCGCTGGGGTAGCACCAATCCCGACCTGGGTGTTCATATCACGTACGCCGACATCAACAACACTCGCGTGCTGGTAGAGATTGCGCTGCCACGCGGCGAAGGCATTCCCGAAGTTTCGTACGGCACGCACTTTTTCCAAGACCTAGTCGAAGCGCGCATCTATCCGCTGCCGCTCTTCCCCGCTCAACCCGGCACCTTATTCAATCGTGCGTTTTTCTCAAGCGCGCCGAATGTTTTAGCCCGCCTGTCGCCGCAAGACGCCGTTTATGCCGATTTCGTGCAAGTGATCGATGTTCCCAGCGTGAGTCAAGGTCGCCACATGGAATTGGTCATGGACGAGGACAAAGGCGCGGCATTAGCGTACTTGTTGTAAAAATGAACCCCTGAATGAACAGACCCACGTTGAGCGGGTCTGTCTTTAGGTCTGGGAGATTGACGATTGGAACGCGTACGCGATGCCTTGTTCCAGCGTCATCACGCGGCCCTTTGACCAGATCATCGTGAAAGTGGTTTGATCAAGTTCTGAGCGCGCGCGCGATACACATTGATTAAAAGCATTGGCACGATCAGGCCAAGCGGAAACAGACAGACCGAGTTTCTCAAAGAGCGCTTCGGAGGCGCTTAGAAGCTGCGCGCTCCTCGGGTAATCCTCGCGTGCGGCGGCTACCAGGCCAAGCCACATTAGGTCAAACACGATTTCCACATGCATCCCCAGTGTAATGCTCAATTTGAGTCCCTCCCGAATGAGGGCATCCGCTCTCGCAATGTCGCCCTGAACCAAAACGACATCGACCGCCAATCGAGATTGGATTTCTGCGATTGCGCTGCGATTTCCCAACTCGCGCGCTAGCACTAGTCCCTCTTCATATCGCTTCGACGCATTGACGATATTGCCTCTCGAACTCTCCGCCAATCCGAGATGGTATAACTGGTCAACAATCATTCCTTTGTCATCTGATCGTTGCGCAACCAGCAATCCTTCTTCGAGAACAGCGACGGCCGAAGGATTATGAGTGCGCCTGAGAACCCCACCCAAACTATGGAGTCCGCGCCCAAGTAGGAAATCATCATCCAACTCTCGCGCGAGCTGAATACATTCTTCGAAGCGAGATTCAGCCGCATTCAGATTTCGATCATACAAATCGACCCATCCCAGTTGGTAAAGAGCAAAACTGACCCACCATTTGTCTTGCAGTTCTCGCCACATCGCCAGACTCTCTTCCATCAAGCCACGCGCCTTTCCTGGACCGCTCTGATTGAATATTGTAGCCGCCAGTAGCAACAGTAGTTTGGCTCGACTGGGTGTTGCAAGCTCTGCTGGCGGCAAGCTTGTCTCTAGCCATCTTCTTGCCTCGCTCCACATGCCGCGCAGTTCCCAAAACCAAAAAGTCTCACCCGCTAATCCAATAGCAGCATCACGCTGTTTGTCGAACTTGAGCGACCAATCCAACGCTGCTCTCACATTGTCATGTTCGGCTTCCATCTCGCGCATTCCGATTTCATCGCCCCGACGCAACTGTGGTTCCAATCGTTTCACGAATCCAAGAAAGAAGGACAAGTGGCGATCTCGAATCCTCTCAAATTCGACGGTCGCTTGCAATTTTTCGATGGCGTACTCGCGAGTGGTTTCCAACATTCGATAGCGCGTAATATTTCCCTGACGCTCGACCTTCACCAATGAGCGATCCACGAGCCGTGTCAACAAGTCGAGTACGGCGCGCGGAGTGAGAGGCGTGTCTGAACAGATTCCTTCCGTCGCTGCCAGAGTGAAACCTCCCGCAAATATCGACAAGCGTTGAAAGAGAATACGCGCCTCCGTGGAAAGTAGATCGTAACTCCAATCAATCGCCGCGCGCAAAGTCTGTTGACGCGGCAACGCCGTGCGACTACCCTGCGTGAGTAGATGGAAACGATCATTCAATCGTTCGGCAATATGTTCAACGGTCAACAACTTGGTTCGTGCGGCGGCGAGTTCCAGCGCGAGCGGAATTCCATCTAATTGCCGGCAAACTTTGAGCACCGCCGCAGCGTTCTGCTCCGTCAGCGCAAAATCCGATTTGACCGCACTAGCACGCTCGACAAAGAGGCGAACGCTCTCGTACTCCATCAATAAATCTGTCAGCGTTGGAGGTTGTGGCTCAGGTACCGACAAAGTGGGGACTTGATACAGTATCTCGCCCATGACGCCTAATTGCTCACGACTAGTTGCAAGGATTCGCAAGTTGACACAATGCGTGAGTAGATCATGGGTGAGTTGGGCGGATGCGCTAATGAGGTGTTCACAGTTGTCGAGTACTAGCAGCAATTGTTTCTCGCGTAAATAATTTTTCAACGATTCGATGAGCGGCTGATTCGGTGACTCGCGGACATCCAACGCCTGGGCTACGACTTGCGCAATGAGATTTTCGTCGGATAGCGGCGCGAAATCGATCCACCACACACCGTCTTTGAATTTCTCAACTGAATCCTTCGCGGTTTGGATGGCTAGCCGGGTTTTACCGACGCCGCCGGGACCTGTCAGAGTTACCAAGCGATGTTTGTTCAGCAATCGCATAATCGCGGCGATTTCTTTTTCACGTCCGATGAAGCTGGTCAACGGCACGGGAAGATTCGTTAACTTTGACGGCTCCGTTGATACAGGCGATTTAGACTCGGCTGGAATTGTGAGCGGGGAGGTGATTTCATCTTTCGTCAATTGTTCGAACAATGATTGTGTTTCCTTGGACGGATTGACACCCAAATCACTTTGTAACGCCGTGGCACAACGCTGATAGGTCAATGCAACTTTTGCCTTGTCCCCTTTTGCGTTATGCGCGAGCATCAACGCGCGATACGCTGGCTCTGGGGTTTGTCCGAACGAAATCCACCGTTCGCCCCAATCCAAAGTTTCTTGCCAACGTTTTTCTTCGACCAGCAACTCCAAGAGTCGCGCTATCTTTTGCTCAAAGACCGCGCGCACTCGCTCGCGTTCGAGCATCACCCAATCATCGTACAGACCGGGCAAAAGCTCACCGCGATAATGCGACAGCGTTTCGACAAATTCATCGACAGAGACTTGTTTCGCCAACGGTGCTTGTACGACCGACACATCGAGCCAATAGTCTGATGCTGCATTAAAGCCAATGGAGATTTCATCGATGAGGAAATACGAAGCAGAATTTTTGCTTGGCGTTTCCGTTTCGATTGTTTTGCGGAGACGCCACAATTCGTTGCGGAGATTCTTCCGCGCGGTTTCTTCAGTCGTATCGGGCCAGAAGAGTCCAGCAAGTTTTTCGCGGCGGTGCGTTGTGCCGATGGAGAGCAGGAGGTAAGCGAGGAACGCTTGAGCCGCGCGTGACGGAATCGCTATCGTCGCGCCATCTCGACGCACATCAAATTGCCCAAGCAACCTCACTTCAAGCACGAATTTTACTTCAGACATTTGAACGCAAGAATTTATGGGCGCAAGTATAGCATCAGGAAAAATTTATTGCAATACCCCAGAAAAGACGCTAAATAGACGCTGAGGGACGCTGACCTGTTATAGTCTAGTCAAAGGATCGGGACGCCAAAAGAACGGCGACACACCCGAAATAGAGGAGGACAAAATGTCGAACAAACGATTGAGCGTCATAATTGCGGCGATTGCGTTGCTGGCGATTGCCGCCGGAGTAATTCAATTTACCGGCGTGGACTTGACGGATTACTTTCAGCGTCATCCAAATGCCGCCATTCCGGTGACGGGCGGAGTGGCAATGGATTATCTGCAGCGACACCCCGAGGTGATCCAATCGCAGGCATCGGTCGAATTGCTGGATTTTGCTCAACGCCATCTACCGGAAGCGGCAAGTGCAGCCAAAGCGACGGATTACATTGAGCGTCATCCCGAGTTGCTTAAAGCAAGAGTCCCGGCGGACCTGTCTGATTGGATCCAACGGCATCCTGAAGCATTGTCGAAAACTATGAATGAAGCGAACGATTTCGATCGTATGACGGGTACGTACTTACCTGGAATGCAAGGGCTTGCATCGGTTCGTGTCGACGAAGCAACAGATTACATCGAGCGTCACTCAGAGATGCTCAGGTCGAAAAACGCAGCCGATTTGTCCGATTGGTTCCAACGGCATCTCATTGTGAATCGTCATTAGAGAAGACAGCCATGTTTCGAGGAGAACTGCATGGTCCTTACCATCGTGAGCGAATACCCGATTATTTGCGCCAACCCGAGCCAAGCTTCGGTCCTCCATCGGAGCAAAAGCGCGAGCGACACAATGTTGTGATTGGATTCAGTCTACTCGCGAGTGGCATTGCGATTCTGGTGATTCTAGTGAACTTGTGACAAATCCCACTGCCACTACGATAGCGGATGGAAAACAGCCGAAAGGTATCACCTTTCGGCTGTTTCAATTATCCAGTCCCCAATTTCCCATCTACCGCTTTTTGCGTATACTACGGTCTCAATTTCGAGTATTTTGTAAGCGAATGACCACTCACAAACTAGTTTCTCGTCGTCAGCTTGTTTATCTTGCGCTCCTCGCGCTGGCCGTCTTTCTTTTCATTCCACATCTCACCGGATTCAATAAGGTCGGCATCTTGGTAAGCAATGCTCAACCCGTTTACCTTCTGATTGCACTTGGCGCGGAAATGCTGCGCTATTTTGCCAGCTCCGGTTCAACGGTCGCGCTGGCACGTTTGTTTGATCGACCGGTTCCCTACTTTGAAATGACCGAAGCGTTCTTTGCGGGCGCGGCGCTTAATCGCGTATTTTCTACCGGCGGCGCACCCGGCATGGTCGTGCGGCTCGTCTTTTTGCTCAAGCATCACGTCACAACCGGTTCCGTCGCCGCGATCTATCTGATCGAAGACATTATCGGACTCGTCATCGGTCTCATCATTTTTGTGGTCGGCATCGTAACCATCGCGAGCCGTGAAACCAGCAGCTTTGCAAACGACCTGGCGGTTGGATTTGCGGTTGGAACGATACCCCTGGCGATAGGTGCAATCTTTGTGATTCGCAACCGCCCCGGTATGGAACGACTCGTGCATGGATTGGCGCGCGCAGGCGATACCGTTTTCCAACGTTTTTTCCATCGGTCGATTTACACGCCCGAACGGGTCGAACATTCACTCGACGATTTTTATTTGGGGATGAATGCTGCGCGGTGTCGCCCGCATCTGGTTGCACTATCCTTTCTCATGAACGGGTTGCGTTACGGCGGCGGCAGTGTGGCGTTGTACTTTTCGTTTCTCGCGCTCGATCAAGCGATTGCGCCGGGCGTCTTGCTGTTGCTCTACACGACGACGAGCTTACTCAGCTCGACAAGTGCTGTGCTGGGCGAAGTCGCCATCATGGGCACGGGCTTTGCGATTCTATCGCGCGCGCTCGGTCTCGCGCCGGACGTTGCGGTCGTCGGCCTGATCGTGTCGCGAACCTTGGCGTTTTGGATGCCTTTGCCCGTTGGCTTGCTCGCCTTCCTACATCTTCGCCAACGCCATGATTTATGAGACCCACTCCACACCGCCCCACATGTGAGTAGAACGAACGGAAACACCACCAAGCCGCATTGCTTTCGGACTGTAAATCGATGCGCTTGCAGTCACGGATCAGCTACTATTCTCCCGCTTTTGGGCGCGTCCAGCGGCGAATGATGCGCGATATAGTCTTCTATCACCTCAGGCAGGATCGTCGGCACTTCGTACGTGATCTGTTCTTGCGGAATAACGAGATAGCCGACCAAATCGAAGAACTCTAAATCCGTTGCGGCTACAACATACTTGCGATTGAACTGTAACGATTCGTCGCCTACTCGCACATCAACAACTTGACGCGACGCCGCATCATAGCGAACCGTCATCCCAGCCACATGCGGCATTCCGACGGCAACACCACGCAAGGGACTGAGTTGGCGCGCCATATTCTCCAGCTTGAGCGCGTTGCATAAAAATTGCATGATCTGCTCACCGGTCAATTCCGTTCGGGCTGGGTTCGCCGAAGAACGGATCGCGTCATTCAACTGACCAAACGTAACCGTCCCCGCTTCCAAGCCACCGCGCCAATGCCCCGCTAGCGCCAATGCGATTTCTGCGCCTCGAACTCGCTCCAACAATGCATCCGCCATCAAATCACCCGCCGCACATTGATGCTCCTCAGAAAAATCAATCGGCGCGCGCAGCTCGCCAATCACACGCAGTGTCATTTGATGCACGCGTTCCTGCTCGGTTGCGTACGCCTTCATCACATCCGCATCGAGTGGGATATCTTCGCTCACTGGGAGTAGCTTGCCGTCATAGTTTGTTACCTTGCCGGTCGCCGTATCGATTTCTAGGTCGAGTCGTCCCAGGAATCGTCCATAGTCTCCGGTCTGCACGATAAGCGTGCCGTTGACATTCTTGGGTGGATAGATTTCTTGGTGGTCATGCCCGCCGATAATCAAATCGATGCCTGTCACTTGTTCTGCAACCTTCTGGTCGTCTGGGGAACCGAGATGCGAAAGCAGAATCACGATTTGAGCGCCACCCGCACGCACCTGTGCAATCAAGCCGGGCAGAATCGTCACTGGATCAACCATGCGAACATCGAAAACGGAATAGATCGACATGGGCGCAGTCATGCCAATAATGGCAACCTTGATTTCGCCTAACGTCTCAATCGTGAATGGCTCTAGACCTTGCCACAAACGATCCGTGTTCGGATCGAACATGTTCGCGCACAACAACCGTTTGCCAAATCGCTCGACAAGTTCGGGTACGATTTGCGGACCATAGCGCACCGTCGATGCATTGCCAAGCACGGCATGGTTATAGCCCGCCGCACGCAACAACGCCATCGCCGCGCTGCCTTTCGTCATGCTGCTCTCAAACAACGATGGGTCTTCAATGTCGCCAGCATCGAGCAACGCGCAGTAACTCTCGCGCGATTCTGCCTCGCGGCGAATTCGTTTTGCCAGCGTCGCAATTCGCGCTAACTGCATCAGTCGTCCATGTACGTCGTTGGTGTGCATAATCGTCAAGTGAGCCATGTGTCACCTCAAGTAAAATATTTGAGACTATGATACGACAACCAGGCAAGAGGTCAAATTATAAAAAAAATAACTACTCAGCGAGGTCACCTGAGCGAAGGGTCTCGTTTCGCCGGTAACAAGATGCTTCGCTCCGCTCAGCATGACAGTGGACAAATTGTAAAAAAAGACCTTCCAGGTTTTGCGGCTCCTTCGGAGCCGAAGCAACCTGGAAGGTCTGTGTATCCCATCAAGCTTATATCGATGCGCTTGGATCGTCTGTCGCTTGCGGCGCGGGTTCGCTTGGAACCACCGGGCTTGGCGTCACCGGCACCGGCGATGTGCTGGTCGGCGCGGGCGGTATTGGAAACGGTCGCGTCCCAAAGCGCGTGAGAACGACTGCGCCAACTGCCAAGGTTGCGATCAGTAAACCGATCAGCCAACCCAGGAACGGCACCGCCGAGATGAGCCACAGTACCACCAACCCAACCACCATCGACAGGATCGGAACGATGTTCTTGACCTTGAGTGCATTCAGCAATCGATCACCGAGCAAGATCGCGATGGCAATCCAGCCGAACGCCGATGCGGCAACCAAAAGGATTCCCAGGATGGCCGAGAGCGGAATGCCCAAGCAGGTGACGATGAACAGAATCATCAGCGGCGGCGCGACCAGCCAGGTCAAACAGCCGACGCCTAAGCTCGGCAGCGCCGATTGTTCGGCAACCGTGCTGACCTGCTTCAAGTGATTCGGCATGAACACCAGAATCAACGCGCCCAACGCGGCCAGACCGACCATCGTGAAAAATCCCTGCACAAAGCCCCAGAACAGATCGCCGAACCAATTCCAGCGCACCGGTGGGACTGGCGCGACACCAACACGCGGCATGGTTCCACTCCCATTGCGCATCACTTGACCGCTCACGGTTGCGCCTTCTTTTTTATCGACCCCACCACCGAAGGTGAGGACATTCCCCTTGACCACGGCCGTAGAATCGAGGGTTACTCGACCGCCAAAGACCGTAATATCGCGATCAATCGTTCCGCCCACTTTTAGATCGCCGCCGAAGATGACCACATCACGCTGGACCCGAGTCGATTCTTCCAAGACGACATCGCCGCCAAACGATACCACATCGCGATCGACCTGCGCGCCTTTCTGAATTCGCGCGCCACAGCCAAAGAGCAATACATTGTCGGGATTTTCTTCCGCACCGACGATGGTGCTCCCGCCCATGCAGAATCGATCACCGCGTGGACTTTGCGCCATCGCGGGCGTTGCCGCAAAGGCAAACACGAGTATCCCGATCAAAATTCCTAATACGCGTTTCATGATGAACCTCCCAAGTTCGTTGCATGAGAAGAAAACGAAGGTCCAGCGACCACGCGGAACCACACCGCGGTCAGAGCACACACCGTCATCGCCAAACCGAACAGTTGCGGAATGCCAATGTTCTTGGCGATGAGTTCGGCCGCGCTGGTCACGCCATTCATCGCAATGCCACCCCAGAAAAGGATCGTGCCCAAAGCATTGAGGATTGATACGATGAGTTGAGGCGTGGTAACGAATACGGCAATCCAAGAAACGAGCCACAGCACGATGAGCGCTAACACGATCAAGGCAAAGCCGATGAGCAAAGCGGATCCGATCATTGCTCGTCGCCGCGCCTTGGCGCGTTCGTGTTCGGCGATGCGCGCCATTACGCGAGACGTAAATCCCGCGCGGGGCGTAACCATCGTGAACAATTTTTCATTTCGCATGGCTAGTTCTCCTTCATGCCACTCGCGCTGCATGAGCGTGCGTTCGTCCGTTGGCAGTGTCTAACTCACGTGCTAACGCTTGCCGTGCCCGGTGCAATTTGACTTTGACCGAGCTGACCGAGTCGCCCGTCGTCCGCGAAATCTCTTCGACCGACTGATCGTACCAGTATTTCAGCACGACAATCAATCGATTCGGGGGCGACAAATGCTCCAGCAACCGCTCGACCTCGCGCTCGTTTTCGTGCTTGAGCGCTTCGTCATCTGGCTGTGGCGCATCGCTCGCCAGCGATTCGCCGATGGCATCGTCTTCTATTGATAGCCACAGGAATCGCTTGCGCCGGAGTCGGTCGATGCAATAGTGCGCCGCAATCGAGAGCAACCACGTCGCAAATTTCTGATCGACGTGAAAGCTCTTGAGCTGCGTGTATGCGCGCAGAAAGGTTTCCTGCGCGGCATCTTCCGCATCATTGGCATTGCCCAACATTCGATACGCCAGATTGTACACGGGCGTTTGGTAGTGCTCGACAAGTTCGGCGAATGCATTTTGGTCGCCGCGTCGTGCGCGGTTTACGAGCAACAGCTCTTCCAACGTTTTCCTCTCGCTATGATATACGTGGGAGGTTAAGAAAGGTTACAGGGCACAAGTTTCAGGTTGCAGGTTTCAAGTTTCAAGACACGTTGTACAAGAAGCGATCCATACTCAAACGGATGCGTGCCGCCTGACCGAACGCAACCCTGCTGAATCGGGCGATTCAACGGCAGCAGCATTGTAACACAATTCCTGGGAAGCGCGAAAAAGCCAACGGACAAGAACGGATTGAACGGACGCGCGCGATCTGGTTTGTCCGTTCAATCCCATTACGTCCGTTGTTCTCCGCGAGCGAAGGGGATTTGTAAATGGGGGATGAAAACGGATGGGCAACGGACGCTATCGGACAATCGGACGAGCACAGACCTGTCCACTCTCTTCGACAGAGTTCGTTTATGTATCCAATAGAAGGTGTGCTGGCGATTCCGTAGAAATAGAGAGACTTCGTTTTCTGAAGGATAGAAACCTAGTCTCTACCCAAAGAATTCCGATTGTCTAGCTCTATGACTCTTGCTTTATGCCAATACTACCTCCAAACACGCGATAGGACTCTATCAAGTAAGACACCAATACCTACGCAAATAGCCATAATTGCCATTGAAGTAACAGTTGCTGAAGTCCATGTAAATTGCTGCGGAAATGAATGAGTCAGATCAGTCAGAATGTTGTAACCATTCCCGATAAGACCCATATATAGTAGACCAACAAATATGGCATGGGCAAGCTCTCTGACATTCCATCGTCGGTGACACCAAGAGAGTAAAGTTGCCATGAAAACCTCTGCAGTTACACTTTCCAACAAACCCGGAAAAGACGAATTAAACATATTGGCATCTCACCTTTGTATAAAGTGCTCAATCCTCCGAGCAACAAACCACTCGTCTCCATCTAATTAATCTGGTCCCTGCAAATCCTCGTCTTCTGATGGCTGCTCTATTGGCAAAGCTGATTTTATGACGTCTGTTTCTGATGGGTTTTCCGAACAACAGAGTGTTCCTGTGCCACCGCAAGAATTTGTCGAAGTCGGTGCATCCTTAGGCTTTGGGTCGTAAACCGAATCTTCAGGAGATTGACCCGTTAAGAATTTTTGGAATATTCTTGCACCAACTCTTATAACATTCGCACCAATCAAAATCTTTGTTGCCCAATCGGGGAGATTATCCCATGATGTCCCACCATTGTCTCCATTAGGCAATTTGGGAGTTTGATTCTGACTTGGTGGTGCTGGGTTCACTTGTGACGGCGTAACTTTAGGCATTTGTTTTTGCTCAACTTTGCCTTGTGGTACACCCTGCCTGTCGATGCTACGAGTAGCAAGAATGTCGTTTATTCCATTGGTAATTGCTTGACGATTTTCGGCTGCGTTGGGTGCAAAATTAAGTTGGTAACTGGCTACCGTCGTAACCGCAATTGCACCCATAAGGACAATTCCAACAGGTGAGACAAGGACTGCCAAAGCTGCACATGGACAATGTCCCGTCGGATCTGTGTAGCGCACCGGATTGTTGCGGACGTAGGAGTAGCGGTTCAGGTACTGTGGGTTGTAAAAGTCTGGGATGATGCTGTCGGGCTGGATGAATCTGCCAATCGTCGAACACTTATCTTAACCAGTTCCACTCCCTGTGAGCGCACCTGTGCCTCCTGCGAGTAGAATGAGAGGACTCGACTCCAACTCATTCTCACTCCCAGGAGGTGTTTTTATGCTCGCCGAAATTGAAACATTTGTCAAA
>JACRMI010000183.1 GCA_016215025.1 Chloroflexota bacterium
CAACTGAAACCCAGTTGCCCACAGCATCCACAACCCCGACGACTACGGCTACAGCTGCACGGCAAAGTCATCTTTTACCCAAGGAGGATTTTCTATCTGAAATATGCCTCCGTCAGTGTCTTGACAAAGGGGTCCACCTTAGTCCAGCATCGTAACTAGCAGTGTGTTTCTGTTGATCCTGTTTCTAGAGTTTACAAATGAAGACGGGACACACCTAGCAGCCGTGCCTCTCTTGGTGTTACTTGTGCTGACCATCGTGAGTTCTTTCGCTGCCTGGCGATGGGAAAAAGTTGGTGGCGTCGTCGTCATCATGGGCGCTCTGGGGCAAAGTGTTGCAGCTTTTCTATCTTCTTTTTATTTTGGGCTTGGTGCTCTCAGTTTTCTATCGGTGCTCATTTATGGCGTACCCTTCCTTATTGTGGGCATCTTGTTTTTGCTTACTAGCCAACGAGAAATGCAGGGACGATAGCATAGATCCAAAGTCAATATCGACGCATTCGCGGGAAACACGGAGAAAATAAATAAAGGTTTCCGTGTTTTCTTCAGTCAGTGGGGTTAAAGTGAAACCGCGTGTCAACAAACCTCATTTCGGCTAAGGTATTGAATTTGAGACGCGTTCGAGAAAACAGGTTTCTCGTAGCGACAAAGGAAACATACACCCAATGGAAAACCTCGATCAAATGCGCAAGGGCACGACCACTCTGGCAATTCTGAAATTGTTGATCGACTCGGGTGAGCCGATGCATGGATATCAAATCGCACGCGCGTTGGAGTTGCGCAGCCAAGGCTCGTTTCAATTCAAAGAAGGATTGATCTATCCGCGTCTGCATCAAATGGAACGTGATGGACTCGTCCGCAGTGAGTGGGAAGGCAAGCGCGGAACGCGTCGCCGCAAAGTATACGTGCCAACCGCCGAAGGCAAACGCCGGCTTGCAGCGGAACTCGAACAATGGCAAGCGTTCAGTTTGAGCATGGAACGATTGCTGGGGCTGAGCGAATAGGAGCCAATACCCAACGATTTCTTCATTAATTCGTTGGTTCGTTGCGTCGTTCAACGATACAACGATGAAACGAAGAACGCGCTAGGGTCTGGAAATATTATCAATGACCATCGACGATGTGCTCAAGCAAATTCAACCGAAGCTGAATCTCGAAGCGGAAGCGGAAAATGAAGTGCTGGAAGAGATTCGCGGTCATTTGGAAGAAGCCGTAGCTGCCGCACGTGCGCGTGGATTGAATGAAGACGACGCGTTAATGGAAGCGGCGCGCGGGTTTGGGGTTGAGCAAGCCACGTTGGAATTACACACGACTCATGCGGGCTGGGGCGTGTGGGAAGGAATTGCTGCCGCGGCGTTGCCTGTGCTATTCACACTCATCCTGCGCTGGGTCGTTTTTGCGCCCGACGGGACCGCCGATCAATGGCGTGAGATGTTGTCGCCGCTGACGTTCGCCATTATTGCAGGCGTTGCCATTCTGATTCCTCTTTTACGTTTTCCTCATCGACGGTACGCTATTGTATTGTGGGTTTTCTTCTGGGGCTTGTCCATCGTCACCGCTGTATTGCCAACGTTGCGATGGTGAATGGACAATTTGGAAAATCGTTCTACTTTCAAGGAGGTCATGTTCAATGTCGAGTTTGACCATCATCGAGTCGATCCTGCGTGATCGACACTTGTTCTTTGACGAGATTCGTCAAGGCAAAGGGCTGAGCGAAAAGATGCGCGCGATGTTCATTTCGAGCATTGTGTTCCTCGCGCTGTATGGCGCAGTAATGGGATCGACGCATAGCTTGTGGCAGGCGCTCAGCTCCGGCTTCAAACTTCCGTTACTCTTCCTCGCTACATTGATCGTCTGCGCGCCGACGCTGTATTTCTTCAATTTGATCTTTGGCTCGAATCAATCGCTGAGCCAGAATGTTGCGCTAATGCTGACGGCGATCACCGTCACTGCCGTTGTCCTTCTCAGTTTTGCGCCTATCGTTTTGTTTTTTCTTCTCACGAGCAGCAACTATCAATTCTTTAAACTGCTCAACGTGGGCGTCTTTACGGTCGCGGGCATCGTCGGCGTAATCTTTCTCATTCAAGGGATGAGCCTCGTGTCGGCAAGTGGCGGCAGCGATGGCGCACGCGCTCGTCAGATCGTCGTTCAATTGTGGATCGTGGTGTATGCGTTCGTCGGAAGCCAGGTTGCGTGGACATTGCGTCCGTTCGTCGGCGCGCCGAGCATGAAATTCGAATTGTTTCGACAACTCGGCGGCAACTTTTACACGAACATCGTCGCGAGCATCGGCGAAATTCTTGGTTTCTTTACGGTGAGGTAAGCGATGAGAGACACAGAGCATTCACGACTCGATGCGTTGATCGATTTGCTTGCCGATGAGGTGACCAAACGAATCGAAGCACGTGCACAAATAAAACCAATCGAGCCAGAGCCAGCCCAAGTCGCGACACCCGTTCCCAAAGTCCCAGTACCACAGGTTGAATCGATTCAGGAACCAGAGCCAGAGCCGATGGTCGATTCGATGCCGATCAATTCATCGCATGCCGCAACGTTGATGGCGCGATTGGTGATCGGTGTATTGATCGCAATCGTTCTAATCAACATTCCAATCAATGCGAATGGCGTCGCACTCGCCCGATCTATTCCCAGCAGCGCGTCGCTCATCATTTCGAATGGATTGCTCGTGCGCGAAAACAATAGCCCCGATGTGTGGGTTTATCGCGATGGGGCTTTTCACTGGATCACGAGTCTGGAAGCATTCCAACATTTCAATTATCAGTGGGAAAATGTTCACACCGTCGAGCCAGGATTCTTAGGCGATTTCGAAAAAGGCAAGCCGCTGTACGTTCTGCTGAAATGTAGCGACAGTCCGCACATCTATCGATTAGAGAATGGGCAAAAGCGTTGGATCGTCGATATTCCGACGTTTGAAGCGGAAGGATTCGTGTGGAGCGATGTCCGATTCGAGCCGTGTCGCTATCTCCGCAATTTGCCGGATGGCGAAAGCATTCCACCAGGTCGCGGAACGCCGCCGCCGCCATTGCCCTGATCTGAATCGTCGATGATCAATTTTTCGTTTGCTGTTTTTCTCTCCGCGTTTCTGCTCTTTCTCGTACAGCCGCTGGTGAGCAAGTACATTCTTCCATGGTTTGGAGGAACACCAGCGGTTTGGTCTATCTCGTTGCTTTTCTTTCAGGCGCTGCTCACGGCGGGGTATGCGTATGCTTACTGGCTCATCGCCAAGTTTGATTCGCGCAGACAAGTCCAAGTCCATTCAATTTTTGTTGGCGTTTCGCTGGTCGCGTTGCTGGTGACCGGCTTGCAATGGAGCGCGCCCATCACGCCGGACATTTCGTGGCGACCGTCAAGCAGCGATTCTCCCATCGGCGATATTTTCAAGATTCTGCTGGTCTCGGTCGGCTTGCCGTACTTTATTCTGGCGACGAATGGTCCGTTGATGCAAGCGTGGTTCAGTCGTACCTATC
Organism: Chloroflexota bacterium; assembly: GCA_016215025.1. GTDB lineage: Bacteria > Chloroflexota > Anaerolineae > UBA4142 > UBA4142 > JACRMI01. Next base: position 3,486 of record JACRMI010000183.1, read on the forward strand.
CAGCGCATTCGTCATATCGACTTTATGCGCTGTCGAATCTTGGCTCGTTGCTGGCTTTGGTGAGCTATCCCGTGTTGATCGAACCCACGCTTACCCTTACGGCACAAGGGCAGACGTGGGCAATTGGCTATATGGTGTTCGCCGCGCTTGCGATTCTGAACGCGTTCCGAAGCGGTCGTACGTCGCACGTTGATCCTGAACCAACAGCATTCTCAATCGAAGTAGACTCGACTCCAAGTACTGCCGCGCGCGTGCTATGGCTTGTGCTGCCTGCCTGTGCTTCCGCGCTCTTGCTCGCGACGACGAATCAGATCACGCAAGAAATCGCCGTCATTCCTTTCTTGTGGGTGCTGCCGCTGACGCTCTATCTTTTGACGTTTGTGCTCACGTTTGATAGCGACCGCTGGTATGCGCGGACACTATTCACTTTTGCATTCTTTATTCTCAGCGCCATTGTCGCTGCCGTTCTCGCCGTCGGTCCGACTGTTTCGCCGTTCGTTCAAATCGCGGCGTATGCTGGCTTGCTCTTTGTCTGCTGCATGATTTGTCACGGCGAATTGGTACGCTTGAAACCACATGCGCGCTATCTCACTTCGTTTTATTTGATGATCTCGCTTGGAGGTGCAGTCGGCGGAATTGCAGTGAGTCTGATTGCGCCGCTCGGATTCAAAGGATACTGGGAACTTCCACTGGGTTTAATTCTTTGTGCGCTGTTGCTGATATGGGTCACTTGGCGGAATCGACAGGTGCTAGGTTTTCAGAGGATGCGATTGAATCTGACTCTGATCGCGGGCGCGCTGGTACTGACGACCGGTGTTTTCATTTTCTATCTTAAATCCGCAACCGTCGATGCAGTGGAATCTTCGCGCAATTTCTATGGAACATTGCGTGTGGACCAGATGAATCTCGATCAGCCCGACCAACGCGCGTTCCGGCTTGCACATGGCGCGACCTCGCACGGATTTCAATTTGTCCAACCCGAACGGCGCAATTTGCCGACGATGTACTACACCGAAAAGAGCGGTATCGGCTTGACGCTCTTAAATGCGTCCACGCGACCGGCACCGCTGCGAATCGGCGTGCTTGGTTTAGGCATTGGTATTCTCGCTGCCTATACACAACCCGGAGATGTGATTCGATTTTATGAAATCAACCCAGAGGTGATTCGTCTGGCGTCGGGCGCGGGTGGCTATTTTAGTTTTCTGAAGGATGCGCGTGGCCAAGTTCAAATCGTACCCGGCGATGCGCGCATCTCGCTTGAAAAGGAATTAGCAGATGGACAAGCGCAGCATTTCGATGTGCTCGTGCTGGATACCTTCACCGGCGATTCTATCCCTGTGCATCTGGTCACTCGCGAGGCGTTCGCCGTGTACTTGCAGCATCTGCAATCCGACGGCGTGCTGGCGCTTCACATCAGCAACAATTATCTCGATCTGCGCCCGGTGGTCTATCGGCTGGCGGATGAAATGGGTTTGTCGGCTGCGCTTGTCGAGACCCAGCCCGATGGCGACCGGACTGCTCTATCGACGTGGATGTTGTTAACGCGTAATCAAAAGTTTCTCGTCGAGCCAACCATCGCCACGCGCGTACAACCGCGCAACGTGGACACCAATCGCTTTCGACTATGGACCGACGATTACAGCAATCTCTTTCAGATAGTACGATAGTGCGGTAGTGAGAGAGTGAGATAGTTGGGTGGTTTGACTAATGCACCATCGCACTATCTCACTCTTGCACCAAGTTACACTTTTTCGACCGGGATTTGAATTTCGGTTACATAGGACGGATCGTCTTGGCGTGGTGGTTCGTTCGCTTTCACGTAGATTTCGCGGTCGGGTCCGCAGATGCGATAGCCGTTCGTCTGAATCCACTGCATCAGTGCGTTGTACGCTTGGCTCAGCGTATTGAAAGGTCCATGATGCACGGTGCTCGCCATCGACTCGACAGCGGGCAAATCATAGACCTTGATGCGCGCCGAGTTGCTGCGCACCGATGCCTCCACCGGCTCAGACACTTCGGCGTCCACATCGTGATCTTTGTATTCGGTGTCGTGGTACAGCGTCAGGCATGGTCCGATGGGTTTGATACGTTGTTGACCGAGATACGTCTCTAGCTCGTTCCACATTTCGCCTTGTTCTGAAAAACTCGGAATGATGCCGCGCAGTGATGCAACGCGCAGCGTCGGGACTTTTTTGATGACGACTTCGTACGTTGGCATTTTGCCCTCCTGTTCGATTTGTCTCAGTCGCGCTTCCACTCGCGCCAGCCGGGCTTGTTCTTCCTTCACTCGTTCGCGCATCTCGCTCTGTTTGAGCCGCAGCATTCCGCGGATTTGCGCGGCGGGTAGATCATCGTCGAGTAGGGAAGCGATTTGCTCCAATGATAGTCCCAGGTCTTTGAGCGCGAGAATGCGATTGAGGCGCGGCAGTTGGTCGGCGGAGTAGTAGCGATAGCCGGTAAAGCGGTCTACCTCAACCGGTTTGAGGAGACCTAGTTCGTCGTAGTAACGCAATGTCTTGACCGACAACTGAGACAGTTTTGAAAAATCGCCGATTTTGAACATTGTTTACTCCGGAGTTTACTGTGCCAATGTTATACACCCTCCAGCGAGGGGAGAGTCAAGTCCCAATGAAGACCTCCGTGCAATTGCATACGCTTGGAGTATTTACCTATTCCTACTCATTTTAGACGCAGGGGCAAACTCCCAAACGCGGAGGAATGGGTAACGGCTTGATTCTAGCACTCACGGCGCGCGGTCACAAGCCGCGCGTATCAGATGACGCGATGCCACGCTCCTTTAATATGAGAGCGTCGGCTACGCATAGGCGCTCTTCTTCTCCTCCTTCGGGCGGGCATCACTACCCGCCTATTTCTCCCTCTTCTTCGTAGAAGCAATTCCTGAGATTACGAGGCAAAAACCACACTAACGAATTATGGTGTTGATTTCCAAAATTGTATCAAAATCTCTAGCGACGCGCTCTTATCTGGTAGACTCACCACCTCCAAACGTCACTTCTATTTGAGTCTGAGAGAGGCGAGCAGCGCCACTCTCGCCTCTCTCCTTAAAAGTCTCGATTCGGGCAACGTTGGACGCATCTGCTTACTCAACGTAGAGGGCGTACCTGGGCGTGTCATGGTCTCCCGCAACAAGCCAATCGCCTTCGCGGCTCGATGTTAGCAAAGGAGGATGCTTGGCAATATTGACTCACCAGCGGCTATCTAATGAAGACATAGCCGCACGGTTCTCGTCTATGACGGACGAAGAACTCATCGACAAAGCAATCCGCCTCGGTCGTGAAGCAAATTTCGAGCGGTATCTTTTTCCTCACGAGCGCGAAGAACTGCGAGAACTAAAGGTCGCGTTACTCGCTCGACTCAGCGACAAGAACAAGCCGCGCATTTTTGGTCCCTTCAGGATTGGCATATGATAGAACTGCCCCGTGATGCTGAACACATCCGAGGCAATGACCGAAGCGCGTGCACGACGCATCGGCGCAAGGAGTATAGCCAATCGCCCGTACTGCGTCAAACAGTGCGGGTTTTTCATTTTCAAAGGATGCCATGACGCCCGAAGAAAAAGCGCGACTGCCGAGTCGATTCGTTTGCGAGGGACACGCTTGTTGGCGATGAGTCATTGGTTTTGCTGTTGTATTGGCAAACGACCGCGCCGATTCACATTGCTAACTCAATCCAATCTCACTAAATCGAGGCGGAAACGTCTCGATTTTTTATTATTCGCAGGTTGCTTGGTTTCGGGATGGAAAAATTTAACAAATTAATTATTGACACATTGTGGCATTATGGTCTATAATCGCCTAGAACGCTTGTTCCCGGTCAAACGTACGACTAGACGAATTGTCTGGTCGTATCTTTTTCGCACAACCAGTTGAATTTCTACAGGAGATTCTGATGGAAGTAATGTCACCTAGTAGCACGACTCTGATCTCGCCAAGCAAGCCCGCACCGGTTTCCACCACCTCACCCTCAACCCAACTCTCAGCGAAAGAAACTGCTCCAATTGTGGTCGAGAACTTGAGCAAGACCTATCGCGTCACTGACCGCGAAGGCGGCTTGAGCGCATCGGTGCGCGGTTTTTTCAAACGCACCTATAAAGATGTCAAAGCGGTGCAAAACGTAAGCTTTCGCATCGGTGCCGGGGAAATCGTCGGATTCCTCGGACCGAACGGCGCAGGCAAAACCACCACGCTTAAAATGTTATCGGGACTTTTGCATCCCACCGGTGGCAAGGCCAACATACTTGGCTATACTCCCTGGCAGCGCAGTAACGATTATTTGCGTTCCATCACGCTCGTGATGGGGCAGCGCAATCGGTTGTCCTGGGATATTCCTGCAGCCGATTCGTTTCTGCTCAATCAGGCGATCTATCGCATCGACGATGAACAGTATCAGCACACGTTCGCCGAGTTGGATCAATTGCTAGAACTTGGACGGATCATGCGCAAGCCCGTACGCAACCTATCGCTCGGCGAGCGCATGAAGTGCGAACTTGCGGCGGCGCTCTTGCATCGACCGTCGGTCCTTTTCCTCGATGAGCCGACGATTGGCTTGGACATTGGCGCACAGGCGCGCATTCGTTCCTTTCTCAAAGAATACAATCAGCGCACGGGCGCGACCATGATCCTCACCAGTCATTACATGGCGGATGTGACCGCGCTATGCGAGCGCATCATCATCATTCATCACGGTCAATTAAAATACGATGGTCGTTTGAGCGATCTCTCACGTCGGATTGCGCCGTACAAATTGATCGGCGTCGTGCTGAAGGGCTGCGAACCGTGCGACTTGAGCGCGTACGGAACTCTGATGCCCAGTGACGTCGAAGGCAAGTTTCTGCTCCAAGTTAAAGCTGACGATACACCGGAAATCACCGCGCGACTGCTCGCCGAACAAGCGGTGCAAGACCTGACGATTGAAGACCCGCCCATCGAAGATGTGATCGAGCGCGCGTTTCATGAAGAGGAATCACTTGATGATTGAGTGAGGATTGAGAAACCCGTCTTCTTGTAATTCAAGTGTAAGGCGAATAGAACGGGCACAGAAAACGGGTTTCTGCGGTAAACCCGCAGGAGCATAATTGATGCTAAATATCTACAAACGATTTTGGTACGTGAACTGGGCGGAGCAGTGGCAGTATCGCGCCAATCTGCTGATGTATTTGGCGTTCTGGATGGTTTCGCCGATCACGTATCTGGCAGTGTGGACTACGATTGCCAACGCGCAAGGCAGCGTGAATGGATTGACCGCCGCCAACTTTGCGGCGTACTATTTGACTTTGTTGCCGATCGACATCCTCACTTCATCCATCACAATCTATTACTTGGCTTTTAAAATTCAGGATGGAACAATCTCCAACCAATTGATTCAGCCGGTCCATCCAATATTGACCAATATCTTGGTGACCAATATTGCATTCAAAGTCTTACAGATGACGGTCTTTGTGCCGATCTGGATCGTGTTGGTGATGCTGTTTCAGCCGGCGCTCACCTACACGGCATTGAGTTTTTTGCTTGCCGTACCGGCGATTATACTTGGCTTTGCAATTCGTTTCCTGTTGGAGAGCACCATCACGCTCATTGCGTTTTGGACGACGCGCGTGTGGGCGATCTATAACTTTGACATGGCTTTTTCGATGTTGCTCAACGGCGCATTCGTACCATTGGCTCTTCTACCCCTCTGGGCGCAAACGCTTGCACAGATTCTCCCATATCAACTTACGCTGTCGTTTCCGGTTCTGCTCTTGCTGAATCAGTTGCCGCCCGAAGAGATTCTGCTCAACTTTGCACTCCAAATTTTTTGGATCGGCGTTCTTTACGCCCTGTTTAATTTTGTTTGGCGTCAAGCGATCAAGCAATATTCAGCGGTAGGCGCATAGGGACGTGACAAGCGACACGTGGCAAGTGACGTGTCACGTCTCACGCATCCCGTCACCCGCCACTCGTCACAACCTAAGTGTCGTGTCCAATGACATCGTGCTCAATTTTTTGATTTCGTTAACTGCGCTGAGTCCAGAGACATCGTGCACACTTTGCGGCGTCGATGAGAGCGACGAAACTCGGGGCGTACCGGACGTACTGGTTCTGCAGTTTCATAG
>JACRMI010000184.1 GCA_016215025.1 Chloroflexota bacterium
TCGTATCGGGTTCCATACTTCCTCCTGTTACAGGGAAGTATGGTCAAATCGCACACGATGTCGTGATTACGATTGGCTTTTAAAGTGCACACGATGTCGTGATTACATCAGCGCACACGATGTCGTGATTATTGAGACCTATTCTTTAATACGCGTGCGTACTGGCTTGGAAGACCCAGTTGAAGGTCCGCCGTTTGCACGCAGGACAAATCCCGAACGCACTTTGTCAACGATTGGCGCAATGTGCAACTCCAAAATCATATCCCTAGTTTTGACATTGATGCGGCTTGGATTAAAATGGGGCAGGAAGAGAAAGCTATGAGCAATTCTCTGTTGGCAACCAAGCTCCATATTCCACCCGTATCTCTCAAACGGGTAGCGCGTCCGCGTCTCCTCGCCCGGCTCACTGAAGGTCTCACCTATTCCCTCACCCTCATCTCTGCCCCTGCCGGATTTGGCAAGACCACATTGCTTGGGGAATGGCACACCAGCGATGAAGGGAAAGGTTTTCCACTCGCCTGGCTCTCGCTGGATACCGATGATAACGACCCGCTGCGTTTCTTCACGTACGTCATCGCGGCATTGACAAAACTCGAAGAGGAAATTTGCGAGACGACCTTGCCCCTGCTTCAGTCCCTCGAACCTCCGCCTGTCAAGGTCATCGTGACAGCTCTGATCAACGACTGGGGAAAAGTCAGCTTTCCGTTCGCGCTCGTCCTCGATGATTATCACATCATCAGTTCTCCGCCGATTCACGAAGCCCTGGGTTACCTGCTCGATCATTTGCCGTCGCAAATGCATTTGGTTATCCTCACGCGCGCTGACCCTCTTCTGCCGCTCGCGCGCCTCCGCGCCCGCAACCAATTGGTCGAACTACGCGCGGGCGATCTGCGCTTTACGAATGACGAAGCCGCTGCCTTTTTGAATCGAACGATGGGATTGAATCTCTCCGCAGAAGACATTTCGATTTTGGAGCAGCGTACTGAGGGATGGATCGCGGGCTTGCAGATGGCGGCGCTTTCGATGCGCGGACGGCAAGACCTCCCAAGTTTTATTGCCGCGTTCACGGGGGACCACCGTTTTATCTTGGACTATTTGACTGAAGAAGTACTCCAACGGCAGCCAGAGCGAATCCGAAAGTTTCTGCTCCAGACCTCGATTCTGGATCGCATGAGCGGTCCGCTGTGTGACGCTGTTGTCGAGCGCACGGCTGAAGATCAGCTCGCCACGAACAATTTACTGAACAGCCAGATGATTCTGGAGGAGTTGGAACGCGCGAATGTGTTTGTCGTGCCGTTGGATGACGAGCGGCGATGGTATCGTTACCATCATCTCTTTGCTGATCTGCTTCGCAACCATTTGCGGCAAACCCAATCTCATCTCGTGATTGAGTTGCACCGCCGGGCAAGTAGATGGTTTGAACAGAACGGATTAATCGAAGAAGCTGTACGTCATGCCCTGGCGGCTCAAGATTATGACCTCGCCCGCCGGCTCATCCATCAGATCGCGAGTGAACTGTGGGGGCGCGGCGAAGTTCGAACGATGTTGGGTTGGTTCAAAACGATCCCACCGCCAGTACTCCGTTCGCAACCGAAGAGTTGTATTGCCTACGCGGCAAGTTTGACAGTTGCCGGTCAGTTTGATTCGGCTCAAGTCTGGCTACGCCATGCCGAAAAGTTTTTATATCCTAATTCTGATGGCGCAATAGACCCCGCCACGGCGGTCTACCTGTCAACCACTCTGGACATTTACCGGTCCGTAATCGCACGGTTTAGTGGAGACCTGACAAAGGCGATTGCCCTGAGTCAACGCGCGCTGGAACAGACAGATCAAGATAATGCGCGCGCATATGGCATCGTGCTTCTCTTTCACGGGCATGCGCAATTCTACGCGGGTAATGATGATGTCGCGAATCGAATTCTGGTCCAAGCTATCGAGACGACTCGCGCTTCCGGGCACATTGCGGCTTGCCTCAATGCTTCCCACCATCTGGCGCAATTGCGCGTGTTGCAGGGACGGTTGCGCGAAGCCAGGGCGATCTACCACCAAGCCATCGAGCTCGTCGCGCAACAAAAGCATCCAGTTTTCGTCGGCGTCGAACGGAGCGGCATGGGCCAGTTGTACTGTGAATGGAATGACCTAGCAACTGCTATCGGCTATGTTCAAGACGGTCTGCAATTAGCCGAGACGGGCGGCGACATCTTTTTCCTGCGGGACGCCTACATTGCTCGCGCACGGTTGGCGCAAGCGCAAGGTAATTTGGACGAAGCTTTAGCGTTTGCCCAAAAAGGCGAACAGATCGCGCGAACCTGTCCCGGCTCGACGGACATCGCCTACTTGCAAGCTTGGCAAGCGCGCTTGCAGGTGGCAAAAGGAGATCTGGCTGCGGCAGGATATTGGTTGGAGACGTGCGAACTTGTCGCCGAAAATAAGGTTGATTTCCTGCATGATTTCGCCCACCTGACTTTTGCGCGCATCCTGCTGGCGCAAGGCAAGGTCGGCGAAGCCGAGCAATTACTGGCGCGCTTGCTGGAATCGGCAGAATCCGTGGGGCGGATGGGACGGGTGATCGAGACGCTGGTGATCCAATCACTCGCGTGCCAAGCCAAAGGGGATCTGCCCCATGCTCTCGCGGCTCTTGCGCGTGCGCTCGACCATGCCGAGTCAGAAGGTTATGTCCGCACTTTTCTGGACGAGGGCGCTCCGATGATAAATCTGTTGCGCCATGCCGGCTCGCGCGGGATCGCGCCGCAGTATGTTGCCAGACTCCTCTCTGAGTTTGATCGGACCGAGGGCGCTGCGATAACTGCCAAACAGCCGCTCATCGATCCGCTCAGCGAGCGCGAGTTAGAAGTGTTGCGGCTTGTTGCTGCGGGAAAATCGAATGACGAGGTCGCCGAAGAGCTGGTGCTTGCGACCGGAACCGTGAAAAAGCACCTCAGCAACATCTTTGGCAAGTTGAACGCGCAAAATCGTACTGAGTGCGTCGCGCGCGCACGAGAGTTGCGCTTGCTGTAGAAAAAGATCCTCCTCGTCAAATCGGCTGTCAGTTTTGGATTGTCCCCGAAATTGGCAGCTTTTTGCTTTCCTCCACCAAATAAACCCCGAATACGACTTTCGAGGGATGCTCTTTGTTTGGCTTGTCTGTAAACTGTGAACGCGAATGGATCACAGGTAGTGGGAGTATTTCCAAAATGATCAAGACTGAAATTAAGTTAGAAATCAACACGACCATCTTGGATTGGCTCCGCGCCAGTCCCTTTTGGGTTCACGTGGCAATCACGTGGAGCTTGCTGACATTGTTCATGTTGGTAGTGCGGGTTGCTCCGTGGCTTCGTTCCGCCGGTCAATCGTTCTACAGCGGATTGGGCTTGCCATCATCCGAGGCAAGGTTTCTAACCGAATTCACTTTTGTCGCCTGGGCAGCCGGGTTGGGACTCGTCTTGAATTTGTGGCTCGTCGTGCGCCTTGAGCAGCCGACAGATTGGAAGGCACTCTTCCTGCTCCAGCGGACCGACTGGCGCGGGTTCCTGATCTTGTTCGGCATCCAGATCATGATCTTTGGTCTGGAGATGACGTTCCTGCAAAAAGGGTTATGGAAACCGATTCAGGATTGGCTGATTGGATTGGGCGCCTGGACGGAGCCGGGTTTGCTAGCGCCGCCGCGCGAATACTTATGGCTGAATTTGATTGCGCTAACACTGATGAGTTGGGTCGAGATGCCGGAGGAAATTTACTTTCGGGGCTATCTCCAAAGCCAGATCACGAAAAGGATTGGGGCATTCTGGGGCATTGTCCTGAGCAACCTCCTCTGGGATCTGTGGCACGTCTGGAATCCGGCGATGTTCGTCCGACGTTTCGTAATCAATCTTCCCTTGGGAATACTCGTTCATCTTCGTGGTCGTGTCTGGGGACCGATGATCGCGCACCCGCTCGGCAATCGGCTCAACGCGCTGCTGTTGTTGCTCGGGCAATAGATATTCGCTGGAGGGCGGAACTATGGCGAAAGATTCTATATCTCGAAATCACGACGACGACATTCATCATCCGTATTACGCAATCCGTATCTGCGAGCATCTCGACCTGCGCTGGTCGGATTGGTTCGATGGCTTGACCCTGACTCATACCGACTCGGGCGACACGATGCTCGCGGGTCTCGTTGCCGATCAAGCCGCACTACATGGCTTGCTCGCCAAAGTGCGCGATCTGAATCTGACTCTCATCTCCGTTAACCGAATCGAGCCCAGGGAACTGTCGGAAGATCAAGGATCGTAAGAGACCGAGGCGAAGACGGACGAGTGAGATTCTTTATCATCTTGTGATTTAGCCATTCGACGAACTGAGGCAGAAATGGACCAACTGGTACTGACGACTAAATTCCATGTCCCACATATTTCAACCTGCTCCGTCCCGCGCGTGCGCCTGTTGCAGCGGCTTGACGAGAACCCGTCGCGAAAACTGACCTTGATCTCCGCGCCAGCGGGCTATGGCAAGACGACGTTGCTGAGTCAATGGCTCAACCTCCCTAACGGTCACTCGCCGCGCATGGCTTGGATTTCGCTCAGCGAACGCGAAAATAATCTAACGCGCTTTTGGAACTATCTGCTCTCCGCGCTTGTTCCACTCGGATTAGCGTATGATACAAACCCAGAGTGCTCTTCCGAATTGACGGAAGATTGTCTGACGGCATTGGTCGCCAGAATCGCCGTAGAAATTCCAGACCCGTTCACTCTGATTTTCGACGACTATCATCTGATTACGGCGCAACAAATTCACGCTGCTCTGAATTTTCTGCTCGAATATATGCCGCCGCAGATGCGCTTGGTCATCTCCACTCGAACAGACCCGCCGTTGCCACTCGCTCAATTGCGGGCGCGTGGTCAACTGCTGGAACTTCGCGCTGCCGATCTACGCTTTACCCTCAGCGAGACGACGGTCTTCCTCAACGATCTAATGCAACTCAACTTGTCCCCAGAGACGATTGCCATTCTTGAAAGCAAGACGGAAGGGTGGATCCCCAGTACGCAACTGGCTGGACTTTCATTGCGAAATTGTCAAGATGTGACGAGTTTCGTTCGCGCATTTGCTGGCACCCACAATCACATCGCCGACTATCTCGCCGAACAGGTTCTCTTGCAGCAATCAGCAGACATTCAGGATTTCTTGCTAAAGACTTGCGTTCTGGAACGTCTGACGGGATCGTTGTGCGACACTATCACGGGACGGTCCGATGGGCAGGCAACGCTCGAATGGCTTGTGCAAGCGAATCTGTTTCTCGTTCCGCTCGATGACGAAAGACGCTGGTTTCGCTACCATCATCTCTTCGCCGATTTCTTGCGCGAACATCTGAATCGCATGACGATGGAACACCCCAAAGAATTATATCGCCGCGCGGCGCAGTGGTGTCAGGACAGTGGCTTGGTGGAAGAGGCAATTCACTATGCGTTGCAAGCGAAGGATTATGAGATCGCCAGCAACCTGATTGAGCGCGTGGCGTCCGCGGCATGGAATCAGAGCGAAATCTTCAAGTTGCTGAACTGGATCAGAGCATTTCCAGATGAGTTGGTTCGTGCGTACCCCATCCTGTGCGTGTACGCGGCCTGGGCGTTCGCGATTACCGGTCAACTCGATTTGGTTGAATCATATCTGCAATCGCTTGAGACTCATATTGAATCCCGCAAGTCAAACCTGGAGACTGGGAAAATTGAAGAATGGATTGTGACATTGGATATATTGAGAGCATTCGTCGCGCGTTTCCGCGGCAATCTTGCAGACGCTATCTCGTTTAGTCAATCTGCGCTTGAAAAGATTGCAAAAGAGAATTCATATCAGCGGGGTCAAGCGTTGCTCTTTCTGGGGCACGCGCAGTTGTTAAGCGGCCATGCGCGGGAAGCGGTATCCGCGCTTTTTCAGGCACGCGATTGTTCCTACACCGCTGGCAACCTGGCGGCTTACATGAGTGCGGTGCATCATTTGGCGCAATTGTTCATGATGCAAGGGCAACTGCGCCGAGCCACAGCGATTTATCAGCAAGCCCTACGCGTTGTTGATGAGCCACATAATCCACCGGCGACCGGCATCGAGTACATTGGCATAGGAGACCTGCTTTGCGAGCAAAATGATTTGGAGCAGGCGGCGCGCCAAATCGAGCAAGGGTTGAGGTATGCCGAACGTGGCGGCGATTTTGTGTTTCGACGTGATGGCTATGTTGCACGTGCACGATTGGAGCAAGCCCTGGGAAACTGGAATGTTGCGTGTATCTTTGTAGACAAGGCAGTGCGAGTCGCGCGCGGCAGTAATACTTGGCAAGTTGAAGCGTGGCAGGCGCGCTTGTGGCTCATGCAAGGGAATCTCGCGGCGGCGGAAAACTGGGCACACACAGCAGGATTGAGTGTAGATGGTACATTGTCCTTCCAGAACGAATTCCCGTACCTTGTGCTCGCACGATTGTTGCTTGCTCAGGGTCAGGCGGAACAGGCAGACCAATTGCTTCGGCGATTGATTCATTCGGCAGAATCGGCAGGACGTATGGGGCGCGTGATTGAGATGCTCGCGGTACAGGCATTGGCGCTGCAATCGTTTGGCGAGACGTCAGATGCACTTTCGGTTTTGAGACGCGCCTTGACGCTCGCCGAGCCAGAGGGCTATGTTCGACTCTTTATTGATGAAGGGGCGGCAATGGCGGCACTGTTGTCTCAAGTCAGCCAGAACAAAATGGACAAGGTAGGAGAGTATGCACTGAATTTGCAAAGGATTCTCGCCAGTCAAGTTGAAGGAATCCATCCAGACTCTTCTACCCAATTACTCAGCAAACGCGAGGCAGAAATCTTGCGATTGATTGCTGCCGGCAATTCATACCAAGAAATCGCGCGACAGTTGGTGATTGCGCTAGGCACGGTCCAATGGCACATCAAGAACATTTATCAAAAACTCGACGCCCACAGCGGACTGGAAGCCGTCATGCGGGCGCGAGAATTGCAGGTGCTTTCCTGATCTGCTAGCCAGAAACCCCATCCATCCCCCCATCAAAATGGGTGGCACAATCCGCAAGTGTGTGTTATCCTGATCGCGAAGATGAACACCATCTCATCTTCTTCTCCTGAATCCTCGGGGCGCCCGTTCTCCGCTCCGAGGTTTTCTTTTCAGACGTTTTCTCGCAACCCCATTCTGCCCCTCATATTTATGGCGTGACAACCCCCATCATCATCGCGTATGCTCGTGGCGTAAAGTTTCTTGCATTTTCCAATGAGGTTTTTTTATCGAGTCGCAGGGGATGCCCAATGCTCCACGCCAGGACGCTCACAGACGAAGAGCGCAAGCAATTGCGGCGAATGGCACGCTGTGAAGTAGGACGAGTTAGCCAACGTGCCACACTGATTCTGCTTTCTGGGCGTAACAAAAACGTATCAGAACTTTCCGAGATTTTTGGAATGAGCCGCGCGTCAGTGCGACTATGGATTCATCGTTTTAATCAACACAGCGCGGCAGGGTTGTACGACGAAGAACGCTGTGGGCGACCGCACTCTGTTCAAGCCGACTGAGGTATATAAAGAGGAGGTCACTATGTTTCAAGTTTCATTGGGATACATGATGCGCGAAGAACAATTTAAAGATTATGTGCGCGAAGTGGACGAAGATCGCCGCAAAGCAAAAGAACGACAATCGCGGAGAACTTCTAGACTCGCGCGCGCGGTGGCAACCGCACCGCTTGCCCTTGTCCTGCTCATTGCCCGCGCTATTATTTTTCGTCACTCGCTTTAATTGGAGCGATACGATAATTCCACCATTCGCACCCTACATTCCGTTGCAACATCCTGACGATTTGTTGCCGACCCCGCGAACGCGTCACGCCCCGTCCACCCCAGACGTTTGGGTTACACCATAGAACAAGGAGCCACCCATAAATGGAAAGTGAAACAGTTCCACCATGATCAAGACCATTATCTTCGATCTGTCCGAAGTTCTCATCGCGGGATTGCTAGGAGTTGAAAAGTCTATTTCGGCGCACCTTGCCATTCCCGAAGAGCAAGTTGTGGCAGCTTTCAACACCCCCGCGCTACAAGATTTGTTCTGTGGCAGGTTGTCGGAAGATGTGTTCCTGGCACACATTCTTCGGGAGCGCGCTTGGGGTATACCGCTTGAATCGCTCAAGCGCATGATACGGGAGAACTTTCATCGTCGTGTGCCTAGGATGGAAGAACTCTTAGTTCACCTGGATCGGGGCTATGAATTGGTTCTTCTATCAGACCATGCTCGAGAGTGGATGGCATACATCCAATCCATTCATCCGTTCTTGCAGATATTCCCGACTCGCTTTTTCTCATTCGAGTTGCAGCAGACCAAACGGTACCCTTCTACCTTCCAGAAGGTACTGCGGTCACTCAACCGCGACCCGCATCAATGCTGGTTCATCGATGATAGCCCTGCCAACATTCAAGCCGCACGATCTATCGGTCTGCCGAGCATTCGGTTTACGACTGCCCCAGCGCTTGTTTCAGAACTTGAGTCGCGCGGATTGGCTTTTTGTTCGCACGCGACTCACCATTTTTCTTAATGCTGGAGGAGACGATGATACCACCTTTCGCGCCATACATCCCGCTGAAACATCCAGATGACTGGTTGCCGATTCAGCAAACTCGTCAAGCCCAGCCCACTCCAGATGTTTGGGTGGAATGGTTAGCGGACGATGCGCAACCACCATTCGACGCACGCGCTATTTCGATTCTGAGCAAACTCGCGCGTTGGCTCGACGCTCTGCGTTTTCGACAGAGTCGTCGGACCAAGATGTCAATGATCGAGAAAGAGACCATTTGCTGAAAGGAGATGTTCATCGCTCAAATTGCCTGGCAAGCCGACCGAAAGCATAATCAGAAATCTCAAGAGGAGAAGAAAAAATGAAACCAGCAGTTTGGTTATCCTTACTGCTCACACTGCTCGCAATGGTTGTCGCGTGCGCCGCGCCAGCCGCGCCTGCGGCAACGACGCCACAAGTGATCGTGGTCAAGGAAACAGTAATCTCTGGCGGCACGCCACAAGTTGTCGAGCGCATCATTACACCCACCCCAGCACCGACTACTGTCCCAGCCAAGCCCAAACGCCCGAATGTCGTGCGCGTCAACGCCAGTCTCGGTGACGTTCCATCCATTGACCCTGGTGTTTCCGAAGATACCACTTCCATCACCGTCGTCGAAGAAACCTTTATGGGTTTGACGCGGCTCGATGAAGTGACGAATGAACTACATCCCGGCATGGCAACCAAGTGGGACATCTCGCCGGATGGCAGGACATATACCTTCGCTCTGCGCAAGGATGTTCCCTGGGTTCGCTGGGACGGCGCAAAAAAACAAGTGATCAAAATCCAAATGTGTCCGGACAAGGATGGCAAAACCAAGGATCGCCTGGTCACCGCCAAAGATTTCGAGTACGGGATTACGCGTGCGCTCAAACCCGAAACCGCATCGCCGTACGCGTACGTCCTCGCGTTCGTCATCGAAGGCGCAGCGGATTACAACGCGGGCACGACGAAAGATGCCAGCAAGGTCGGCGTCAAGGCGCTGGACGATTGGACGCTCCAGGTCAAGTTCATCGAACCCGCCGCGTACAACGCAAACATCATCGGCTTGTGGACGGCGATAGCAGTGCCAAAATGGGTGATCGAAGGAGACGACTGCACGACCAAGCGTGGCGAGCGTTGGACGGAACCCGGCTTTTTCCAGTCCTTTGGTCCATACACGCTGAAAGAATGGATTCACGACTCGACGCTTACGATCGTCAAGAATCCGTTCTGGCCCGGCGATCAATGGACACCGCAGCCGAAGGTGGACGAAGTCGCCTTCAGTATGTTAGATCCGGTACCCGCGATGGCGGAGTTTGAGACAAGCAACCTGGACTGGGTCGAGGTCCCGTTGGCAGATATGGATCGTGCCAGAGGTGACGCCAAGTTATCCAAATTGCTCTCGATTGCGCCGAGCTTATGCACGTACTATTACGGCTTTAACACGAAAGCGAAATTCGTGGACGACATGCGCGTGCGCCGCGCGCTTTCGATGGCGGTGGACCGCGTCGGTTTGATCAAAAACGTTACGAAAGGCGATCAAGAACCGGCACAATGGTTCGCCCGACCTGGTCTGGTGGGCGCGCCGACGATGAAAGACTATCCCGATCTGGGCGTCAAGTACAACCCAGCCGAAGCCAAGAAACTGCTGGATGAATACCTGAAAGAAAAAGGACTCACCATTGACAAACTCGACATCACGGCGATGTACAGCACATCTTCATCCCACCAGAAAATCGCTGAGTACATCCAACAGCAATGGAAGACCAATCTGGGGCTCAGCGTAAAATTGACCAACCAGGAATGGAAGGTCTTTCTCAAGACGACCAAGAGCGAAGATACACCGCAGATCTTCCGCAATGGTTGGTGTCTCGACTATCCCGATGCGAACAACTTTGACCGTGAAGTGCTCTCCGTGGGCGGAAGCCAAAACCCCGCTCGCAATGGCGTGCCCTATGGCGGCGTCAACTGGAGCAACGCCAAGTTCGAGGAGCTGGTGCGTAAAGCCGCCCAGGAAATGGACCCCAAAAAGCGCGTAGACCTGTACGCGCAGGCAGAGAAAATTCTGAACTGGGACGATGCCGCGATCATTCCGCTCTATTGGTATACCAGCGTCCAAGTGACCCAGCCGTGGATCAAGCGAACGTTTTCAATCGGCGGGCACCAACGCTACGAACACTGGGAAGTCGTTCAACAATAATTCTTGTGGAGAATTGGTGGGACGATCCCAGAGTTGGATCGTCCCACCAATTATTTTGTAGGAGATCGACATGGGACCATTCATCATTCGGCGATCCTTGTGGACATTGGGCGTAATGTTCCTAGTCTCATTCATCACCTTTTTCTTGATGCACCAGGTGCCGGGCGGACCCTTTGACAGCGAAAAAGCGCTCCCGCCGGAAATCATGGCGAATCTAAATCAACGCTATCACTTGAACGAGCCATTAGCGCAACAATACATCCAATATATCTATGATGTGTTGGTTCCGCGTCTCACCACTACGCCGCCGACTGAAACACTCCAAGACCAGTTTCTGGTCGAGATCGAAGTGAATGGCGTCTATTTCCGCTGGATGAACTTTGGACCATCCTTTTCGAGCAAGAGCCGCACGGTCAATGACATGTTGCGCGATCAACTGCCGATTTCGTTTCAGTTAGGCGTGATGGCGGTCTTGTTCGCGATGGTACTCGGCATTCCTCTTGGCGTCCTTGCCGCGCTCAAACAAAATACCTGGCTGGATTATTTGGGCATGAGCGTGGCGATCCTCGGTGTATCGGTCCCGCCGATTGTCATGGGTCCGCTGCTGGTTTGGATTTTTGCCGTGACGTTGCAATGGTTGCCGACGAGTGGTTGGGGCGCCAAGCCCCCATTCCTGGCGGGATTTTTGCCCGGAGATTTCTCGCCCGATTATTTTCGCTATGCGATTTTGCCAGTAATCGCGTTGGGGCTAGGCGGCTCTGCGCTTCTGGCTCGTCTGACCCGCGCGAGTCTCTTGCAAGTGATCCGTGAAGACTATATGCGCACGGCGCGCGCCAAAGGATTGCGCGAACGGACTCTGATCGTTCGACACGCTCTGCGTAACGCGCTCATTCCAGTCGCCACAGTGCTCGGACCCTATTTTGCCGCAGTGGTCACCGGCACCTTTGTCGTCGAACTCATCTTTGGAATTCCTGGCATGGGCAAGTATTTCGTTATGAGTATCACCAACCGCGATTACCCGGTGATCATGGGAACCATTCTACTGTATGCGTTTGTTTTGGTAATTGCCAATGCGGTGGTCGATACCGTTTATGCTTTTCTGGATCCACGCATCCAACTCTCCTAGCCAAGAAAGGGTGGTATGGCTACTCTTCCAATCTCTCGTCCACCAGGAATAGTGTTTGCGCCGCACAGGCGCGAAACTGGATTCTGGTCGGAGGCATTCCATCGCCTCCTCAAAAACCGTGCCGCCGTGATGGGTGGAGCGATCATTTGTCTCTTTATTCTGGTTTATCTCTTTGCCGATCACATTGCGGTCAAACCATTCGAAGTCCAGGTGCCGAGCGATAACAACGTGGTACCCCAATGGATCTATGGGTTGTTTCCAACCACCCAAGCGTACGCCCGCTTGAGCACCGCGTATCCCTTGGGCGCAGACGACCTCGGACGCGATTTGTTCAGTCGCATCGTTTACGGAACCCGGGTATCGCTGACAGTTGCGTTCGTGGGACCGTTGATTGCGCTATTGATCGGAATTGTTTATGGCAGTGTCGCGGGCTACTTCGGCGGGCGCTTGGATAATCTCATGATGCGATTCGTCGACGTGATGTATGCCTTTCCCAGTCTCCTGCTCATCATTTTGATGATGGCATTTTTTCGCTCGTCGTTTGCGGGTCAAGCCGAGCCGGGTTCGTTCAAATACATCATAAACGCGCTCGATACACGATTCGGCGGAATGTTGTTCATCTTCATCGGCATTGGGCTGACCTCGTGGATGGGCATGGCGCGTCTCACGCGCGCCCAGGTACTGTCATTGCGCAAAAAGGAATTTATCGAAGCCGCGCACGCTATCGGCGCAGACAGTGTTCGCATCATGTTTCGCCATCTGTTGCCGAATATCATCGGCCCGCTGATTGTGGCGGAAACTCTGGCGATCCCAAACTATATCGGCACCGAGACCTTTCTGAGTTTCATTGGCTTGGGTGTGAATCCACCGACACCGTCGTGGGGCATTATGATCGCGGATGGCGCACGGAGCATTCGCACGTATCCACATCAGGCGCTCTTTCCAGGACTCGCGCTCGCCATCACGATGTTCGCGTTCAATTTTCTTGGCGACGGCTTACGTGACGCTTTTGACCCAAGAATGAAGGGGACAAGTTAAATAAACCTTGAAATACCACTTTTGGCAGATGCATTTGCCCGCATTTAGAATTAAATTGTTGTCAGGCGACGAACGGAGCGGGCAGAATGCTTCAAGACCTTGGTGTGGGAAAACGGCTTTCCAACAGCCCCAATGACTAGAGCGTAATTCACGGACAACCCCGATCATTTGAGTGAGGAAACTGATAATGAAGGTTCTTTTACTGTTGCTCCTAGCGTCTGTTCCCGCCTGCAGCCCTTTGCAGACTCAGCTGCCTACGCTTGCGCCGCAGACGATCGCGCCCACAAACGTTTCCCCGACGCAAGCCGTGTCGCCGGTGACTGCTATCGCAACGGCGACAATCCCGCCGCCTGCGACCGTTACGACAGCAACGGCGACAATCCCGCCGGCTGCTACCATTACGACAGCACCGAGCACAACTCGTGCTCAGCCAACGGCGCAACCCACTCAAGTGGCGCAGAGCAACGCTCCGGCATCGCCCCGGCGCATCCGGTTTCAGCCGGGTGCCAGCGCGGCAACCGTTCAGGGAACACTCGCGATCAATGCAATGAACAGTTTTGTTCTACGAGCGTTCGCGGGGCAAACCATGACGGTGAGTGTATACTCGAATCAAGCACACATGCTGCTCCAAATCGCCGGCACGGATGGCAATCCGCTGAAAACGTTTGGCGCGGGTTCATCCAGTTGGAGCGGCATCTTGCCGACGACGCAGGATTACAGCATCGGCATTATCACGGAAAATGGCGCACCGGCAACCTACACGCTCCATGTCTCCATTTCGCCGCTAGCCACTGCGACGCCTATCATTTCTCAACCCAAACGCATCCAGTTTGCTCCCGGCGCGATTAGTGCGACGATTCGGAGCGCGGTGGCGCCGAATGCGATGGATCGCTACGTCCTGCGGGCGCTCGCCGGGCAAACCATGATCGTCAACGTGAGTTCATACGAATTGCAAATGTACCTGGCGATTCATGGCGCGGATGGGACTGTGCTAAAAGCGGCGGGAGCGGTGAATTGGAGTGGCAGACTGCCGACCACTCAGGATTATTATCTGACGATCAGCACGCCCGATGGCGCTCCGGCGAGTTACACGCTTCAAGTGACCATTCCGCAAGTGACCATACAATGATTCAGACCATTATCTTGGCGATTTTGTTGATCGCGCAATGCTCTACGCCTCAAGCCAATCGGTCCTCTGCCGCTGTGCAGGAGATGCCTTTCAAGCAAACGATCACGGAAAATGGGCTAGACGCCGATTTCTTCTGTCACCCTTCCGACCAGCCGCAACGAGCGATCATCCTGTTGGGTGGATCGGAGGGTGGCAAAACGTGGAGCAATAACCGTACCACGCTGGTAACGCTACTCGATCAAGGTTACTGCGTTCTGTCCTTGGCGTATTTTGGAACGCCAAGATTGCCCCAGCAGTTACAGGAAATTCCGCTGGAGTACTTTGAGAACGCCTTCCACTGGTTGGCGGGTCAACGACAGATCGTGCCGAACGATTATGCAGTGATTGGCAGCTCGCGAGGGGGCGAGTTGGCGTTGTTGCTCGCCAGTCGGTACCCGCAAATCAAGGCGGTGATAGCGATTGCGCCGAGTCACGTCGTCTTTCAAGGCAAACCAGGGAATTTTCTCGATGCATTACGCGGTTCGCAACCAGCGTGGACATACCAGGGACAAGGTCTGCCTTTCGTTTCAATTCCTCTCTCACTCATTACCATTCAGGGCTTGCTGAGTGGAAACCAGGTGGCGATGCATGAGCAAGCATTTCAGGATGCTTCGGCTGTTGAGAAAGCAACCATCCTTGTTGAAGAAATTCGCGGTCCCATCCTGTGCATCTCGAACACGGAAGACCATGTTTGGTCCTCAACCTGGATGTGCGATCAAGTGAGCAGTCGGTTACAGGAAAATGATTTTCAATTTCACTACGAGCATGTCGTGTATGGCGGTAGCCACAATTCGTGCAACCTGACGTGTTGGAACCAAGCGTTGAGTTTTCTGCAAGACAAGTACAATTAGAGTCCGCCTCGGGAAACGCCAGCAGGGGTCGGACACTTTGGAGTAATGAAGCGACTCTTTATGCAATCGGCGACGGGTACGCGTTGCAAGGCGATGGTTTGCGCGATGTGTTCGATCCGCGAATGAGAGGAACGCGATAGATTTCGCAGTGGAATCGGCAGGAAGTATAAAAGAGATGGTTGAGGTTCGCGTCGAAATCATCGAATATTCTGACAACGTGCAACCAGGATTGTGCAAGTGTCGCTTCCTTGATGCCTGGGGACTTGAGTGGACTGTGGTTGACAAGTTATCGATATTCACAGCAAGCTCTCTGGATTTCGAAAGCCACTATCCGCAGCCAGGTTCCATCCGTTGCCAAGTTATTAGAAAATGGCAAGACGCGGATGGGCGCGAGATCATCACCATAGATACATCCAAGCCAGATTACGTCAGGGCAACTACAGGAGAAACTCGATTTGACGTTTTATTTTCGCAGATCAGCGAGTCTTGAATATACTTTAGAAGGTTGAGATTTCAATTTCGACAAGAGTGGAAGAATATGTTTGCACGATCTTGGGGTCAGATAAAAAATGGATTAGTGTGCAGAATCGTGATTCTAGTCGTTACGATGCTGTTCGCATCTGCCTGCCAAATTGCCACGCCGACGTTTCGACCGCCTAATCAAAACGAGCTTCAGACATTCGCCAGAGACAGGAATATCACGCCTATCGTCGACAAACTGCTGGATGATTCTCTCGTAATACTTTATGAGACCAACACATCATTTGGCTATTACCTTCTTCGGGTGCAAGAACCTCAAGGTCTGTTGTCTGCAGTGAGCAATGGGTCTGCGGCAAAATCAGACCAGCCCATTTTGACTATTGGGCAGCTAACAGGAACGCAACCGTTTGTTGCGGTTGTCATCCAGGATATGACTCTGCGAGCCAAGACGATTGCAATCGAAATTGCCATTGATTCACAAAACTACTTGACCTCGACTACTGATGGCAAGAGCGGTGTGGTAATTGTCTCACCATCACCCGTCCAGGGATGGAAAACAGTTACACTCTACGATGCTCAAGGTCGAGGCCTCTACAGTCAAAGTGGGAATCCTTTGCAGCAATTGCGCGTTTTGAACAGAGGCAGTGAGGACATCAAGGGTCTAACGATTCTATTTCCTGGGACCACTGCCGATGCAGAAGCAGTACGAATCGAATTTGGAGATGTTCCAGCAGACAAAACGACTGACTATCGGAACGCCACGAGTGGAGTCTACAGATATTCTGCATTTGCATACACCCTTGACGGTCGTCTGATAAACCAAGCCGTTATGGACTGGGTTGGCGAGAGTCCGATGAAAGGTGCGAAATTCACATACCGTTTGGAACTCAACTCCCGAAAGGAACCTGGCGGTCAAATCCAATTGATCGAGGTGTTGGTTGATGAACCTTGAGAGGGACTGCCCAAAATGAAGAAAATTGGCTAGATGACCCTACGCACTATCGAACCGACCAAAAAAACTTTGCACGGACATTACTCGCGTGAACTGTCGCCGATTCTGACCGTTGAATCAGGCGACACCGTACGCTATCGAACGCTGGGCGCGGGCTGGCATACGTTTGATAATCCGAATCCATTCGAGCGCGCGCCCAAATTTCCCGACCACGACCGCGAACGCGATCCAGGTCACGCGCTGTGTGGTCCCATCGCGATTACAGGCGCACGCACTGGGATGACGCTTGAGGTACGCTTGAACGATGTTCGTACAGGAACCTGGGGTTGGTCAACTGGCGGCGGATTTCCCAGCGAATGGAATCAACGGCTCAACCTCGCCGATGGGCCCGAATGGATTTTGCGCTGGGCGTTGAATCCAGATCAAAACATCGCGACCAATCAATTCGGTCAGACTGTTCGGATGCGTCCGTTCATGGGCAACCTGGGTATGCCTCCCGATGAGCCAGGTCGCCATTCGACTTATCCACCGCGATTTTGCGGAGGAAATATCGATTGCAAAGAGTTGATCGCGGACAGTCGTTTGTTTTTGCCAATTGCAGTGGATGGCGGATTGTTTTCCATCGGCGATGGGCACGCTCTGCAAGGGGACGGCGAAGTGGCGGGACCTGCGTTGGAATGTCCGATGGAACGCGTCGAAGTGGAATTTCATTTGCATCCCGATATGCACTTGGCGATGCCACGCGCAGACACACCAAGTGGATGGATCACCTTCGGCTTTCACGAAAATCTCAACGAAGCCGCGATGATCGCATTGGATGGAATGTTGGATTGGATGAGCGAATTGTTTGGAGTCGAACGCAAAGAAGCGCTTGCCTTGGCCACATTGCTGGTTGATTTGCGGATCACGCAAATCGTCAATGGGGTTCGGGGTGTTCATGCTGTATTACCACACCAAGCCATCGAAGGCATCGGGCGCAAATGACACCACACTCGTGGAACCTATAACTATGCCACGTCAAGGAGTGGAACACGTGCGAATCTTTGCCGAAGTGTTGTTCTGGGTTGGTCGTTTAGAAATTGTGGTGTGCGCCATCCTGCTCGTTCACGGCTTTGCCATCTGGCGCTGGCGACGCGACGCTTTGCTCCGAGGGTTAGCCATCGCGTGGCTGTTTTTGTTTATCGTTCTTTCCATCGCGCTTTACCCAGGAGTGCTTAGTCTGACCGTCCGCGGGACTGGCTACGTGGAGGCGCATTTGTTCGGCGGCATTTGGACAACCGATGAACAAGCCCTGACCAACATCCTGCTGCGATGGCAAAACCTTTGGTTGCCGATTTACGTTCCCTGGGTGGGAGTGTGGTTGATTGGGATGGCTGTCCTTGCTGTGCTATCCATATTTTCTAAACAGAAAAATATGCACAACGCCGATATTTCAATTAGGAGAATTGGAAAATGATCGTCCGTCGCATCCTCTTTTCGCTGGTTTGCTTGTTGCTCGTTGCGTGTTCCAGTCCTGTCTTGGCGCAGAGCGGATCGAATACGTTGAGCACATCGCTCACACCGACCGTTTTTCCTCTTCGTGATACGCGACCGCCTGCATCCAGCATACAGCCAACACATTCCATAGATATGCTCGAACTGGGTATCGGCATAACGCTCCCACCTGATTGGAGCATTATCAAGCAACCTGGCGTCGTTCTTGCGGGACCTGGCTTGACGACTGACAATGCGATGGAACAAACCTGGCTACACTTGAGTAACAATGAGGACGTACCTCAAACAATCCCCGAACTGACGCAAGTAATGACTGAAGGAATGCGCACGGTGGGACACATCAACGAACTCGCCACAACGCGAATCGTCGTCGGCGGGTCGGAAGGAATCGCGATTTGGTGGACGCAACCCGCGCCGCGTGACCCGAATCAGCCCGAGCATTGGGTCAGCATCTACGTGCCTGCCCACGGACTCGTCCACGAAATTGTCTTTCATCCAATCCTGGTCACGCCTGATGGCAAGCAATTGAAATTGGCGGGGCAAGCCATCCTTGATTCGATCCGATTCTTCCCGACAACAAAAGCATCGAGCGCATCGCAAGCGACAACGGCGGAGACTCCACTTGGTTTGAGCATCGAAGAACACGCGCTGAAAGGCAAACCAGAGCTTGAACCGCTCACGTTTGAACCCGTGAACGGCACTCAACAGGAAATTCTGCGCAAGCACGCCGCCCAGCGGAGCGAGCGCACTACCGATGCGTTGTCCGACAGTCAACGCTCGCTCGTGTTGGGTGGAGACACATACGCGGCAAACGTAGCGCAGACCAACCCGAGTCGCGATGTGATGGTCGAGGTGTCGCGCAACGGCAAATCTATCTATATCATCTCGGCAGGGGATGTTGGTCCAGTTCCTGCGTTGTGGGGATTGTGGGGCAATAATAATCATTGGGTCTTGGAGGTTGCTCATACAACCGAAAAAAAGAGCGCGAATAATGTTAAAGCGTATGACCTCACAGGCGAGATCATCCAAGATGGTGTGTCCTTCAATCGGCAATATGGTTGTCAAGAGACCTTTGGTTTTCAGTTGATGCAAGGCAAGCCGTTTTACTTTTTCAACATGCGGGGGCGTTGGGGCGTCGCTTACGCAGGACAAACGCTCGACTTGGGCTATAGCAACATTTCGCATTACGGATGTTGCAGTGCGTCAGCACTCAATCCGATCAGCGCGGAAAACATCGTCGCTTTTTTCGCGCAACGCGAGGCAACCTGGTATTACGTCGAAATCGGGGTCTTGCGGTAGATACGCGATCCATCTTTCGCAATTTGAGGGTGATAACAAACAGAATTTTCGAGGTCAACCGTGCCATACAGTTTCAGTTTCCATACGCTTTGGGAGACAAATAAATATGTCGCCTTCTTGGGACGTCAAGTGCCAGCCCGATTCATTTCGGAAAGCGACGTCCAAGAACCAACTACTCGCCAAATTGCCGTGCTCGACTCGTTGGATAAACTTACCGCCGACCTAATGCCCCAGTTGATCGAATGGGCGCAGCGCGATCTGCAAACCTGTCTCTCCAATTGGGGGATCACGCTTGACGAACTGGGAATCGAGATTGACTTGAACAACCTCCAGAATCATTTCTCAATCGCCGAGATACTGATTCCGCGCCTCGGCGATTGCAAGACGGATTATGTCTTTCTGGCTGGCGAGTGCGATTGGGACTCGGATCATGGGATCGAGTTCTTGCTCAAGAATGGTATCCCGATCTTATGTGAGGCACAGGAAGGACTCGCAATGAATGAAAGCTGGGACGATTATCTCAAGACATGAAGCAAAAACCGCAATAGCGCAAAAGTCGCTTTGGGTAGTAGCCCAGCCGTGCAGGGCGTCCGCGAAACGGCAGCGCGGTTGCCTTCCACCCAAAAGAAAAGTGAGTTTTGCGCTACTGCCAAAAACCCTTCAAAGTGGTGAACTATGTTAGTCAAAAACTATTGCTCGGCACGCTGAATCAAGCCAAGATAAATAGCATCCGCGTTGCGCTCGCATCCTTACCGATCGAGATTCTGACTCTGGCAGACCTGAACATCAACGCACCCGTGATAGAAGATGGCAAATCCACGCAAGAAAATGCGGAGAAAAAAGCCAGGGCGTATTTCACGATGACAGGTATTCCTACGCTTGCAATCGATGGCGGATTGCATATTGAAAAGTTTCCGCTAGAGAAACAGCCCGCCACGATGGTCAGGAGAATCGGCGGTGTGGAGCACGACGCGACCGATGAGCAAGTCTTGGCATACTACCAAAACTAATTGAACCAGGTGGGCGGATCAAGTGTCGGCATCTGGCGCGGGTCGATGACATTGGTACTGCCGCACAACGAAATATTTTCCGACACCTTTCACTTTACCGCTATCTTGACCAGCCAACGCAAAGGTGCATTGACACCAGGCGCACCACTCGATTCACTCATGCTCGATCCAATCACAGGCAAATGTTACTCGGAGTTGATTTGGCAAGAGCGACCTTACACTCGACCGATTTTTGCGTTTGTCAAACAGCACGTTGAAGAATTGTGAGCAAGTCCCGATGAAAATCACCGTCAACACCTTTGGTACGCGCGGCGACGTGCAGCCGTACATCGCCTTGAGTCTCGGATTGCAGCGCGCGGGTCATACCGTTCGTATCGTCACGCATCGCATTTTCGAATCCTGGGTCAAACAATACGGTCTGGATTTTTATCCGCTCGATATCGATCCGCGCCAAGTGTTGCTCAATCAAGCCGTGTCGGAACTGGGCAATAATTTTATCCGCATCAATCGGTGGATAAAAGAGAACTTGACATCCACGCTACGCGATCTCTTTGAAGCGACGCTCGATGCCAGTCGCGATGCAGATGTGGTGTTGAATTCAGGACTGTCATTCGCGGGTTGGCACGTTGCCGAGAAGCTGAAAATCCCTGCTTTGGCAACTTATCTATGGCCCGTGATTCCATCTCATCACCTGCCCGCCGCGTCAGGCAAAATTCCGCCAAGGTGGTTGCCGTTCAAAGGAACGGTCAATTATCTATCGACGAAACTCTCCAATCAAATGTTCTTCGCGATGATGTCACCGCTCATCAACGAGTGCCGCAAAGAAATCCTGGGGCTCCGTCCTTTGACCGCGCGCGATTATTGGTCGCTGGACTCGGCGCAAAGCACGACCCCGCTAATTTACGGTTTCAGCCCGTCGGCCATTCCCAAGCCCGCCGATTGGGGGGCTGGTCAACAAATCGCTGGCTATTGGTTTCTGGACACGGATAATTATCAACCCGAGACAACCCTGCTCGATTTCTTGGCAAATGGTCCGCCACCCGTGTACGTTGGCTTTGGCAGTATGGTCGATCACGAACAGCAAGCGATCAACCGTCTCGTGATCGATGCGTTGCGGGAAACTGACCAACGCGGCATCTTGTTAGGCGAATCAGGCCAACTCGATTCGGACGCTCTGCCTGATTTCATTTTGCGCGTTGACGCAATTCCGCAC
Organism: Chloroflexota bacterium; assembly: GCA_016215025.1. GTDB lineage: Bacteria > Chloroflexota > Anaerolineae > UBA4142 > UBA4142 > JACRMI01. The sequence goes on from JACRMI010000184.1 coordinate 21,386, forward strand.
GATTGGCTTTTGCCGCGCGTGGCGGCGGTGGTCCATCACGGCGGGGCGGGAACAACCGCCGCGGCGTTGCGCGCAGGTGTACCGAGTGTGGTTGTGCCGTGGTTTGCGGATCAATTCTTTTGGGGCTGGCGAGTGCAAGAATTGGGCGCGGGGACAAAATCAATTCCCAGGAACCAACTGACCACCGCAAGACTGGCAAGCGCTATCCAGCAAGCCGTCGGCGACGAGAACATTCGACGCAAAGCATCGCAACTCGGCAAGCAAATCCGCGCCGAAGATGGTGTGGGCGTGGCAGTGCGGTTAATCGAAGCGTTTGCTCACAATCGGCATTTCTAGATATGGAAATAGAAATCTCAAACATCGTTACAGAATTAGAGAGCATCCGTTCACTTCACGACGTCGAAAATCTCAAGAAACTCGAAGCCACGCTCAAACGCTTGGGCGCGACCGAGCATCGAGACCAAGCAATGGATGCACTCTATCGATTGTATGAACGGTTTCCCTTGGATGATGGCTATGGTTTGTGCTGGGAAATCTTACATCAACTCGAACGAATGCCGAATTATGAAATCGCTCTCGTGCAATCCCTTCAGCGTCAGCCCGCGCAGTTTTCGCTAACGATGCTTGAACGATGGCTCAATGCAGGGCGAACGCACATCGATGGCATCGACCTGATCGCGCTCCTAATAACAATCGCGGCTAATCCGAATGAGAATGCGGCGATCAGAGAGAGCGCGCAAGAATGTTTGGATTCACGAGGTTGACGCGATCATGCAATTCCCAATATCCGACCAATCAGGTTCGTTTGCCAAGACTCTGGCCCCAGCACCCGAGACCTGGCCCTGGGCGTTGCCTCATTATTACGCCATCAACACCGTATCTGACCCTGGGGAAATTGTGGTGGGCTGGGTCGCGTCGCCCAATGGAACGCAGCAATCACGGCAAGCCTTTAGCGCAGATCGGTCGCGGGTTGAAACGATCGGCCTATGGCACGCAAGTTTTGCAATTCTGGAAACAGTGCAGTTCGCTCATCGTTCCGAAGCAGAACACTATGCCAGCGAAGTATTCCAAGCCATCCCAACCAAATTTATGATGCACGACGGTCAGATTATTGCGGACAGCAAGATCGTCGAACTGACAGGCGACTGGCCACGAACTTGGCATTTCTCTCAGATTCGTGACCTCGGAGTGTTTCTCTGTTATTTGGTTCTTCGAGCGCGCGCGGCGAGCAAGACGAAAGAAGCGAATCGTTTGCAAGAGACGCTTCAGTTTGCGTGGCCCCCGACTGAATTACTCGCAAACTACCGACGCGCATTACAGACCGCTCGCAACGAATTGCACTCGATACTTGATGGTGAAACACAATTGGCACTCAAGCAAGCCACTCAGTTCACAGAGCAGTTGCTGAAAGGCGATGCGGTACGAAAACCATATTTCCCAAACGCGTGAAGGATCGTTGTGGCGAAGGTGAGTTGTGAAACGCTGGAAGATTTTGTTGCTGCTCATCGTTCTGCTCGTCCTGGTCGGCGGTGCCGCGTACTTGGGGTACACCACGGTCAAGCCCGCAAAACCTGCTACGTTGGAGATGCCGGCGACGATTACCGTCGGGCGCGGGAATGTTGAGCAAATAGTGACTGCACCTGGCGTGTTGATGAGCGCGCGCGAAAGGATGTTGAGTCCGAGCGTTGGCGGTCGCCTCTCCAAAATCAACGTGCTGGCTGGCGACCACGTGAAAGCAAATGATGTACTTGCCGAGTTGGACGATGCTGAATTCAAGTATGCGTTTCAGATCGCGCTGGCAAATCTAGCCAGCGCGCAAGCGACGTATGATGCGGCAGTGACCCAATACGCCCATTGCGACGATCAAATCATCGTCGCCAAGACCGCGCTCGACAAGGCGCAAATTGCTCTTCAGCAAGCGCAATCAGCGTACGACCAGGTCGCGTGGCGGAGCGATATTGGAATGTTGCCGCAATCGCGGAGTTTGCAACTGGCGACGGTGGATTATCAATCGGCGCTCGCGAGTTATCGCCTTGCCGCGTTAGCCGTTCCATCGTCGCAAGATTTAGCAATCGCCCAGGCAAACGTCAATGCGACACAGGTTGCTGTCGATCAGGCAAAGGATCGGCTGAATCGCACGAAACTCGTCGCGCCGTTTGAGGGCATCGTACAAGAGGTTAGATCTCAATAATCACGACATCGTGTGCGCTGATGTAATCACGACATCGTGTGCACTTTAAAAGCCAATCGTAATCACGACATCGTGTGCGATTTGACCATACTTCCCTGTAACAGGAGGAAGTATGGAACCCGATACGA
>JACRMI010000191.1 GCA_016215025.1 Chloroflexota bacterium
ATTCGCAAGGATAAATGGTCGGTGTGGTATGGTATAATGTCTTTGGAGTTCTCATGTTTGGCCCTTTCCTTGGCAGGATAGAGCTGATTGTTCATGAGAACTCTTTTTAGTCAAAAAGTGACTTTTGCTTTATTGCGTTTCTTTACCTTGCGATGGTTTGTGATGAGAGCTGGATTCAAATCGACAGTCAACCCAGCGCTGGCGTCAGAACGGATGGACAACGGATTTTATCGGACAAACGGACGAGAGCAACCTGGGTTCTCCGTTCGTCCGATCGAGTCCGTTCTCCTGTCCGCTTACATGTCCATCACCACCAACCTCACACGCAGAGACGAAATTCTTTCACCGGTCGAATATCTCCCAAAATTTGATTTGCATTTTTATTCGCGTGATTAGCGTGATTCGCAGATAATCTCTCGTTTTTCGCCAAGCGCGAACCCTACCCAAACTGGTACCTCGGTACCTATTGACTTTCCCCTGAATTCATCGTATATTCGGTTTGCTGGTCTGACCACAGAACCAAAAGGATTGGCTAATGAAAATTGATCCAGTCTCCCGAAACACTCTCCCGCGTTCGGTCGCCGAGCGCCTCCTGAAACTCATCGCCGACGGCACCATCAAGCCCGGCGACAAAATGCCTTCCGAGCGCGACCTCATGGAACGCCTCAAGGTCGCCCGCTCGACCGTGCGCGAAGCATTGCAAACCCTCTCTACCTCCAACATCATCGAAATCCGTCCCGGTGTTGGCGCGTTCGTCTGTCAAGATGTCCACGATCGCATTCCCGCCGCGCTTGAAGCAATTCAAAACCCGCATGCACTTCCACCCATCGCCAAATCGACTCTGCCCGATAACGGCAACGGCTCGCATCGCGTTCACATCGCCGGGCTTGCGCCGCTTCCGCCTGCTCCCGACAAGCCGATTCACATTCCCAATTTGAAAACGGATCGGCTCGCCACATTCGAATTTATTTCGTGGTGGGAGCGCAGCAAGGTTCAAGCCGCGCGCGTGATGGTTATCGGCGCAGGCGCGCTCGGTAACGAAGTGTTGAAGAACTTGGCGCTGATGGGCGTTGGCAATTTATTCATCGTCGATTTTGACACCATCGAAGCCGCAAACCTCAGCCGCTCGGTTTTGTTTCGCGCCGAAGACAACGGCAAAAAGAAAGCCGAAGTTGCCGCGCGTCGCGTCAAGGAATTGAATCCCGATGTGCATGTCCAATATTTTCACGGCGATGTGAACACCGCCCTGGGTCTCGGTTTATTTCGACGGATGGACGCTATCGTCGGCTGTCTCGACAATCGCGAGGCGCGCCTCTCGATCAATCGCTTTGCGTATCGCTTGAACAAACCCTGGGTCGATGGCGCGATTCAAGAATTGTTCGGTCTCGTCCGCGTGTTCGTCCCCGGTCAAGGCGCGTGCTACGAATGCACCTTGACCGAGCAAGCCCGCCGCGAAATGTCGCTCCGCTATTCATGCCCGCTCCTCGCGCGGCAAAATATTTTGATGGGCAAGGTCCCCACCACGCCGACCAGTTCGTCGATCATTGGCGCGATGGAAGCGCAAGAAGCGCTCAAGCTGATTCACCACATGCCGGTCAATGCCGGTCAAGTTACGCACGTCAACGGCTTGACGAACGATTTTCACACGACGGCGTACACGCCCGCCGAAGATTGCGAAAGCCACTGGGTCTATAGCGAAATTACCGAATTGCCCAATCGCAAAGCCGCGACGACGACGGTGCTCGAATTCTTGCGCATCGCGCGCGAACAACTTGGCTCCGATGCGATCATCGAACTCGACCAAGAGATCGTCACCCAGCTTGAATGTCATCACTGCGAAACCCTCACCGATGTTTTCAAACCAATCTCGCAAGTCAGTTACAACGATGGCTTGTGCCCCGGCTGCGGCGAGGTGCGCGAAGTTCACATGGCGCACACGGTCTCGGGCGACGAGCCATTCGTGCATCGCAGCTTGACGGCGGTTGGAATTCCACCGCTCCACATCGTCCGCGTCCGCAACGATAAAGAGTACCGCTTCCTCGAACTCACCGGCGATCTCGCCGACACGTTGCACTGGTCGCACTTTGAAGGCGGCGCGCGGTCTGCTCATGCGAATCGGGTGCGCGTTCATCCGCGTCCGCAAATCAAATTGGGCGATGCTATCGCCGTTAGTACTCCGCCCGAAAAACTCGTCCGTCCAAAAATCGTCGTGCATTAGTAGACAAATTGACAATTTGTCTAACCGCATCCCGTTCGGAGCAGCCGCGTAGCATGGAGAACCGTTCAACCACAAATTGGCGTTTGCGAATTGGTTTCGTACTAAGCGCGATGATCGGCATCGCGTGGGGCTTGCTCCTCGGCTGGACCGAAATTCGCGTCAACGCGTGGCTGTCGCCCTGGTATGTTCTCTTCGTCGGAATGCCCATCGCATTCTTCGGCAGCATGATCGTCGGCATGGTCGCGCACAGGATGCTCCTAAGCTGGCACAAGTTTGCGCGCTTGCTGGTCTCACTGCTGATGGTCGCCGTCGGTTTCCCGATCGGCTTGTTGTATGGCGTGTTCGCACATGGATATGAACCTTTTCAATTGATCCAAGAAAGTGGTCCAACCGTTTGGTATCTCGAATGGGCAATCGCCATCCTGGGTCTTTTCGGCGGCATGTGGCCCCGTTGGACGGTCCCATTTCTAAAATTGTTCGGACGCTTCGGCGCATGGCTCTCGCAAGGACCACTCGCCATCTTGCGTTGGATCGGCGATAGAACGCTGGGTACTTTTGAAACTATCGGACACGCAATTTTCTGGCTGCCGACTCAAGCGTATCGCAAGGTCACATCGCTCTTCCAACGTCCGACGACAACGCGTGAACGCGAAACACCCGCATCTACACCTGCGCCAACAACTGCACCTGAACCACCGTCTGCGCCACGACCGCCACGAACGACCACGTTGCGACGCCGCGCGAAAATGCTCAAGCCGCGCAAAGCACCAGTGGTGGCGAGGAACAATGGACACAATGGCGATTCACTGCGATTGACCGGCGTGGTGGAAGATCGATGTCCCTATTGTTTGGACGTCGTCAAGAAAAAAGATCCGCGGGGCGTCAAAAAGTGTGAAGTGTGCGGCACTCCGCATCACGCCGATTGTTGGGCAATCACAGGCAAGTGCCAAGTACCACATTTGAATACGTAGAAATTACAAATCCCTGTCATGCTGAGCGGAGCGAAGCATCCCGTTATCGGCAGAACGAGACCCTTCGCGGAGTTTATACTGAGCGAAGCGAACGTGCTCAGGGTGACATCGCTGAGTTACAAATGATAAATGACAAACCATCCAACCACCTAACCACCCAACTATCTTACTATCTCACTATCGCACTATTGCACCAACTCCGGAGGACTTATGCCTGATCTCAATGTAACCCTAGTTTTACCCGCTGGTGGAGCACGCACCGCCGATGTGCCTGACGACGTGCCTATCCGCGAACTTTTGCCAGAACTCATTTCGGTGCTAGAGTTGCCCACCACCGGTCCCGACGGTCGCCCGATGGGTTATCGCTTGGATAGCAAATCGCTGGGGCGCGAGTTGAAGGAAAGCGAGACGCTCGCCGAAGCGAAGGTGCCGCAGGGTGATCGATTGATGATTACGGCAGATGTGACCGCGGGCGCTGGCAAATCGCTCGTCACCGCAAGTCCGCGCTTTCGCCGCCTCAAAGCCGATTACGAAAAATTGCTGGAATTGAAAGCGCACAGCGACATTATCGATTTTGAAACCGTCGATGTGAAACCTGGCTCGCCGCCAGAAAAATATATCGTCACGTTCAAGTGTAAGAGCATTGTCGGCGTCGATGCGTTCGGCAATCCGAAATTCGGCGACCGTCACCAAGTCGCAATTTATTTGCACAACGAATACCCACATCGCTGGCCCGGCTTGAAATGGCTCACGCCGATTTGGCATCCGAACATCAAAGGCGCGAATGGCAGCGTCTGCATCGATGCCGCGTGGTGGACGGCGGCGCGCTCGCTCGACCGCTTGGTCGTGATGCTGGGCGAGATGGCGCAGTGGAAAAATTTCCACGACGATCCGACCAAGCCGCCCTTCCCCTGGGATGCCGAAGCCGCCAAGTGGAGCGCGAACTATCGCAAGAAACATCCCGATGCTTTTCCGGTTGATAAGAGTGAACTGTTACGTCCAGAGCGCATCAAGATCAAGACCGAGCCGGCGGCTCCGGCAAAACCAAGACCGAAGATCAAGTTGAAATAACCCCGTTTGTAGTGAGCGATTTATCGCTCCATCGCACACTACGAACCAATTCAAATCTTTACGGAGGTGCCAAATGGCAGATGTACCAGTGACCGTGATTCTTCCCGCCGGTGGTTCTCGCACCGCTGAAGTTCCCGACGATGTACCTGTGCGCGAGCTGCTCCCCGAACTGACTTCGTCATTGCAACTCCCCACCACGGGACCCGATGGTCGCCCGATGAATTATCGGGTGGATAGTAAAGCACTTGGACGCGAGCTGCGCGAAGACGAAACGCTGACCGCGGCTGGCGTACCGCAGAACGACCGCCTCATGCTCACCGCCGACGTGACGGCTGGATAGATTTTGTCGGGGCGGGTCCTTCGACGGCGCCGTTCAGGATGACCCGCCCCCCACCACGAGGATTGAATGTATCGCGCGCTGTCGCTCATGCCGCTCAAACAAGAAAATACTGCTCCAGTCGTTCACGAACTGAACGCCGATTCGACCAAGATCGGCGCGGCAGATGACAACGCCATTGTGCTTACCGACAAGAGCATCTCGCCGCATCACTTGGAGATTCGCCACGACGACGGCATCGATCATCTCGTCGTCGACTTGGCAGAACGCTGGCGACGACACGATGCGACCTGGTTCCAGTTTCGCGATGGCGATGCCTATTGGTGTCCGCGTCATGGCAACGTGAGTCAACTCGACGAACGCAACTGGTGCCCGACGTGCAAACACAAACGTGGCTCGCTCTGGCTCATTCGCCCGCTTCATCCCGGCGAAACGTTCGACATCGGCAAGGCCTATCGCGCGACCTATCTCTTGCAAGAGCGCGCGCCGAAAATCGAACCGGACACCAGCGCAGCACCTGCACCTAAACAACTCTCAATTCCGCCCGCAGAAGAAGCGATTCCTGTCTGTGCGATGCCCTTGGACGATTCAAACCTGTGGCGGTGGCAGCCCGCAGGCATTCCTTTTCCAATTTTTATGCATCACCGCGTCAATGTGGCGATTACACAACACGCGCGCGAATATTCAGATCGCGAAGTGGGCGGCGTACTCCTCGGCGATGTGAAACGCGACGAGCACGGACAAATGTACGTCGTCGCAACGCACGCGATCAAAGCTGAATTTGCAGACGAGACGCGCGGGCACATCACGTTTACGCACAACACCTGGCTCCAAATTCACCGTGCGCGTGAACGATTACAACCGGATAAAATTATCGTCGGTTGGTATCACACGCACCCTGGCTGGACGATTTTTCTCTCGCAATGGGATTTATTCATTCATACAAGTTTTTTCAGGGCGCCTTGGCAAATCGCACTCGTCGTCGATCCATCCCTCGACCGGGCTGGGTTCTTCGTGTGGAAAGATAACCAAGTCAATAGCCCGCATAAACCGATCGAACCATTCCGGCTTGCGGAGATCGATGGATGGGCGGATACAGTTAAACCCCGCGTGCGAATCAAATTGACCGATACGGTTTCACCTGTCAAAGGATAAACACCCATGTCACGCATAAAACTCGCGGAACTTGTTCCGGTTCAATATGAGGAAAAACCAATGCCAATCCAAGATTCTCTCAAATGGGCTTCGCGGTACGAAGATCAAGTCGGGTCGCACGTGCAAATCTTTTTCATCCAGTCCGCGCACCAAAAATGTGTCGAGCATGTCAATAGCTCGATGGATCGCGAAGTGGGCGGTGTCCTAGTTGGAAACGTTCAATTCGATCCCATCGAATTGCAAACGTACGTGACCATCGACGATGTGATTCCGGCGTTGTTCACCAACTCCGGCGAGACGCACGTCACATTCACGCAAAACACCCTGGTCGATTTGAACAGTCGAATGGACGAATCCTACCCCGGCAAAAGCATCGTCGGATGGTATCACACGCATCCGCGTCTCGGCGTATTCCTGTCGAATCATGACACGTTCCTGCATCGTCACTTTTTCCCCGACCCAACCCACGTCGCGCTCGTCGTCGATCCGTACTATAGACGTGCGGGATTCTTTTGCTGGCAAAACGGCAAGACACTCGACCCAGCCAAGTACGTGGGCTTTTACGAAACGAGCGACATGGACGACCACAGTATCGTCGAATGGGAAAATCTAGAGCCGGTAATTCCCGTCGTGCAAGAGCAGCAACAGGAGAATTAGGGGTTGAGACGGGCGAATGAATTCACAGCGACCGCTTCGCGTCACGAAATCCGCCTTCGCGGATTAGACAATAGTCTGCGGACTATAGCTCCGTTGAGAAGCGGAGTGCGGGCAGACTTTGTGAACTGGTTGCAGCGACTTGAGTCGCCCGGTCCAAGGAGAACCACATGAGTCTTCGAATGCGAGCGTACTATTACGCGATATTGGGCGCGATTGGCGCGTTGATTGGTTGGCGCATTACGGACACGTTGGGCTTTCGCGCACCGAATGTTTACGTCAGCGACATTTTGCTCGGCGGCATCATCGGCTTGTGCCTCGGCTTGCTCATCGGCGCGAGCGAAGGATTGCTAGGGCAGTCGTGGTTCCGCGCGGCACGTGCGGGCGCAATCGCAGGCGGCATTGGTTTGGTGGCAGGCGCGATTGGGCTGCCCATCGGCGAATTTTTTTTCCAAGTCACTGGTGGTGAACTCATCGGACGCGCCTTGGGCTGGGGATTGTTTGGACTGCTCGTCGGCTTGTCGGAAAGTTTCACCAGTCGCACGCAAATGTGGAAAGGCGCAGTCGGCGGTTTGATCGGCGGCTTGGTCGGCGGTATCGTGCTCTACATTTTGCAATCGGCCGCGGGCGTAACCGCATTCGGCAAGATGCTGGGATTGATCGTGATGGGCGCATCGGTTGGCGTATTCATCGCGTTGATCGTCGTGATTCTTTCCAAAGCATGGATCGAGGTCAAGAGCGGAAAACTCAAGGGCAATGAATTCATCCTCGACAAGTTCATGCCGGAGCATGGACCCGCTGCGATCATCGGCAGCAACGATTTCAAAGCGGACATTGCCCTGCCCGATCCCGGCATGGCTCCGCAGCACGCACGCCTCAAAGGCGCTGGCACGCATTTCATGATCGAAGACATGAGCATTGGACAAGGAACGTTCGTCAACGGTCGCAAAGTGGAAATAACGCGACTCACCAACAATGCGGTCATCAAGTTGGGCAACACCGAGTTGGTTTATCACGAACGACGATAATTCCTCGCCCTGGCAGGGAGAGGTTAGGTGAGGGTGCAATTAGCCCTCACACAAACCGTCGAACAGGAGAGGGAGTAGGAGACATCCAATGAAAAGATTACTCTTATCTTTCGTTTTCGCAATCGCATTTTGCTCGCTGGCGGTGTTGAGCGTCAGCGCGCAAGCACCGATGAATATTACCGTGACACAAGTTGACCAATCGCGCTTTCCGCAAATCGATGTGTTCGTTTCGGTAACGGATACGAATGGCAATCCGGTACGCAACGTAGCGCCGAATGCTTTTCAACTCCAAGAAAATGGCAAGCCGATTGCATTGACGGCGGCAACACATGCAGGCGAATCGAACCCGGTCAGCACCGTACTGATTATCGATCATAGCGGCAGTATGGCATCGGCTGGAAAGATGACGGCGGCAAAACAAGCCGCGAGCGCGTTCGTCAACCACATGCGTCCCGGCGACAAGACCGCACTGATTCAATTCGATACCGAGATCGAAACGCTGCAAGCATTCACGGAGGACAAGAATGCACTGCTCGCGGTGATTCAAAAAATCGTGCCGCGTGGCAACACGGCGATTTACGATGCGGTCAATCAAGCCGCCAAGTATTTCGAAGCAACGCAAGGCCGCAAGGACATTATTCTCGTTACCGACGGCATGGACAACGCCAGCAAGATCAATCGCGAGACGATTGTCGATAAGGTGAGCAAGAGCGGATTCTCAATCAACACGATTGGGTTGGGCGCGAAAGGCGCAGGCTATGGAAGCCAAGATGGGATCGACGAAACCGTATTGCAGGACCTAGCACATGCGTCGATGGGTACGTACTATTATCGCCCCGATGCAGCGCAATTGAGCGAACTGTATCAACAACTGTCATTCTTGATTCAGAACGAGTACAAACTCACCTACACATCGACCAGTCCGTTGCGCGATGGTGTCAAACGCAACATCGTGGTCACCGCGCCGGGCGCAGCCGCCACGCAAACGACGTTCAATCCGGGCGGCGTGATTCCCGAAGCTGAATCGCAGCTATCGTCCTGGGTCATGTTCGCAATCGCATTGCTCGTGTTGCTTGGACTATTCTTCTTGCCGTTGGGCTTGCAAATCGTGCGCGAGCGTGGAGTCAATCTGCCCGCATTGCCAACCCCTCAGGCGGCATTACCCGCAGCACCGCCCAAACCGAGCCGCGTGAAACTCACCGGCGACGCGCCGACCGCTTCAGCAACAACATCCACCCGCCAGCGCATCAAGATCAAACAGTCGTCTGGAGCAACGCGTTCGCAGAACACAATGCCCTGGGACGAAGGCGCAGATAAGCACTAGACAATTAATTGGACACAGACAAACACAGATAAACACAGATTCAATATTTTCTAATCAGTGTTCATCAGCGTTCATCAGTGTCCGATGCCCAAAGGAGGCAATCATGCCAAACGCATTTGAGAACATGCCGGATGTCGGCAAGAAAAAGATGGCGCAATCACAATCTAAACCGAATCGGACTCCGCTCATTATTGGTGCGGTGGGTGGATGTTTATTGTTGTTGCTCTGTGTCGTGCTCGGTGTTGGGGGTTGGTTCATCTGGTCGTCAACGCAAGCCAAGACTGGAACTGCGGTCACGAATCCGAACGCACCAACCGCTCCTGGTTCGGGACAACCTTCGGGTGCAAACAATGCAAGCAAGCCGGTTCGCATCGCGGCGAGTGTTGATCGCGGCGCATTCGTCGAACAAAAATTGATCTGGCTGCTCTATTCCGATGGCAGCGAACCGAAGCAATTGTTGACGCAAGCATCCTCGCCAGTCTTTTCACCCGATGGCTCGATGGTGGCGTACTATCACTGGACGGACGGCATCTATATCGCCAATAGCGATGGTTCCAATCCGCGCAAGATTTTGGGTGAAACCAACGCCAAGTATCTGGCATGGTCGCACGATGGCCGATGGATTGCGTTCACATCGCAAACGAGCCAGCGAGAAAATGCGCCGACCAACATCGACGCAATCAAAGTCGATGGCACGAGTCGCCGCAATCTCGTCATGGGCGGAACGCAACCGACCTGGTCGCCGGACGATACGATGATCGCCTTTTCGACATGTCGTGGCTCGGACTGCGGCATCTACATAGCCAGCTCGGCAGGTGGTGACACCGGCACATTGGTGATCGGCGGTTTAGGCTCCAGTCCGGCGTGGTCGCCGGCCGGGAACAAAATCGTCTATCAAGCCGACACCGATGGTGTTAAGCAATTGTTCGTCGTCAATCCCGACGGTAGCGGAAAAAAACAAATCACAAGCGGCACAAATCCGCACGTTGGCGCGCAATGGTCGCCGGATGGCACTACGATTTATTATCGCGCACCCGAAGGCGGCAACTGGGGCATTTGGAAAATGAATGCCGATGGCAGCAATCCAACGCGCATCGCGAACGATTTTCCGCCGGTCGATTGGGCATATGAACGATTAGCCCTGGGCAAGTAGAAAACAAAAAATAGAAAAACCGCCGACTCTTTGCTGAAGAATCGGCGGTTTTTCTATTTACGCTTGACCTGTCTGCCGATTGGTTTATACTTTGCTCGCGTGTCATTGCCAGTACTTCACAAAACACTCTTTTGTCATTTCGAGCGGAGCGAGAATTCCCGTTTTTCGGTTGGCATGACGAGATTTCTCGGTCGCTCCGCTCCCTCGAAATGACAGTTCGTGAAGTACTGATTGCGAGGAACGATTACAACAAGTGATACAATCGATAGTTGCCAAAGCGACGAAGCCGCTTCGCGTCCACGCAAGATGGAGATTGCTTCGCTGCGCCCGCAATGACAATTACCAGCCAGGAGGAAAATGCATGGATCATTCGTTGTACGACAAACGCAAATATCCGATTGTCGATGTGCGCGAAGGCTATGGTGAATGGGTGCAGACATACGAGCAGATCGTGCAAGACGAAATGGACTTGCGTCTGCTTGAAAGGATGCAGACCATTGATTGGTCGAAAGCACATCAAGTGCTTGACCTAGCCTGCGGCACCGGACGCATCGGCGCGTGGATTAAGAGTCGTTGCGCTGCCGATATCGCTGGAGTTGATCTCACGTCTGAAATGCTCGATGTCGCTCGCCGCAAAAATATCTATCGCGCGCTGACCATCGCCGATGTCTCAGACACTGGCTTGCCGAACGCGTCCTACGATTTGTGTACGCAATCGCTTGCGGACGAACACCTGCCCAACCTTCGCCCACTCTATCGAGAGACGGCGCGTGTCACCAAACCCAGCGGCTACTTTGTCCTGGTCGGTTACCATCCCCAGTTTCTGATGCTGGGCACTCCCACCCACTTTGATCGCACGTCGGGCGAGCCGATCACGATTCGCAGCTATGTGCATCTGTTGAGCGATCATGTAAAAGCGGCGCGAGCATTCGGCTGGTCGCTCATGGAAATGGATGAGGGATTGATTGATGAAGTTTGGCTGCGCAAGAAACCAAAGTGGGAAAAATATCTCGGCGTGCCGATCAGCTTTTTGATGGTGTGGCGACATGAATGAAAAAAGGGAACGCTGCGACAAGCATTCCCTGCTTTATCTACAACAAACGAATGAATTCGCGGCAACTAATTCGCGAAATCCGCCTGCGCGGATTGAGTGTTAGTCTGCCGCGGCTTGTTTCAAGCCGCGGCAGACTTTGTGCTGTTGTTGCAGCGATTTAAATCGCCCGTTCTTACTCCTCAGCTTGCATCCTTAGTTGTGAGATTCGGACGCGCCACGCTTTGACCAATTCGTCCTCTTCGACGTTTTCGCCTTCTACGTCCACATGCCACTTGCGATACGCCAGTTCGTTCTGCGCGTGCATGATCGCATGACCCACTTTAGGCGGATAATCGGGAACGGTACGTCCTTTGAACGGGACTTCTTCTTCGATCAGAACGTACTCTTCGGGAGTCACGTACGTATTCACTTCGTCCAACAATTCCTGGCGAATCGTCTCAATCTCCCATTTCTCATTTCGATAAATACCGATGCCGAGCAGAATGTACGCCCAGAATTGCGACGCGATCGTGCCAAGTGCGGTTGCATACCAAACGATCACCGTCGGCGTGCTAGCGAACAATAAACGCTGCCCCGTCAACGCGCGCACAACTTCGTTGATGACTTTGGTTCCGACCGAGTTCGCCAACATGTTCGCAAAGATCGCTAGCGCAATGCCAATTAAAGGACCCAGCCAACGCATTCGCGGACGATGCGTTTGACGCGCCAAGCCAAAGCCAGCGCCCATCAATGCACTATAAATAAAGTGTCCATTAACGCCGAGGAAAACAAATTGCAGCGCGGCGAGCGACAGAAATGGTGGCGTTCCGCTATAAGCAAATTCGTCGAGGAGAAAGATCGTGTACTGACCGGCGTTGAATCCCAAGCCCACCATCGCACCGAAAAGGACGCCATCGCGCAGGTCGGCAAAATCGGAACGTAACAGCCAAAAGAGGACAAAGATGGCAATGCCTTTGACGACTTCTTCGACCAAGGGCGAGGTGAAAACCGAGGCGAAAGTTTCAGCCGAAAGTCCGAACACAGTTCCGCCGGATTGTTTTGCAACGCGTAGGATAAACCCGTAGAGCGAGTTGCTAAAAACGAGTGACATGCTCGCGCTAACGACTGCGCCCCACAACGCCGCGCCAATCAGCAGTAGTGGTGATTCGTGTTGGCGACGATCGAGAAACCACACGACAAAAACTGCGGGCACGCTGGCGATCACCGCAATGAGAGTTCCAAACGTAAATGCTTGGATCATGCGGACCGAGCCACCGTAAAGGGGCCAGATCAAATTGTACGCGCCAACGGCGAGCATGAAAAGAAAGAATAGTCCGAAAAGCACAGCATTCGCTGGACGACGCAACGGGGAGCCAGCCAAGAATCGTTTTGTCTCCAATGCCATATCTTGCATAGAATCTCCTTCGGTTCCGTTTCGGCTATTCTACACATTTCAGTTTCAAGTGCAAATAGAGCAGAGGTCACATCAAATCGCCAAGTCGAACGACTTGGCATTTCGATTAGTCACTTTTGCCATTGGGGTGACATGCCACGCAATTGGTCAAGTTGGTAATTTTCTTCTCGGCGTGCTTTTTCACTATTTCAGTTTGGTTGTGGCAACCATAACACGTATAGGCAGGTGGACTGCTTGGATGGCACTTGCTGCACTGGTTATTTGCGTGACCATGTGTCGTTGGGAACGTATGCTTGAAATTCGCCGGTTTCCACGCCATCGTCGTATGACATTGCGAACACTGTCCCGAATAGTGATTGGCGGGACGCTTGTTCGCATGACAGCTTTGGCAGTCCGTAAAGCCGCTGTGATTGAACGTCGCCGGTTTCCACGCGGTTGTAGTGTGACATGACGAACACTGACCTTGATAGTGGTTCGGTGGACGCTTTGCCAAGTGACAGCTTTGGCAATCGGTTTGCCCCGCATGATTGAAGGTCGCCGGCTTCCATGCAGTCGTCTTATGACATTGCGAGCATTGACCCGCATAGTGATTCGCAGGTTTATTTTTTGTGTGACAACTCTGGCAGTCCGGAAAACCGGTATGATTGAACGTCGCCGGTTTCCACGCGGTTGTGGTATGGCACGACGAACACTGACCGGTATAGTGATTCGGCGGACGCTTGCTCAGGTGACAACTCTGACAATTGGTTTGTCCGGTGTGATTGAATGTTGCCGGTTTCCACGCGGTTGTCCTGTGACACTGCGAACATTGCCCCGCATAATGGTTCGCGGGTTTGTTTTTCGTATGGCAACTTGCACAATCGGTTTGTCCGGTATGGTTGAACGTCGCCGGTTTCCAAGCCGATGTAGTGTGGCACGACGAACACTGACCGGCGTAATGGTTCGGTGGACGCTTGGTCAAGTGGCAGCTTTGGCAATCGGCCTGACCGGCATGATTAAAGGTCGCCGGTTTCCACGCGGTCGTTTTGTGACATTGCGAGCATTGACCGGTGTAATGGTTCGCCGGTTTGTTTTTCGTGTGACAACTCTGGCAGTCCGTGAAACCGGTGTGATTGAACGTCGCCGGTTTCCATGCGGTTGGAGTATGACACGTCGAACACTGGCCGGCGTAATGGTTCGCGGGCTTGTTCTTGGTATGGCAGCTTTGACAATCTGCTCCTGGCGTATGATTGAACATGGCAGGTTTCCATGCGCCGGTCGTATGACACGTCGAACACTGGCCTTGATAATGATTCGGTGGACGCTTGTTTAGATGGCAAGACTGGCAATCAGTCTTGCCGGTGTGATTGAACGTCGCCGGTTTCCAAGCCGATGTGGTATGGCAGGTCGAGCATTGACCGGCATAGTGGTTCGCCGGTTTGTTTTTCGTATGACAACTCTGACAATCAGTCTTGCCGGTGTGATTGAACGTCGCCGGTTTCCAAGCCGATGTGGTATGGCACGACGAACACTGACCATCGTAATGATTCAATGGTTTTTTGTTGGCATGACAGCTTTGACAATCAAGCTGCCCAGTGTGATTGAAAGTTGCCGGCTTCCACGCCGTCGTCGAATGACACGTCGAGCATTGCCCTTGATAGTGGTTCAGCGGTCGAACATTGCTGTGACAAGTCTGACAATTGGCGGTTGGTGTGTGTTTGAAATTAGCGGGTTTCCACGCCGTCGTCATATGACATTGCGAGCATTGACCGGCGGCATGATTCGCCGGTTTTTTGTTGAGATGGCAACTCTGGCAATCGGTTTGTCCGGCATGAGTGAACGTCGCCGGCTTCCACGCCGTTGTGGTATGACATGACGAACATTGCCCTGTGTAATGGTTCGCTGGTTTCTTGTTCGTATGGCAGCTCGCGCAATCCGTTTGTCCGGCATGGTTGAACGTCGCCGGTTTCCACGCACTCGTCGAGTGACATTGCGAACACTGACCCGCAAAGTGATTGGGGGGCTTTTTGTTCGTATGACAACTTGCGCAGTCGGTTTGACCAGCGTGATTGAACGTCGCCGGTTTCCACGCGTTGGTCGTGTGACACGTCGAACATTGACCGGCGAAATGCTGCGGCGGACGACCGTGGCAAGCTTGGCAATCGACGAAACCGGTGTGGTTCATCTTGGCGTTGCTCCACGTTGCCGTCGTATGGCACAGCGAACATTGACCGGCGAAATGGTTCGCGGGTTTCTTTTTCGTATGGCAACTCGCGCAATCGGTTAGCCCCGTGTGGTCCATCTTCGCGGGCTTCCACGCCGCGGTGGTATGACACGTCGAGCATTGACCCGCAAAATGATTCGCCGGTTTATTTTTGGTATGGCAACTCGCGCAATCGGTTTGCCCCGCGTGATTAAAGTGCGCGGGTTTCCAGACTGTGACCGAGTGACAATCAGAACACTGACCCGCAAAGTGATTCGCCGGTTTCTTGTTCGCGTGACAACTCGCGCAATCGGTCAAGCCAGCATGATTGACCTTGGCAGGTTTGAACGCGACGGTGGTATGGCAACGTTCGCATTGCTGTCCATATAGTTTTTTATGCGGGTCTTGATGGCACGAGGCGCAATCGCGCGGCGTTCCGGCATAGCTGCCATTCGCATGACATTTCTCGCAAGTGACGGTCGCATGTGCGTCATTTAATGGAAACGAGTGTTTGAATCCTGACGGGAGTGGAATCGCACGGGGATCGACCGAACTATTGAACGGCGATGCTGATGCGATTTGAATCGGGAGATCGAGCGTCAAGTCGGCCAACGCGCGCAAATCATCGGCGGTGATATTGGGGTCTTCGCTCGCCAACTGAATCTTTTCGGCTTTGTCGTTGAACTTGGCGAGCACACCTTCGTCGTTCGACAACGAACTCGACGAGAGAATCTGCTTTGCCCCGGCAATCCAATTGGCAATCGCGCGCAAGTACGCGCTGCGTTGGTTTGTTGGCAAATCAGCGATTGCGATCAAGGCACGATTCACCGCCTCGTCGAAATAGCCGAGCGCGAGAATTTCGTACGGCGTGGCAATGCGTGCGCTCAAGTCATTCAATCGATGCGGGACGCGATTGACGATTTCCTGAATGCGCGTGGCATCATCGCGCGCCATTGAAATGTTGAGCGCTTCAGTGGAAAGACGAACAGGGAATAGGGAATCGCCCGGCAAGGCATGCTCGATGATCGTTTGGGCAGCGGCGAGACTTGCCACACCGATCAGCAGGATAATAAGGATGGCAGAGCCAAAGAGCAGGAAAATTCGGGACTTGACCATCAAACTCCCAGGGGGTACGCCGGCAACCGCACCGGTGTTCGTCGCCAGCGCTCCCAAAAGCCCCGGAGCGTTTGACTGAGCGACGCGTTGTTTGTGTTTTGCAACTGTGATCGAATCGATGAAATATCTATTCGGTTACCCACCAAATCCCGCAATGGGTCCGTTATGTCCTGAACTCCTAGAATGAGTGCACCAGCAATTTGATTTCCGCGCAATACTAGACGAATCGAATTGTCGCCTTTGTGACTCCACGCGCTGGTGTAGGGTCCGCCGGGTCGCGCCCACCACACTTCGGACGAGCCGCGCGATTGATATTGCAGCGTTTCATTTTCGTCGTCGGCACTGCGATTGCCCGTCCCAGCTTGTCCGATTGACGTGACATGCACCCCGAATATTAACGCCGCATTGAACGGCACATCCTTGATGTAGGCGGCGCGCGCACCGACCATGTTCGCGCCAGCCATGCGACCGGCAGCTATCGCCGAGGGCCACAAATCGTCCACACGGTATTCGCCCGACCAATGATCGAAAACTTGCGCCGCATCCCCCGCCGCGAAAATATTGGGCGCAGATGTTTCCAAAAATTCGTTGACGACGATTCCTCGATCAATTCTCAATCCAGCATTCTTTCCCAGCATAACATTTGGTCGCACGCCGATTCCCGCGCCGACAAGATCGCACGGAATGAATTGACCGCTCGTCGTCTTAACCGCCGATACACACCCATGCGCTCCAATAATCTCTGCGATTTCTTCGTTGTAATGAATGTGAATGCCCGTCATGCGCGCGTGACTCTCGATGATTTGCGATTCGTCGTTTGTCAACAGCGCCGACCAAATCGTTTTCTTGCGCAACAGGTAATGCACCGTCAAGCCGCGATGTGCCAAACCCTCCGCCATTTCCATCGCCGTGATGCCGCCACCAACGACAACAGCAGTCCGCGCACCGGTTTGCACGCGGCGCAAAATATCCTGCACGTTCTTGAGCGTATCGAGATAAACGACGCCGTCGAGTTGGCTGCCGGGAAAAGTCGCCGGGACCGCTGTTGCACCGGTAGCAAGCAGCAATGCGTCGTACGGCAACAATTTGCCATCCGCCAATTCGATCACTTGTCGATCGGGATGAATCGCCGCGACGCGCGCAAACATCAATTCCAAACCACGTTCGGCATAGTATTCCCGCGTGCGACAGAAAATGCGACTATCCGGTATTTCGCCCATCAACACGTACGCCAAACCAGGACGCGAGTACATCGGATACGGTTCGTCCGTGATGATCGTGATTGACGCAAACGGGTCATGGCGGCGAATCTCTTCCGCTGCCGTCATGCCAGCCGCTCCATTTCCAATGATGAGGTGTCGAGTGGGCATATCTTAATGGACCTGGGTCTTGATCTGATCGATAGAAATAAATTGTTCGGGTGGAATCGACGGCGGTTCGGTATCCATCGTATGTTCGTGCGTCGATTGGTTGGACTGTGTCACCGCATCGTACAAAGCTGGGTTGAGCTGCACGAGTCTTTCGTCGGCGGGCAATCGCAGCATCGCACCGGTTGGACATTCTTTCACGCACGCGCTCTCGCCGTATCCGCGACAGAGATCGCACTTGTCGGCGCGGAATTTCGAGACGGGCAAAGTCGGATACGTTTCAAAGCGCAATGTGCCGCGCGGACATTTCGCAACGCACAGGCCGCAGCCAATGCAGCGCTCATCATCGACGGTGCGTCCTTCGCGCGCATACTCGCGCACTTGGATGCCGACGGGACAATTGAATCCGCAAATTCCGCATTGAACGCAGCGCGTCGCGTCGGTCGCAATATGGAAATTGGCAGGCGCTTGTTTGCTTTCGCCGAACGCTTGCGCCAGAATCGATTTGAAGAAACCTTGGCGCTCTTCATGCTCGCGCGGCAACAGTTTTACTACGCCGTATGGACACGCCTGCACACATTTATTGCAGCCGCGACACGCATCCGACACAAACGTTTTGCCTTCGTGGCGGCGCATTCCGTCGAGATGACAGGCGTTGACGCAAGGCGTGTCGGGACAATTGCGGCACACGTCGGGAAGTTGATAGCGACCAAAGCGCGCGCCCGCCATGGTCATGCGCGCTCGCCCATGGCGATTCTCGCAAGCTGTGACGCACGCCTTGCAATCGATGCATTTGGCTAGATCACGTACAAGTACTTCTCTCATTTTGGTTTATCTTTTAGTACCGTGAGCGATTTGTGGCGCGAGCAGCTTGCTCGCGATGATTGGTGACGCGAGCGAGCCGCTCGCGCTACTACTCTTTCTTTTTGCCCGTCGCATGACACTTTAAACAATTCTGATAATCGGGAATATTCGCTTTGATATGGACGGTTGCCATATTTTTTTGCGTATGTTCGTGACAACTATAGCAGGTGTTAGTTGCGTAATTCGTCGGATGGCAAACTTTGCAATCCGAATCTTTGCTCTTGTTGCCATGATCGAACGGAAACGAGTGCTTGATAAGTCGAGCGGGACGCCAACCCTGAGCAGTATGGCACGCGGCGCAATTGGTACCGAATTGTCCAAGATGCACCTTGGGATCGGCGTGACACGCCACGCAATTGGTCGGCGTGCCGCGATAGCGATCCTTCACATGACATTTCGTGCACGCGACGTTAGCATGTTTGCCGTCAAGCGCAAACACCGTTGCATGATCGAAATCTTTTAATCGATCCGTACCATCGTGGCACGCGACGCACGCTTCGCCCATCTGTTTGCGATGATCGGCGATGAACATCGCATCTTTTTCTTGGTGACACTTGACGCATGCGGCGCGGACATTCGCCGATTCGATCTTTTGGTCTTGCCCAAACGCATGACACGCACGACATGTCAGCGCGGTCTGATTGTAGTCGCGTTGATGATTGATCAGGGAAAAGCCAAATTGATTGTGCGGGAAAACATCGGGCGAGGTACGGGTGAGATTGGCAGTACGCCCTTTATGATCGACATGACATGCAGCACAATCGGTCGCGTTGCGCAGGACTCCGTGAATGCCTTGCGCTTGCGTGATTTGATCGCGCACGTCATTGTGACATTGGACGCACTGCTCTGCGTCGGGTCCGTGAAACGGCGTGTGACACAAATCACAGCGCGTTTCGAAATCGGCATGAGAAACAAAATTTTGAATCGGTCGCGCTTGAGGATGATCGGCGGAAAGCGCGCCAGGAGAAAATGGCGTACCGCCTGCGACCGCGACAATGGCTAACAAACACGTGACCAAGATGAGCGTCGCGCCACAACCCAAAACCGATCCCAGGTGCTTGGTCAACTAGAATCCAAATCCTTTGAAGAATAATGCTGCGATAACGTGAATAAAAGCCGCCGTGAATAAGGTTGCGCCGAGCGGAACATGCACCAAGCGCCAAATACCCATCCAGCGCTGCACTAATCCCAACGATGCAATCTGTCGTTCGAGCTGGCGATGGCGGCGCAATACTTGCTCGAGTTGACCAAAGCGCGCGCGCTCGCTCCGTTCCAGGGTACGCAGCACTGAATGAACACGTTGACGATAAGCATAGTCTTGCCACGAACGCGTCAAGAGTCCGACCCAGTCATCCGCTTTCGGTGCTGCGGCATTTACGGCGAGAGCTTGCGCCACCGCCGGTCGTTGCGCGACCCAGCGTTCCAATTCTGCTTGCAAGACAGCCGCACGCGATGCCAGCTCATCCCGGCTCACTTCGACTCCGGCGCGGGTGTGCGGCACCGAAGTATAAATATAACGACCGATAAATCCGCTGAGAACGACAACCCCTGTCATCAGCAAAGCAAATCCAGCGAGTCCACCTACGGCAAATGCGCTGTGCAACAAAACCAGGAACGGACCGACGATACCGGTAAATATATGGAACGATAACCAAATGCGAAGCGAACCAACCCAGTGGAACCAACGGACACGTTTGCGAAGTGTATAAACCGTTTCAGTCACCAACATCAACGACATGCCGACAATGCCGATGAAATGTCCAAAGGAATTGCCACCCGACGGTGCACCGAAGAATGCGTAGATGGCGTATGCCGCCGCGAGGATAAAGCACGCGATAAACGCAAGCCATAATTCAAGATGCTCTTCCAATAACCTGCCATCCCAATTTGTTTGGCGACAGTATATATTATTTCTCAGACCTACAAGTTAAATCCAGCTTAAATTGAATTACGAATCGAATAGTACCCTGGGACTAGCAAACAAAAAAACATAGACGATTCACGCTGAATGATCGTCTCTTTAGCAAACGACTTTCCGAATCAAAAATTACTGATAGCTGCACGTTTTCATGGTTCGAGTAACAGAACACTCTCAAAGCTCAAATATTACTTGTTCTTTTTTGTGATTGAGTAACATTCGCAGTATAATGAATTTGGAGTTCTTGTATGCAAAAATTCGTATGCTGACGAAAGGAAAAATGAAGCGGATTCGGTTGCCATCGCAGCTAGTTAGAGTGATTACGCTTGTATCACTGTTCGGCACAATGCTTGGCTTGCTAGGTTGCCAGAGTAGTTATTCGGGCAAGCTGGAGCCGATCACGATTGGTATGGAATCGACGGCTGTCAACGCTCTCATTTACATCGCCGCAGAACAAAACTATTTTGCACAGAACGGACTGAATGTCACCCTCAAAGAATATCCATCGGGGTTAGCTGCCGTCAATGGAATGCTAAAGAACGAAGTAGATTTGGCAACGGCAGCCGAGTTTGTCCTCGTCGGCAAAGCGTTTGCGCAAGAGGACATTCGCGCGCTCACCAGCATAGACCGATTTCAACATATCTCTTTGATCGGGCGAAGAGACCGGGGGATCGATCAGGTATCTGACCTTAAAGGGAAAAAAATCGGGGTGCCGCTCCAAACCGCCGCCGAATTTTATCTCGGTCGCTTTCTCGATTTGAACGGCATGAATATTCAGCAGGTCACGCTCGTGAATGTCAGTCCCCCCGATTCAGTGAATGCGCTTGTCAACGCCACCGTCGATGCCGTGATTGTGTGGCAACCCAACGTCAGAGCTATCGAGGATCGGCTGGGTAACGGCTTGATCAAGTGGAAGGCACAAAAAGAGCAATTCGCCTATTGCACACTGATGAGTACAGACAA
Source organism: Chloroflexota bacterium (assembly GCA_016215025.1). GTDB lineage: Bacteria > Chloroflexota > Anaerolineae > UBA4142 > UBA4142 > JACRMI01. The sequence goes on from JACRMI010000191.1 coordinate 20,769, forward strand.
GTGGATCTCAGGTCACCTCGAGTTGGTCAAGCGCTTTCTCAATGCGCTCATTCAGGCAGAAAACTTTTACCAGAGTCGTGCGAAGCAAGCCCAGTCTATCGTGCAAAAGCGACTTGAATATGACGATGCTTACATGGCAGTCATCTGGCAAGAACACCAAATATCGATCTCACTCGACCAATCGCTGATTCTCGCGTTGGAAGACCAAGCCCGTTGGATGATTAGGAATAATCTCACCGACGAGAAAACCACGCCAAATTTTCTGGATTATATCTCGGAGAAAACAATCCAAGCACTCAAACCACAAGCCGTGAATATCATTCGATAAAAGACAAATGGACAAATATCGTTTTCCACAATTGCATGAAATCGTTCAACGTCTAGTCCTGCTCCTCGTGTGGATTTTAATTGTGAGTGGCGCAGCGTCTTGTTCGCCGCCTATTTTCGGCAAGCTGGAACCTATTACTATCGGCGCACCTCCGCTTGAATCATCTGCTTTGATTTATATTGCCGACCACGAGGGCATGTTTGCCAACTATGGCATCCAAATGACGATGCGTGATTATGAGACTGGGGCAGCTTCGCTCAACGGGCTTGACGCAGGAGAGGTGGACATTGCCGTACCTGCCGAATACGCTCTTGTCGGCAAGGCGTTTGGCAAGGACAAGATTTGCGTATTGGGCAGTATCGGTAAATCACAGTACTTTTACATCGTCGCCCGAGAGGACCTGGGGATTGCGAATTTTGCCGACCTCAAGGGGAAAAAAATCGGAGTCGTGCGTAATACGATTGCAGAATTTTACCTTGGACGATTTCTCGAACGACGCGGCATCTTGGCAAGCCAAGTGACCCTGGTCGATGTGAATATTGCAGACTCTGAACAAGTGATCCTCTCCGGCAATGTCGATGCGATCATGACGCGACCACCCTACATCATCCCCATTCAAGAACGCCTCGGCGATAGTGCCTTGGTCTGGGAGGCGCAAAACCTCCAAGCGCTCTACGCGGTCTTGATCGCACGAACTGATTGGATTGCCGATCATCCGGAACTGCTGCGTCAGTTTTACCGCGCGCTCGTTCAGGCGGAAGAGTATCTCGTCCGTCATCCATCCGAAGCAAAATCGATTGTTCAAACGAGGTTAAAGCTAGATGATGCTTACATGGCAGCCGTGTGGTCTCAAAATCAGTATGCGCTCTCGCTTGATCAATCGCTCATCATCGCCCTGGAAGACGAAGCGCGCTGGATGATCAAGCATAATCTCACCAATGAGAAAACCACGCCGAATTTCACGGAATATATTTGCGAAGATGCGCTCAAGGCAGTTAAACCAGAAGCTGTGAATATTATCCGTTGAAGGAAGGAAGAATGACAGCGAGTTATTTGCGCTCAAGCCGATGGGCACTTTGTAAAGCAACAATATGGGCGCTGGCTTTCGTCTTATCATCCTGCACCAGCCCTGCCAGCCAGATGGAAACGCTAACGCTCGGCGTTCCGCCCCTAGAGCAAGCCGCACTGATATATGTCGCAGACGCGCAGGGATTTTTCGCGCAGCAAAATCTCAAGATTTCGATCACAGATTATGATACCGGCGTAAGCGCCATCGATGCATTATTGAAAGGTGATGTAGACATTGCCGAGGCAGCCGAGTTTCCATTTGTCCGAGCGGTCTTTCAAAAAGAGCCGATCACGATCATGGCCAGCAACGACAAATTCGAGAATGATTTCATCGTCGCGCGAAAAGACCGGGGCATCGCAAAGATTGCAGACCTCAAAGGGAAAAGAATCGGCGTAGCTCGACAGACGATTGCAGAATTCTATCTTGGGCGCGCGCTCAATTTGCAGGGCATTAACATTCAAGAGGTTACTCTGGTCGATGTCAAACCCGCGCAATTTGTAAACGCGATGACGAGTGGTCAGGTCGATGCGATCATCGCTTGGCAACCCTACGTCCATCAAATTCTAGCTCAGAAGAATATTGATCTGATTTCTTGGAACGCGCACAGCCGCCAGGCAGCGTACAGCATTCTCATCGCACGCCGTGAATGGATCAAGCAGCACTCGGACACCGTGCAACGATTTCTGAAATCACTGGCGGCAGCGGAAGACTATCTCATTCACAACCCGAACCAAGCCAAAGCGATCGTGCGACAACGTCTGAACTATGACGAGACCTACATGGTCAGCGTTTGGTCACAGCACCAAATCGTTCTTGCGCTCGAACAATCGCTCGTGATTGCCATGAAAGACGAAGGACGGTGGATGATCCAAAATCAACTAACGACAGTCAAAGAATTACCGAATTTTCTGGACTATGTAAACGAAGACCTGCTTCAAGTCGTCAAGCCGCAAGCAAGCAGCCTAATCCGATAATGCCCTGTCATGCTGAACAGGTGAAATATCCCGTTCTGGCGGGACAAGACTCTGCGTGGAGTTTACGGGCGGCATGAGACACAAAGAACTTGGAATGACAAGCCGCTGATTAGGAACGAATCGAGTAACCTATGAAAATTAGAACCCAATTTTTCATCACGATGGCTCTTTTCTTTGCTCTCCTCACCATCATTGGGTCATCATTGTTTATCACGAACCAACAGGTCAATCACTGGCGGAAGCAAGAAGACATTGCTCATAGCGTCGAGCGAGACGCGCGCGATCTGAGCTATCTATCGAATGACTATTTGCTTTATCGAGAAAGCCAGCAGCGTGCCCGTTGGGAAGTAAAATACGCCGAATTGACCCAAGACATTGCCAATTTGCAAGTTGACACCCCGGAACAACAAGCGATTCTGAACAACATCAAGTCAAATGGACAGCGATTGCAAGCCGTCTTCAACGATGTCGTCGCTCTCTTCCAAAGCACGCCCTTCACGCGCGATACCACCACCGAACTCAGCTTCATTCAGGTCTCTTGGAGCCGCATGGAAGTTCAGAATCAGGCGATGATTTTTGATGCGCTCCTGCTGGCGCAGAAAACACATGAACAGCAAGAGCAAGCCCAGTCGACGAACCTGCTGATGCTGTTCGGCTTGGTCGCCATTTTTGGTATTTATTTCATCAATAATTATTTATTCATTTATCGAAATCTGTTGAACGCCATGGCCGAACTGTCCGCTGGGACGCGCGTCATCGGGTCGGGCAATCTAAATTTCAAGATTCCAGTGCAGCACAAGGATGAGATCGGGGAATTATCCCTCGCTTTCAATCAGATGACCGCCAATCTGAAGCAAGTGACGGCGAGCAAAGCGGAGCTTGAAAAAGAAATCACCGAACGCATCATCGCCGAGGAGGCACTCGCGGCAAGCGAAGAACGTTTCGCCACCACGCTCGCAAGTGTTGGCGACGCGGTCATTGCGACGGATACCGAGCGCCGGATCACGTTTATGAATCGCGTTGCGGAACAGTTGACCGGTTGGACGATCCAAGAGTGCTTGCTCAAACCGGCGCAAGATGTGTTTAATATTATCAACGAAGAGACACGCAAGCAGGTGTCAAGTCCTCTCGACCGCGTGGTTAAGGAAGGGACAATTGTCGGTCTCGCCAACCATACAGTTTTAATCCGACAAGATGGAGTCGAATTACCAATTGACGACAGTGCCGCTCCGATTCGAGACCGCCGTGGCAACATCACCGGAGCTGTGCTGATCTTCCGCGACATCACGGAACGCAAAAAGACGGAAAAAGAATTGGCGCGACTGGCTTCCTTTCCTCTGCGTAATCCGCACCCCACTGTCGAAACGGATTGGACTGGCTGTTTACATTATATCAATCCAGCCGCGCACCACATATTCCCCGACCTCGAACAAAAAGGGGCGGATCATCCATGGTTTATGGATTGGCAGGCGGCGACACAGACATTCCGCGAAGGCAATCTTACTCCAATCATCCGGGATGTTACTCTAGGTGAACGATCCTACCAACAGGTGCTGTACTATTTGCCGGACATTGAGCGCATCCGGATCTATGGCATGGACATTACCGAACGCAAACGCGCAGAAGAGGCGCTGCGTGAGAGCGAACGCCGCGAGCGTGCGCGCGCGGAAGAACTAGCGACCTTCTTGGATATGGCACCGACTCCTGTGTTTATCGTCCACAACCCGGAGGGCAATCGCATCACAGGCAACCGCGCTGCGGATGAATTTCTGCGGAATCCTCGCGGCGCGGAAGCTTCGCTGAGCGCGCCCGCCGAAACAAGACCCCAACATTTCAGAGCAGTCAAGGATGGGCGAGAATTGACCACCGACGAACTGCCCGCCCAGCGCGCCGCACGCGGTGTCCAAGTCAAAGACTTTGAGTTCAGTCTGGTCTTTGTCGATGGCACAACGCGCAACGTCGTGGGCTACGCCACGCCGTTGCGGGATGAACAGGGGCAACCGCGCGGCGCAGTTCACATCCTGGTAGACATCACCCAACGCAAAGGCGCAGAAGAGGCGCTCCGGGAAAGCGAAGAAAAGTACCGCAACCTTTTCACGAACATGACGGAAGAAGTGCATTTCTGGAAACTCATCCACAACGAAGATGGCACGATCAAGACGTGGCAACTTGTAGACGCCAATCCACCTACTCTCAAGACCTGGGCAAAACCGCTCGAAGAAATCCGAGGCAAGACCATGGATGAAATCTTTGGGCCCGGCGCTACGGAGCATTACATGCCAATCGTGCAGAAGGTGATGAGCGAAGGTGCGCCGTATTCCTACGAAGACTATTTTCCAAACCTGGACAAATATTTCCGGTTTACGACTGTGCCACTGGGCGATCATTTCATCACGACCGGCGCAGACATCACTCAGATCAAAAAGGCAGAGATTGCGTTACGCGAGAGTGAAGAACGGTTCCGTCTTGTACTGAAGAACGCGCCGGTGGTTGTCGCCAACTTGAACCGCGATCTTAAATACACCTGGGTATTCAACCCCCGCGGCGGTCTTACGCCTGACGAAGTTATCGGAAAGCGCGTAGGACTATCCACCGACCCAGAAGCGACTCGGAGAATCACGGAATCTTTGGAACAACTGCTAGACAGCGGCATTCCCACGTCCTGGGAAGGGGAGTCGAAGGGGAACACCGGTTTGTTGTCCTTCGAGACCTATGCCGAACCTCTCAGAAACGTGGATGGCGCAATCACAGGTATTGCGCTCGTCGCGCTAGACATCACCGAACGCAAGCGTGCGGAAGAAATTCTACGGAAAAGCGAGCAGCGCTACCGCTCGTTGTTCGAGAACATGCTCAACGGGTTTGCGTATTGTCGGATGCTTTTCCTGAATAATGTCCCGCAGGACTTTACCTACCTTGCTGTAAATCGCGCCTTTGAAACATTGACCGGTTTGCAGGATGTCGTCGGGAAACAGGTCACCCAGGTGATTCCAGGGATCAAGGAGTCAAACCCGGAACTGTTTGAGATCTATGGCAGGGTAGTTTTGACCGGCAAGCCGGAATACTTTGAGACCTACGTGGCACCATTAGGCAGCTGGTTCTCTATTTCTGTTTACAGCCCAGAGCCGGAACACTTTGTCGCTATATTTGACAACATCACCGGACGCAAGCAGGCGGAACACGCTATCCGTCAACTCAACGAACAACTCGAACAACGTGTGACGGAACGCACGGCGGAACTTGAAGCGTCTAATCGTGAACTCGAGGCGTTCGCCTATTCCGTCTCCCACGACCTGCGCACGCCCCTCCGCGCCATCGACAGCTATTCGCGCATCTTGCTCGAAGACTATGGATCCAAACTGGACGACGAGGGCAAGCGAATTTGCAACGTCGTTAGCAACCAAGCGCAGCGCATGGGCCAATTGATCGACGAATTGCTCACGTTCTCGCGACTGGGACGCGCGGAAATGAGCGCCACCTCCATTGATATGACGCTCCTCGCCACTTCTGTCTTCAATGAACTCACCACACCCGCCAGTCGCTCGCGCATCGATTGCCGCATTGGCCCGTTGTTGCCGGCAATCGGCGATCCAACTTTGCTGCGCCAAGTCTGGACGAATCTAATTTCCAACGCGCTCAAATTCTCTGGACGCTGCGAACGCGCTGTGATCGAGATCGAGAGTAAGCAAGATCAGACCAAAGTCATCTACTCGGTGCGGGATAATGGTGCAGGATTCGACATGCGGTATGTCAATAAATTGTTTGGCGTGTTTCAACGCTTGCATAGTGAACGCGAGTTTGAAGGCAACGGGGTTGGTTTGGCCAATGTCCAACGGATCATTCATCGGCACGGTGGACACGTGTGGGCGGAAAGCCAGCTCAATCAGGGCGCGACCTTTTATTTTGCGCTGCCGTTAGCGCGCAGTGCGCCGTCACCCGAAGCGTGAGGCGCGATCAAGTGCAACATGTTTGGAACCATCGGAGCGACCCATGCTTCAAATTCTAAAAAACGTTCAGCAAGACAATGTGTGATGGAAAGGCAATAGATTATGAATGAGTTAGATACAGTTCAAGTGTTACTCGTCGAAGACAATCCTCAAGATGCTGAGTTGACGATGCGTACTCTCAAAAAACGCAACTTGGCAAACCATCTCCACTTGGTCGAAGATGGGGCAGATGCTCTCGACTTTATGTTTGCGCAGGGCAAGTACTCGGAACGGAATCCAGCCCATATGCCCAAAGCCGTGCTGTTGGACCTAAAACTGCCGAAACTGAATGGACTCGAAGTGCTTCGCGCGCTCAAGGCGGACCCGCGAACGAGTTCTGTCCCAGTGATCATCATTACGTCCTCGGCGCAAGACCCCGACATTGAAACGGCTTACAAGTTAGGGGCGAACAGTTACGTCGTCAAGCCAGTCAATTTCGATGCGTTTTCCGAAGCGATGAGTACCGTTGGCTTTTATTGGCTATTGATCAATCAGCCAGCGACACCGAGGTAATTATGCCCGATCCAATACGGCTGCTTTTGCTGGAAGACAATCCAATCGATGCAGAGCTGGTAACGCACAATTTGCGTAAAGCTGGATTGCAATTCGACCTGGAGTGCGTGGACACCGAGGCGGATTTTACCGAGCAATGCCAAGCGAATTGTCCCGACCTGATCTTGGCCGATTTTTCCCTGCCCGCCTTCGACGGTTTTTCGGCGCTTTTAATTGCCAAGCGCATTTGTCCGCACGTTCCATTCATTTTCGTTTCCGGCGTTATGGGCGAAGAGAATGCCATCGCTAGTTTGCAACTTGGCGCAACGGACTATGTGCTCAAACAACGAATAACGCGGCTGCCATCGGCGGTGACGCGCGCGCTACGTGAAGCGCAGGAGCGGCGAGACCTTCAGCGGGCTGAGCAAGAGTTGGCGCAAAGCCAACAGCTCAAGACTGAAATCGTGGAAAGCATTCGCGATGGATTATTTACGTTGGATTACGCGTGGCGCTTTACCTACGTCAACCATCGCGCGCTTGAAATCCTGGGCAGTGATGCCGCGCAATTGATCGGAATAAATCTGTGGGACAAGTATCCAGAGTTTTTGGGCACGCCGCTGGAGAGGCATTATCGCCAAGCGATGATGGAGCGCGTACCCTCGAGCTTTGAAACCCAGGTTGCTCGCACGGGTGCCAGCTACGCTGTGCGCGTGTATCCATCGGTCGAAGGCATCTCGGTGTATTGGATCGATATTACCGAACGCAAGCAAGCCGAAGAGGCGCTGCGCACCAGTGAAGCTCTTTTACGCGCGGTCTTGGAAAATAACCCCAATCCCATATTCTTAAAGGATCGCGCTGGTCGTATGCTGCTGGCAAATCCTGCGACGTTCGCCGTCGTCGGCAAGCCAGGAGAAGCCGTGATTGGCAAGACTGACGCCGAGTTTTTCGACGATCCAGCCACAGGTCAAGCCATCATGGAGAACGACCGACGTATCATGGAATCTGGTAAGGTAGAGGCTGTCGAGGAGAGTGTGCTTGCGGCGGAGGGAGCGCGCACCTACATTGCCACCAAGGCACCTTATCGGGATGCGAACGGCCAAGTCATCGGTATTATCGGGGTGGCACACGAGATAACACAGCGCAAGCGCACAGAAGAGGCGCTGCGTCAGAGCGAACTCCGGCTAAAAACAGCCCAAGAGATTAGCCACCTCGGTTCCTGGGAACTTGATCTCCAGAATGACAGCTTGACGTGGTCGGATGAAGTGTATCGAATCTTTGGCTTGATGCCTCAAGAGTTCGGCGCGACGTACGAAGCATTTCTCGAACATGTCCATCCGGATGACCGCGCCGCCGTCGATGCGGGCTACTCTAGTTCGGTGCGCGAAGGACGCGATACCTACGAGCTTGAACATCGAGTCGTCCGCCAGGCCACCGGCGAGATTCGCCATGTGCATGAAAAATGCGAACACGTGCGAGACACTACGGGCAAGATCATTCGATCAGTCGGCATGGTGCATGACATTACGGAACGCAAGCAAGCCGAACTGGCGTTGCAACAAAAAGCAGAGCGGGACGCCGCGCTCGCGCTCATCACGCAAACCATCAATCATGCGGGGTTCGATCTTAAAGCACTGTTCAATGTCGTCGCAGAGTCTATTGGCGAAACACTTGGCGAGGTCTGTGATGTGACGCTCCTCTCCAGCGACAAATACCGGCTTGAACCCCAAGCTTTATTCAGCCGTCCGCAAATAGCAAGCCAAGAATTTCACGACATCTTTCCTGCATTACCCTATCAGGTGCAGGCAGGAATTGTGGGGCAAGTTGTTCAAACCAAGCGCCCCATTCTCTTGAGCCAAATCAATGGCGAATCATTGCGTCAGTCGATAGATTCGGCGCATGTGCCTCTCATCGAACATTCTGGAATGCGCAGTCTCGTCGTCGTACCCATCGGAAATGAAGGGAATGTGATGGGCGCATTGGCAGTGGCGCGTTTCGAATCCCAGAAACCTTATACCGAACAAGACCTCTTGTTCTTGCAATCGATAGCCAACAACACTGCGCTCGCGATTATTAACGCGCGCTTGTATCATCAGGTGCAAGATGCGCGCGCCGTGCTTGAACAACGTGTCATTGAACGCACAGAGTCGGAACGCAAGCAGCGGATGCTTGCCGAAATGTTGCGGGATGCCAGCGAGGCATTCAGCCAGACCTTGGACTTGGGCAAAGTCAGCGCGGCGCTCTTGGAACATCTCGCCCACAACGTGCCGTACGACAGCGCGCATGTCATCCTCATCGACAGTCCAAACAAGGCGCATCTTCAAGCGACCTGTAACATCTCCAATGGCAGCCTGTCGATTTTAACAGAGTCTTCCAGTTTCGATGTCGAAACGGTGCCGGTCTTGCAAGGGATCGTCAAATCGGGGACCAGCCGATTCATCGCGAACGTTCAGCAAGCGAACGACTGGAAAGCTTGGCATCATTACGACCAGATCGCCAGTTGGTTAGGCATTCCGCTCATAGCCAACAATGGGGTGATCGGAGTATTGTCGTTGCACAAAAGCAAATATGCTTTCTTCACGGACGAGTATATTCGTTTAGCCGAGGCACTCGCTTTACCTGCTGCGGTTGCGATTCAGAATGCGTTGTTATATTCAAAGGTCACGGAAGCGCACGATCAACTGGGTATAGTATCGCGTCAATTGATGGAAGCGCAAGAGAACGAACGGCGCGAGGTTGCGCGCGAATTGCATGATGAGATCGGTCAGGTGCTCACCGCCGTGCGGACCAATCTCCAAGTCTTGCGCATCACGCACGATGATCCATCGACGAACAAACATCTGGAAGACAGCATGACGATTGTCGATCATGCGATCGACGAAATTCGTTCCCTGTCGCTCAATCTCCGCCCATCGATTCTCGACGAGTTCGGGCTGGTAGCGGCACTTGAATGGTATTTGGAGCGCCAAGCCGAACGCACGGGTTTGGAAATCGAATTGAAAGTAGAATCTGAAAATTTGAGAGCGCCCGCCTCATTGGAAACGACTTGTTTCCGCGTTATCCAATCGGCGCTAACAAATATTATCCGCCATGCCAAAGCAACGCGAGTTCAAGTCACCGTGCGGCAGTATCCGACAGAAGAATCCGAATCAGCGCAAAGTTGCCAGATCGAGATCGCGATTCGTGATAATGGAGTAGGATTTGATGTGCCCAGTGCGTTGGAGCGGGCACGGCGCGGTGGGAGTATGGGTTTGCTGGGTATGCTGGAGCGTGCGCGATTAGCGGGCGGTCGATTCGAAATCGAATCCACGCCTGGACAGGGAACAGAGATTCATTTGTTGGTACCGTCACCCTAACGATGTGCGATACTCATCCAGATACACGAGGAACTAGACAGAGGATGTGCGCCGACAAATGCGGAAGGTGATCGTAGGGGAAGGTCTCACAAAATGAAATGACGCTCTCCCGTGTGTCACCATTGGTAGAGCGTCCAAAGACGATTATAGATATTGTGCCCCCATGGGAATTTGGGGGCTCAAAGTATCATTTGGGTTCCGTGTGGATCCAAAGTCGAGTGAAACCTGGGGAGATATCCAATTTTCTGTCTCTCGGGAGATATCCTGCGAAGGCTGGCGAAACAGTCTCAGCCTTCACAAGAAACCTTTTACCTTTGGCTAACAACGCCGAGACCATGGACGCCCTTGGTCAGCTTGGGATTGCCGATATATTCGATAAACCCGATTCCATTTATCGTCGCGTTGAGTTCATCACTCACACGAACGATGGCAGCCCCGGCACCGTTGTTCGTAACCATCGCGCGTTTGCACTCTAAATTCTCCGAGTTGTGCGCACCGGTACCGCTGAGCGTCACAGACAGCTGATCCACTTTGCCAGTTAATTTGACGGCGCCTGCACCGCTGATAGTAACAGCCATCTGGCTGGCTTCGATACCCCTACCCTCCAGAGCCACTGCACCATTCAATTCGATAGAATTCAAATCCTTGACAGTCAGCCGGAACGTGAGATCTTTCAGATTGTTCGGAACCACCTTCGGTTTAAATTCAATCATCAGTTTCCCATCGCGCACTTGTGTCTCGATGTACGGCAGGAAATTGTCATCGGTTGTGATGGTCAGTGATTCTGTGCCTGTCTGATCAATGAATACTCTGCCAGCGCCGTTCACGACCAAGCCACTAAACTCGCTCACACTGCGGGATTCAATCACGACATTGCCAGAACCGGTAACGCGCGTCATTGATGTTGGATCGAACGATGTGATGTTGAATCCGCAGGCGGTCAACAAGAATACACTCAGCCATCCGATCACAGCAATCCAGTTCTGTCGCTTGAGTCGTTGCCAGCCCCACCTCTTCAATCGCTGAATGAGTAATCCCGCAAAAGTCTACTCGTCGATGCAGACAAGCATGTTCATTGCGACCGAGAGTAACTCCTGGCTGAATCTAGCGACGAGCATCAGCTGGAGCGCCGCTAACGCAGAGTAGCTGACGACAGCGACCAGGATGCCAAGATTGAGAACGATGATTGGCAGAGCGGAATAGACCCAGAGTTTCTCTTGTCGCATGAATCCTCTACGATGCGGGAGCGCGTCGGTGATTGGATTCCGACCACCGACGCTATCGATTTTACTTGTTCCTTCTCATGCCGCTGTGGTCAAGTCGTCATGTCCCGATGGCGGGAATCCTTGCCTTTGGTATTGCCTCACCGCGTCGGCGTCTGATGAGGTCTTTCGCTCCAAAGATCAGCACAACGGGGACGACCACGATCAGTAATGCCCAGTTATGATATAGCAGATATGAATCGGGTATCACCATCAGCGTGCCTATACCGTTACTCAACGCGTGAGCCAGCATCACCGGCAAAAGTTTCCCGCCAGTGTTGTTAAAGAGCCATGCATACAAGATGCTGGCGAGAATTACCTGCAGAGCGAATGCCCAAAAGCTATCGTCCCGTCTGGGATTTCCAGGGGGAAGAAGCCAGTTGCCCAGATGGATTAGACCCCAAAAGATGCCGACCACTAGTCCGGAAGCCAGGGCACTCCACTTGGCTTGCAGACGAGGCAGAAGGTAACCGAACCAGCCAAAATCCTCCCGGAATCCATTAAAGATCGCGAACAGAAAAGCACCGGGGAACAGCGCCAGCGTTTCATCGAAAGGTCCAAAGATCGGGAAAAAGGGAGTGCCATCCCTCACAGCCGCGAATAGCTTGACGATCAGGAACACGACGGGCCAGATCAGCAAGGCGATCAGCAGCCACTGGATGCTCACGTGGCGGGTCCAGAGCCGTCCCCAAAGGTCCGTGACGCCCTGTTTCCCATCGGAGATGGCAGTCAGCACAAACGCCGTAATCGTGGCACCAAAACCCAAGATGAACAACGCCACGATAAAGCCCGGCGATTCCTCCCACGGCAGGATGCGGAAGCTGAAGAGCATGCAAAGCACGATCAACAGTACCGGGTTAATCAGGAGATAGATTAACACGTAGCGAAGCTTTGGACTCTTTACTTTGTATCCGACTGTTTGAGTATTCATTTGAGTATCCTTTCAGCTGGGTTGACTCGATCAAGCCAAATCCAAGATCAATTTTCTGTCCTTGCGCGTCGGCGACACATCAGCCACCGACGCGCAAGAGAATTGCTGCTCATGCATGTCGCGGTGCAGTTTCAAGACGTTGCTTAGGCGATGCCAAATAGTTTGCGGTCGCATTCTGCATCAGCACGAGGATCGTGTAGATGCCGACGAATGCGCAAACGACCAGTACCGGGAGCGCCAGGTCGTCGCGAAGAAAAGCCACGGCAAGACCAGCCATCTGCACCACAACGCCGACGATACCCAGGAAACGCGCCCATGCTTTGTGTGCGCGCAAACCCAAGCCGGCAATCAAGCCCGGGATCGCCGCCAAGACCATCGCTGTAGGGAATGCCAAAGCGCCAGCCAGAAGATATGCCGGGGCACCCAGTGACAATGCAATGGTTAACAAGTACACCAGTGCATTTAGACCGTTAGTTGCGATAAGCAACCACGCCGCGATGGGAACATGCACCTGCAATTGCCGTTCATTCAACGTTTTCATTTTGTTATCTCCTTTGAATTTGACCAGCATTTTGATCAACCGGTCCCTGTTCGGTTGATCCTTCTACAGTCATCATAGCGCAGGTCGATGCAAAACACACGAGTCTGAAGGGGTGTTCCCGAATGGTTAGAGACAGATTTGTCAACGTATCCTGAGATAGGTTTGCCCCCTCCAAAGTATATCCGCCAATCTGCCAACATAGATGTATCCTGCAACTAAAAAGTAACGGGGTTGGCAGCCTAAAAAAAGCCGACAACCCCGCATTGACATCAATCGGTTTTCACTCCTCGCGGTGGACAATTCCCTCCTGCCAGGCATATGCCGCCGCCTGCGTGCGGTCCACCAGATGCAATTTGCTGAGAATGTTGCTGACATGCCCCTTGACGGTCCCCACACTGATCACGAGTTGCTCGGCGATTTTGTCATTGGTATATCCCTTGGCAATCAGTTTGAGCACTTCTAGTTCGCGTTCGGTCAATGCCATGATGGGAGTCTCCGCGTCAGGTGCCAGACTGCGGAAGGTTTTGATGACGCGTGCCGCGATCCGAGGGTGAAGTGTGGCTTCCCCACGCGCCGCGCGGCGGATGGCTTCAAGAAGTTCCGTCGCTCTCACGTCCTTGAGCAGATATGAGATCGCGCCCGCCTGCAGGGCTGGGAAAACATATTCGTCCTGATGGAAAGAGGTTAGGATGACGATCTGCGTACGCGGACTAACATTCTTAACCCGACGCGTCGCTTCGACGCCGTCCATATCCGGCATCACCAAATCCATCAACACCACATCGGGGATGAATTCCTGAGCCAGCCGCACAGCCTCTGCCCCTGAGCCTGCCTGCGCGACTAGCGAAATATCGGGCTGGGCTTCCAGGTAACTGCTGGCACCGCGACGCACCATTTCGTGGTCGTCAACGATCATGACGGTGATGGGTTCATTTTGATCTGACATGACGCCTCCTTCCTTAACTCGATCTTGGCAGCGCTACCACGATCCGGGTGCCCCGCCCAGGCTCGCTCGCCACTGAAAAACTTCCGCCCAACGATTCAGCGCGTTCCTGCATCGAATGCAGTCCCAGCCCGCTGTGTGGTGCACTCGTGTTAAAACCGCGTCCATCATCCTTGATAACCAGTGTGACAGAATCTTTTCCATAGTCAATGGATATATCTGCCTGGCTGGCAGCACTATGACGGGCGATGTTTGCCAATGCCTCCTGTGCGATCCGAAACAGCGTTTCGCGCGTGACTGGTAACAACACATCATCGCTTCCTTCCATATGGACGTTCATTTTGATCCCGCTTCGACGAGACCATTCCAACCCATACCCTTTCAGTGTCTCGGAAAAGTCCTCCCCATCCATGGATTGGGGGCGCAGTTCGTCCACAAGATTAGTGAGTTCCCTGCGGACCGAATCGACCAACGTATCCGCCTCCGTCAGGTGTTTTTTGGCCTCCTGTGGATCGCGTTCGTATATGGTGAGGGCAGTACCCAATTCAAAAGAGGCAGCCAAGGCTTGTTGTTTGGCACTGTCGTGCAAGTCCCGTGCAAGGCGGTTGCGTTCCTCCGAGACAGCCATATCCTGCCGCCGGCGTAACAGGCTTTGCAGTTGTCTCGCCATCTTATTCAATCGCTGGGCAAATTGTGAAATTTCATCTCCCGTGTTGTCGTCAATATACCTTGAGAAATCGCCCTCGCTCCATAGATCAGTGGTGGAGGATAATCGGCTAAAACGTGTCGCCAGTCCATGCGCAAAATAGGAACCGAAGAGCGCGCCCATGAGCCCGTTACCCAGCAGAAAGAAGAACAGGCTCCAGATGGCAAGGCTCAGAGTATATGCAGGAATATCCTCCTCGGTTGGTATGGCGTCGAAAATGATCACAACGACTCCCACAACCTGATCCTCATATCTTTTGGCGCGGTTGAAGACCGGAGCGGCGAACACGATTTTTTGGTTTGGCACAAGTTCGGTATACAAATGCTTTGGAGTAGTATCGCCAGCCTGCGCGGCGCGGAAAGGAACTTCCAAACCTGGAACCTGCCTAGGGTCAAACAAGCGCCCAATCGCAGAACCAATAAGAGGGTCGTCTGGGACAGAGGTCCCCAGCAGGATTCCGTCCGGGCTAAATATCAATATTCGAATCGAAGCCTTGGCTGTCACCGAGAAATCGAGAGCGCCGATTCGAAATAGAGGAACCTTATTGATGTTTGACTCAGGGTCTTTCAAGTACACGTTGAGCAATTCTGTATCCACCGGCGATTGGGAAAGAAGTTGAACCCACATGGGGTAGGTGCTCGACATGCGGCTGTTCATCCAGGCATCGATCATTTGATCAGGAGTAAAGTATTGAACAGGTACAAATATTTGGGTGAAAGCAATTCCTCCCAATATCAGTGTGATGACCAGCAATGCGCCCACCGTCACCAGGGTGTAACTCAAGGTCAGTTTCCAGCGAAGTTGACGAAAGATTTCCATTTTTGCCTACTCGCGTGATCTTTTATTTGTACATGACTTTTCAACGGTGATAAGCACTCTTATAGACAACATGTCTTTACAGAATGCATTGCCGAGAGACACTTGTTATGCGTCCTTAGCATATCACAAATCGGATACCATGAAACCTGTCTTGGGTAATGTTTTTTCCCCTCTTGGGGCGGGTTTTCATACGGAGGCACCTTAGTCGAGCTTTTGGATCAACCGCAAGCGTGTGACCAATCTGCAACGCAGAGGCAGAATTGGGTAACGTGAGGAAAAGAATTGGCTCAGGCATCCAGTTTCTTCTGAAAAAACGCAATCTCTCCAAGAGTCCCCTGCAGATTGAAAAACAAAAAACACCTGCCGAAGACACGAAATTTCGTACCTAATCAGGCAGGTGCTCTACCTTGTCGAGTCAGTCTAGAATCGCTGGAACGTCGTTGTCCCATAATGTCACCCTCTTGGCAGTCATCCACAGCCAGCTGAGTATCAGAGACAAAGCCAAGTCTTACGCGTTCAATAATATTACACTTCCCCTCGCCTGCCAATCCTTCAGCGATCCTACCTCCTGACACGCTTGGCGTTTGACCGCCGGTTCGATGAGTGCCAAATAGATCGGGCACGCAACCAACTTAACCGCATCGCTGAAAATGCAAAACGCTCAAGCGAAAACAATCACTCGAGCGCTCAATCTATCTTATTCGTGTGTGCCTCCACGGAGATTCGAACTCCGGTCTTAGCCTTGAAAGGGCTACGTCCTAGTCCCCTAGACGATGGAGGCAAATAAAGGGAATTCGAATCCCAGTCTTGGCCTTGAAAGGGCCACGTCCTAGTCCCCTAGACGATGGGGGCGTTACTTGCGGAATGCATTCTACTTAAAGTAGAGTAATTGTCAAATCTATTTGATGTGGCTAATTTGCAGCATAGCCGCTCGTCGGCGACGATTGCGCGCACGAGGCGCTATACTACTTGATGCTGAGACGCACGCGGTAACTAAAGTACCACGGCGATAACTCGTCGCCTAACGTGCGTTGCGCCAGCGCGCGAAATTCCGGCACGCCAATTTCCTCTTCGGTCATGCCGTTCTTGAGCAGTCCGGCAACACCCCCTTGACTAAGCAGCAACCCCACCAAACGCTCGGCATTGCCCATTTCGGTATGATGCGCGACGATTTCTTTGACGTAGCGAAATTTGCCGCTGCTTTGCATTCGCGCTAAATGTCCTTCCTTATCCCACTGCTTGACGCCGCGATAAAAGCCGCGTGACTCACCAATTTTTTCGCATTCCTCGTCCAGTCGAATGTAGGCGTCTTCCGCTTGCCAATTCATCGTGGGGGGCCAGTCGCAATCGATGGCGGCAAAAACGCGGCCGGGTCTCAGAATTCGCGCGACTTCGGCAAACGTCGATGTGGGTTCCATCCAATGCAGCGATTGCGAACAGGTGACAATGTCAGCGCATTCGTCGATCAGATCAGTTTCGTGCGAATAGCCCGCTTGGTAGCGAACGTGTTCCGCATTCGGCATCGCTGCCGTTTGCGCTTGAGCAATGCGGCGCATATCGGCGCTTGGCTCAATGCCGATCACGACATCGGCTCGATCCGCCCACATGCGCGTCGATAGTCCGGTACCCGAGCCAAGATCGACAACCAAGCGGGGTCGGTTGACTTGCGCCAATTGGGTGAGGATATCGATCACAACCGATGGAGGTTGCGGTCGATATTTTTCGTATGTGTTAGCATAGCCCGTACCAGAAAAACGATCTACGTTAGCGTTTAGATGGATCATGAAATTGGAGGTTGGATGTTAAAAGTCGGAGGTTAGAAACTAGATATTAGATGTTGGAAATTGAATGATAGGAATCAGACCGACTAATTTCTAACTTCCAATTTCTAACTTTTAGCACTTAGACCGGAGGCCAAGGAACCGGGGGCCAATCTTCCGGCGGTTTTGGAAAAACTCCCGATGAGATCAATTCATCAATGCGTGTGCGCAAAGCTCTCATCTCTCGCGGCGAGAGCAAACGCGACAATGCTTCGCACAACGGATCGGACCGTTTGAGTTGTTCGCGCAAAGTCTCCAGACCACTTTGCACATCTCGCGGGATCGATTGGTCCACAAAGTCCCAGACTACCGTTCGCAGTTTGGGTTGCTCGTGAAACGTTACGCCGTGATCGATACACCAAATCTTGCTATCGATCCCAAGTAAGATGTGTCCGCCTTTGCGGTCCGTATTGTTGATGATGGCATCGAACGCCGCAATGCGTTTCATTTCCTCACGGTGCTTGTCGCGAAGGGTAAAGAAATGCTGATGGTCGACCATTTCGATATACTCTTGCACCATGCCCAAACCCTGCGGTCCATCGCGCAAGAGCGTGAATGGAACATTGGGCCAGCCGAGCGCATTGCTCACGAGATATGCCGCGACCTCACGGAGCGCAAGCGTGCCATCCGGAAAATCCCACAGTGGTCGTTCTCCCCTTGACGGTTTGTAAACGGCGAGCGCTTCACGTCCACCGTCGCGCACAGTTACCAGAAATGTATAATTTGAACCCCAAGGCACGAGTTCTTCGACATCGATCTTGCCTTTGGTAAGTAACTCTCTGACTTGAGTTGCGTCTAGTTTTTTCTTCGTACATTCACCTACTATTAAAAGCTCAAAGTGGAAGAATCCAAATTTCCCGGAGAGAAAATTGGATTCAGTTTTATGCTAGAGTTGCTTTTTCGCCGTGCCCATTGCGCTTGGGGCAAAAATGTCCTTCTGGATCGATGGGACGACCGCACAGTACACAGATTGGGCGACCGGCGGCGACGATGCTTGCCGCATGTCGGGCGAGTACGCGCAATTGATCCGGCGTTGCCCAGAAACGCACCACATTCGCCACTTCGATCGTTTCATCTTCGGGCAATTCATAGGCAACCAACACGATCATTTTTTGCTCAGCATCATAACCCAAGCCCAGCTGACCAATTCGAAACAAGGGTTCGACCGGCTGGGATAATTCCATCTCTAACGCGTTGACCAAAACGGAGGGATTGCCTACGCCGAGTCGTTCGAGTAATTCGTCGATTCCTTTGGATAGCGCCACGATCTGTTCTTTCTCGGAAATCAGCGTGACAATCGTCATGCCTTGACGACCTTGCAAATAAAAAGTCCGCTTGCCGGGCTTGCCAATCGCGCCAACCGTAATGTGCGTCACTGGATTCAAATCGTAGAGAATGTTCGCTTCGGGCATCGCCTTGTTTTCCTTTCGCTCGCCTTCTTTATTTTGTTTTTTCTCAGGTTTGAAGGAAGGTAATTTGTCGCTATCGTTCAATCGAAACAGCACGGGGCCGCGTTCGCCGAAGGAAAACACGGTGACCGATGCCGGGTTGATCACAATCTTGTTGAACTGATTTAAATCCATTCCAAGATAGTGCGCCACAACTGCCTTGATCGGATCGGCATGAGAAAAAATGGCAACCACTTGATGCGGATGCTTGGCAACGATTTCGTCAATCGCGGCGACCATCCGCTTTTGAACCTCGTCGATGCTTTCGCCGCCGGGAGGATGAAATCCGACCGGATGCGCAAGCATCTGTTTCCACTCTTCGGTCTTTTCAAGCTCTCTGACGGTTTTGCCTGTCCAATCGCCAATGCGCCCTTCGCCCAACGCTTCGACGACATTTACTTCAAGGTGCTGACATTGCGCCACCGCTCTCGCTGTCTCAACAGCGCGGTCAAGTGGACTGGAATAGATCGCGTGAATCGGAATCTTGGCTAGTCGGCGCGCCACCGCATCGGCTTCGCGTTGTCCTTGCGCATTGAGATGAACGCCCGACGTCCATCCCGCGAGACGTCCTTCTTTGACAAAGTCGTTGCTTGCGTGTCGAATGAGAAGCAATGTTGTCATTGAGTCAATTGCCACGCCGTCAATTCATCTAATAATTTCTTTTCTTCAACACTCAATCGAAAACCAATCACGCTCAATAGATCGCCGAGTTGGCTCGCCGTATTCGCGCCGATAATCGGGCTGGTGATCGTTGGATTGGAAAGCATCCACGCAATTGCAACCTGGGCAATCGATTTGTTGTACATGGTGGCAATAGTCTGCATCTCGTCCAACAGTTTCATATTGCGATCATCGTTGACAAAGCGCGTCATGCGTTCGTTGCCTTCGCCGCGCGCGCCATGCGGCATCGGCTGACCTTTGCGATACTTGCCCGTTAAAAACCCCCCTTGCAATGGCGAATACGGAATCACACCAATACCTTCCGCTTCGCACAACGGCATCAGTTCGCGTTCAAACTCTGCCCGCCAAACCAGATTGTAATGCGGCTGAATGGATACAACCGATGCCAGACTGTACTTGTCGCTGATCCACAATGATTTTTCAACTTGCCAGGCCGGATAATTCGATAATCCGATGTAGCGTACCTTGCCCGCACGGACCAGATCGTCCAGCGCACGCAGCGTTTCTTCCAACGGAGTGGTATCATCAGGCGCGTGACACTGGTAAAGATCGATGTAATCGGTGTGCAAACGACGCAACGAGTCTTCGGCGGCTTTTATGATATGCACACGCGAGAGTCCATCGCCGTTTGGACCATCCCACATCCGACCGCGCACTTTGGTCGCCAACACGATTTGATCGCGCGTTTTCCGCGAAGTGTTGAGCCAATTACCAATATACGTTTCGGCGACGCCGCCCGGATTGTTCGGCGCCCAGCGCGAATAAACATCTGCGGTATCGATAAAATTGATGCCTGCCTTAAACGCGGTATCAAAGACTTGGTACGCATTCTTTTCGTCCGAAGTCCAACCGAACGTCATCGTACCCAAGCAGAGTTCCGAAACTTTGAGACCGGTCCTACCGAGTCTACGATATTCCATCTATCCCCCGTGTATCTACCTCGATTGATCCTTCGACCTGTTGCAACATCGCGCTAAACTCACCGAGAATCATCCCCGTCGCGCCCCACACCTGATGACCGTTAATCGCAAAGAACGGCACGATCATTTTGATACCGCGAAAATCCCAAGTTTCTTCGCCAATCGCTTTCTCGTCCGTTAGGACCTTTAAAGGCATTTCGATGATTTCCAACACCTCGCCCGGTTGCGCAACGAGGGTAGGACGTACCGGCGTGAATGCTACAAACGGCGTGACGCGGAATCCACTGATCGGAATATAGACCGATGATAATGGTTCGCCTAACACTTGGATGCACTCGATTTCGATGCCCAACTCTTCCGATGTTTCGCGCAGGGCGGTTTGCGCTAGCGTTTCGTCATCCTCTTGCGATCCGCCTGGAAGCGAAATCTGCCCCTTGTGTGTCTCGACCGTATCCGTGCGCTTGGTCAGGAAAAAATGCAAATCGTCTTGACCGGGAAAGAGCAAAATCAACACGCCCGCTTCTTTTAGCTTGGTACCCGGCGGAAGCGGATAAATATCGCCCGGACGCGGACGCGGCGACATGCGAACCTGGGCAGTCCGCCCCGGACGCGGTAATGCGAGCGCACGACGAACATCATCGACAGTCATAAATGCATTGTACCGAAAACGCAGACGTTGGTCAAGCGAGATATTGACACCATCAAAAATCTAGCTTAGAATCACATTAGTTGCGACAAGGACGTTGCCAAGGCAGACCTATGATTCGGTTACTCATTTGACCCGGTCTGTCTTTTTGTTTCATTCGTTCCAACCACACCTTAGCAGATCAATGCAGATGAAATCTTCCTCCCCCTCTATGATTCCCCCTCTGGGTCGGCAGGCGCGTTTCCGGCTCAAGCAATATAAATTTGACATGAACGACTTGGTGGGCTGGACTGAATTCCACGTTTTGCTAAAGCTAGGCCCGCCGGATGAAAAACGTGCGGGCGCGGAATGGCATACCATCCCACCGTCGAATAACATCATCGTCCGGGACTCGGCTGGAAAGCCGATGAAAGCATTCGGGTTCGGACCGGTGCCACACAGGGTCCCTCCTCTTCAATCCTATCAAGCTTGGTTCTATCACAATGTCAGGGGCATGACCTGGATAGTATACTTGACGCGAACGTCGCGAATACCAGTGCTAGGTTGGTTTTTACCTCAAGTCGTCGTCGAGGTTTACGCGTACCCAACGAATGCAGTATTTTGAGCTAGTGCGATAATCAGATTTCCTGACCCAATGATCAACTATTGATCCAAGATTCGACAGATCACCACGCCTGGAGGTGCAAATGGCAAACCAAACCAAATACTCTCTGTCGAACAGACGTCGTGCGTGGCTACGTGCCGCAGCCATTGCAGTGGTGTTACTCTTGGCGATCCATCTGAGCAACTCGCTCGCGCTGCGCGTGACGGATGCCGCACCGCCGGCGCAGATCCACGATGACGTCTGTCGCGTGCTTCCAAAGGATCCTGGGTTAGGCAAGCTGAGCACCGGAGCAATCAGCGGCAATTGCGTTGGGGAGTATGATTTCACTTACCCCGGTGGACGTCACGTATTCCAATTCATCATTGCGGGCGACAGCAATGTTGCGGACGCCAAGACCGACCTGGGTTATCACAAGTCCTGGCATCCTACTGTAGGCGGCGGCTCTCTCGGCGACGAAGGAATCGAGGGCTTTGAAGAAATCACCAATGGCGACCTCAAGTTCAACGAACTTGTGATTGTGTATCGGCGTGGGACGTGCGTTGTGAACCTATCTGGTACGGTTCGTTCAACAGACGCCGTGCTTGTGGCGCAGGCACGGAAAATCGCGGCGGCAATTGATGGCGGTATTTCCAAGGTTTGCCAGCCCTATGTCTTTTCATCGTCCTCCGCTCCACCGCCGGACATCGACCTCAGTATCGATCACGTACAAGTGACTCAGGCGATTCAAAACGCTGAAAACGGCGTGCCACTCGTCGCGGATCGAACGACGCTCGTCCGCGTATTCATCAAAGTAACTGGCGCTCCCAAGGGTCCGATCAAAGACGTGACGATTGATGCGTGTGGGATGGGATCATCGTTTCGCGGGATGACCGACAAGTGCGTACCCGCCGCAAACAAAAACACACCTTTTACTGCGCCGCTCAACCCGCAGCGCGCAAATATCACCGATACGCTCAACCTTTTTTTGCCGAACGCCATGACGTACGCGAACACGGGACCCGCGCAGGGCGTTACTTATCCGCTTGAGTTGTGGATCAACCCCAACAAGACGATCTCTGAGACGAACTATAGCAATAACCGCTATTCGCTTCAATTGACGTTTACGCCACAAAAGCGTCTGCGCGTCGGCTATTTGCGCGTCGGCTATCAACCGCCTGGGCAAGCCGCGCCCACCTTTCCCTCGGCGAACGTCAGCACGTACGCGCAGTTGACGCAGAAACTATATCCTTTACCAGACAACGGTATAGACTATAACGAAATTCCCGTGCGCCGTCCGTATCGCAAACCGCTTTTCGATCCGACCGATCCGCTCACCAAAACGTTCGCCTTGGAAGATCAATTCGCCGCAACGTTGCGCAAAGCGTACGATCTATTTACCGGCGACAAGCCGGATCAACTGGTGGCTTGGCTGCCGACGATTCCCAACCCAATCCCTCCGGGCGTCGGCATCACCACGGGACAATCCGATCCCATGTGGTTCACCTACGGCGATAAAACCAAAGGCACTGGGCACATCACCTTCGTCAAAGATTTTGCGCCGCGCGATGCGCTCTTTCGCCAAGCTGTTTTGGCGCACGAGATGGCGCACAACCTGGGACTGCATCATACCAATCAAGGCGATGCCTGCGGCGCATGGGACTCCGATAGTTTATGGCCCCACAAAAATTCGCAAATTCAGGAATTCGGTTTCGATACACTGACTCGAAGCATTGTTCCCAACACGCGCTTTGATGTGATGTCATACTGCATGAACCCAAGCAGTAACATCTGGATTTCGCCGTTCTCATTTACTCAACTCTACAACAGTTATCTCAACCCGCGTGCGGATACGTCGCGGCAAGTTGCCTTGCTCGCACGCGACCGCTCACTGCATCTTCAAGACATGCTTGCCCAACCGCGCCAAGAGCAACTCATCATCAGCGGCGCAATTCGGCGTGATGGAACCGTGGGGCGGCTCGACCCGGCATATCACAGCGCCGACCTAGACCCAGGCGATGCGCTGCCTTCGACAGGCAATCAATGCATCCGATTAGGTGGCGCAACCAGCACACTTGCGACGTACTGCTTCACGCTACCCTTCCGCGCTCACCAGAGTAATGTCGTTCTCGACGAGCAATATTTTACGCTCAAAGTCCCCTACCCTGCAGGAACGACGCGCGTCTCGCTGGTGCGCGATAACCGCGAACTCGCCACGCTTACCGCCAGCCCTAATCCTCCAACTCTCGCGGTCACATCACCGCGCGCAGGCGAGACCTGGACCGGCGCACAGACATTAACCTGGAATAGTGTTGACGCAGACGGCGGCAAGATGACGTATACCGTATTGTATACGCCGAATGGTGGCAAGTCGTGGTATCCACTCGATGTAGATATGACTGATACCCAGTTGGCAATTCAGACTTTGGAAATTGCCAATGGCGATCAAGTTCAGTTCCGCGTTCTTGCCAGCGACGGACTCAACACCACGCGCGCCGACTCACCACCGATTCAAGTCCGCAATGGAATCGCCCCAGAGCCAACGGCATCCGCGTCCGGCAACAACACGGCTGCGCCACCGGACTCGACCTTGCTATTGGCCGCCGGACTCGGCGTTGGGTTGTGCGGCGTGTTCGGCATCCTGGGTATTGCCCTACTGATCGCTATCACACGCCCGCGGAATAAATCGTCCAAACGCAAACCCATGCCGCGTCCTGCCGATTTGCCCGAACGTAGTTTACGCTCCAAGCCAACTGATTTGCCAAAATGACTTCATATCCAAATCGATCAGTGTGACAGGAGTTGTTCATTTGATTGACAGTGCATCAACAAGGGGATGAAAACTTGGATGATGTAGGGCAAATGTCCAATTTGCCAAGCAAGTTACGCTTCGCGACTTGCCCAATATTTTAAAGGGAGCACAAATGTCGAACGATAAATTTCGCCAAGCCGAAAACCAATTCTTTTTGCTCAAGGGACAATTAGAAACAAGACGCATCACCCGTGAGCAATTCGACGCCGCACTCAAAGAGTTGATGGTCCAAGACACCGATGGTCGCTATTGGACCATTGGCGGTGACACCGGTATCTGGTACGTCCATGATGGCAAGAACTGGGTCAAGGCACAGCCACCAGGAACAAGTGCGCTTGAATCCTACCACACGCCCCCCGCGACCCAATCGAGAACAAGCTGTTTCATCATTCTCGTCGGCGCTGGTCTGGCTGCGATTGTCCTAGTCGTAGCGGTGCTGGGTTTGTGGTTCGCATCGAGCCAGGGTCTCGTCAAGATTGGCGCACCTACGGTGACAACTACGCCAACCGTGATTGTCGTACCCACGATTGCCACTCAGCCAACACCAGTCGTAGTCGCGCCGACTCTTGCGCCTCCATCGCCAACGTTACCGCAACCAACAACGACCCTCAGCGTACCAACTGCCACACGCGTTCTGCCGACAATTGCTTTGCCAACTGCCACACGTGTTCTGCCGACAATCGCTTTGCCAACCGCTCCAGCGATACCAACGGCGACAGTGGCTCGCCTCACCCCAGTGCCCGCGTCGCCGACGACACCGCCGATTCCGCCTGGGCTTTACGTGACGGCTATGGGTATGGACCAGCCGCAACCGGCGCACGGACAAATTATTAATTTTACCGTATCATTCTTGAACACGAGTGCCGGTGATGTAAGTGTGAAATGGAAAGTGTACATTTACCGCGCGGACAACCCAGCCAAACCCAACACCGAGTCTGCCCTAGTTGCGGCAAGTTTTCCGCCGGGCAAGTCCGACCATGTGCCGGTGCCGCTGAATTTCAAAATCGGCGCGACGGGAAACGACTGCGATTACTTTTTCGCACGGGTCGATACATTGGACAACAATAATAAACCAACAGACCTAACTGCCTCGGATGGCAAAGTTTTCGAAAAGGGTTTCTCTGTTTGCAAATAGTATCCCTAGAGTACGCAGTCCATCTTCGATCTGCAATGGATGTCGCAGCGATCCATTTGGGATGGGTGCAGCGTTTTTTCTGCCAAAACGCTTGACGTTACATAGGACTTGTGTTATTATACTGTCGCAACCCGGCGACACCTTATTCCCTATGAGGAGGTTTCGCCATGACCGAGGTCACCTTGGTAAAGCGTTTCTACGTTCTAGTGCTCATCGTTCTTATGGCAGTTTTCGCCGCAGCATGCACCCGCGAAAAACCTGCCGACACGCCCGTTCCAACTATTGCTGCGCAACGCACCGTCGTTACCCCGCCGCTCGCTGGTACAGCTGTCGCCGCCGACGTTACTGCAACCATTACGCCAACGCTTGTCTTGACACCGACAACGCCTGTAGCTCCCGCGGTCACGGTGACGCCAACTCAAGTTGTTGTTGCGCCACCTACACCGGCCGTGACGACACCACCCACAACTAGTCCTGGCACGTACACCGTGCAATGGGGTGATTGGCTCAGCAAAATCGCCAATCAATTTGGCGTGACGACTCAGCAACTTGTCGCCGCGAACCCAGGTATCAATCCCAACTTTATCTCGCCCGGCCAAGTGCTCAACATTCCGAGCAGCACCTCGCCCGGATTGACACCGGTTCCACCCACTATTCCGCCGACCGGTCACCCATCGACGTACACCGTTCAGCGTGGCGATTGGATTTATGCGCTTGCGCGACGGTTTGGCGTGACGGTGGCTGCCTTGCTCGCCGCGAATCCAGGTATCCATCCCAACTTGTTGTACCCGGGTCAGGTTCTGAGCATCCCAAGTGGCACCACACCGCAACCGGACCCACCACCGCCGTCTGGAAATACGTATACTGTCCAACGAGGCGATACACTCTATTCCATTGCCGTACGTTTCAAGACGACGATCATGGCGCTTCAAATTGCCAACAAGCTGGCGAATCCAAACTTTATCTCCCCGGGTCAGGTCTTGACGATTCCTCAGTAAATCCAAAAGGTCAAACCACCGAGAGGCGCTGTGTCATGCAAATCGATGAGCGCCTCTCTTGCTGTATGGAGTAAAATGGGCGAAGAAATTATCCGCAGCGAATATCTTTATCGCGGTCACATTTTAAAATTAAGACTCGATCATACGCGGCTGCAAAACAAACAAGTTGTCCAACGTGAGATCGTCGAACATCACGGCGCGGTCGCGATTGTTGCGTTGGATGAGCGTAACAATGTGTTGATGGTACGCCAATATCGATCTGGGGCTGGGCGCGAATTGCTAGAAATTCCTGCCGGGACGATTGAAGATGGCGAAGACCCCGCCATCTGCGCCACGCGTGAACTAAAAGAGGAAACGGGTTATCATGCATTGCATTGGGACGCGCTCGGATATTTTTACTCTAGCCCCGGTTTCTGTACCGAAAAAATGTACCTCTACCTCGCACGCCAACTTACGCATGGCACAGCCAGTCCAGAAGACGACGAACTCATTCAGGTCGAAAAAATTCCCTTGGCAAAGCTGGTCGATCAAATACAACGCGGTGAGATTCTTGATGCAAAAACGATTGTGGGCTTGCTGCGCGTGAATCAAATCGTTTAAACGGAGACCCTATGGGTTTCTTTGTCTGCTAATCACATTGGTAAACAAAGATCTGTTGCTTGATAAAAACATGGAGTAGCAAAGAAACCTTTAGGGTCTGGTTGAATTTACCCTATGCCGATATTTTGGAACAACCATATCGGTCTGCGACCTTTCGAAGAACCCTTGACCGATACAGAAATTGAAAAAATATATCACTGGAGCCGCGACGATGAGGTTCTGCGCTGGAGTGGAGGTGCGCCAACCGAACTCACCCTCGACGAATTTCAAACGCGACTGCGGGGCGATCAAAAAAATCAACTGACCCATCGCCGCGCCTTTTTAATTGTCTTGCGCAGCGGTCAAATCATCGGACGCGTCGGCGTGTTCGCCATCGATTGGGAAAAGCGCGAAGGCGAATTGGGCATTGCGATTGGCGAAACGACGCAATGGGACAAGGGTTATGGTCGCGAAGCAATCCAATTAATACTTGGCAAAATTTTTCAGTCTACCTTGCTTGAACGAATCTACCTCTACACCTTTCCCGATAACGTTCGGGCGCAGCGTTGCTTTGCGGCGTGCGGCTTTCATGTGCTCGGCACCGCGCAGCGATTCTCGCCCGACCTTGGCGAATACGATGGCGTGGAAATGGAAATTACAAAGCGCGGCTGGCAGCTTATGGAGACTCTAAAGGTTTCTTCGGCTGATGGGATTCGTGACAAGACAAGAACTGCAGATTAAGCATGATACATCTTTGGGAACAATCCTTTAGGGTTTGAATCTTTGGAGAATGCAAAATGAGCGAACGTGATTTGTTAATGATTCCTGGTCCGATCAATTTCGACCCCGGTGTACTGCGCGCGATGAGCGCACCCACTGCTGGACACACTGCTCCCGAGTTCGTCGCACTCTTTGGCGAAACGCTCGATTGGATGAAGCAAGTCTTTCTCGCGCCGAGTGGGACGCCATTTGTCATCGCAGGTTCGGGCACGCTTGCCATGGACATTGCCGCGAGCAACCTGGTCCAAGCCAGTGATCGCGTCGTCCAAATTTCGACGGGCTATTTCGGCGACCGCATGGTAAACATTTTCGAACGCTACGGGGCAAAGGTGACTACGCTTCGCGCAGACGTAGGCGATGTCGTTGCGCTTGATCTCGTCGATGCTGAACTCGCGCGCGTCAAGCCCAAAGTTTTGGCGATGACGCATGTCGATACATCGACCGGGGTTTGCGTGGATGTCCACGCTTTTGCGGAGCTGGGACGCAAACACAACGCGCTCGTCGTCGTCGATGGTGTGTGTTCCGTCGGCGGAATGGAATTGCAACAAGAGGCATGGGGCGTCGACGTAGCATTCACCGCATCGCAAAAAGCGATTGGCGTGCCGCCGGGCCTCGCACTTTTGGTCGCATCGCCGCGCGCGCTTGAATCGTTCAAGAAGCGCGAGAGTCCAGTCGCGAGTTATTATTCGGATTGGGCGAATTGGCTGCCGATCATGGAAGCGTACCTGGCGCGGAAAGTCGCGTATTTTGGTACACCCGCAGTGAATCTCGTTTATGCACTGCACGAATCGCTGCGCCAAATTCTCGCCGAAGGCATGGACAAACGCGTGGCGCGCCACAAGAAAATGAGCGACGCGTTCAAAGCTGGCGTCAACGCTATCGGCTTGAAACAAGTCGCCGTGCGTCCCGACGTGGCGGCGACGACGATGACCGCACCGTATTTCCCCGACGGCATCGATGCAAAAGTAATCGGCAAGATACGCGAGCGCGGCGTGGTGGTGGCAGGCGGTTTGCATTCCGCAATTCGAGAGAGATATTTCCGAGTTGGACACATGGGCGTGATTAGCCCGGCGGATATTTCCGCAACACTCTCTGCGATTGAAGGTGCGCTGCTCGCATCGGGCTACAAATTCGATGTGGGCGCTGGAGTAGCAGCATCAGAAAAAGCAATGTGAGTCAACGATGACCTTCCGAGTTACGGCGACTGGGAAGGTCTCTTTATAATCCGGTTTCACGACACTGCGGTTGTTGGAACCAAGCGTTCCTAGCTTTTCACTTTCTAAAGTACTCTAAGGTCTGCACACTAAGGAGAAAAAGATGAAAGCAACAACCGGCAAGTGCGCGCTTGGAATTATTACGCTGCTCGTTGCTCTTCTTGCCTATTGGCAAGCTACGAGTGCCGACAAAAAAATTGACCAGGGCGAATCGCATTCTCTTAATGCTCCATCGATTTCGCCCTGGTCAAAAACTTTTGGCGGCACGCTCAATGATCGATTCAACAGCATCGCGCCAACCAACGACGGTGGATCCATCGCAGTCGGCTATACTGAATCCTTTAGCGCAACTCGAGACATTTGGGTCGTCAAGCTAGATGGCGATGGAGTCAGCACTTGGCAAAAAACTTTGGGCGGCGGCAGCACAGACACTGGATCATCGGTCGCGCCAACGAATGATGGCGGTTACATCGTCGCCGGTAGAACCAAATCGTTTGGCGCAGGAAACCGCGATGTTTGGTTGCTCAAGTTAGACAATTTGGGAAATATCACCTGGCAAAAAACCTTTGGCGGTATCGGCGAAGAAGGCAATCCGCGCATCATTCCAACGACCGATGGTGGGTACATTTTCGCCGCCGATACGGCTTCATCGGGCGCAGGACTAACCGATATCTGGGTCGTAAAATTAGACAGTTCAGGCAACATCACTTGGCAAAAAACTTATGGCGGAACAGGTGATGACTTGCGTGGCACCATCATCCCAACGAGCGATAATGGGTACGTGGTGACTGGCTCACTCGCCGGGGTAGCCTGGTTGATCAAACTCGATAGCTCCGGTACGGCCACGTGGCAGAAAACCTACTCGGTCGCAGGTGTTAATCAAAGCCAAATCACCTCACTTGTGCAAACGGGTGATGAAGGATATATCGCGGGTGGCAGCACTGCACAGTTTGGCGCAGGAGCCAACGATGCGTGGGTGCTCAAGTTGGACAGCTTGGGCAATGTAACTTGGCAAAAGACCTATGGTGGAGCAGGCGATGAATTCGTCAGTGCCATTTTGGCTACGTCAGATGGAGGATATATCTTTTCAGCTGACACAACCTCGTTCGGTACCAACAAAGCGCTGCTCGTCAAATTGGATAGTGTGGGGACTGTCACATGGCAAAAATTTTATGGCGGTTCCGTATACGATTCACCTAATCCAATTTTATCGACGAGCGATGGGGGCTACCTGGTCATCGGTTATACTCAATCCTTTGGTGCAGGTGGTGAAGATGGCTGGGTCTTTAAGGTCGATGGGAATGGCGATTTGGCGGGGACGTGCCCACCGCTCTCTATTAGCTCTGTAACCGCAAACAATTCTTCAGCTACAGCAGGAGACTCGACGATCATACCCAACACATCAGCCGTTTCGCCGATCGGCTCAGGTGCGACACCCGTCAATACTTTTATTACACCAGGAAGCACATCTCGATGTATTCTCCACTTGCCACTCGTACTTCGATGAGAGTAAGAATCAACGCATGATGTTTTGACTTTTGACCCGACCGGAATATACTGCGTTTGCAAATCTATTCTTCGCCCCGGAAATTTCATCACACATCCGTTGCTTGACGCACGAATAGTCATGCGCAAGTAGCGGGTGTTTGTATTTGACAGGAGACCATCGTGGAACCGCCGAATCCGATTCAAGCCGCAATGGAAAAGATGCTGACCGTGTGTCAAGCTCAGTACGGAAATGCGATCAAGACCTATTGGTTTTACGCTGAAGAAATTTGTCCCTGTTGCACCAAGCGTCAAACGTTGCTTTTCAAACACAAGAATGAGAATGCTGTTTCGCTGAATGCGTTCATGTATCGTGAGCGGGGCGTCTTGATCGGCTATACACTTTGTGGACTGTGCATCAGCGAATTGCTTAAAACATCCAAAAAGCGCCAAACGCTCATGCACGAGAATATCGAAATGAATTTAATTGCGGCGTATCAAAAACATATGTCGCATTTGAACTAACACGACCCGCTATGCTTGAAAGACCTGGTGTGTCAGACGAAAAAATCATCGCGTGTTTGCGCGATGATTTTCGATTGAACATTACTCGACTCGTCTTTCTGCCGATTGGAGCCGATGTAAACACCGCTGTCTATCGCGCCATCGCAGATGACGAATCGGCGTACT
This sequence comes from Chloroflexota bacterium, assembly GCA_016215025.1. Lineage (GTDB taxonomy): Bacteria > Chloroflexota > Anaerolineae > UBA4142 > UBA4142 > JACRMI01. Next base: position 51,958 of record JACRMI010000191.1, read on the forward strand.
TTGCCAAGTTGCGCAGCGGCATCTTCGACGAGACAGCTATAACGTTGCCCAAATTTCTCACCGAGCTTGGCATCCAAGAAATCATCGCTCCGCTCTTGACCAAAACAGCGCAGCTCTTCACTACAGTCGATTCCTTCAAATTGATTCTTTATCCTTTTGTAGATGGACGCAACGGTTATGAGACAGACTTGGCCGACCACCACTGGCGCGAGCTTGGTTCCGCGCTCAAGCGGATTCATTCGGCGGAAATACCTTCCACGGTGGCGAATCACATTCAACGAGAAACGTTTTCGCCGCAATGGCGCGAAAGCGTCAAAAAGTCGCTGGGGCGAATCGAGACCGACACGTTTGATGATCCCATAGCGACGGACCTCGCCGATTTTATAAAGGTAAAACGCGCCGAAATTTCTCGCCTCGTCGAGCATACCGAACAACTCGCGCAGGCACTCATCGCTCATTCACCCCACTTCGTTTTGTGCCATTCTGATATTCACGCGGGTAATGTCTTGATCGACTCGAACGATCGATTGTGTATTATCGATTGGGACAATCCAATCTTTGCGCCAAAAGAACGCGATCTGATGTACGCGGGTGGCGCGCAGTTTGGGTCCAAACGTACGCCGCAAGCAGAAGAGAAATTGTTTTATGAAGGTTATGGTCCAACCGAGATTGACCCAATCGCTATGGCGTACTATCGTTATGAACGCATCATCGACGACATTGCCGTCGAATGCGAAGCAATATTTTCGACAACGATGAACGACGCCGATCGAGCGCAGGAGCTAATCTATTTGAAATCGAATTTTCTGCCCAACAATACTTTAGCTATCGCCTACCACGCTGAGGAAAATCAAAGATGAATCGAAAACATTATTCTCCATTTCACTCGCTGATCCAGCGCATGGCCGCGACTCGACTCGTCGCTTCGTTCCTCTCGCATTTTTTGCATTATATTGATCGCCCTTTGCTCAAATGGACAAACAATCGATTCAGTCTCACTAGTTTTCTTGCTGGCATACCTGTTATCACTTTGACGACGACTGGCGCCAAAAGCGGCATACGGCGCACCGTTCCGCTGGTGTGCATCTTGGATGGACAAGACCCAACGACATTTGCACTCATCGCATCCAATTGGGGACAACGACATTACCCTGCCTGGTATCATAATCTCAAGGCGCATCCGCGGGCGACGTGTTCTATCTTTGGTCAAGCGGCAGAGTACCAAGCGCATGAAGCGACGAGAGAAGAGTATGGAAAATTTTGGCAAGGTGCAGTGGAGACCTACATGGGCTTTGCACTCTACAAAGAGCGCGCTTGCAATCGCCGCATTCCGATAATGGTGATGCGCCCCATCGCAAAGACAAATGAGAAATGACAAACACTTTTTATGCAACCAATCGCACGCAATGGCGTAATTGGCTAAAGAAAAACTACAAGACCAAGAAAGAAATCTGGCTCGTGTACTATAAAAAGCAATCGGGCAAGCCGCGGCTTGCATACAATGATGCCGTGGAGGAAGCGCTATGTTTTGGTTGGATTGATAGCACTATCAAGAGTATCGACAGTGAACGATTCGCACAAAGGTTTTCGCCGAGAAAACCTCATAGTTCTTATTCGCAAGCGAACAAAGAACGACTGCGCATGTTAATCAAAGAGGGCAAGGTTGCGAAGGAGGTATTAGCGACCGTTGGAAATATTTCGCAGGCGCGCTTTAAGGTCCCGCCGGATATCCTCGAAGCGATCAAGGCGAACAAAGAAGCGTACAAAAATTTCAAACGATTCTCGCCCACGTACAAACGCATCCGCATCGCTTTCATCGATGGGGCGCGCAAACGTCCAGAGGAATTCAAAAAACGTCTGCGTTATTTTATCAAGATGACCGAGAAAAATAAGCAATTTGGATTCGGCGGAATTGACAAATATTTCTAGCCACAGAATTTCACAGAAACACACAGAAAGGATTTCTCGCTCTGCCCGAAATCACAGACTGAGTAGCAAAAAAATTCTGTGGCATTCTGTGTGTTTCTGTGGCTTGTTTTTCAGAACTTGATTACTCGAAATCCTTCGGTATAAAACTCTTCGTCCATATCCGCACGCCGCAATCGTTCGCGAATCCGCTTTTCCATTCCTTCCGGGTCTCTGACCTGACTTGCATGTTGGCGAATCGCCGCGATCTTGAGCGCAATGGTGCTAGTCACATTCACCCACATATTCGGCTCGGTCGATATACTCAGCCAAATCTCTTTCACTGTATGTGGTTCTAGACCCTCTGCTAGCAACTCTGGAAAATACATTCGATTTCCTGCCGCAGGAAAAATTGCATCCAACGTGGCTGCACCTGCCGCACGATGATCGCCGTGATTGATGTTCATATTCGGTCGAATATAGGTCAACGGGTCGGAGGTGATAACGACCTGCGGCTTGAAACGCCGAATCTCGCGCGCGATTTCGCGGCGCACACCGAGCGTGTTTGATAGCTCACCATCAGGAAAATTCAAAAAGATAATGTCCTTTGCGCCGATCACATCTGCCGCTGCGCGCTGTTCTACTTGTCGATTCGCGCACAACATTTCGGAGGTCATCTCCGGATCATCGCTTCCCTTGTCCCCACAGGTCAATAACAGATAGCGAATCTCCTTTCCTTGCTGCGCCCATTTGGCTAATGTCGCGCCGCAAAAAAATTCTGGGTCGTCGGGATGCGCCAATACAACCAAGACGCGCTGTGGTTCGATTTCCATTTTTGTCCTCTGCTAAATGAAATAATTCCAACGGGCGCGATTATACCATTCACGCCGAGCAAAAACAAACAATGACTTTTGACACGATACCAGAGCGGAATAGAATAGACATAGGACAAATTGGAAATTTATCCTACGAAGGAGAACGATGAAAGCTGCCATATTTGAGCAATTTCAACAACCGCTTTCGATTCAGAACGTACCCGACCCAGTCGCAGCGCCCGACGGCGTAGTGGTCCAAGTCAAAGCCAATGGTATCTGTCGAAGTGATTGGCACGGCTGGATGGGACACGATTCCGATGTACATCTGCCGCACGTGCCAGGACACGAACTCGCTGGAGTCATTAGCGAAGTTGGCAAAGATGTACGGCGATGGAAGCCAGGCGACCGCATAACCGTTCCCTTTGCCGTTGGCTGTGGCGTGTGTTCGCAATGTCTTTCGGGCAATCAACAAGTTTGCGACAATTATTTCCAGCCGGGCTTTACCGCGTGGGGTTCGTTCGCGCAGTACGTCGCTATTCGCTACGCCGATGTTAATCTCGTTCGCCTGCCTGACCCAATGGATTTCGTCGAGTCGGCGAGTTTGGGTTGTCGCTTCATCACCGCATTTCGCGCCGTCGGCGCGCAAGGCCGCGTCGCGCCCGGTGAATGGGTCGTCGTGCATGGCTGCGGTGGTTTGGGTCTCGCCGCGATCATGATCGCACACGCGCTCGGCGCAAATGTGATCGGCGTCGATATTCGTGATGAAACGCTCGCATTTGCGAAATCGATTGGCGCGACGCACACACTCAATACGCGCCAAATAGAAAACCTGACCGATGCAATTTTCGAGTTGACCGGCGGAGGTGCGCACGTTTCGCTCGACACGCTCGGCAGCATCGAAACGTGTCGCAATTCTATTTTATCGCTGCGCAAACGCGGACGCCACGTTCAAGTTGGATTAATGGTGGCAGATTACAAAGACGCGCCCGTGCCGATGAATGCCATCATCGCCAAAGAATTGGAAATCGTTGGCAGTCACGGCATGCAAACACACGCGTACGAACCGATGCTGCGAATGATTCTTGCGCGGCTACTCAATCCCAGGATGTTGATTCGCAAAACTGTAACGCTCGAAGAATCGATTGGAGAATTGCAAGCAATGGGGGAATACCAAGGCACCGGAGTTACAGTGATCGACAGATTTGAGTAACGAGTACTATTGACCGGGCTTGCCAAGTGGTGTAGATTACGAGTGAGCAAAAAACAAACCCGGATTTACAACGGGCTGAAATGCTCCACCCAGTGACCTGTTTGCTGAATTAGCAACTATGGGCCGCAAAACGCCTCTCTTCGAGGCGTTTTTATTTTCTCCCAATCACTCGCTTGGCGATTCTAATTTTTGATGTTATATTTGACATTACAGTTGCTTAGTATTGAGAGCCGAGGATCGACGTTGTCAAAATTGGTCGCGTTTGGAGTTTTGTTCAGTATAAGCTTCTTTTCCTTGGTCGCGTTCGTCTCTGCCAATCATAATTACCCGCGCTCGATAGCCCCTGTTCCGGTTCACGCCTTCACCCCTGCGTCATCATCCAGCATATCTTCTGCTACCCGCAGAATCATTACGGAGACATTGCCATCTGTAGCCGACTTGGCCCTTCAGATCCCGGAAACGATTCAGGCAATTCCCGGCGAGATGACCGTCTATACCTTGACAATTCGCAATCAAGGTCCTGCCCAAGCCACTGGCGTCGTGCTCAAACATGTATTTGCTAAAGAGGTGACGCCAGTTTCAATCCAACCGACTGAACCTTGGTGCGATCGACACGAACGCTCCACTCGTTGCGGTATCGGCGATGTGCGTCCTGCTGATATGACCTCCATCACAATCGATCTTTCCGTCGGTGGAAGACATACTCAAGTGACGAACACGCAACTGGCAGGCGTGACTCTCGATTTGTCTACGCCTATTTGCACAATCGATCTGTCCCAATCCTCGGTCAATTGTCGATTAAGCACGCTGTTAGCCGGTGCCGATGCGCAGATTCGCATCAATGCAGATCTCGATGCTCAGATCACAGGCACACTCGTCAACAGCGCAACGGTTACGGCAAATGAATCCGACCCGAACCTCTCGAACAACCACGCAACGGTTACGCTAACGGTTGATACAAGCGCGCGCGTGATTGTCCCTCCCTTGCTCACCTTCAGCGATTTGGTTATTCAAGCTGAGGGTCCCTCAAACGTCATCGCTGGTCAGCCATTCACGTACACGTACACGATTACGAATCATGGTGAATTGGATGCGACTGGCATCCATTTCGAGGACGCTCTGCCTTCGACTGCCAACTTTTATTCAGTCATGCCAGGGCTGCCCAAGTGCGACCAACGTGGGAATGATGTCACCTGCTCGTTTTATGAACCAGACAGCGGCGAGATCATCACGTTTACACTAGCGATCACCGGCACTTTCGGTCAGCCGCTGAGGGTCACTCCCGATCCACTGATTCCGGGTTTGCCAATTTGCACAATCTTGAAAGAGCGAACTTGGCTTCGCATCGTCAACTGTGAATTGGGAACGCTGAAACGCGGCAAGTCAACCCAGGTTCAATTAGGTTTTGTCGCCATTGGACTGCAGGAGCATGTACTGACGAACGGCGCTTTTGTGCGCGCTCGCGAGACTGAACTCAACTCTGGCGATAATGCGATCACCTCGACGATAGCCGTGTCGGTCAGATCGGACTTGCAGATTCGTTCCGCGCTTTCGGGTACCGCCACTGTAGGCAAGCCATTCAGTTATACCTTGACTATCGCCAACAACGGTCCCTCCGATGCGGACGGTATCATACTCACTGACGCCTTGCCGATGCATACGCGTTTTGTTTCGACGATTCTTAGCCCAGGGGACGATTGTCGTCAAGAACAAAAGGACGCCACTTTGAATGTGGTTTTCTGTCGGCTGAAACCGATGCGCGGAGGAACGACAACCGCCGTAACGCTCATTCTTGCCGTCGACGAACCAATAACCAAGTCAATGGTCCACTCTGCGAAGGTCACATCCGATCAAGTCGATCCTAATCCAAGCAACAATGAATTGATCGAGTCAATTCCATTGGGCATGTTGTCATTTCGAGCGGAGCGAGAAATCTCTATCTTGCGAATACGAGATTTCTCGTCGGCACAAACCGCCTCCTCGAAATGACAAGTAGACTAGTAACGATGGATTTCTTGCCCTTTATTCTGCGACGTGCCACACGCCATTGGCAAATTCTCCTCACGTTGAGTCTCGGAGTCGTTTTGACGACGGCACTGCTTGCAAGCGGTCCACTACTCGTTGATGCAGTCATCGAGATGGGACTGTATCGCACCTTGCAAAGCTCCGGTGCCGTAGAGAGTAATCTGCGTCTCACTACAAACGCTCGCGTAGACCAAGCTGGGTTTCAGAATCTCAATCGCGACATCCAAACTCTAATGCGGAATGCAGTAGGCGAACATTTGGATCGCATCGCATGGCTGGCTGAATCTCCATCGATGTTAATTTGGACAGGCAGTCGCGTCACTGAGCGAATCGTTTTTCGTTCTTACGATGGTTTTCAAGATCGAGTCGAGTACGTGGCTGGTGAATGGTTGCAGAGACCAAGCGATGATCCTCAAGTCATTCGCGTGGTCGTCGGCGATGGAATGGCGCGCTCGTTCGGCTTGCGCGTCGGCGACCGATTGCCGCTTAGTCAAGCAGAGAACAGCGCAGTGCCAACGGTCTGGATTGAGGTGGTGGGGATCGTGCGTCCGCGCGACCCGCTCGATCCGTACTGGTTCGGCGAATTTAACCCCTTGTCCACCAATCAGCCGGGTAGCTACAGTGTGATTGTGTCGGGCGATAATTTTTTCGCAATCGTTAGCAAACTTTTTTTCGGAGACAAGCTCAATTTTGCCTGGCACGTATTGTTGCGCCATGATTCCTTTTCCGCCGGCGACACCGAGTCATTCCAGAAACAACTGGCTGCGCTAGATCGTCAGTTATACGCTCACGTACCTTATGTGATGCTGAGAACGAGTGTCCCGGTTATCCTGGCGAGTTTCCAAAAGCAACTCGATTCGATTCGCTTGCCCCTCTACATTCTGATCGCAGAAATCATTCTCCTGGGATTGTATTTCGTAACGTTGATCACCGCACTTTCGATGCATCAGGTCGAGCGCGAATTTGCGATCTTGCGCAGCCGGGGCGCGTTGAGCTGGCAAATCGTTCGCATCCAGCTTGTCGAAGCGATTATTATTCTGGCGATTGCGTTTTTGATCGGACCTTGGGTTGGCGCGAGCTTCGTCAAAGCTTTGTCGTCGGTCGGACCGCTAGCCGATGTGCGCCAGGTCGCCGATTGGGGATTGCGTCTGAGCCAAAACGCCTGGCTGGCGGCTGGCATCGGAATCCTGGTATGTCTCGCGGGACTGTTGCTTCCAATTGGTCCGGCGCTGCGACGCAGCATCGTCACGCAGCAACAAATAACCGTGCGCAATTCATCGTCACCTTGGTGGCAGCGATTATACCTGGATGTGTTCCTCCTGATCGGAGGCATCATCCTACTGTGGCGATTGCGTCTCTACGGTGAGATGACGACCGGTGGTCCGGGCGGCGCGCGGCTCGATTGGTTGTTGTTGCTTTCGCCAGTCGCTTTACTGCTAGGCACGGCAACCGTTTTGCTGCGCGTGTTTCCCTTGATCCTCCGCGCGTTCGCTATCCTCGCCGGTCGACAACGTGGGCTTGTCGGCGTGCTAGCGTTGTGGCAAGCGTCACGCAATCCAACTCATGTGGCGCGACTTGTGTTGTTGCTCACCCTGGCAATCGCGTTAGGAAATCTTTCCACAGGACTGAACTCGACCTTGGATCAAAGCGAGTATGATCGAGCGAACTATGTCGCAGGCACTGATATTCGGTTAGCTTCAAACAGCGCTGTCCCGCTCGTCGACTTGCAATCTGCGCCCGGCGTACAGCGATTGTCCGGCGCATGGCGCGGTACTGGCACCGTCAATCTCGAATCAGCGCAAAAGCATCCGGGATTCGATATACTGGCAATCGATCCGGAATCATTCTCGACCGTCACCCAGTATCGCACCGATTTTGCGGACCAGCCGATGAGCATGCTCCTCAATGAATTGCAAGTTCCAAGAGGACAGAATCCATCGCTGATGGTGTTACCGGGCGAACCAGCCAAGTTCGGATTTTGGCTGCAAGGCAGAGTCGAAGATAAAGCCGAACAAAATTCGTATCAACGCGGAATCAATGGCGACGATGATGCTGAACGCGTGGGTGTCGCCGCTAAATTGCAGACTGCTCAAGGAGAATTGTTTACCGTGCGTCTGCAAAGACCCGAAATCACAAGTCAAGCCGCTTTGCAGACTGACCGCTTTACGCTGAACATGAACGTTGGTGGGCGCGATGTGGAATTGAATTTTCGCCTCAGACCCGACAACAAGGGCTGGCACTATTTCGAAGGTTCGTTGCCGGTTATGCCACCTTCCAGCTATCCGCTAAACCTGCATTCGCTGTGGTTTGACAATCAAGCGACTCAGCTTGGCGAGCCGATTCCAAAGGCGTTAATCCTCATAGCGGACGATTTGACCGTGGTCGATGCGAAAACCAAGCAAACTCACATTGTCGAAGACTTTGAAAGCTCGACCCGCCCACTCTTCTTGGGCGTGTTGCAAGGCCTCAGTATGTACTCTGGTGTCGTCACCTTTGCGGTTGACACTTTTTCACACTCTGGCAAGTTCGGACAACAGATTGAACTCCGCTATAATCGCCCGGTACAGACCTTTCCCATACGCTTACGATATGATCTATCAAAAGAACCACTACCCGCACTAGTGAGTCCTACCTTCATCGAGACGACTCAACTAAAAATCGGCGATCTAGTGCGAACCTCGGTCAATTCAGCGGAAATCGATTTTCGCATTGCGGGCACAGTGCGTTATTTCCCGACGATGTATGAACAGTCGGAATCTGGCTTTGTGATTACTTCACGTGATCGATTGCTTCCCTTGCTCAACGAAAAATCGCAGTCTCCAATCAACCCGAATGAGGTCTTTATTGATACTGATGGTAGTACTCCAATTGAGACTCTCTCACCTCAAATTCCTCAACTCTCGCAGAGTTGGCGCGCGGAGACCGTACGCCAGACTCTCAAAGCCAATCCGCTCGCACTAGGATTGCGTAGCGTCACGTTACTAGGTTCCGCTCTAACGTTGGTCCTCAGCTTGGTGGGATTTGCCACACATTTTTATTTGACCACACGCCAACGCGAGATGTTTTTTGGAATCATGCGAGCGCTGGGTATGTCGTCGCGTCAATTGTACGGCTCGCTTGTGGTGGAGCAAGCGATTCTGATCCTTGCGGGACTCGTCCTCGGCACGGGTTTAGGAACGCTACTCAACGAAATTACTTTGCCTCGGCTACCGGTACAGCTCGCCGACCAGCCGCCCGTTCCACCTTTCGTTCCGCGTGAGGATTGGCTGGCGATTGGTTGGCTCTACCTGGGTTTAGGTATCGCTTTTCTGCTGATGCTCAGTATCGTCACTTCTCTGCTCTGGCGCGCGCGCATTGATCGCATCATGCGGATTGGGCAAGAATGATTCAACTCACTTGGTGGCACCTTGTTCGTCATTGGCGATTAAACCTTGCGGTGTGGCTGTGCCTGACTCTGGCTCTAGTTCTAGCTGCCACTCAATCCGGCTACACCGATGCTATTGCCGCGCGCGAATTGAGTCAAACCTGGGATGCTGCGGCTCCTTCCCAACGAAGTGTGCTAGTGACAGGTCCTCGCGACCCGTTCACCGACAAGTTGTATGCGAGTTTACAAGAGAAGCTGGGGAGTCTTTTGATGGACCGAATGGTGATTCGCCATGCGGCAATAATTTCAGATCCGCCGGATCCGGCAGATAGCACAAAAGCTTTCAAGCGTCTCGATGTTTTTTCGTTCGACTTGTTGAGCCAGACCGTGCGGGTCATTGAGGGCAAGCTGCCCGATGCGGTCAACTTGGTGCGAGTCCCGGAGCCATGGCGACCACCGCCGATAGAAGCCGTTATCGGGGTGCGTGCTGCCGCACAATCCGGTTTACGCGTTGGCGATCAATTGATCGCCAGCGGAAAATATCATCGCTTGAACATTGTGGGAATTGTCGAGCCGAACGATCCCCGCGCTGATATTTGGGGCGAGGATTTGAGCGCGTTTGAAACAATATCAAACACTCCCTCGCTCATCATCGATTCCTATTCGATGCAAAGTTACTACCCGCAACGACCGATTTTTCTCCACGAGGTGTCTTGGCGGATCACGTTAAATCCTCAGCGTATCACCATTGGCAACGTGGACACGCTCCGTTCCGACTTGGTCAATATTCAGACCCAATCGGCAACCGTGCGCGCGGTAACCCACACCGGTCTTGTTCAAATTCTTGACGATTATTTGGCGCGGCTATCACGGTTGCGGATCGCGCTCTTTTTGCTCACCGCCCAGACGCTCATGTTTGTGTTGTACACACTGACGATGCTCGCGTCGTTTGTGGTGAACCGCTCCCATGTCGAATTGACAACACTTTCTGGGCGAGGCGCAAGCGTCTGGCAAATCACTCGTCTATTTGCCCTGGAGAATCTTATTTTGGCAATGATAGCGATGAGCGCCTGCCCGGCTTTGGCAATTGGCGTGATGCGCCTGTGGAGCGATACATCGTCAATCATGTTGTCCAATAACGCATGGATGCTTGCAGGAGTTGTCGCCGTCCTGGGTTGGCTAACGCTCGTCGCGCCGGTTTTTGTCGCCGCACGACGAACCAAGTCTGAATCACATCTGGCGTACGCCCAGCCACCGCAACCCTCACAAATCCAAAAACGCTATCTCGATTTGTACTTGCTTGCATTTGGCGCACTATTATTTTGGCAACTCAATCAAGCCAATTCCTTTGTGACTAACCGCTTGGGGAACACCTTGGTAGCTGATCCCATACTCATGATCGGACCTTCACTCTTGCTGGTCGGCGTAGCGATGGTCTTTTTGCGGCTGCTGCCTTTCTTGCTACGATTGGTCGCTTGGCTTGCTCAAAATCTACAAGGTGCGACCTTCTCTCAGAGTCTGTTACACTTGGCTCGCGATCCAGTGCAATCCAGCCAGGTAGTATTATTGGTCAGTCTCACGACAGGAATGATCCTGTTCACCCAGACCTTGGAAAATCACTTGGCGACGAGTCCTGAGACTATGGGGCGTTATTTGGCAGACGCTTTGCGAACAAATGCACTCGCGCTCGTCCTGTTCAGCGTGATGGTGTTTTTCATGACACATCTCTTTGCCATGCAAGAACGAGCAAATGAGTTTGGCATCTTGCGCTCCATGGGTCTTGCGTTTCGTCAGTGGTTGACTTGGCTGATGATAGAAGGCATGTTGGTGCTGTTCCTCGGATTGATGGCAGGAGTTGTCGTGGGTCTCGGCTTGTCGAACATCATGATCCCGTACCTTTCGCAGGCGCTCACCGGTTGGCAACTCGGCCGCACTATCGAGCAGGCGACTGTCAATTGGAGCGTTGTCGTTCAGTCCTATGGTCTCTTGATCGCCGTTTACGGATTGGCTCTCATTCTCTTGTGGCTGGTTCTCGTTCGCACGCGAGACCATTGGACAATCCACTCTAAGAACGAGTGAATTTTTTTGCCGCAGAATCACACAGTCCGTCACGGAAACCAAATTTGTTTTTCAGTGTATTTCTGTGCGATTCTGTGGCAGCAGAGATGTTGTGATGGAAACCAAACCCTTTGTGCTATGCGATAATCTGGTCAAGATTTATCAGATCGCCGAACAAAAAGTTGTTGCGTTGCAAGGATTGAACTTGGAAATCGAGCAAGGCGAAATGATGGCGCTGATCGGTCCATCAGGCGCAGGTAAATCCACATTGCTCAACGTGATCGGCGGACTGGACACACCCAGCGCCGGGAAAATTTCGGTGGCAGATTGGGATTTGCTCCGACTAGGTGAACAGGAGCGAGTAAAATACAAGCGCGAGGTAGTGGGATTCGTCTGGCAACAACCTTCACGCAATCTGTTGAACTATCTTTCAGCGCGCGAAAATATCGAATTGCCCATGCAACTGAATAGCGTGAATGCCACCGAACGAAGAAAACGCGCGCTTGAGTTGCTCGACTTGGTGAACTTGGCGAATCGCGCCGAATGGCGTCCCGAGCGTCTCTCCGGTGGAGAGCAACAGCGAGTAGCAGTCGCCGTCGCGTTGGCAAATAATCCACCATTGCTACTGGGCGACGAGTTGACGGGTCAAGTGGATTCAGAATCGGCGATGCGCCTCTGCGATGCATTGCGCGCGATCAAGCAGGCGTACGGCACGACCATTATCGTCGTCACGCACGATCCGTTGGTTGCCAGCCGAATGGAGCGTGTGGTGACAGTGCGCGACGGACATACCAGCACAGAAATTCGCCGCCATCACGATCGAGAAGAGCAATGGGTAATCCTCGACCCAGTTGGTCGCTTGCAACTGCCGCGCGCGTACGTTAACACGCTTGAAATGCGAAAGCGAGTCAAGGTACATTTGGAGTCCGATCACATTTCGGTTTGGTCACAAAAAGGTGAACTAGCATCGTCCATCACTCTTGCGTTGTCATCCGACGATGGTCAGGCGTTTGATAGATTTGCAGCACGCAAGCTGAGTGTGAATCCATGGAATGGAAAAGGCGTCGCTATTACTATCGAAAACCTGACGCGTACATTTGAACTCACCGGCGAAAAGGTTCATGCACTGGAGCAAGTGACGCTGAAGATTCCCGCTGCATCACTGACCGTGATAAAGGGTCCTTCCGGCTCGGGTAAAACGACGCTCTTAAATTTAATCGCCGGTCTCGATGAACCAACTTCTGGCATGGTGTGTTTCGGCGAACGGTCGCTGGCGGAAATGTCGCCACAAGAAAAAATCGATCTTCGCCGCAAGCGCATCGGTTTTGTGTTTCAAACTTTTGCCTTGTTGCCATTTCTATCGGTCGAAGAAAACGTTCAGGTACCCTTGCGACTTTTGAATACACCCCGTCAAGAGCGCAAGCTGCTCGTCGATCAAGTGTTGGAATTGGTCAGCTTGACGAACCGCGCTGGTCATCGCACCTATGAACTATCCGGTGGCGAACAACAGCGCGTTGCCATCGCACGCGCGCTAGTCAAACGTCCCGCACTCATTCTCGCCGATGAGCCGACCGGGCAGCTAGATTCGATGACCGGTGCGAGTATCATTGCGCTGTTGAAAAAGATCGCAACTCTGGCAGGCGTCACCGTGATCGTAGCCAGCCATGATTCTAACGTCCACGAGGCAGCCGACTCGCTTTTCGAGTTGAAGGATGGCAAGTTGAAAAGTGATAGCCCTCATCAAGCTATTACAAAATAGAAAAAGGGACCGGATGTTTTCCATCCGATCCCTTCTCAATTACTCCACCGTCACACTCTTCGCCAAATTGCGCGGCTGGTCAACATCGCAGCCACGCGCAATCGCAACATGATACGCGAGCAATTGCAGTGGAACGGTAGCGACAATCGGCGTGAATTGTTCCGGCACATGCGGCAGATAAACGACTTCGTCCACATGTTTCCTGATCGCCGCATCCTCTTCCGTCGCCAACGCAATCACTGGCGCTTTGCGCGCACGCACTTCTTGAATGTTACTGACGACCTTTTCCAGCGTTGGACTTGACATCGCAATCGCAATGATCGGAAATTCAGAATCGAGCATCGCGATCGGTCCGTGCTTCAACTCACCGGCAGGATAACCTTCGGCATGCAAGTAGCTGATCTCTTTCAACTTGAGCGCGCCTTCCAAGGCGGTCGGATAGCCAAAGCCGCGTCCAAAAAAGAAACAACTTTTCCGCGCGAATATTTTTTCGGCGAGTTGTTTCATTTGATTGTCCGTCCCCAGCGCACCTTCTACCATATCGGGCAAGCGCGCAAATTGCTGCGCCAGTTCAGTCACGCGCAAAGAATCCAGTTTGCCCGTTCGCTTCGCCCAATCGAGTGCGATGAGTTCAAGCAACAACACTTGCGCGCTGAACGTCTTGGATGCAACGACGCCTACTTCGGGACCCACTTGGAGATTGACCGTCGTCGTGACGCCGCGCGTAATCGAACTGCCGACGACGTTCGTCAGCGCAAGCGTTTGCGCGCCTGCCGATTTTGCGAGGCGCATACTCGCAATCGTATCCGCCGTTTCACCCGATTGCGTGATGAGAATCGCCAGTGTCTGATCGTCGATGACGGGCGACGCATAACGGAACTCCGATGCGATGTTCACTTCGGCGGGCAGATGCACCCATTCTTCGATGACGCGCTTGCCGACCAGACCCGCATGATACGACGAGCCGCACGCCAGCAGCGTCACGCGCTTGATGCGCGCAAAATCGATGGCATCTAGTTCGGATAGATGCACACCTTTTTCATCGACGCGCCCGCGTAACGCATTCGCCAACGCTGCCGGTTGTTCGTTGATCTCTTTCAAAAAGAAATGCGGATAGCCGCCTTTTTCCGCCGCTTGCACATCCCAGTTCACGATCAGTGGATCGCGCTCGACCTCGACATTGTCGAGTGTGTAAAGTCGCGCCGCATCGCGGGTGAGCACCGCCACTTCGCCATCGTCGATGAGAAGCATCTTACGCGTGTGCGGCAACAGCGCCGGAATATCCGACGCTATGAAATTTTCGCCCTGCCCTAGCCCAACGATCAGCGGCGAAAAATGACGCGCGGCGATCAGCAACGCCGAATTCGATTGATCGAACACGCCGATGCCGTACGTGCCGCGCACACGCTTCAAGGCACGCTGCACTGCACCAACTAATGCCAACGCATTTCCCTCATTTCCTTTATTTCCCTTCATTTCCTCTTCAATTAAATGCGCCAACACTTCGGTGTCGGTTTCCGTGATGAATCGGTGCCCCAGCGTCGCGAGTTCATCTCTCAACTCGGAAAAATTCTCGACGATGCCGTTATGCACGACGACGAGTCGTCCGGTGCAATCGGCATGCGGATGCGCGTTCGTATCGTTCGGCGCACCGTGCGTAGCCCACCGTGTATGCCCCAAGCCCAATTGACCACTCGGTGCAGAGTGATTCAACACATCGACCAATCTATTCAGTTTTCCTTCAGTCTTGCGAATTTCGATCTTGCCGTTCGCGTTCAAGACGGCGACGCCCGCCGAATCATAGCCGCGATATTCCAACCGGCGCAAGCCATCGAGCAAGATAGGCGTCGCATTACGCGCGCCCACATAACCGACGATACCACACATGGGAACCCTCCGGGGAAATTTAAGATTTTCGATTTATGATTTATGATTTGGAAACCTCCGATTTGAAATCAGAAATCCTAAATCATAAATCAGAAATGACTTTTGTCACTGCTCGCGTCTTTGTCCGGTCGATCACTCGACGGCTTTGTGCGCGCGCTTGTCTCTTGGAGGGGGAAGCACGATCTTCGAGGCAATTGAAGAATCGTGTAAAGGACGTGACAGTCCTTGGAGGCATCCGCTGATCTGTCGATTTTCCCCTGGCATTCCAGTTTTGTAGTGTTGCGCCTTGTGCGCGTTTCAGTGAACGCCCACGAGGGGCTAGACTACCTTCCAGGATTAATTCCACCTTGCGATGGAAAACCTCCACCTCGTCAAGAATTGGATGTTAGATGTTAGAAATTGGATTAGCATTCGTAACCACTTTTCCAACTTCCAAGGACTAACTTCTAATTTCCAATTCTCCATGCGCTAGTCTTCCCCAGACATTTCTATTTTACATGCACAACCTCCTTTTTCTTTTCGACTCTTGCCGGTTCCTCATATGGTTTCAAGAAACCCGACGTTGGACCCGACCAATTGGCATAATAGCCGCGCAGCTCTGGCGGCATCATCTCCGCGATGCGGAGCATCAATTCGTGCGACATACCGGTCACTTGATCGCGCGTGATCTTGCCCTGGAAATTCGGCAAGACCGGCTTGCCAACAAAACATTTCATTTCGGTCCGGCGGAATCGCGTCAAATTTTTCCAAAACGATTTACCACCCCATACCGCCACCGGCAAAATCGGCGCACCGGAACGAAGTGAAAGGATTATAGCACCCTCACGCCCTTCTTGTAAAGAACCATTTTCGCTTCGATGCCCTTCCGGTGCGATCACCAACATCTGTCCGCTCTGCAAAATTCGCAGCGCCGTTTTGACCGCCGTCATATCGACCTCGCCGCGCCGAACCGGAAATGCGCCGTACGATTTGATAATCCAACCAATCACCGGCAGATTGAATGCTTCGATTTTTGCCATCGGCACAACGTCGCGCGGACTATATGCGCCAGCGATAAGTGGATCCAGAAAGCTACTGTGGCTAATTGCAACGACGACCGGACCATCGCGTGGGATATTTTCTAAACCGCGCAGCTCAACTCGCAACAGGATGCGAAACGCGAGTCGCAAAAACCAGTTGCCGAAATGATAAAACCACGGTCGCTTGGAAAAAGAATCGCTCAACCGACTCGTTCCCTTTCCTTTACCATATCCAACACGCGCTCAACTACTTGCGCTGCTGTCATTCCGGTCGAATCGAGATAAATCGCATCGTCCGCTTTTTTCAACGGCGCAACCGAACGTGACGAATCGATTTGATCGCGATTGCGAATTTCTTTCAGAACGGATTCAAACTCGACTTGCTCGCCGCGTTCAAGACGTTCTTTGTAGCGGCGACGCGCGCGCTCTTCTTCGCTGGCATCGAGATAAATTTTCAAGTCCGCCTCTGGCAAAACGACCGTGCCAATATCGCGCCCGACCATTACGACGTGACCTTGTTGTCCGATGCGCCGTTGCTGCACCGTCATCGCGCTGCGCACGCCAGCATACGCCGATACGGGCGACACATTCGCATCGACCGCACGCGTGCGAATGTCCCACGTAATGTCGCGACCGTCCGCGAGAATCGTAAATTGCCGACCATCGGAAATGGTTGGCGGAAGAAAATCGATCTTGACTTGCTCTGCGAGACGCGTGACTGCGCTTTCATCCGCGATTGGAATCGAACGATCAAGCGCGACGCTGGTGACAACTCGATACATGACCCCCGTGTCGAAATAAAGATAACCCAATTGTTCGGCAACAGCTGCGCCGACCGTACTCTTGCCTGAAGCTGCGGGACCGTCAATCGCAATGATCGAGGTCACTTTGGTCATTGATTTGATCAATTCTTAGTCTTCCTTGGTTCATTTAATTGACGGACTTCGGCTTGGCTCAACGTGCGCCATTTGCCGACCGGAAGCGACCCCAATTCGAGCGAGCCAATCCGCACCCGGATCAACCGTTTCACCGGATGCCCCATCGCGCCGCACAAATGGCGAATCTCGCGTTTCTTGCCTTCATGCAAAACGAGGCGCAGCCAGCATTCACCATTTCCTGCTTCGTTCCAATTGTGCCGCTGACCTAGCGCACCCAAATGTCGCACGATCTTGACCGAGTCTACGCGCAATCGCTCACCTTCGTACCAAATCCCCTTGCGCATTCGCTCGAACGTCTCTTCCGTGGGCGTGCGTTCGACGAGCGCGAGGTATTCTTTCTCCTGCTGATAGCGCGGATGCGTCACGCGATGCGCCAAATCGCCGTCATTCGTCAGTAGTAATAACCCCTCACTGTTCGCATCGAGTCGCCCGGCGGCATACAATCTTTTGTCGGTCGAAACTAAATCGACCGCGAGCGGTTTCCCGCGCGCCTCGTCAATATCGCTGAGGTAACCTTTGGGCTTGTGCAAAATGACGTACTGTTTCTGTTCGACCCGCACGCGCTGACCATCGACTTCGATGCGGTCTATATCGGGATCGACTTGCGTCCCCAATTCGGTGACGATTTTGCCATTGACGCGCACGCGCCGCTCGAGCATCAACTCTTCCGATTTTCGACGCGATGCAACTCCGGCGTGTGCGAGAACTTTGTGAAGTCGTTCCATTAATTTCTCCGCGTAGCGCGAGCGGCTCGCGCCCCATGAGCCTATTATTTCATTCTCTCTGCCAAATGCTGCGCAGTCGCTTCCGCTTCGGCAATCGCATTTGCGAGTACATTCTCCGCGGCTTGCTCAAGCGGCGGCAAATCATCTACGCCGCGCAAGCCAAAGTTTTGGAGAAACTCGAACGTCGTCGCATACAGAATCGGTCGCCCTGCCGTTTCTTGGCGTCCCACTTCTTGTATCAGTCCACGCGAGACGAGCGTTTGAATCACGCCGTCACTGTTTACGCCACGAACCGCTTCGATCGACGGGCGCGTCACGGGCTGACGATACGCAATGATCGCGAGGGTTTCCAGCGCAGCAGCCGAAAGATGGGTCGTGCCATCCACGCCCAAAAATTTCTCGATGACGAGGGCGGCTTCGGGTGCGCTCACAAGCTGCACCTTGTCGCGGAATCGCTGCAAACGAAAACCGCGCCCGGCGTATTCCTGTTTCAATTCCTCAAAGGTTTCTTCGACTCTCTCTGGCATCACGTCGAGCGCACGCGCAATCGCCGCGATCTGCACGGGACCTTCCGCGACAAACAATATGCTTTCCACCAATGTCTTCATTGGTAGTTGAGGAACTCCGGTCGATTCGCTCATGCGCCCTGCGATTTCGTTTCTTTACGCGAATAATTTAGTTGCACCACAATTTTTCCTACTTGCAAGCCCATTTGTTGTTCCATCACTTGCTTGGCAGCCGCAATCACTTCTTGCGTTTTCTGCGGCACGTTTACTTCGGGACTCGTCTCCAATTCAATAAACGCATCGACCGCGGTACCCTTTTTCGTAGCGGCAACACGTGGCTTGACCGACACAATATCGGCCAGGAGCATGATGTTGTGTTCCAAACGCTGAACGATCGCTTCGTCGGTCACTTCGACTTGACCGTCGGTCACTTGCGGAACTCGCAAATGACGCGCCATCGGTCGATTCAGTTCGAGGAACAGGAGCAGAATCGAAACGATAAAAACCGTCAGCGCGGTAATGACGCAAATCACTTGAATTAGGAATGCCGACGCTCCCCCCCCAAGCGTATGTTCGAGGTTGTTCAGCGTGTTGGCGATGCCTGACGTAAAAAAGAGCACGAGGACAATCGAGATCGGAGCTACAGCAATCGCGATGACCAAACCGATCATCACGAACAGACGATTGATGAAATTCATACTCCCTCCGCGAACGATGAAATTATACTACAACTTAATAGGAGCGTCATGTGGCGCAAGTTGGCAACTTGCGCTACCGGTTCATCACCCAAACTGCGCCAAGAAAAACTAGAACCACTAGACTAATGACTGCGCCAATGTACAACGTCGTCGGTCGATATTCAAATTCGATTTGATGCGCACCGGCGCTCACACGCACCGCGCGGAAAATATAATCGCCGCGCTGAATCGGCGTTTCGACGCCATCGACGCGTGCCACCCAGCCAGGATACCACGTGTCGGTGAGCAGCACATACGCATCGGATTGCGCTTGCACAGACAGCGTAATGCGCTCAGGTTGATAACTCGTGATGCGCACCGATTCATCCGCGCGCTGTGCGTCGCCCGTGTTCAGGGGGGTACCATCAGCCAGAAAAAGAATTTGCGCGGGCTTGAACGTATCGTTTACCAATTCATCCAACGTCGTTTCATCGTCGGCAAGTTTCGCATGATGAACAAGAAACGCGCGCGGCAAGTAATCTTCGTTGCGAAAAACGGCAACCTCGTTGGTACGATAAATCAGCGTCTGATCGCTCTTGCCGGTCAACTGTGCTAGCGTAACCTCTTTGCCATCGGGCATCACGAACGATACTTTTTCAATGCGGACGAGACCCGGCAGAATCTGCGGCAGGATGATGATGCCATTCACATCGACGGGCTGACCATTTTGCGTAATGTCGAACTCGGCGAGGTAAGCGTGCCCTGCATGTGATTCCGTCGGAAATGCCGAACGCGCCGGATACGTTGTCGCAATTGCCGGGCGCGCATGTTGAATGACCTTTTTCACATCGGTCCGATCATACGCCCACTCGGCTGTATCGACACCCGCTCGCAGCGGCATAGTGAACCATTTCCCGTCTTGGGTAACCAAGCCGATTTGCGCGACGACAGCGCCGGTTTTGAGATTGACGGACTGCGCGATGGACGACACAACTTTGAGCTTGACCGACGTTGTCGGCGTAAACGTCGAAAAATGCGTCAGATATTCCGGCTCGAATCCATTGGTCGTATCCTGACCTTCGGTCTTGGCATCCGTGGGCAACATCTGCGGCATAATGTAATATTT
Source organism: Chloroflexota bacterium (assembly GCA_016215025.1). GTDB lineage: Bacteria > Chloroflexota > Anaerolineae > UBA4142 > UBA4142 > JACRMI01. The sequence goes on from JACRMI010000191.1 coordinate 71,972, forward strand.
GACGTTGAGCAAATCCATCATCGGCGCGGTGAGTTCTTCCAAGTACTGACTCGTCCGCAGTGGCAACAGCGGCGTGTACCCAATCGCGTTCGGAATGTTGTAACTCATGAACACATTCGGATACAAACTCTCGCGCATCGTAACCATCACCGGATAAATCCAGAGACTCGTCAATGCGCGCCCCTCTTGCAGCGTCAGATCATTCACTATCGATACGGTGCTGGGCGGTTTATAAAAATCGGTAACGCTCACCATCTCGTCGTAGGTTTTGGTGAACACCGACGCGAACAGTCCCAGATCGACCACGGTCAAACCAATCGCAATTGCCCCAAGCGTCTTGCGCGTGAACAAGCCGCGTCGTGCGCCAAGCAGAATCCAAATCGTGACAAGCAACAATACGCCGGGCAGCCAAGTCCACACCGACAACCAAAAATCGAGCGACTGACTTGGCACGAGACCAACCACCACGCCAATCAGCAACGCGAAAATGGCAAGCACGATTTTCTGCCCACGCGTGAATCGAACTGTGACCTGAGCGCGCGCGATTAGGTAATCGAAGGTGAGCGCGGCAAGCGTGGCAGCGGCGAAGCTGTACCAGAAAAGGAATCGCGACGGCACGCGGAAATAATTGAACAACGGCAGATAACGCAAGCCGCGATAGAAAGCATTTTGATCGCCCAAGCCGAGGAACAACGCGACGAGCGCAATCGCGAGGAAGAAAAAGGCGCGCCGATTGCGTTGCACAAATGGCGCGGCAATTGCCAACACAACCGGAAGAAAACCAATGTAACCGATCACCTCAACAGAAACGCGCGGATACGGATTGCCGAGGATGAACGGAATAAAGAGCATGATGTAATGAACAAGTCGCAGCGAAAACGCGTTGAAGAATTTGGGCAACAGTCCCGTCGCGCGATCACTCAGCGTCGAAAGTTCAAACGTCGGAAGTAATTGCGGTGCGGCGATAAGCGCACCCAATCCCATCGCAATCACGATGACGAGCACCCGCCAAGGCGTAAAATATTCGAACAACCACAAAATCAAACGACGTGGAATGCCAGGCGATTTTTGAACTATTGTCAGGATCAAATTTTCGAGAGGAAACCTGGATTCTCTAACATCGCGTTTCCAATTCACAACCGCATAGATCGACAACAGCACCGCCGTCATAAACGCAAACTGCGGATGCCCCCCGAGCAATTGAATGCCGGTGAACACCGCCAGCACCACCCACCATCGCCAGCGCCGCTTGGGATTCGTTTCTTGTTCGTGCTTTTCGAACGCCCAGAAATTCCACGGCAGCCACGATGCGGTCGCAAGGATACTCATGTGCTCGATGCGCGCGATGAAGAATCCGCCAAAGCCAAAGGCAAGCGCGCCGAGAAAAGCGCTCGCGGGTCGCAATTTGAGCACGCGCAGAAATGCGTACATGCCCACGGCAACCCAAGCCAGGTTCAGGAGAATGTCATAGTTGGTCGCAACATCAATCGGCAAGAGACCATAGAGGAATGGATGCGTGGGATACAGCGCGCCGATTTGTCCTTCGGCGTAAAGCGGAAAGCCTGCCAACATGCGCGGCTCCCACAAAGGCAACCGTCCTTCGCGGAGCGCGTTCGCATATGAAAGATGAGTCGGATAGAAAAAAAGTAGAATGTCGCCGAAAATAAAAACGGCTTGACGCAGCGTCGCTTGCCAGAAGTAGACCAGGGGCCATCCGGCAAGCGCGCCGATCGAGAGTAGATCCGTTCTGTTCCGAGCGACGAAAGCGCGAAGAGATCGGAGCATCAATTTCACTTTAGCGGCGTAGGGGTTGGAGTTGCAAAACGCGTTGGGGTTGGACTGGGTACAAGAGTTGGCGTGATAATGACCGTTGGCGTAGGCGTCACCGTGTCGATAATCGTAACTTGGACCGTATCCGGAACAATGCTTTGAACTTTGAGTCCATCGGGCACAACCGGCACGCGCGGCTTGAGTTGATACACGCCGGGCGCAGAACCTGTTATATCGATCACGACTTGGACATCGTCGCGTCCCAGACTGGTCAAGCTAGGCATCGGACCTGAAAGAATCACTTCGACCGTGTCCGGCGAACTGGCGACATTCATGCCGCGGCGCAATCCTTGAAACGTCACGCTGCGACGAACCGTCTGCCCGCCCATGATCGGCGTCACCGATACTTGAACGGTAACGCCGGAATCGCTCAAGATAGTAACGCCTTCAGGTAGATTGAGGGTTACGCGCTTGGTAACCTCCGTCGTCGCCGAAGTCACGTCGATGGGCAGCGTTTCGATAAACCCAGGAATTTTATTGAGCGCATCGGGATTGCCCGCGATGGTTACGGTCGATGGGGCGACCAGGATGTTACTGATCCAATAGCCCGCCGCCACGGATCCTTTCAATTGCGCTCGAATTGACACATCCTTGTAACCAACGCGTTGCTCTACCGGAATAGTAATCACCACCGTCGCCGGAGCTAGCGTCACATTTTGCACGACGTTGTTTTGCGCGTCGCGCGGTTGCAAAGTGACTTCGCGCTCGACCGCTGATTTTGCGCCACGCAAGTACACGTCCGCCGATATTTCGACAACTTGATCAACCTGAGTAGCTGGACCGCTGACCTTGATTTTGGATTGAGTGGCGACCGGCGTGCGGATCGCGTAACCAATTGGCGGCGCATCGAGAACTTCGGGATGCAAATCAAACTCCCGTGAAACCACGCGCTCTAGTTGAACTCCAACATTCGGAGGATCGATTGACGTAACCGTGACGCGTGGATCGGTCAGTTGGATTTGGACATTCACTTGGTGCATCCCCGACCCAAGCCCATTTAGATCAGCAATCGCACGAAAGGAAGCCGGCTGTAATTGGTCCCAACTTGTCTGAGGTGCGCGCAATTTCACTTTGACCGTTTGAAATGTCTGCTTATAGACCATGGTCCCTTCAGGACGATTCACAATTTCAATCGGCAACGGGTCAGTATAATAACGATCGATGATAGGATTCTGTTCGCCGGTCGCAATACCCCAAACGATCATGGCGAACAAGAGTGCCATCACAATCGTCGAAAATTGACTAAACAAATTTCGTAACACGACTTACTCCGTCCACCTACTTACTTTTTCACTTTTTCATCCAGACCCAGCCAATGTCCAACATTCGAGCTAGGTTGGTGTAAGCGGTACAATAAACGATTCAGTTCACCTTCGTCTAATCGTCGCACGAGACGACCGTTGTGCGCAACCGCAATCGTATTGTTTTCTTCCGACACGACGACCGCAATCGCATCGGTGCTTTCAGTGATACCTAGCGCCGCGCGATGACGCGTGCCCAAGTCGTGATCCAAATTGGGGCTTTCGGACAAGGGCAACATGCAAGCGGCGGCAACCACGCGGTCCTCTCGAATAATCACTGCGCCATCGTGCAGCGCTGAATTTTTGAAAAAGACCGATAGCAGTAAATCGGAGGACAGGTGCGCATCCAACAACACACCCGTGTCGATAAAATCGTTCAGCCCCGTCTGTCCTTCCAGTACGATCAACGCGCCAAAGCCCTGCTCCGATAATTCGCTCGCTGCGCGCGCAATAACACTGACCGTTTGAGCAGCCGTCGCGTTGCGGCGCGTGAGCAATGTGCCTGGACGCCCCAAGCGCTCCAAGGCGCGGCGCAATTCCGGCTGAAAGATCACGGGAATCGCAACCAACAGCGCCGGAATCGATTTGCTCAATAGCCAGTTGAATGCGGTTAGTTGGAAAACCGAGCTAGCCAAAACTGCTAGGAAAACAACAAACAGCGTGCCGCGCAAGAGCTGCACGGCACGTGTGCCCTGGATAAAGTAGAACAATCCATAAAAGATCAGACCGACGAGCAATATATCCAGAACGCTAGAAAAGCTAAAATGCGATAAAAGATCAGCAAACGTACTCAACACAATGCCTTACTCGCCTAGTGCTTGCAAGAGTTTCTTGTATTCTTCCACCCGAGGCGGATTCCATTCGACGATCTGCCGAATGGTTTCAATAGCCGCTTGTGTCTGTCCAGCGCTCAACTGCGATTCACCCAACGCATCCAACGCGGACACCGCTTTGTCAATATCACCCGTGAGATGATAGCATCGCGCCAACAGCATCGTCAAGCGCGGCTCGTTCGGATAACTTGACTTGAGCGCTTCCAAAACGGCGGCACCCTTTTGCGGCTCCCCGCGATCCTGATAGTACTTGACCAAATTTTCCAAGTCGCGAGCGGCAGCATCCGGCTGCTTTAATCGAAATTGCAGATCGACGGCGTAAAAATGCGCACGTTCATCATCGGGCGATTGCTGCTGAATTTCCTGATAGACCCCCAACGCGCCTTTCAAATCGCCTTGGCGCACGCGCATCTCAGCCAGCCGATGGCGTAACATGGTCGCCGAGCCATTGCTAATGCCAGCGCGCGCCGCCACGCGCGCACCTTCGGCGAATTTCTCCGCCGCCTTAGGTAACTGTCCCGCGCGCGCGTACGTGTCGCCGAGTTCGAGATATTGCTCCAACGCATCATTCGTTCGATCTTGCTGAATCAACAAATCGATCAACTTGGAACGATTGACGACATCATCCGGCGTGATTTTGAGGACCGAACGATACATTCCATCTGCGCGTTTTAAATCCCCGCGAATGATACACAAATCGGCAAGGGTTTGATACTTGGCGTTCGCTTCGGCGAGATGATTCTGCTTGAGCAAGATTTCGGCGAGGCGCACATGCGCGGGCAAGTACCCCGGCGCAAGCTCAATGGCGCGGAAACACTCTTCACCGGCTGCGCCCCACTTGTCGCGCCGAATGTATTCTTGTGCGAGCGCGAGCGCTTCCAGAACTTTATCCGACTCGGAGACTTCTATCGCTTCTGCCAGCGCTGCTCCGCCGCCGTCCGCTTGCAACGATTCGAGATGCCGCCGCACTTCGCCGACTTTGTCTTCCCAGCCCTTGCTGCTCAAAAAGTCGTCGAGCGTTTTGCTGAACACCTCGGCGCGCGCCCGGTCGCCCTTGGCAGCATAGCTTTCGGCGAGTCCTTCGTACACCGAAATCAAATCATCGGCTTGCTCGCGGCTGACGTTACTCAAGTCGACAATCTTGACCACTTGCAAGAAATGCTCGACCGCGCTATCCACTTTGCCTTTGGCACGAAAGCATTGTCCCAACGCATAGTGACTGGCGAGCGCGAAATTTTTATCGTACACCGTTTGCTTGAGCATGTCGATGGCTTCGTCATAGCGCATCGTCTCAAAGTACAGCAAACCCAAATTGAATTGGATTTCGGGACGAACAATTCCCGCTTTCAGCAGCTTGCCGTATGCATCAATGGCTTCTGGCATACGACGGTTCATTTGCGCATCCACTGCATGTGCGATCAACGCATCGATCTCCAGTTGTAGCATCTCTGGGCGGCGTTCCACATTGCGCCGTTCGTCAATACCTGGCGGCGGTGGCGCGGCTTCTTCCAAAACCGTTTGCGCCAAACGTGACAGCGCCGCTTTCTCAGCTTCATCAACGGGATTGAGTACGCCGGGTGGAGTCACAGTTTCTTTCGCCGTCATCTCGTCAATGAGAGCGCGAGCCGCTTGGTTGCGCGAATCGATTCCGAGTGCTTGTTCGGCGTAGGAGCGTGCTTTGGAATCATCACCCCGCTTGCGATAAGTTTGGGCAAGCGCTAAATATTCTCCTGACGCCAGCGAGTGTTGTCCATCGCGTTGATAAAGCTCGGCGAGCTTTTGGTGCAAATCGGTGCGATCGGGTTCAAGTGAGGATGCTTTGCACCATGCCTCGGTCGCTTTTTTCATTTGCTTGGCAGCGACATATAGCTCAGCGGCGGCGATTAAAGTCCCTGCCGCTTCGGCTGGCTTTTTCATTTTTTCTTGCAACGCTGCAATGCGCATCATGGGCACCGGATCGTTGGGTTGGGCTTTCACGATGTTGGTAAATTCATGCAGCGCGCTTTCCAACTGTCCTAGCTCTTCAAGCGCTTGCGCGAGACCGGCGCGAACGTTATGATCATTTGGAAATTCCGCCAAGGCGCGTCGATACTCGTCGGCGGCTTTTTTCCACTGACCATCCCACGCTGCGTTATGCCCTTTTTTGATCGCATCGTTGTAAATCGATTTGTTGCCAGCCATAGTCTTATTTTCGATTTCAGACACCTGCATGACTGTGCCGACGTTCGGCACCGCCACGTGCGGTGCAAGTGTTTCAGATTTTCAATTTCTAACTGAAAACTGAAAACTGCTTACTGTTTACTGTTCACTGTTCATTGGTTACTTTTTACTACGCTTGCCCGCCATCAACAGAGCGACAATCGCCTTTTGTGCATGCATTCGATTTTCCGCTTGGTCAAACACAACCGAGTGCGGACCATCCATCACATCGTCCGTAATCTCGCCGCCGCGATGCGCTGGCAAGCAGTGCAGGACGATGCAATCTTCTTTGGCGCATGCGACCAACGCAGAATTGATTTGATATGGCGGGAAAATTTTGGCGCGTTCCGCCGCTTCACTTTCCTGCCCCATGCTCGCCCACACGTCGGTGTATAGCACATCGGCGTCTTTCGCAGCCGCTTGCGGGTCTTCGATCAACTCAACCGTGCCGCCCGATTTGCCCGCTAATTTTTGCGCTTGAGCAACCGATTCATCATCTATTGTGTAACCCTTGGGCGATGAGCACACGAATTGCCCGCCGCCAAGCATACACGCGTACATCAATGATCGCGCCACGTTGTTGCCATCGCCCAAAAAGACGATTCGTTTTCCCTTAAGCTTGCCCGCGTGTTCGACAATCGTCAACACATCCGCCATCGCTTGACAGGGATGTTCATGGTCGGACAAACCGTTGATGACGGGCACACTTGAATATTTTGCCAGTTCGGTGACGTGCGCATGGGCGAAAACGCGCGCCATGATGCCATCGACATAGCGCGAAAGAACACGCGAGACATCCGCAATGCTTTCGCGCTGTCCCAATCCAATTTCATTCGGCGAAAGATAGAGCGCCTGTCCACCGAGCTGCAACATCGCCATATCGAACGATACGCGCGTGCGAAGCGAGGGCTTTTGGAAAACCATGCCCAAGGTTTTGTTTTTCAAAATCGGTTTGTTGCCACGCTTGCGCCATTCGGCTTTGAGTTTCTTTGCCGTCGCAAGAATCGAGTTGAATTCAGCCGTCGATAGATCGGCAATTGCGAGAAAGTGTTTCATAAGACCTCAATGATGAATAATCCGTGATGCGTAAATCGTGTTGCGTATTGCGCGATCACTGTTTACTGTTCACTGGCTTGGGATAACGGAATGATCTTGCCTTTGATGGCATTCGCGCTGATTTCCAACATGCCCACACTGCCTGTACCGCCTGAACGAAGCACCGCCGATCCAGGATTAAACAACAATACCCCGTTGTGCATCTTGAAATACGGCTCGTGGCTGTGACCATACACGACCACATCGACATCGGGAAATTCGCGCAGGACATGCGCACGCAATGCTTCTTCGCGCCGCGAACGACTGAATCGATAGAGCGTACGCGTGAACCAATCGGTCTGCCATGCTTGAAAGCCATGAATCAAGCCAATGGATCGATTGGCAAATTCCAAGCGCTGTTTTTCTTGCAAATACTTTTGGACTTCGGAATTGTCCAGATCACCATAGACGGCAAACGTTTGGGCAATCGGCTCTAATCGTTGTAGTACGCCCAAGCTGGTAATATCGCCGACGTGCAAAATAATATCGACGCTGCTGAACAATTCACAAATGCGCGTCGGAATTTCAGAAAGAACATCAGGAATATGGGTGTCGCCGAGAACGCCAATCTTCATATGCTACAACCAAAGAGAGAATGCCGTCACGAGCATGGATACTAGAATATAGGACTGGACACGTTGAGCGTACGTCCGTCCGTCTCGATCAACCCGAAAACGTACTTGCCACAAAATTTGCGCCAGAATGCCCAGCGCAACAATCCCTGCCCCTGCCGGAGTATTCGTGGCAATCAAGAGCAAAACAATCACGAGTTGAATTGCATTACTCAAAATGACCCGGCGTTCTTTGCGCGTTGAAGAAAGATCGAGGAGGGCAACATAGACCAACGTAAAACAAACCACAATCGCAAATGAGAACCAGGATAAACTGCCCAGCGCGCTTTGGGCGATCAACCATGGTAAGGTGATCTCAAATACAGCCCGCAACAATGCGCCGGTCTTGATCTCCAACTGCCCTTCGATCAACGCGAGGATTAACGCCACGCCCGTCAAAATCGTGGGCAACACACCCAGCACAATCGCGATGCACACGGCAAGCAAGCCCGCGACCAACATGCTAATGATTTCTGAATCGATGAGGGGCCAAATCACACTGCGCACAAATTTGATGCGGCGTGACAGAAATCGCGTGATCCGTACGGGCAACGATTCTGCCGAATCGTCGGGCAAAGCCAGCCAAATTTGTGCGCGCGCCAAATTGTGTGGCACGGCGCTGCGCCAATCGGCATGCAGCCAGCGCGCGCGCCAAGCCCCCAGCAATGCATCGCAAAGTAGAATCAACAGAATAACAAAAAGGAGCGATTGATTCTTAAGCAGCAATCCGCCCGATGCGATTGCGCCGCAAAGGACTGCGCATGTCGGTCCGAGAAAGGTTAAAGGTCGCGCGGGCAAAAACTCCAGCGCGACCAAGCGACCCGCCACTGGGCGCGAACTCGTATACGAATCTTCCATCGCGCGTATGATACCACAAAAGGTAGACAATACAAAATAGGATTACAGACTTGATACACGTCGAGTCTCCTCATCCGTGCCGGAATTCTAGCACGGCGTACGCCTGATAGCAAGCTTTGCGACTTGACCCTTGGTAAACGCGGCGTACAATTTCACCATAGCCAAGTAGCGCGAGCAGCTTGCTCGCAAGCGAGGATAAAATGCTTACGTGCCGCGAACGAGTAAATCAAACTTTGAACCATCGCGAACCCGATCGCATCCCACTCGATTTAGGTGGTAGTCCAGTCAGCGGGATGCACGTCAGCACCGTTTATCGCTTGCGTCTACGCTTGGGTCTCGATGAACCGGGCACGCCGGTCAAAATTATCGAACCGTACCAAATGCTGGGAGAGATCAAACCGGATTTAATGCACGCGCTGGGTGTTGACGTGATCGGTCTGTCGGGCGAAAAGACCATGTTCGGTTTCAAGAACGAAGGGTGGAAACCGTGGACCACGTTTGATGGAACGCCAGTGCTTGTGCCAGCCGCATTCAACACGGAACCAGAATCCAACGGCGATATTTTGATGTACCCCGAAGGAGACCGATCCGCGCCGCCGAGTGGACGAATGCCGCATGGTGGATGGTACTTTGACGCGATCATCCGTCAGCCGCCGATTGACGACAACACCTTGAATGTCGAGGATAATTTGGAGGAATTCGGTCCAATAACAGATGACGAATTGGCATTTTTCAAACGCGAAGCAGAGCGACTAGACACCGAAACCGACAAGGCGATCTTTGCGAATTTCGGCGGGCTGAGCTTTGGCGATATTGGTCTCGTCCCCGCGCCGTGGCTGAAACATCCGAAAGGCATTCGCGATGTGGCAGAATGGTACATGAGCACGGTTTCTCGCCGCGATTACATCACTCGCCTTTTTGAACGACAGTGCGAAATTGCATTGGCGAACTTGGAACGATTGTATCAAGCCGTGGGAAACCGCGTCTCGGTTGTTCTCGTCTCGGCGACGGACTTTGGAATGCAGACCGGTCCATTCGTTTCTCCAAAAAATTATCGTGTACTTTACAAACCCTTCCACAAACAGCTCAACGATTGGATTCATCAGCATACAGCGTGGAAGACGTTCACACACTCGTGCGGCTCGGTATGGGCATTCCTCGACGATTTCGCCGAAGCAGGGTTCGACATTCTCAATCCTGTCCAATGTTCCGCCAAGGATATGGACCCGACGACGCTCAAACAAAAATACGGCGACCGATTCACCTTCTGGGGCGGCGGAATCGATACGCAATTCGCGTTGCCGTTCGGCACGCCGGACCAAGTGCGCGCGCAAGTACGTGAGCACATCCAAACCTTTGCGCCCGGCGGCGGCTTTGTCTTTAACTCGATCCACAACGTCCAGGCGATGGTTCCCATCGAAAATCTGATGGCGATGTACGATGCGGTACGAGAGTATGGGGGCTATCCGTTGCCGACGTGATCGTTCCAAAAGTGGCTTTGAATATCTATCGATTGCAGGTTATAATGGGCGAAGGAGATGGGTGGGAGCGCCACCTTCGGTGGCGACGTCGCCCATATCATCCTCTTGGAGGAGACCATGAGCACCAACGATCCTGCACTTCCGCGCGACAAAAAAGATTTGCTCGAACGAATCGAAAATGAATGGTTAGCATTGATGCGCACTATCGAAGGGCTCACCTTGGAACAATTAAGCGCCCCGCTGGCAGGTGGTTGGTCCGCAAAGGATAACTTGGCGCATCTTGCCACCTGGGAACGATTTTTGGCGCATTATCATTTGCAGGGCAAGCCGCCCCACGAAATACTAGATTTGGACGCCGAATTCTTTGATCGTCTGGACGAAAACGGCATCAACGCCATTATCTACGAACGGAATCGACTGCGTTCAGCCGCAGATATTCTCGACGACCTAAAACGTTCTCATGCATTGGTTCTTGATCTACTCGACAAAATGTCGTTCGAAAATTTGATGCTGCCGCATTTTCCTGACGATCCAGAAGAGAGACCCTTGGTCGGCTGGGTCATTGGCAATACGTACGATCACTATCGTGAGCACCGCCAGAACATCGAAAGAAAAATCTAAAAACCACCAGGTGTCATTCTGAGCGAAGCGAAGAATCTTGTTAGCTCGCAATGCGAAACTCTTCGCTTCGTTCAGAATGACATGACACCAACTCGCTCGACAAGGCAGACTGAATGCAATCGCTTTCGACCATCACCAGACCGCAATGGATCGTTATCATTACCCTAGAACTTGTCGGAGTGCTTCTTTTTTGTGGCGTCATTCCGTGGCTGCTTTTATCGATGAGTTCAACGGCTCCGGCAGTTGCCGATTCGACACCGATCATTATTGTTGCCGAAGATGGATCGTCAACCGAAACACAGTCGAGCACGAAAGTTGCTCAAGCAACCGCGACACCGACGCGAACACGCACCCCAACGCCAACCACAACACCCACCATTGTCGCAACCATTACGCCAACGACCGAGCCTACGGCGATGCCAACAGAAACTCCAGTCCCTGCAATTCCCATCTCCACAAAACTATCGCCGAGTGCATTTGCTGATTTAGCCGCAAACCCTCGCGCAATGCTAACGAACAAGACGACGTTCTTCACGTCGGCGTGTTACGGCGATGGCATAAATCCATTGCAAGATAAAGACTTTATGGCTCCCGCCGATTGGAGCGGATCGCCGGACCGTAAATGTATCTTCGGCTATAACATCAATCCAATCGACCACCTGCCGCAAAATCGTTACAGCGCCGGTGGCGGTCCCGATGCACAACCTCGATTCTACGTGATTCCCCCCGAAGCATTTGCAAAAGATCAGACCAGCCTCAAGGCGCTGACAACAGTCCAACTCATCGACGATCCCGAAAATGGCTGTGCTGCGCTCGGCTCGATTGGCGTGACGGCGGACGGCGCAAATTATCAATGCTCCGCGTGCGATTTCTTTCGCCCCGGCGGCGTCTGTCCGAGCATGACGACATCGCGCAGCATCGTGTTGCCGACAAGCCGCAATATTGTTTTTGATGCCAAAGACAACGGCGGCGCGTTTGGGTTTCAAGGTTATCCACTTGTCATTTTTCGCAAAGGGTTTTCGCTTTATTTTACCGGTAACGCCGGTTACGCGCCGCCCCGCACTTGGTTCGAAAACGCCGTCGATACGTTCGCGCGCAATGTCGATGTGAAAACGACGACGGAAATGAGCCAAGCCGAAGTGCAAGCCGTCGCCACACAGTTTGATCGCACGCTGGCGAACGTTGAACCCAAGACCAAGTTAGCCGCGTTGGAGCGCGAAGCTCACACAACTACTCAAAATCCCATTTTGGTACTATCGAAACAGCAAGGCGAAATAAATTTTTCGACCACACCTGGCGCAGTCCTTTCCAGCATTTCGTGGCGCATCACACCGCAAAGTTTTACCGACAGCAATCGTTTCTTGGAAAGCAATTTCTGTCTCATCGTGAATGGCGAAGAATCTTGTTTTACCGGCGTTGAAGATTTTGCCCACTGCGCTTTTTACAATCCATGCATCACGGGCTATACCCATCTCACGCCGTCCGATCACTCTGCCTATGTTTCCACGCGTTATTTCCCAGCAGGTATGGCTCCGGTAATCCGTGATGGAAAAATCACGGCGAGGTTTCAAGCCCCGGATACCGGCGCGACGCTGGAGATGGATGTCAAGATTCGGGTGCGCGATGTCGATCCGAATTTGGCAAGCCGGTAATTTGATACGTGCGTCGCACATTTTTGCATAACTTTGACCCGCGCTCTCTCATCGATTACAATGATCGTAACCGAGGTGGTTTATGAACAAAAAAATTTCCCCCGTCGTATTGATTTTTTTGATCGCCGCTTGCTCCTCCGCGCAACCATCACCAACGCAACTGCCCATCGCGACCAGCGCACCCTCGCCAGTTGTGATTCCAACTTCTGTCGCGCCAACTGCTACCGCGCCAAGCTCATCGACTAGTTCGATTGTTGCGACGCCAGCGCCCACTCGCGGAGTAAGCGCACTCGCTATGGGTCAGCGCATCACGTTGCGCGAAACCGTTGGCGTCGGGCGCGCGCCGTACTCGATGGTCATGCTCGACGGCAAGGTGTACGTCATCAACGCCACCACCGACAATGTTGCCATCATTCAAAATGATCGCGTTACAAAGTTCGTTTCAGTCGGAAAACGTCCATCGGATATTGCGCTCGACCCGGCGCAAAAACGCATCTATGTTGCCAATGCCTCGGACAAGACGATCAGTCTTATTGTAAACGACCAGGTCACGCTGACGACGAGTATCGGCGAAGAACCCAACACGCTGTTGTTTTTTGAAAATCGATTATTCGTTGGTCTCGGATCGAAAGGAAATATTCTCGTGCTCGATCCGGCGACGCTGCAAACGCAATCGACTATCGGCATTCCCAAAGCGTACAGCGTCATTCATCTCGCAGGCGACGCAGTACACCATCGCCTCTACGCCAGCATATACGATTACATCACCGTCATCGATTCGACCAATCTCAAGCTCGTCACGACGTTTGACGCCAAAGGCAGTTATTACGCACTCGCCGCGAATCCGTCGAATGACAGTATTCTCACTTCAATTTACGAATCAGTGACGAACAATCAGTACTTGACGATGCTCGATCCACTATCTGGTTCGGTGCGTGGGCGCGTCCAAGTGGGCGGCGATCCCCGCACCATCGCGCTTTCCGCCGACAACTCGCGCATCTACGTCGCCAACCAATTTTCGAACTCCGTGTCCGTCATCAACGCGCGTGATTTGAGTAAGATCACCGATATTGCGGTAGGCATTCGACCGTTCGGCATCGTATTGGATGAATCCGCGCATCGATTGTACGTTTCCAATTCAGAGAGCGACAATGTCGATGCGATTGACACGCAGACGAATCAAGTCGTCGCAACAATTCCTATCGGCATGAATTTTTCTGGGTTTGCGACCAACGATGCGTTGAATCGTGTTTATGTTTCCAGCGCATCAACCGACTCGATCTTCGTTATCGAAGGCAACTTGCCGGTAAAAGAAATCAACGTCGGACGCAATCCTGTCGATATCACTCGCGATGCGCAGAATAATCGATTGCTCGTCACCAATTCTGCCAACAGTACGTTGAGCATTATCGACGAAGCGACGTTCGCGGTACGCACCACGCAAACCATCACACGCTTTCTCACCAGTGCGGTTGCCGATAACGCGCGCGGACGGATTTTTGCTGGCAATATGATGCTGGATGCGAACACGCTTGCGCCGATTGGACAATTGCGTTTGCAAGGCTATACGCTCGCAACAAATATCGCTGCCAATTGGGTCCGAATCAATCCAAATCTCAATCGCATTTACGCAATTGGCGGCAACGGCGTACCGGGGTCGAATGGTCGCCTCGTGACGTACAGTGTCGATGCAACAACGCTGCAACAGCGCAGCATATTGTCATTTTCTGGCAATGCCAACAATCTCGCTGTCGATACAGAAACGAATCGCGTTTTCATTGCAGGCACGAATCCAATGTCGCAAGGAAGCGAACTCGGCGCATACGACATGAACGACACCCGCATTGTCACCATGACATTGCCCGCGCGTCCTGTTGGCATCGCATACAATCCACAAACGCATCACCTCTTTATTTCTCTCGCGCCCAGTTTTTCAACTTTTGCGCCGTCTACATCATCCGACAACACTGTGTTAGTGTTCGACTCGACCTCCTGGGGCAGAGTCGCGCAATTGAATGTGCCCATCCCAGGAAAGATGACTCGACTGGGCAATACGATTTACGTGGCAAACCGCGATAACGGCACGATCACGTTGATCGACGATACGAATTTGCCCACCCCACCCTCGCCTACCCCAACACTCACACCGACGCCGTATCCAACGCTTCCCCCAGTGCCGACCGTTACGCGCACTCCTGTTCCTGTTGTGCGAAATACTCCGTTGCCGCTCTGCTCATTTCCGCTTGCGTCACTCGCATCGGCACGGTGGAACGCCGATCTCGCGACGCGCCTCGGCTGTCCTACCGAAGCAGAACACGCTGTCGGCTTTGCGACGCAGACGTTTGAGAACGGCGTCATGTTTTGGCGGGAGGACGAAAAACATATCAGCGTTCTGTTCAACGACACGCCTCGCGCGTGGGCACAGTACGACGACACTTGGAACACCGCGCTGCCCGAAGATGCTTGTCCCAGCGTGACCGTTGCCGCGAATCGAACGAAACCCAAGCGCGGCTTTGGCAAAGTCTGGTGCGAAGTGCCTGGCGTGCGTGGAAAAATCGGTGCGGCGACAGGCGGCGAAGTTGGTTTTGCGCCATTGACACAACGTTTCCAGCGTGGGCAGATGTTTGCGGGGACGCAGACAAACCAAGTGTACGTGTTGTTCACCAATGGAACGTGGCAATGAATAAATGACAAATGAGCAAATGACAAATGACAAATGAGCAATCTCTAGTCTCTAATCTCCGATCTCTACCCATCCGAGCAGTCATCTTTGACATCGGTGGCGTGTTGGTTCGCTCAGATGACCAAGCCGCGCGTCAAAAATGGGAATTGCGGTTAGGTCTGTCCGAGCACAACCTCTCGCAACTGGTATTTGGGAGCGACGTTGGGCGGCGTTCAATGCTGGGTGAGACGACGGAAGAGCAAGTGTGGCAATACATTGCGCAAGAATTGAACTTGAACGATGAAACCATGCAAGACCTTATCACCGATTTCTGGTCATGCGAACAGGTCAACGCTGAATTGGTCCAATTTGCGCAGTTGCTTCGTCCGCGCTACAAGATCGCGATTCTGAGTAACGCTTCTTCCGGCGCCCGTCAAGCCATGAGGAGTAAATTCCAACTCGATGCAGTGTTCGATCCAATGATCATTTCCGCCGAAGAAGGTGTCAAGAAACCTGATGCGCGAATTTTCCATCTGGCAGCCGAACGCATCGGCATCGCACCAAGGGAAGCGATTTTTATCGACGACGTTTCAGAAAATGTAAAAGCAGCACAAGCGATTGGAATGCTCGGTGTGCAATTCCAAAACACCGCGCAAGCAATCGCTGAGGTGAAAGAGTATCTTGGAAACTAGTTCCACTATTGCTTCCACGAACGACCCTCACCCTAGCCCTCTCCCTGAAAAGGAGAGGGGATCTGCTCCCTCACCCCATTGGAGAGAGGGTTGGGGTGAGCGAAAATCTATCGGACATCGCATCGTCGTCATTGGCTCGACCGGCTCCGGCAAGACAACGCTCGCCCGCGAGCTGGCACGGCGGCTTGGTTATCGACACATCGAAATGGATTCGATTCATTGGCAACCGAACTGGGTTGAAACGCCGACGGACAAATTTCGCGCACTCCTTGAACCGTTGATCGCCGAAGATAATTGGACGATAGACGGCAATTATTCCAAAGTGCGCGATTTGGTTTGGCGACGCGCCGACACGCTCATCTGGCTGGATTATTCGCTGCCCGTGATTTTCTGGCGGCTAGGCTGGCGCAGTCTCAAACGAGTTTTGTTTCGCCAAGAACTTTGGAATGGCAATCGCGAAGATTGGGGTGTGTTTTTTGGTCGTGATTCACTATTCCGCTGGGTGCTCCAATCGCAGCCGCGCCATCGTCGCGAATATCCGCTCAAATTCCACCAGCCCGAATTGGCGCATCTAAAAGTCATTCATCTGCATTCGCCGCGCGAAACGGACGCCTGGTTGAAGAACATCGGAATATTTGCATGACCACCAAGCTTTTGTTATAATGCGTTCTGAAAGTGATCTGCACTCGCTTGCGAAATCAGTTTACCAGTGGCGGCGAGCAATTGGCTCGTTTACTGAATGCAAGAACGAGTCCATATATGAGCACTGACAGCTCATCCAACTAGATCGGTGTTCAGATCTGAGCACTCTGTCGTTTGACAATTGATGTCACGACAGGTTTTTTGCTAACTTGAACATTCAAATTTACAGATTCCAGGTTATCGTTTGCACCTCATCCATCGCAACCACAAAAGGCAGATGACAATGACGCCATCTCAGAACTCCAATCTGTTACACCGAAAGAAAACGCGCCACAGTATCCTCACGCAGTCACTCTCGTCTGATTCACACATCGAGGCAAGCACTACGTTTCAAGATTTATTTTACGATCTGGTCAAACAGATTCCTGCGATCAGTTATGCCTGTTTGGCTGACCGCGTCCGCACACCACTGTGGATTAGTCCGCAGATAGAGCCTTTGCTGGGATGCTCTTCTGCCGCATGGCTCGCCGATCCCGACCTATGGTCCAAGCACATTCACGCGGATGATCGTGAGCGTGTCCTCGCCGAATATGCGCGCTGCCTCGACGCAAAAATTCCTTTCTCCGCCGAATACCGCCTCATCACAACCACGGGGGACATCAAATCCGTTCGCGACCAAGCGATAATCATAACCGATTCCTCCGGGCAGCCGTATCTTATTCAAGGCACTATCGTCCTAGTCAACGATGGCGCGTACGCCGACAAACCATCGCAATGGCAACGCTCCAGCACTGAGCCAACCGACCCCGACGTGTCCATTAACCTGTCTCAGCAGATGAAGCGTTCTCTGCAAAATTACGCCAAGCCCTTTATCAACAAGATTCCGGATGCTCGCCAAGCTCAGTGGTTCTTTCATGCCACCCTCGCCAAGCGCCGCCAAGTGGAAAAACGTTTGGAAAACGAGGTTCGTAAATTTCAAAGCGTGGTCGAACAATCGTCCGAAGGCATCGTTCTCATCGACGAGTCCGGCAGAATCATCGAGTGGAATCACGGCGCAGAACAGATCTTGGGGCTAACGCAAGACCAAACGCTGGGTCAGTATCTCTGGGACATTCAATTCCAACTTGCACCTCCAGAAAATAAAACTCCACTGCTGTACGGACAATTAAGAAAACGGATCATGCTCGCCCTGGAAACGCATCAAGCTCCGTGGTTCAACCAAGTCTCGGTGATGCTTCTCAAGCGTGGCGACAGCGTGCGCAGCATCGAGTCATTGATTTATCCGATCCAAAACGAAAATGGATTCATGATCGGCAGCGTGATTCGAGACGTGACGGAACAACAGCGCGTCGCCAATGAGTTGCGGGTCAGCGAAGCCCGTTATCGCATGTTAGTCGAAACCTCGCCCGATCCGATTGCGCTCACCGATGGAAACTTTCGCATCACCATGGTCAATCGGCAAACGGCTGTGCTGTTCGGCTATGACCGCGCCGATGAATTGTTAGGCAAATCAGCTTTTGAATTCATTGCTCCGCATGACCGATTGCGCGCCCAGCATGACACGGTGCTGCTCAACGGTGAGACCTTTCAACACATCGAATATGAGCTAATCAAAAAAGACGGAACGATCTTTCCAAGCGAATGCAGTCTCTCGCAAATCTTGGATGCAGAAGGCAAAGCCAAGAGCTATATCATCATCGTGAGAGACGTCTCGGAACGCAAGCGGTTGAATGCGGAGTTGGAGCATTCCGTCGAAATGACGACCCGGCTCTATCAACTGAGTGGACAAATCCTGAGCGCCACCACGCTCAAAGAAACCGCCTCGCTGATTACGCACGCACTCCGCGAAGGCTTTGCGTCTGATTCGGCGTCGATTTTCTTGTTTGACTCACAAGGTAACGCCGAATTTGTGCATGACGATAGCGTGACCAAAAGGTCGCATCAGAACTTTACGCCGACACCCAATGGATACACCATGCAAGCGATGCGCTCTGGCAAACCGATCGTCGTGAACGATTGGAAACAGGTATGTTTGCATGTCCGGGATGAAGGAATTCTAGCGACGGTAATCTTGCCATTGTTAGGCAAATCGCACAAGCTTGGGGTGGTCTTTTTGGATTACCGCTTGACACGCCAATTCACCCATCATCAGATGGAACTGCTCTCCGTCTTTGCGAATCAAGCGGCACTCGCTTTGGAACGCGTCCGCTTGAACGAACAAACCCGGCAACATGTCCGGCGACTATCCGCTCTGCACAAAATCGATACCGCGATCACCGCCAGTCTCGATCTGAGCGTCGTGCTCAAGACACTGCTCACCCAAGTCACGACCCAATTGCACGTCGATGCCGCTTCAATTTTTCGACTCAATTCCAAGACGCAAATGCTTGAATATGCGACCGGGCGCGGCTTTAGAACCAAAGCGCTCGTCGGCGCATCGCTGCTATTGGGGGAAGGCATTGCCGGTCGCACCGCATTAGAACGACGCACGTTGAACCTTTCCAATTTCCCTGAATCGCAGAATATTCTCGCTTATTCTCCATTGCTCGCAGGCGAAGATTTTGTGGCATTTTTCTCGGTGCCTTTGATGGTCAAAAATCAGATCAAAGGCGTCTTGAATATTTTTCAACGCTCGCCCTTGGAACCTAACACCCAGTGGGTGGATTTTCTGGAGACGCTCGCCGGTCAAGCGGCGATTGCAATAGATAACGCCGCCTTGTTCAGCGGTCTGCAACACTCGAATGCCGAGCTTGAGTTGGCGTACGACACCACGATTGAAGGATGGTCACACGCGCTTGATCTGCGCGACCGAGAAACCGAAGGACACACGCAACGCGTCACAGAAATGGCGATGCGTTTGGCGCGCAGGATTGGCTTTTCGGATGCCGAACTCGTTCATCTGCGCCGCGGAGCGCTGTTACACGACATTGGCAAGATGGGCATTCCCGATGACATCTTGTTCAAGCCCAGTTCGTTGACGGAGGATGAATGGACGATCATGCGCAAGCATCCGATCTATGCTTATGAACTCTTGATGCCGATTGCCTATCTGCGTCCCGCACTCGACATTCCGTACTGTCATCACGAAAAGTGGGATGGAACGGGCTATCCACGCGGACTAAAAGAAGATCAAATCCCACTTGCGGCACGCATCTTTGCCGTAGCAGACATTTGGGATGCGCTAAGTTCTGATCGTCCCTATCGGCATGGTTGGAAAAAAGACAAAGTGCGACAACATATTTTGTCGCTGGCGGGTAGTTACCTAGACCCGCAAATCGTAAGAGTATTTCTAAAAGAGATCGAGAGACGATAAGCGCCATCATCGCCCGCTCGAAAAAAAGATTTCATTTCGCAAGACCAATCACTCAAGCGATCGATTGATTGGTCTTTTGTTTGACCAACACCAGAATCGAGCGCGAGAAATACTTGAAAGAACCAGAGAAAAATCGCGCCAATCATACTTTGTTTGCCAATCAACGCAGATGATGTTAAAATGCGAACGTTGTCAAACACAAGATTGGAGACTAGAGATTGGAGATTGAAGCTAATCTCTACTCTCCAATCTCTAATCTCTGACGTAGGATTTTGATGCTCAAATCACCCCGATTTTGGATTGGACTCGTCATCAGTGCCGCCTGCCTTTTCTTTGCATTTCAAGGCATTCAGTTTGACAAGCTCTTTGAAGCGCTGGCACATATGGATTACACGTTGCTTGGGCTGGCCGCCATCATGTGGTGCATAAGTTACGTTGGACGTGTTTACCGATGGCAATTATTGTTTTCGCCGCAGCCGATGCGAATTTCCAAGGTATTTTACGCACTCAACATCGGCTACTTTTTGAGCAACCTTTTGCCCGCGCGCTTGGGCGACATTGTGCGCGCGTACCTCATCGGCGAATTCGAAAACGTCAGCAAAGCTCGCGGACTGTCCACCGTCGTCGTGGAGCGATTGACAGATGGCTTGACCGTCGTGCTGTTGCTTTCCATCACCGCGATTTTCGTGCCATCGATTCCTGACGCCGCGCGGCAAGGCGCAATCGGCGTTGCGGTAACCGGCATTATCGGCGTCATCGTTTTGCTCGCACTGTCGTTCAACAAAGAACGCGGCATGGCGATTCTACACCGGCTCGCCGCACCGTTTCCATTTTTGCAGCGTCCTAGTTTGTGGAAGGCGCTCGAATCGTTGATCGACGGCTTTGCGATATTGCGTTCGCCGCGCCCGATCATCGGCGTGGTGTTGTGGGCGATTTACACGTGGGTCACGGGTGCGGTCCCATTCTGGCTCGTCATGCAAGCGGTTGGTCTGCGCGATGGCACGGGAAATCCTTTACCCTTCGCGGCGGCAGTGTTAGTGATGACGGTGACCTCACTCGGCGTGGTGGTTCCATCATCGCCCGGTTACATCGGCGTATTTCACGCTGTCGCCGTTCTCGTCCTCACGACGATTTACAATGCAGACAAATCAACCTCGCTTAGCTATGCGATTGTTGTTCACGCACTCAGTTACTTGATGCTGACGGTACTGGGTATCTTTTCGATTTGGAAAGAGGGACTAACCTATCAACGTCTGCAAATGATCCAAACGGACGAGCCGAGAGTACCCGCAGCCTAGTTCTGTCATTTCGACGAGCGGAGAGTACCCACAGCCCAGTCCTGTCATTTCGACGACCGGAGCGAGGAGAAATCTCTCCATGCAAGTCAAGATTTCTCGTCGCAGGAGCAGTTCCTCGAAATGACATATCGAGTAGAACCTTCTTCGAGGATTTCAATGAACAAGATTTTGGTAACGGGTGGATGTGGATTTATCGGCAGCAATTGGGTAGACCGATTATTGGCGCGTGGCGAAAACGTCGTCGCGTTTGATAACATGTCGCGGCGCGGCTCGGAGAAGAATGCGGCTTGGTTGCGCGGCAAGTACGGCGCAAAATTTCAACTGGTCCAAGGCGACATTCGCGACGCGCAAGCGATTACGGACGCCGCGCGGGATGCCGATGCGATTTATCATCTCGCCGCACAAGTCACCGTCACAACGTCGGTCACCGATCCGCGCAATGATTTCGAAATCAACGCCCTCGGTACATTCAATGTGCTGGAAGCCGCCCGCGCTTCGGGACGCAATCCCATTTTTGTTTTCGCATCGACCAACAAAGTGTATGGTGGCATGGAAGATGTCGTCGTCGTCGAAAAAGCTACGCGCTACGAGTACGGCGATTTGCCGAACGGTGTCTCCGAAGCACAGCCACTTGACTTCCATAGCCCCTACGGCTGTTGTTACTCGGAAGAGACAGACATCTTAACGCGAACAGGGTGGAAGAAATTCTATGATCTTGTTCCTGAAGACACAGTGTTGACTTTTAATATCAAACGAAGAATCGCAGAATTCCAAAAGCCCACTGCGCATTTTGCCTATCCCTATAAGGGCAAAATGTATGTTCAATCCAATCGACGCCTAAAAACTTGTGTAACGCCAAATCACAAGATGCTTGTGTCGTGGGACTGCAATCATAATGATCTCGAAAACCCACACCTGATCGAGGCGCAACAGATAAAAGGCAAACCGATGGCGTATTTGCTCGCCGCAGACTTTTCACAAGGGGAGGACTGCAACCAATTTGTTCTACCAGAGATCATACCGAGCAAGCACAAACACAAGTTTCCTAGTAAGTCCATACCGATGTTTGATTGGCTCAGATTTCTCGGTTGGTATATATCAGAAGGACATTGTTACGAGAGCAAAAAGACCGGAAATTGTATAGTAAGTTTGACAACATTCTATCGCACTGCTGAAGCTGTTGCTGTCATGAAAGCAATTGGACTGTCCCCAGTTGTAGATCATCATCACATCATCGCAACTTCGAAACAGTTGTACACTTATCTTCGCTCATTAGGAAAAAGCCACGCCAAGTATATACCGCAGAATATCAAACAACTCAAACCCAAATATCTTGAGGTGTTACTTGAATCACTGCTTGCGGGTGATGGAAATAAACAGGGCAAGAATGGCTGGCGATACACAACCGTCTCAAAGCAATTAGCAGATGATGTTCAGGAAATTGCCATAAAATGTGGGATGGCAGCAAACCTTCGTTTCGACAAAGAAGGTTTCTATCGAGTATATATTTGCACGACTCGAACTACCCAATGCAATTTGGACCAAGACCGCAGTAAATGGGTAGATTACAACGGAATGATTTACTGCCTTGAGGTACCCAATTCTGTTGTGATGGTTCGTCAGAATGGTTATGCTTATTTCTCTGGAAATTCCAAAGGATCCGCCGATCAATACGTTCGCGATTATTATCGTATCTATGGCTTGCGCAGCGTCGTATTTCGCCAATCGGCAATTTACGGCTATCGCCAGTTCGGCGTCGAAGACCAAGGTTGGCTCGCGTGGTTCATGATCGCCGCGGTGCTCGGACGCCCGATCAACATTTACGGCGACGGCAAGCAAGTCCGCGACATGCTCTTTATCGACGACTTGCTGGACGCGTACGACGCCGCGCTGACCCACATCGATAAAATTGCAGGGCAAGTTTACAACATTGGCGGCGGTCCGCGCAACACAATTTCCGTGTGGACCGAATTTGGTCCGATGCTGGAAAAATTACACGGGCAAAAAATTCCTATCGGACGCGGCGACTGGCGACCCGGCGATCAAAAAGTTTGCGTATATGATACGTCGAAAGCAAAGCGCGACTTGGGCTGGGAACCAAAAGTGAATGTGCAAGACGGCGTCGTGAAATTGTACAATTGGGTCAAAGAAAATAAGGGATTGTTTGAATAGTTTGATAGTTGGTTGGATTGGCGGAGTTGAGGCTTTAGCCGGTCCACTTGAGAAATGCGAGAAACCGGCTAAAGCCTCGACTCCATATCGATTGATTGTTGAAATCCTAAATGAAAGTCTTGATTGTTCTAACCTATTATCGTCCGCACATCAGCGGCTTGTCCATCTACGTCGAGCGCCTCGCGCGGACGCTCGCCGAGCGCGGACACCAGGTGACCGTGCTTACTTCACATTACCAAAAAGATTTGCCCTATCGTGAAATGATCGACGGCGTCACGGTCATTCGCCATCCTGTCCTGTTTCGATTTAGCAAGGGCAGCATCATGCCCGGCTTTCTCTCGAATGCGTGGCGACTGATGATGCAGCACAATGTTGTCAGCGTGCATCTGCCGCAAGCGGAAGGCGGTCCACTCGCGCTGATCGGCCGCTGGCTGGCGCGCAAACCGGTTGTGCTGACGTATCATTGCGACTTGCAACTGCCGACAGGCATCTTGAATCGAATCATCGACCGCGCGGTATTTGCATCGAACTATACTGCCGGCACATTGGCCAATCGAATTGTCGCCTATACGGATGATTATGCGCGCAATTCGCCGCTCTTGTCCAAGTTCCGAAAAAAGATCGTCGTTATTCCGCCGCCGGTGATTATGCCCGCGCCCAATAATCAAGCCGTTGCCGAGCTGAAACAAAAGTATCACACGAACGGTCATGCTGTCATTGGTTTTGCCTCGCGCTTTGCCGAAGAAAAAGGGATCAGTTATCTCATTAACTCAATTCCGTTTGTGCGTGAGAAAATCCCAAATGTCAAGTATTTGCTCGCGGGCGAAAATCAGAACGTGATCGGCGAACGCGTTTGGCAGGATTTGCAGCCGCTGGTCCAACAGTATCGCAAATACCTGGAAATTCTTGGACCTGTCCCCGTGGAAAAGATGGGCAACTTTTTCGGCACATGCGATGTGTTGACCGTACCGAGCATCAACTCGACGGAATCGTTTGGCTTGGTGCAAGTTGAGGCGATGTTGAGCGGCTGTCCCGTCGTCGCATCGAATTTGCCGGGCGTGCGCGAACCCATTCGCATGACGGGCATGGGCGAGATCGTACCAATCAAAGACGCACGTGCGCTTGCCGACGCCATCGTGCGCGTGCTGCAAAACCGCGCCAACTATATTCGACCGCGCAATGAAATTGAAAACATGTTTGCTATCGATAACACTGTGACCGCATACGAAAAACTATTCGCCGAATTGCAGGCGCACTCGACGAACAAGTGAATACGATTTTTCCTCTGATTAAATCCACGTTCGCACTCATCGCGCTTGGATTTGCCATTGCTGCGCAATATTTGCATACGTACTACCACGCCGACTTGGTCGCGCTGGCTCTGTTTGCCATCGCGGTCGGTCTATGGGTGGGCAGCATTACATCCAGCCCCGTAACGCTGGCCATGCGTTTGCGCGAACCAATCGCGGCGGGCGCACCCAATCGACATGTGTCGATGGTCTTGGTAGTCAGTTCAATCATCCTTGCGCTCTTTGCTTTCTTTTTTTCCAGCACCAATCAATTCACGGTCGATAACTTGATGGCGTGGATTGGCAGCATCGTCGCCTTCCTCGCCATTTCCCCAGACGCCGATGTTCCGGAACGACTTGCCTGGATGCGCACTGAAACCGAATCGATTGCCCGATCGCTCATTCGCGGAGCGATAGTTCTCGGCATTGTCTTCATCGGCGCGTTCTTTAGCTTTTACAATCTCGATTCGGTTCCATCCCGGACCGATGGGCGGCACAGTGATCGTCTGATCGCGGTCGATAACGTCATCAACGCCAACTCTGCGCCGATCTTTTTCGAAAATATACCCGGCGGCGAGCCGCTGCAAATTTATCTGACCGCTGCGCTGACCAAGCTCAACGACACCGATGTGAATTTCATAATGCTGCGGACACTCACGGCGCTTGTCGGCATCTTGCTGATTCCACTGACATTTCTGCTCGCACGTGAACTGTTTAACAGCGAGTTGGCGTTGATCGCCGCGTTCCTCGTCGCCATCAGCAAATGGCATATCACGTTAGCTCGAATGGGACTGCCTTTTGTCTTTGCGCCGCTCTTTGTCGCGATCGTCATGTTCTTTCTCGTTCGCGCGTTCAAGTACAAGAATCGCGACGATTTCCTGGCGGCGGGAATTTTTCTCGGCGCTGGATTGTACGGCTATAGCGCCTTTCGAATCGTTCCATTCCTCGTTTTCGCTTTTGTGATCGCGCAATTGATTCGAGTAATGCGCGCGCGCGACGAGGTCGGACGATTCGTCAAAAACAGCGCGCTGATGTTTGCGCTTACCCTCTTGATTGCCATTCCGATCCTGCGATTCGCCATCGACCAGCCGAAACAATTTGCTTCGCCGGTTGCGTATTTGGTCGATCCAGATGCATCCGCAACCGACAATCCCATCGTCAACCTAGGATCGAATGTGATAAAAACCGCCGCGATGTTGAATTGGTCCGGCGACGGAAATCCAT
Organism: Chloroflexota bacterium; assembly: GCA_016215025.1. GTDB lineage: Bacteria > Chloroflexota > Anaerolineae > UBA4142 > UBA4142 > JACRMI01. The sequence continues at coordinate 97,745 of JACRMI010000191.1, forward strand.
ACAATTCCGTGCCCAACGATCCGACATTCGATTATGTGACAGGCGCGGCGTTCTTGCTGGGCGCAATATATTCGTTGTATCGTTTGATTCGATTTCGCGAGCCGGTGTACGCTTTTGTCTTGGCAGGTCTCGCCGTATTGGTGATTCCTTCTCTACTGAATGTAGCGCATCCATCTGAACACCCCAGTCTGACGCGTGCTTCCGGTGCTATTCCATTTGCGATCATTATTGCCGCGCTGCCGCTGGCTTGGATTGTGCAATCGATTCGCGATGCGTTTTCAAATTCGATGGTGAGTCGGGTTGCTGCCGTGGTTATTCTGTTGGTCTTGCTGTTCATTGGCGCACGCGCAAATTTTAATCGCTATTTCAACGACTATGCGCCGCTCAATCGCCTCACCGAGCGTGTGCCTATGCCAAATGAATTTCCTACTCCAGTAGAAACTCATTCGCCAAATCCGAAGCAATAATCCGCGAATCGCGCGAAGAATCTTTCTTCGCAAGGCGAGACCCTTCACTTCGTTCAGGGTGACAGACGCGGTGTCATTCCGAGAGAAGCCGCGAAGCGTTTGCGGAGCGAAGAATCTGGTTCGCGATAAAAATTCTAAATCTGAAATTTGAAATCATAAATTCAATCGAGTTTGATTGTGGAATCAACATCTAATCAACAACCTCAAACATCGAAAAGCTTGCCCGACTGGTTCGTCGCGATTGCGCTCATTGCCATTCTAATCCTCGGCGCAATCTTTCGACTCACCGGCGTGAACTGGGACGAAGACCAACATCTCCATCCCGACGAACGATTTCTTACAATGGTAGAATCCGCGCTGAGTTTGCCGGGCGGACCTGGAATCGGTACCCCGCCGCCGGGGTGCGCCACTTGGGGCGGATTCTTCGACACCGCTTGCTCGCCGCTCAATCCGTACAATCATCAATTCGGATTGTTCGTTTACGGCACATTCCCCATTTTCATCACGCGCATCGTCGCCGAAGCCATCAACATGTCCGAATACGGCAACGTGCACCTAGTTGGTCGCGTGATCTCCGCCCTGTTCGATCTTTCGACCGTGTTACTCATCTTCATCATCGGTCGCCGCATGTACGGCGTACGCGCGGCATTGCTCGGCGCATTGTTCCTCGCCGCATCCGTCCTCGATATTCAGCAATCGCATTTCTTTACCGTCGATACGTTCACCAACGTTCCGATCCTCATTGGCTTTTGGTTCGCGATGGACATCGCCGAAAGAAAACATTGGAGTTCGTTCGTTTGGGCGGGTTTGATGTTCGGGCTTGCGCTCGCGGGACGAATCAACATCGCGCCGTTCGTCACCGTGTTGATCGCTGCCGCCGCATTGCGCGCGTACCTCGAAGCGAAAGCTTCGCAGCACGAAAACCCGGATGGCGCACCGGAAACACTTGCAGCCAACGATCCACAAATTGTCGAACAATCTGTCGGACCATTGTCCGTGACCGTCGCGACCAAGACGGGGCCATTGTCGTTCTTTGATGCGCTGATGTCGACGGCGACCAAAGCATTTTTCGGACTGGTCGGCGCGGGCTTGCTCACACTGCTCGTGTTTCGCATCGCGCAACCCTATGCGGCGAACGGTCCGGGTTTCATTTCGCCAGTAATTCCCGAAATGGATTTCAGTCACGGCGCAGTGAGTGTCGCATTCGATGTGATGCTCTCATGGGCGGGCGGCGTCAATCCGAAATTTGCCGACAACATGGCGTACATCAGCGAACTCGTCTCGGGCAATCAAGATTTTCCGCCGGGGCATCAGTGGACGAATCGACCTGCGTACATTTTCCCGTTCGAAAATATGGTGCAGTGGGGACTCGGTCTGCCGTTGGGCTTGATCGCCTGGGCGGGATTTTTGCTCGCGCTGTATCGCTTGCTGCGTTATCGCGAATGGCAGCATCTGTTGATCGTCGTCTGGGTCGGAATCACGTTTGCGTACACCGGACAGCAATGGGTCAAGACGATGCGGTACTTTTTACAAATCTATCCGTTCCTCGCGCTCTTGGCTGGATATTTCTTGGTTGAACTTTGGGATCGCGCATCACGCATTCCGCATCACGCATCACTTGCGCGTATTACCGCTGGCGTGATTGCTGTCATCGTCATCGGTTACACCCTTTTCTGGGCTGCCGCATTCACATCGATTTATGCGCGCCCCGTTTCGCGCGTGACCGCATCGCGCTGGATCTATCAGAATGTTCCGAAAGGTTCTGTAATTGCAAACGAACATTGGGACGACCCGCTGCCATTGCGCATCGATGGGCTGGATGGGTACGGTGGATTGTATCGCGGGCTGACGCCGCAATACCAAGGCGGCGATACGTTGATGGATTGGTACAACGAAGACACGCCGGAGAAACGCACTCTGGCGATCCACTGGATCGACGAAGCCGATTACATCATCCTGTCGAGCAATCGACTTTACGGATCGATTCCGCGCTTGCCCATGCGTTATCCGATGACGACGAAATATTATCAATGGTTGTTCGACGGCACCCTGGGATTTGAAAACGTCGCGACGATCACCTCGCGCCCGCAACTCTTTGGCATCGAGATCAACGACGACGATGCCGAAGAAGCCTTTACCGTTTACGATCATCCCAAGGTTTTGATTTTCAAAAAGACGCCAAGCTATTCGTCCGATAAGACAGCCAAGCTCTTTAACAGTATTGATCTAAAAGAAGTTTATCGTTTTTGGCCTCGTCAAGCGACCCAGGCAAAGACCGCGCTGCTGCTCACGCCCTCTGATTTAACGGCGCAACAGCAGGGCGGAACATGGTCGGATATTTTCCATCCGAATGATTTCATCAATCAGATTCCCGTAATCGGCTGGCTCGTTTTGGTTGAGGCACTCGGCTGGCTGGCGTTTCCAATCGCGTTCGTCGTTTTTCGCGGACTGATGGATCGCGGTTATGTGTTCGCTAAAACGCTGGGGATTCTGCTTCCGGCGTGGGGCGCGTGGATTCTCGCCAGCTACCACCTTCTCCCGTTCAGTCGATTAAGCATCGGCGTAGTGATCGTCGTCATCGCGCTCATCACGACGTTGGTGATTTGGCGGCGCGGTCGCGACATCGCAACATTTTTGCGCGAACAACGCGGCGTGCTTTTGGCCGAAGAGCTTATCTTTCTCGTTTTCTTCGCTGCCTTTTTGCTCATTCGCTACGGCAATCCCGATTTGTGGCATCAGTGGTATGGCGGCGAAAAGCCGATGGATTTTGCATACCTCAACGCCATTATCAAAACGACCTGGTTTCCTGCATTCGATGCGTGGTTTGCGGGTGGCTATATCAACTATTACTATTTCGGTCAACTCATCACCGCCACACTGATCAAATTCTCCGGCATCATACCCGAGATCGCGTACAATCTCGCGCTGCCGATGTTCTTTGCGCTGCTCGGAGCGGGTGCGTTCGGCGTGGCATACAATCTCGCAACGCATTTCCACCGAGTTCCCCAGAGTTCCCTCGAAAATGGAACTGACGGAACCGCAGGAACTTTATGGGGCTATGCGGCAGGATTCATGGCGGCAATTTTCGTCACCGTCATCGGCAACCTGGGACAGATTATTCTGATCGGTCAAACGCTCCTCAAGATCGGCGGCGGCGATGGCAATAGTTCGCCTCTCAACATGTTCGGCAGTATGTTCGCAGGAATTTGGAACGTCGTCGTCGGGCGCCAACCCTTTGAAGTTGCGTATGGTTGGTGGTACTGGAACGCCACGCGCACCATTCCCGAGACGATCAACGAATTTCCTTTCTTTAGTTTTCTCTACGCCGATTTGCACGCGCACGTGATGGCGCTGCCGTTCACGCTGCTTGCGATTGGCGTTGCGATCAATTTTGTGCTTCGCCAACACGATTCGAGCGACGATGCTCGCCTGCCGTTCTGGCCCCACTTGCCCATCGCGCCCATCGACGTGATCGAAGTTGTCGTGGCGAGTCTCGTCATCGGCGGATTGCGCGCCATCAACTATGCCGACTATCCAACGTACTTGCTTGCCATCGGCTGCGCGATTGCGATTGGCGAGTACGCCCGCCGACAAAGAATCGATCTGCTCGGCATCTTTGGTTTTGTCTGGCGCTTGGCCGCAATCTTTGTGTTGAGCACCGTTCTGTTCCAACCCTTCGTCAGTAACTTTGCTACGGCATATCTCGCCACTGAGTTGTGGAAAGGCGAGCGCACGGCCATCTCGCAATACTTGATCGTGCATGGCATCTTCCTTTTCCCAATTGCGACCTATTTAATTCTACGCACATTCGACACAAAGGCACGACGACAAACCGCCATCACCTGGATGCCGTTCATTGTCAGTGTATTCATCGTGAGCGAGGTACTCTTCCTAGTCGCCAAAGTCTCCGTGTTCACGATTGCCTTTCCGCTGCTCGTCCTCGCTGGTCTGCTCGTGCTGCGTCGCGACCTCGACGGGCGCGAGCGCTTTATCGCACTGCTGATTGCGGCTGGACTCGCGTTGACGCTGATGGTCGAACTCATCACGTACAAAGGCGACATCGGCCGCATGAACACCGTCTTCAAATTCTATTTGCAAGCGTGGGTATTCTTTGGAATTGCGGCTGCAACTGGAATTGCATTTCTTTATCAAAAGTCTACAGTCGCCTCGGACGCAGTTCGTCCGCGTCAACCGTCGCCAGAAATTGCCACGCCACTCGTCCCCCGTCACGCGTCACTCCATCCGGCGTGGTGGACAATTTTCGGCATTCTAGTTTTTATCGGTTTACTCTATCCCATCACGGCGACTCGCGCCAAAGTGAATGATCGCTTTACGATGGGATCACCGCCCGGTTTGAATGGCATGGATTTCTTGCGGACCGCCGTCTACACCGACAAGATCGAGATCCCGTTGGTCTATGATTACCAGGCTTTCGAGTGGATGCGCGCGAACATACAAGGGTCGCCTGTCGTCCTCGAAGGCAATGCGCCGCTGTATCGATGGGCGTCGCGTGTATCGATTTACACCGGCTTGCCCACCGTGATCGGCTGGGACTGGCATCAAAAACAACAGCGCTCGATTGTCGACGGCTCAATCATCGATCAACGCATCGCAACGGTGCGAACTATATACGACACCCTTGACTCAAATCTTGCGCTCAAAGAAATGAAACGCTTTAACGTCGCCTATATCTACATTGGTGATGTCGAGCGTGAGTATTACGACATGCAGGGGTTGGCAAAATTCGATATGATGGCGAGCATCGGACAACTTAGCATCGCATATCAAAATGACCGGGTGAAGATCTATAAAGTCAAACAATGAACGAGACCTAAAAAGTCTAATCGCATTCTTGCTCGTAACGCTTGCACTCTTCTTTGAAAACACAATGCAAGTCGCATCCGCCCAATCGATTCAAACCAGCAGCGCTTTGAACTGGAGTGAAGTTCGCGCGTCCAGCACGATCACACTCTACTTGCCGCTCGTCGCCAAATCGACTGGCTGTCCACTGTTGATTACGGAGACGTACGGCACCGTTGCGCCCATCTCCACGCCGACCGATCGACCCGCCGAGATACACGCGGATTTGAACTTGGCGATGCGCAATTATACTAACACGACCGCGTACCTGGGTTTGATCGACGATGACCATCCAATCGATTCAGGCGCGCCACAATTGCCTGGATTGTTCGGAGACAATCGCACCGGTGTTTTTCGTACAGCTTATCAAGTGTTCGACTGGGACTGGCAAAATAATCGCCGCGGCGCACGGATCACGGATCCGCCGGTAACGTTGGCAGGCTTGCTTGTCACGTCAACGGAGACAGTTCGTGTACCGGCTTCCGGCTACGACATTGGCAAACGCGCAACCGGTTATGAAGTGATGGTGCTGTACGCCAACACGAATCGAATCACACTAACCTACACCCGCAACGATAATGTCGTGTATGGTTACACGTTGCATATCGAAAATATTTGCGTCGAGCCGCGCCTGCTTGCATTGTATCAATCGATGAACGCGGCAGGCAGAACGCAATTGCCTGCCCTCTATGCCGGGCAAGGCATCGGCACGGCAATCGGCAATGAATTGGGCGTGGCAATTCGCGACACCGGATCATTTATGGACCCGCGCTGGCGCAAGGATTGGTGGCAAGGAAGATGAAACGTTTTTTTCTCGCATTGGGAATTAGCATCGCATTTTCGATCACGCTGACGATGGTCGCATTCGCGCAAACGCCGCCGCTGACGAGCATTCAAGGCGGCAAGCGCATCGAGTATCGATTGCATTATGCGGGCGACGGTTCGGCGATCAAGGTCGTCGCGAGCGAAACCGACGTGAATAATCTCGTCATCTCCGTTTACACCACCGAGCAAATCGAAGCGGTGCGACGCGGCGAAGTCATAACTCCCGTCGGACGCGCTTCGCGCACACGCGAGGACACATTGCAGTGGTCCGGCGGATTCCGCATCAATGGCATCTATTACGTCGTCGTAGAGAATCGCGCCGCGAATGCGGTGACGTATCGATTGATGATCAGCGGCGAAGGTGTCAGCGGTGTCGCACGCGTCGCGCCCATCGGACCACCCATCAGCACGCAAATCATCAATCAAAATGGGCAACGCACCTTGACCGTAAATCTGCCGCCGGGTGTCATTACCAAGACGTTACAACTCGCGATGCCTGCCGACCCCGGCAACTGCACGCCGCCCAACCAAGTCCCAAATCCGATCAAGAAAACGATCAAGCTGTGCCCCGGGCAAACGTATGCGCCGATGAACCTCGTCGGCGATAACATCGCGCTGTTGGCGGACGACGCGCACTCGGCACTCATCACCAGCAATGGACGACAGTACGCCGTGACGATGGAAGGGTCGAACAATTGGATCGAGGGCGTGACGATTCAAGGACGCCCTGCCCCTGAAGACATGGGCGCATGGTTGTGCATGTACGACGAATGTCTTTTCGCGACCAAGCCGGTCACGACGACGTTGCGCGGCGGGATTCAGTACGGCGGCGGCATTCTGCTCAAGGGGACCGACACGACGATTCACGGCGTTACCGTACGCGGAGGCACCATCGGCATTGCATCGATCAATGGCCGCAACAACAAGTTCATCGAAAATAATTTGAGCGATTTGAACGGCTGGGGTTCGTTTAATGTTTCCAGTCGCGACAGTTACTTTGTCGGAAACTACTGGGACCGCGACGATCATGGCTGCATTACGCCCGATGGGAAAAAATATCCAAGCGGCTGCGAGACCGCGGGGTGGAATTGCCTCGCCTGCACCGGAAATATTATCGCGCGCAATTCGTGCGAGAACAGCGCGAATTGTTTTTACATGAGCGGCGAGCGTAACCTGGCGAGCAACAATAACAGTTTTCTTTCCAATTTTTGTGCGGGCGCATCCGCCAATTGTTTTGAAATCACTTTTTCGTTCGGGAATATTTTGCAAGACAATATGGCGACGTATGAACCCAAAGCCAACAAAATGTGCAAGTATCCGTTCTGGGTTGGCGGATCGGTTGTGTTCTTTGCCAACAACGCCTGGGAATGCGCGATCAATGAAGACGACGCGTTCAACCAATCGCGCGACTCTACCACGGTTGCAACGAACATCATTCGAATGGACAATTATTTGGGCGCGATCAATGCGCCGCGCATCGATGCAACGCCCAGCGCGAATGTGCAGCCAAGTTTACCGCATTCGCCGATGGTGTCTGCGCCTGTGGTTACCTTACCTTGGGGCGTTGAAATCACGCCGTAATAATCAATCTGCTTTGTCATTCTGAGGAACGGCTCTAAATTCATAATTCTTGCGGTTTCAGACACGTTCCAGCGAAGGCGGACGCCTTTGGCTTTCCAAGCCAGGAAGGGGAAACGATGAAACTCAACAACGGCAAGGCAAGTTTATTGTTTATCATCATGATTCTTACTTCTCTCGCGACCGGTTGTGGAATCAACCAGAGCGACGCCAGACAATCTTCTTTCGGGATTGCAGAGACTTTCTTCCGTGCGTTGATGGCGAAAAATTATCCAAAAGTTCGAGAACTAATGGGAGAACATGCTGGCATTGAGAGGCACGGGTGGGACAACGGTTATTTCATCCATGATTCCACACCAAGCGAGAAAATGAAAGCAATTTGGATAAGCGGCGCAATCGACGAATATGCCATTGATGAAATCGCGTTCACTGACTACACCGCCCAAGGTATGCCGTTGAAAGCCGCCCGTATTAGTTTCACTTTGCAAGAACAAAAACATGTTGCTATCATCACACTTGAAGAGCGAAACGACGGATGGCTTGGCGACCACGGATGGTATGCCACTGTAACTCGCCTCGACGCAGGTTACGTGTTAGGATTTGAATAATAATGCGTGCCTAGGAACGCACACGCCAACCAACTGCGCTAGAAAGCCCGCGTAGGTGGCGTGCTGTAGCCTAATCAATAGATTCCAATCCGTGATTTGGAGGGGAGCTATGAACAAGTCGCAAATTACAGTTGCGTTGCTCGCTTTTAGTTCACTAGCAATCTGCCTAATGCTAGTGTGGGTTGGTGTTGTTTACTTCGTTGGAAAACCATCTAGCGCCACGCCTTCTGTCGTCAGTCTATCCACCGAAGTTCAGGCCAAGTTAATAATGGACCATTCACGAGTTCAGACTCGTCCAACGCGAATTCTACAATTTGCGGTGTTTGGAAGAGGTGAGATTCTTCCGACTGAAGCAAGTTTAGGTGTGCAAGAACTTGTATGTTATCGCATGACTTTCGAGTATTTCACGCCACGGCAAGAAGATTACAACTGGATTTTGGTAAGCGAAAGCTTGATAGCAAAACTAACAGAGAATCAATGGATGGGTGGTTCATCTGCGGTGACTCAAGATGAATGGTTGGAACATTCCTGTCCTGGGCGCTATGAATCAAGTAATGTTGTCATCCCGAATGACCCTTTGAAAAAATACTTGCTCATTCGATAACGCCTCACAGAAAAAGGATTCGATGCTTGACGTCTTAACATGGTGGCTCTTACTTGAATTGATCGGCATCGCGGTCTTGCCGGTTGCGTTTCGTTTTTTTCGCAATCTGCCTGACCGCGGTTATGCGTTTATCAAACCGCTCGGCTTGCTCCTGATCGCATATCCCTTTTGGCTTTTGACCTCGCTCGGCTTTCTGACCAACACCCGCGGAGCCATTGTCGCCGTCGGTATCGCTGTCGCCGCCGTCAGTTGGTGGTTCCTGGGACGTCAGTCGCCAGTCGCCAGTCAACAGTCGCCAGTCAACAATGACGCAACACGCAACACGCAACACGATTCACCCCTTACTTGGCTAAAGCAAAACCTTTCCATCGTCCTCACCACTGAACTCATCTTCACCGTCGCCTATGTTGCGTGGGTTATCGTGCGCGCGTACATGCCCGACATTTTGGGGACAGAAAAGCCAATGGAGCTTGCCTTCCTCAACGGCGTTCTTCAAAGCGATCACTTTCCCCCACTCGATCCGTGGCTCTCTGGTTACGCTATCAGCTATTACTATTTTGGCTATGTCATCATCGGAATGCTGACCCTGCTTAGCGGCATCGCATCGAGTGTTACGTTCAATCTCACCATTGCGATGCTGTTTGCGCTCGGTGCGACCGGCGCGTTCGGTCTCGCGTACAACCTAATTCGACAGTCGACAGTCGACAGTCAACAGTCAACAGTCCAATCTCCAACTTCCAATCTCCAACATCTAATCTTTTCTCTATTCGCTCCGATTTTTCTTGTGCTCATCGGGAACTTGGAAGGATTTTTCGAAGCGTTGCACGCGAAAGGCATTGGCTCGCCAGAGTTTTGGCAATGGCTCGACGTGAAAGGTCTTGCCGATGCGCCAGTCACCAACTCGTTTGTGCCGGACGATAATTGGTGGTGGTGGCGCGCATCGCGCGTGATTCACGATGTAATACCCGGACAAAATCCCGAAGTCATCGACGAGTTTCCGCAATTTAGTTTTCTACTTGGCGATATGCATCCGCATGTGCTGGCGCTGCCGTTTGTGCTGCTGGCGCTGGCAGTCGCGTTGAATCTTTTGAATTCAGAATCCAGAATCCAGAATCCAGAATCGACGCAGAATGTCACTGCAGGCAAAATGATGGAATCCCCAATTACAACTGAGATTGCTTCGTCGCCAACCGCTTCACGGCTCCTCGCAATGACAATTCCCAATTTGGAATTGGGAATTTGGAATTTGAGATTTTTACTTTTGCCTCTAATCCTGGGCGGTCTTTTCTTCCTCAATTCCTGGGATATTCTGCCGTACGGTTTCATCCTCATCGCTGCATTCGCCATCGCGCGTTATCGTGCCAGCAATGGATGGAACCCACCGGCAACGCGTGATCTCGCGATCTTTATTATCGCTTTGGGTGTACTAAGCGTTGTGCTCTATCTTCCCTTCTACGTCGGCTTTCAATCGCAAGCAGGCGGTATTCTGCCGACGCTTTTCGTCAAAACACGCTTGCATCAATACCTCATCATCTTTGGCTTGTTCCTTTTCATCCTCGGCGTGTTCCTCGTGCGACTAGGCATCGAACAAAAGCTCAGTCTGCGCGAATGGTTCAATCGCGCGGGACCCTTCTTGACTGCGGCGATTTCGTTTCCTTTTCTCGTCGCCATCTTGGCGCTCGCTATTCTTGCCCTGACACCCGCGCTGCAAGACCAAGCGCGCGCCGCAGTCGCCGACGGATCGGGTAATTTATTCGCGATGCTGTTAGGCGCATACTTGGCTCCGTGGCTCACCAATCCCTGGCTTTTCGTTGTGCTCGCCATCTTCCTCGCGACGCTCGCCGTCCTCATCCAACTCCGCTTTTCCGAATCGAGCACGACGTTCGTTCTTCTGATTGCCTTCACGGGACTGCTGCTCACGTTCGGCGTCGAGTTTGTTTATTTGCGCGATCAGTTCGGCACGCGGATGAACACCGTTTTCAAATTCTATTTCCAAACGTGGACGCTCCTATCGATTGCGGGCGCGTATGGCGTTTTTTATCTCTCGCACGCGCTAAGTGGAATCGCCCGCGCCGCATGGTTTGTCGGGCTGGCGATTCTTCTCGGCGCAAGCATGATCTATCCGACGCTAGCAATTCCAAATCGCGCAAATGGATTTCAGTCGCCACCCACGCTCGACGGCATCGCGTGGATTCGCAATGTCAATCCCAGCGATTATGCCGTGATTCAATGGCTCAATGCCAACGCGCCGCGCGGATCGACGATCCTTGAAGCACCGGGCGGCGAATATTCCTACGGCAATCGCATTTCGATGGCGACCGGTCTGCCGACCGTGCTTGGCTGGGCAGGTCACGAATCGCAGTGGCGTGGCGGCGACAAGCTTTTCAAAGATGAAACGAAGGGGATCGATCGAAGGGTGGACGTGCAACGCATGTATCAGACCCTGGATTCGAAAGAACTTTTGACTTTGCTAGACAAGTATGATATAAAATTCGTCGTCGTCGGGCGGGAAGAAAAAAATCAATACGCGTTGAGCAGAACGCAAATCGATAAATTCGGCAAGGTCATGGCACTGGCATTTGAAACCGACGATGCGAGGGTGTACACACGAGCGCAATAGCGAGTGCGGACACATAATAATGGGAAAGGTTAGTACGAGTGTAATACGTTCAGCTCGATTCGCAAGATTATGTGGATGCACGAGAGGGAACCGTTTTCGGTCGAGCGCGGTATATAAAGTAGATAACATTGCGGAGAATCGTTTGGATGACGAGCGCAGTCTGATTACGCGCGCGCAACGCGGCGATGTCAAGGCATATGCGGCGCTGGTTCGTCAACATGAGCAGATTGCGTTTCGGGCAGCGTTTCTCATTTTGCACGATCAACCTGAGGCTGCCGATACCGTGCAAGACGCTTTTTTGCGCGCCTATCGCTCCCTCGATTCGTTCAAGCTGGAGCGACCGTTTCGCCCGTGGCTTTTGCGCATCATCACGAACGTGGCGCTCAATCGAATTCAAGCAATAGAGCGACGCAAGCGCGCGACGGAACGATACGCGCAAGAATTATCGACTAGCCAAAACGAAATTGTGCCCGATCATGCGCTTGCGACGAATGAACAAAACACGCGATTGCAGCTCGCGGTGCGGCAGCTCTCCGCCGATGAACAAGCGCTGATCGCCCTTCGATATTTTTTGGAACTGCCCGACGGCGAAGTTGCGGAAACATTAGGCATTCCGATTGGCACGGTGAAATCTCGTTTGCATCGCACACTGACGCGCCTACGCGCCATCATCCACCGCGATTTTCCCGACTTGCAAGAACTGACGACGTTTGATAGTTGACAGGAATCCCTTAATCCGATTTGTCATCCTGAGGAGCGACTCAAAGAATCGTATTGGAATTCAGAGTCACCAAAGCGACGAAGGATCTCTCATCGTGCATTGAGAGATGCATCGCTTCGCTCAGAATGACAGTGTGCTGAATAATGAAAGACAAGAACGAGTTTGCGAAATTAGAATATGCGTTGACGCAAGCTGGACGCAGCATCGCTTTTCCAGCGACGCCTTCGTTCGCGTCTAACATTCAAGCGACGTTGCGCGCCGAAACTGCGCCGCGTCGAACCTGGAGCGGACTGGACAACGTTCGATTAAGCGTCGCGCTCGTATTCGTCGTCGCCTTTGTGTTTTTCGTTTTACCCGAACCCCGCGATACCTTCGCGCAGTGGTTGGGCTTGAGCAACGCGCAAATGACATCGACGTTGACGCCCACGTTGGCGGTCGCTTCAACACCCAGTCCACTTGCATCACTGACGGGCGCGCCAAGTTTTCAAACGACCAGCGCGCCAATTCGCTCAAGCACGCCATCGACTCAAAATCATAAACCAGGGAATCCGCAGCGCTTGTATCCACCTCCCGCGATTCCACAGCCAACTCATCCATGACCACAACTTATCTCCAGCACGATCAACCTGAATCACTCGCAGAAGAAAAAACACTGTCATCCATCGTGACGATTGAGGTTGCGCTGTTCGCCGCACTCGCCTTCAGCGCTTTGTTTCTGCGATTGTTTTTGCTAGGCAACGTTCCGCTCGCCGACGACGAAGCGCGTCAAGCCATTGCATCGTGGAATTTTGCACGCAATATTCCCGATGCATACACCGGTAGTCCTTTGCTCTTTACTGGCAATGCGATCATCTTTTTTCTTTTCGGTGCGACGGACGCCGCTGCCCGGTTACTTGCCGCGTTGTTTGGTAGCGCTCTAGTTTTGCTCCCCGCATTGCTGCGCCGCGAGCTGGGTCGCATCGGCGCGCTCATTGCAAGCGCCTTGCTCACGTTTTCACCCTCGCTCGTTTTATTCTCGCGCGATGTGAACGGCGCAATCATTGCTGTCACTTGCGCGCTGACAGCGCTCGTCTTTGCGTGGCGCTATCTCACCGATCACAGTCCGCGCGCCTTGTCCTTCGCCGCCGTGTCTGCCGCTCTTGCATTGCTCGCCGCCCGCGAAGTGTGGACCGTCATCGTTGCGCTCATCGTCGTCGGAGCGATCTTTCGCAAGCAATTTCAATTCGCATCCGAATCCCACAGCGATTTACGCCGCGCGGGAATTCTGTTCGCACTCGTATTCTTTGGAGTTGGCACGACGGCGCTCATGCACCGCGATGGCATTGGCGCGGCATTCGATTTGCTGACCGCGTGGATCAACGGGTTGACGCCTAGCTTTAGTTTTTCTGATCCACTGCGATTGTTGGTCGTCTATGAACCCATCGCATTTTTCTTTGGCGTCGCGGCGATAGTTCAACTCGCATTTCTTGCTCGCTCCGATGAACGCGATACACTCCCGCTCGACGCGCTCTCGATTTGGTTTATCGTCGGATTTATTTTGTATTCGCTGGGTGGTGACAAAAACCCCGCGCGCGTTGTAGCAGTTGTCGTACCGCTCGCCTTGATAACGGGCTGGTATCTGGGCGCATGGATTCAGCGTGCGGCAGCATCAACTTGGCTGGAAAATTTGCTCGCCCAGGAATTGCCAATCTATGTGCTCGCCTGTGCGCTCGCCGGTTTCCTCTACCTGGTCCTCGCCGAGTTTTCCACGCGCGGAACATTCGTCGCCGCCGATGTAATTGGAAACCTTACCGGATTGAAAAGCGCCAGTGGCTTGATCATCGCCTTGCTGATTTCAATCGCCGTCGCCGTGATTGCATTTTTGACGGTGACCACTACAGGCTGGGCGCGCGCAAAAGATATTGCGCTTGCCATCGGGCTGACCCTCTTAATCGGATGGACATTCCGTCAAACGATAACGCTCAATTTCCGCGACAGCAACTCATTAAATCCGCAAGAATTTCTCGTCGCCCGCGCAGCCTCGTCGAGCGTCCGGGACCTCGTTGACGACTTGGCAGAAATATCGCGTTATCGCGCCAACGATTCGCACACGATTCGCGTCGTCGCAGACGAATCGCTGGGCGCAATGTTGGCATGGTATCTGCGCGATTTTCGATACGTGCAGTTCTCCGCCCGACCAAGTGCCACATCCGAAGCTCAAGCGTTGATTCTGCCATCGGACGCCGATGCGCCTGCGTCTGGTTGGATGAGCCAAACCTATCGCTTGGAGACCGCACGCAATGCAACGCCGCTGCCCAGTTTGCTCCGCTGGTTGATGTATCGCGATGTTGGCGCAACGGACAACGCGAGTGCAGCGCTCTGGTTACCGCAGCCGAAATAAAAATCCAGACCTGGCAAGTCTCGTCGGCTCCCAGGAGTCGCGACCTGACAGGTCTACCACCGTTTGGATAAATCAACCATGGAATCTACCGCCGAACAAAAATCATTTCTTGACAAACCTCTCGCCGCTGTGATGAAAATTGATTGGGCTCGCACGATCCTCCTTGCGATTCTGCTTCTTGCAATCCTCACACGCTTGTGGGATTTGTCGTACCGTGCGTGGAATCACGACGAAGCGATTCATACCGATTGGTCGTGGAATCTCTATACCGGCCGCGGCTATCAGCACAATCCGATTTATCATGGACCGTTCTTGTATCACATTACCGCGTTGTCGTTCTTTTTCTTCGGCGACAACGACACGACGGCGCGTCTGCCCAACGCGCTTTTTGGAATCGTGCTCGTCACGTTACCGTTCTTTTTCCGCAAGTGGCTAGGACGCAGAGGCTGGGTCGCAACCGCGCTGATGCTGTTGATTTCGCCGTCGGTTCTATATTACTCGCGTTTCAATCGGCACGACATATACGTCGAACTCTTTGTCGTATTGATGGCGCTCGTCATCTGGAAATTCTTCGACGAACGCAAGGACATTTGGCTTTATAGCGCCGCCGCGCTTTTGGCATTGTCCTATACCGCGATGGAAACGACGTTTATTTTTGTCGCCATCTTTGCGATTTTCCTCTGCGCGCATTTCACGTTTGAATATCTGCGACCGCGCGTCAAATGGAAGGATTTTTTGGTGGGTCTGTTTGCATCGGTGCTGGGTATTCCATTTTTTGGAATTTTCGTTGCATATCAAGCAAGCCGAAAATATTGGCCACGTTGGCTCGTATCGGTATTGAGTAAGCTTGTGTCTGGATTGATTAGGCTTTCATTGTTATTGGGTACTCTTTTTGGTGGCATCATTGGAAGTTTCATCGCAAGACAGCTCTTGGAGGAATATAAGACAGTCCAAGACAATGCAGACAAGAAAACCCTGGTGGACTGGCGATCAATTCCCAGTTTCGACCTGGCGATGATTTTCGGCACGTTCTCAATGCCGCTCTTGACCCCGGCGCTTTTCCAAGCCCTCAACGCAATTTGGAAGCGCGCGTTCAATGCCGACTTTTTTCCACTGAGTGCATTTACCGATGTCAACTCACTGACCCAGATCGCCCAATCCCAGTTCGATGTGATTTTGCGCGTGCTGGTGCTGACGGGCTTGATGATCCTGCTCGCGGCGCTCGTCGGCTTTTGGTGGAACGCGCGCGTGTGGACCATCAGCGCGGTATTGTTCTGGCCCATCTTCGTCATTTTCTTTACGACAATCTTTACTAATGGCGGCGGATTTTTTACAGGTCTGCTCGGCTCGCTCGGTTATTGGCTGTCGCAGCAAGAAGTGCAGCGCGGCGGTCAACCCTCGTATTACTATTTGCTCGTGACGATGCCGATGTACGAACTTTTGCCGTACATCGTCGGCGTCGTAACCATGTTTTGGTATTGGCTGCGCTTTCGCCCCGCACGCCTCGTCGTCTTTCTCGGCTGGATCCTGCTCGCGATTACGTACTATATCGCGATTCGCCCCTTCCTGCTGGGACCGAATCCCGCGCCAGGCGCAGCGCCCATCACTGCGTCGGGACTCGGCGATACGCTCGTCATCGCGTTCATCGCCGTCTTGATCCTGCTCACATTTTTCACGACTCACGATTCCGACCAACCTACCAGCCTATTCCCAACCTTCCTTTTCACGTGGGCAGTCGGCACACTTGTTATTTTTTCCTGGGCAGGCGAAAAAATGCCATGGCTCACTATGCACTTGGCAATTCCACTTGCCTTCGTGTCGGGCTGGGCAATCGATCAACTGCTGGATGTCGATTGGCGTGACCTCTTTGCGCGGGGCGCGATTTGGATCGCGTTGTTGATTCCGCTCGCGCTCGTTCTTTTCGCGATGATCTTTTTCGGCGCGACGCCCTTCCAAGGTGTGACGCTCGAGCAACTCAGCGCGACCAACGGATTCATCGTCGCCGTCATTTTGCTTTTAGTTTTCGTCGCGCCAGTACTTTACGTCGTCGGTCGCCGCTTTACGTCGCGCGAGTTGGTGCGCATCGCCACGGTGACGGGCGTATTCGTTCTTGCCGTGCTGACCATTCGCTTTGCGTGGATGGCAGTTTACATCAATCCCGATAACGCCGTCGAGACAATGATTTACGCGCAGGGTTCGCACGACGACGCGCTGGCAATTCAAGAGATCAACGACCTGTCCCAACGGCTGTGCGCGCAAACGGGACCGGGCAAACAAACCGTTCAATGCGATAATGGCAAAATCAAAGTCGCATACGACGATGATTCGTCATGGCCCTTTGTGTGGTACTTGCGCAACTATACCAACGCGCAGTTTTACGGCAAGACGCCAAACGCGCCCTTCGATGCGCCGGTTGTCCTCGTCGGCAGCGCCAATCAGGATGCCGTCCGACCTTTCCTGGGGAACAAGTACATCTCGCGCCAATACAAACTCATTTGGTGGCCCCTCGAAGGTTACAAAGAGTTGACGGTGGAACGCGTGCTGAATTATTTCCGTGATCCACAACAGCGCGCCGATTTGTTCACCGCTTGGTTCTTCCATCAATACAAAGAAAGCGCAAACGCTTGGCCCTACGCGCATCTCTTTACGTTCAACGTTCGCAAAGATGTGGCGGCAATGTTGTGGAATTATACGGGCAACGTTCCGCAACAACCGGCGGTCCAAGACGAGTACGATACCAAATTCACCAAGCTCACGGCGAGTCGATCCATCGGCGCGCCAGGCACGGGCAACGGACAGTTGATGAATCCCAAGAACATTGTCTTGGATTCACAAAGCAATCTCTACGTTGCCGATTCCGACAATGGGCGCGTCCAAAAATTCGATTCGAAAGGCGAGTTCGTGCGCGCTTGGGGAACCAAGAGTCCGCCCAATGTGGTCGGTCCCCAAGGTACATTCAGCGAACCCTGGGGCATCGCGGTCGATAAAGACGGCAACATCTACGTCGCCGACACATGGAATCATCGCATCCAAAAATTCGACAAGGATGGCAAGTTCTTGACGATGTGGGGAACCAATGGCGATACCCGTGGGATCGCGCAAGGCAACCCGCTGCAATTCTACGGACCGCGCGCGGTCACCATCGACAAGCAAGGCAATGTGCTGGTCACCGACACCGGTAACAAACGCGTGTTGAAATTCTCGCCTAACGGCGAACCGCTCAATCAGTACGGCGGCGTCGGCGGAGACCCAGGACAATTTCTCGAACAAGTAGGCATTGCGGCCGATAAAGATGGCAACATCTACGTCGCCGATACGTGGAATCAACGCATTCAAAAATTCAGTTCCAATTTCGATTTTATCGCACAATGGTCGGTCGAAGCGTGGGACAGTCAGTCGATCATCAACAAACCCTACATCGCCATCGATCCGGATGGAAATGTGTTTGTGAGCGATCCGGAGCTGTCGAGAATTATAAAGTTCTCGAACGACGGCAAACTGCTCGCCGTGTTTGGCACGCGCGGTAACGATCTCTCGTCGTTCAACTATCCGACGGGACTCGCGTTCGACGCTCAAGGCAATTTGTACGTCGCCGATTCCGGTAATAATCGAATTCTCGTATTCAGCAAACCATAACAAGTGACGAGTGACGGGTGAAGATCAGATATCACGCGCCACCCGTCACACGGCACACGTCACATGACCATTCGTCGTCTCCTCACTTTTCTCTTCAGTCTTGCCATCACCGCGATTTTTCTTGTCATCGCGTTATACCGCGTTGACCTCAATCAATTACTCGGCTCGCTCAAGACAGCCGATTATCGCTTGGCTGCATTGGGCATCTTGTGCGTGGTCGGCAGTTACATGCTTCGCACCGCGCGTTGGCAGCGCTTTTTGCGCCCGACCAAACAAATCCCCATTCTGCGTCTCTTCCCCGTTTTGATCGTCGGCTTTGCGTTGAACAATTTACTTCCCGGCCGCCCCGGCGAATTTGCGCGACCGTACTGGCTCGGCGCGCGCGAAAACATTTCCAAGACGCTCGGCTTGGCGACCATCATCGTCGAGCGTGTCGCCGATGGCATTGCGTTGATTGCTTTCTTGCTGATCGCGCTCGTGGCTTTTACGCCACTGCATATCGATTTGCCGCCCGCCGTCGAAACGATTGCCATCGCCGCGAGCATTTTGTTTGGCGTTGCGCTGGCCGGTCTAGTTTTTCTGCTCGTGCGCGAGCAACTCGCGTTATCGATTTTCAAGTTTTTTACGCGATTTCTGCCGCACAAAATCGCTGCCAAGCTAGAGCGAATGCTCGGCTCTTTCATTGTCGGATTGCATTCGCTCAAATCGGCACGCGACATTTTCGGCATTGCCGGATTGTCGCTCGCCGTTTGGCTGGTTGAATCGACACTGTATTTCATCATGCTGAGTGCATTCAGCGCGTTGCCCAATGTGCCCGATCGAGCGGTTGCATCGGTGTTTATGATGGTGCTGATCAATCTCGGCGTGATGATCCCCGCTGCGCCCGGCGGCGTCGGTCCGTATGAAGCCGCTGCGATTTTCGCGCTTAGTACGTTCGGCGTGAACGAAACGCTGGCAGCAAGTGTCGCACTCGCATCACACGCGATATCGTACATCATGATTACGGGGATGGGATTGTTTTTCATTTGGCGTGCGGGCATGTCGCTCGCGCAAGCTAGCAGTGGCGAGACTGAAACAGAGATTGAGCGTACATAATTTGCCAGGATCGATCATCCCAATACGGAGACATCAGCGCTGAGTCTCCGTATTTTCATTTGAGTTTTTTGAGAGACGCGGATATAATGCAAACGAGACCCCAAAAGTTTCTTCGCCTGACGACTTGATTGGCAGGGCAAAGTACGTTGGCGGATATATGTACCGATTAGGAAAGAAACCTTTAGGGTCTGAACAAATAACAAGGGGGCTGACGTGAAACTACACGAATATCAATCCAAGGAAATCTTTGCACGCCATGGCATTCCAATTCCCAAAGGACAAATTGCCGAAAACGCGGAGCATGCGCGACAAATCGCAGCTCATACTGGCAAAAAAGTCGTCATCAAATCACAGGTACTCGTGGGCGGTCGCGGCAAAGCGGGCGGCATTAAGGTTGCCAATACACCGGACGAAGCCGAAAAACTTGCCGATCAAATTTTGGCGATACGGATCAAAGGGCTACCGGTCCGCAAAGTTCTCGTCGACGAAGCGATCAACATCGCGAAAGAAATTTATCTCGGCGTCGTCGTCGATCGTGCCGCGAAATGCGCGACGATGATGGGCTCCGCCGCTGGCGGCGTCGAAATCGAAGAAGTTGCGCGGACCACGCCCGAAAAAATCGTCCGCGTGCAAATCGATCCGGCATACGGCTTGCAAGATTATCAAGTCCGCGAACTCGCATTTGCGATTGGAATCGACAAGGCATTGGTGCGCGATTTTGTGGCGATTGCGCAGGGGCTATATCGCTCCTTCGTCGAGACCGACGCATCGTTAGCAGAAATCAATCCGCTCGTCGTCACCACCGAAAATCGATTGATCGCCGCCGATGGCAAAATCGTGGTAGACGACAATGCGTTGTATCGCCATCCGCACCTGGAAGAATTGCGCGACATTGACGAGGAATCGTTGGCAGAAAAAGAAGCGCGCAAAGCGGGACTCTCATACGTTAAGCTCGACGGGTCGATTGGGTGCATGGTCAATGGCGCGGGCTTGGCCATGGCGACGATGGATGTCATCAAATTTTACGGCGGCGAACCCGCGAATTTTCTCGACATTGGCGGCGGCGCTAAAGCCGACAAGGTGAAAGCCGCGCTCGATATTATTTTGTCGGACCCCAACGTCAAAGCAGTGCTGTTCAATATCTTTGGCGGCATCACGCGCGGGGATGAAGTCGCGCGCGGCATCGTCGAAGGATTGAAGGGCGTGAACATACGCGTGCCAATGGTCGCCCGCATCGTCGGCACGAACGCGGAAGAGGGTCGCAAGATTCTGGCGAGCGCGAACATGATTACGGCGGAGACGTTGGAGGAAGGCGCACAGAAAGCGGTGGCGGCGGCGAAAGCCGGTGGACGGTAGGACAGTGAGAAAGTGAACAGTAATCAGTTTTCAGCATGGATACAACTGTTGGCATCCTATCGATCCTCGAAGGCGATGTGCTGAACGAAGCAAACCGACTTTGGAAACTGTTCGAGACTGAGTATGGCTCAGTCGGCGTTCAATCATTCGATTATCCGAACGTCACTTTTCAGGTAGGCAAGTGTCAGGACGTAGCGCGACTTGCGAATGCAATTCCTGCTTTAGTTCGACCGCTTCAACCGTTTGAAATCATCGTCGATGGACTCGTCCGTTTTGAATCGTACGAGAAAGCAATATTCCTTCGAGTCCAACTCACAGAAGAATTACGTCGCATTCATAAAATCGTTAGCCAACTGCTCGGTCAATACTGTGAGAATCTGATCGATTACTATTTACCCGAAAAGTGGATACCGCACATTACCGTCGCAATGACCGACTTGACGCCTGAACAATTCAAGCGCGCCATGCATGACTTGCGCGACTATTGCCCTTATTATCGGCAAACACTATCCAACCTGACCTTGGTTCGAGTGTTAGAAACTGGGCGCATAGAGATTGTTATGAGTGTAGCTTTGATGACAGCCGTATCAGGTGATGAAAATGATTAGATATGAAATCATCATCTACTGGAGCGATGAGGATTAATCCTATATTGTTGAAGTGCCAGAGTTGTCTGGATGTAGGGCAGATGGCGCAACCTATCAAGAGGCGTTGGCTAATGCTGAGGCAATTATTCATGAGTGGATTGAGACAGCGCGTGAGTTAGGACGAGCTATCCCAAAACCAAAATGACGCTTGGTCTACGCATAATCATTCTTCAATCAACCAATCACAATGACGCGCAAACTTTTCTTGCTCGGCGGCAGCGACGCGTTTGACGTCACAGCCGATGAATTCGTACCAGCCGCAGGCGGACGCGATGCTAGAATTGCACTGTTGCTTCAGGGCGGACCTGGAACGCAAAAACATCTGCCAGAGTATGTTCGTCCTTGGACACAGCGCAGTGTTTCGCGCTACGATGTCATCATGCCGGATGAATATGGCAAGCTGAATTTAGATGATGTTCGCGCCAAACTGGCGAACGCAACTGGCATCTTTATCGGCGGCGGACACACGGGAACGTATCGCAGATTGTATGCGACGGAACCAGTCCGCAGTATCTTGCGCGAACGCTACGCCGATGGCATTCCAATCGCAGGATGCTCCGCCGGGGCGCTAATTGCGCCAACAATCTGCACATTCCACCCTGGCGAAAGCGATGATAATTCGCTCGTCGCCGAAGGCTTGGGCTTGATCGATGGCTTGATCATCGGCGTACATTTCACATCGCAAAACACCCTGCCCGATTTGCTTACCGCAATGGCGGCGAGTCGTACCAAACACGTCTGGGGCATCGACGATGGTGCGTGCGTTGTTTTTGATGATGAAAAGTTCGCACGAGTTCTAGGACAAGCTGCGTACGAAATCGTCATGACAGATTTTGAAAACAAGTCATACGGCTTTGTAAAGGTCACCCAAAATTAAGGATGGAAATGAAAACGACGGAATACTTTACAAATAGTGTAATGATTTGTCGTCCTTATCTTAAAACAGAATGGATCGAATTCGTGTTGAACGACTTCTCAGTGAAAGAATACCAACAGGGGTATAGCCCATTGTTCATTCAATGAATGACACCATCGAGAAAACAAAATGACACCAAACTGGTCAACTATCCGCGAAGAAGCAATTTGTCATTTGCAAGAATTGATTCGAATCGATACAACGAATCCACCTGGGAATGAGACCGCAGCGGCAGAGTATCTCGCAGGCGTTTTCAAACGCGAGGGGATCGATTCGACGATTTTGGAATCTGCGCCCGGGCGCGGCAACATCGTCGCGCGTTTAAAAGGCAATGGACGCGCCGCACCGCTCTTGCTCATGTTCCATCTCGACGTTGTGCCGGTCGAAGCGGACAAGTGGGAACATCCGCCGTTTAGCGGCGACATCGCCGATGGATATTTGTGGGGTCGTGGCACGCTCGACACAAAAGAGCTTGGCGCAATGGAACTCATGACCATGCTGCTGCTCAAACGCGAGGGCAAACCACTTGCGCGCGACATCATCTTCATGGCGAACGCCGACGAAGAAGCAGGCGGAAATTTCGGCGCGGGCTGGATGGTCAACGAACATCCCGATCTCATTCGCGCCGAATATGCGATCAATGAAGGCGGCGGCTTTGGCGTCGATTTGTTGGGACATCGATTCTTCACCTGTCAGACGGGCGAAAAAGGCACGGCGCGTTTTTCATTGCGTACGCGTGGGCGACCAGGTCACGCTTCGCAACCGCATCCGGATAACGCCGTGCTGAAACTTGCCGATGCGATCCGAAAAATTGGCATAGCCGAATTTCCGCTGCATCCAACGGCGACCGTCCGCCAATTTTTCGAAGGTGTGGCGGACAAGATTGGCAAACCGTACGGGTCCGACTTGATTGGGTTGCTCGATCCGAAAAAATACCATGCGCTGATGAAACGCTTGCCGATTGACGACAGCATCCGCTCGATGATTTACGCGATGCTGCACAATACCGTCACGCCGACGATTCTCCAAGCTGGCTCAAAGATCAACGTCATTCCATCCGTCGCTCAAGTGCAATGCGACGCCCGCTTGATTCCCGGCCAGACCGAAGATGATTTGCTGCACGAATTGCGCACCATCGTCGGTAATGAAGCCGAGATAGAATTTTTCGGCAGCCGTGTCGGTCGCGAGTCAGATTACAAAACGCCGTTGTTCGATTCGATCTCACGCGTGATGGCGCGTCACGAACCGAAAGCACCTGTGCTGCCTTATCTCGTCGTGGGCGCAACCGACGCGCGCCACGTTTCAAATCTCGGAACGATGGTGTACGGATTCTGTCCAATGATTGCGCCTTCGACAGAACTGGATCGCGTGCATGGACACAATGAACGCATCGCGCTCGACAATCTTGAGTTTGGTACGCGTGTGCTCTACGAAATTATTTGCGAGTTTGCGGCAGGCGCATGAGCGATCAAAATTTTTCGATTCGCCGCGCGACGGCGGACGACGCAGTGATCATCACGCATCATCGTCGCTCCATGTTCGCCGACATGGGCGAGCGCGACACCGTCAAGCTCGACGCGATGAGCGTTGCATTCAAGAAGTGGGTATCGGATCGATTAGCGTGCGACGAGTATCTTGGCTGGTTCGTCGTCAATGAACAGGAAATTGTTGTTGCTGGCGCAGGGCTGTGGTTGATTGCGTGGCCCCCAACGGCGAACGATTTATCGGGACAACGCGGCTATATCTTCAACGTCTACACCCAGCCCGCTTTTCGGAGATGCGGCTTGGCGCGGCGATTGATGCAAGCGATTCTCGCTTATTGCCGTGAAAACAAAATAAAGGTGGTGGCACTCCACGCAAGCGATCAAGGCCGCTCGTTGTACGAATCGCTTGGATTCAAGCAAACGAACGAAATGAGACTCTGGTTGTAACTTCACGGTCTGTCATTCTGAGGAGCCGCGAAGCGTTTGCGACGAAGAATCTCTTTATCCAAGTAGCGAGACGCTCCACGTTCGCTCCGCTCAGAATGACAACACACAAATAGACTCTGGTTGGTAGAAAAGGAAAATGGCTAAACTGAAAGCATCGATTATTGGTGGTTCGGGTTACGCGGGCGGCGAAGTCGCGCGCATTTTGCTCTTGCATCCGCAGGTTGAACTCGCGCAGGTGACGTCAGAATCGCACGTCGGCGAGTATCTCTACAACGTTCATCCGAATCTGCGCGGGCGCACCAAAGTGCAATTCACGACGCCCGATCAAATCGTAGCGTGCGACGTTTTGTTTCTCGCGTTGCCGCATGGCGAAGCGCAGAAAAAAATCGAGCACTATGCTTCGCTCGCCTCGCGCATCGTCGATCTCTCCGCCGATTTTCGCTTGCACGACATGGGCGCGTACAAAAAATGGTACGGCGAGGAACATCACGCGCCGAATTGGGTCAGCAAATTTGTTTACGGCTTGCCCGAGTTGCATCGCGCTGAGATGAAAGAGGCAAAGTACATCAGCGGCGTTGGCTGCAATGCAACCGCATCGAATTTGGCGCTCTTGCCGCTCGTGCGCGCGAATTTGCTTGATACGTCGCGCCCCATCGTCGTCGACATTAAAGTCGGCTCAAGCGAAGGTGGCAACTCGCCTTCGCTCGCATCGCATCATCCGGAACGCAGTGGCTCGGTGCGCACGTTCTCTGCGGTCGGTCATCGGCACACGGGTGAAGTGGAGCAGGAACTAGGTTTGCAGAATGTGCATTTGTCGATCACGTCAATTGAAATGGTGCGCGGCGTGCTGGCGACGGCCCATTGCTTTTTGAAATCGGGAACCGCCGAAAAAGATTTGTGGCGCGCGTACCGCGGGGCATACAAAGAGGAGCCGTTCGTTAGAATCGTCAAGGACAAGACAGGCATCTATCGTTATCCCGAGCCAAAGATTTTGTCGGGATCGAATTACGCCGACGTTGGCTTTGAGTACGACGAAGCCACCTGTCGCCTTGTTTCGCTTTGCGCTATCGACAATTTGATGAAAGGCGCAGCGGGCAGCGCAGTGCAAGCGATGAATTTGATGTGCGGCTTTGAAGAGACAATGGGCTTGGAATTCGCGGGACTGCATCCGATTTGATGGAGATGAGCTATGCCAAATC
This sequence comes from Chloroflexota bacterium, assembly GCA_016215025.1. Taxonomy (GTDB): domain Bacteria; phylum Chloroflexota; class Anaerolineae; order UBA4142; family UBA4142; genus JACRMI01. Next base: position 123,188 of record JACRMI010000191.1, read on the forward strand.
GTCAATACGACTGGCTCAATCAAGCGGTAAGAGATTTAGATCAGGCAAAGGATTCGCAGAGCGCAGGACGACATGAATGGGCTTGCTTTGCGGCGCAACAAGCAGCAGAAAAAGCGATCAAGGCATTGCACCTGCACCTGGGACAAGAATCTTGGGGGCATGTTATTGCCAAACTGTTGCAAGAATTGCCTCCATCGGTCGAGGTGTCAGCCCTGATGATCGACAAAGCGCGCGTGCTGGATGGTTTCTACATCCCGCCCCGTTATCCCAATGGACACCCTGAGGGTGCGCCGTAATGTTCAAACGGCGCACTGCAAAGCGAGGAGGCGATTCGATATGCCGGTGAGATTATTGAATTCGTCCGTGCTCAAATGGCCTTACGCGCAATCCGTCGATCAAAGCGTCCGACGCTGGGCAGAACAAATGGCGCAGACGCAAGAAAATATCCAACGCATTGGATACTTTGGCTCATATGCGCGTGGTGATTGGGGCGTTGGCAGCGACCTCGATGTAATTGTGATCGTAGATGATTCGGAGCAGCCATTTGAAAAGCGCGCGCGCCAATGGGACACCCAGACTCTACCCGTGCCAGTCGATATTCTGGTTTACACGATGCAAGAATGGGATTCGTTACAAAAACAAAATCGATTTCAGCAAACTTTGAGCAAAGAGGCAATTTGGATTTATGATCGTCATCAAAATCGGGGGTAGTTCTGGCATCAATCTCAGTTACGTTTGCGCGGACGTTGCGGCGCTAACGAAGGAAGGCAAGCAACTCGTCGTCATGCATGGCACGGGCAAAGAGGCAGACGCACTCGGCGAAAAGCTGGGACGACCTGCGCGACACGTCACGTCGCCGCAAGGATTCACATCGCGCTATACCGACCGCGACACACTGGAAGTTTTCGTGATGGCAGCGTGCGGCAAGGTCAACACGTTTCTCGTCGAAGGATTGCAAAAGCTGGGCGTGAACGCCATCGGCTTGAGCGGTGTCGATGGGCGATTGCTCGAAGGAACACGCAAGGACGCGATTCGCATCGTCGAAAACGGCAAGCAGCGCATCTTGCGCGACGATTACACCGGCAAGGTCGAAAAGGTGAACGCAGACTTGTTGCGCGTTCTGCTAGAACGCGGATATATTCCCGTCGTCGCACCGCTGGCGATTAGTTACCAAGGTGACGCGATCAACGTCGATGGCGACCGCGCGGCGGCGATGATTGCGGGTGCGCTCGGCGCAGAGCAACTGATTATCGTGTCGAATGTGCCTGGGTTGCTGCGCGCGTATCCCGACGAATCGACACTGATTGCGCACATCGACAAGAATCGCGTCGAGCAATCCATCGACTTTGCCGAAGGGCGCATGAAGAAAAAAGTTCTCGGTGCAAGCGAAGCGCTGGGACTGGGTGTCAAGCAAGTTATCTTTACCGATGGTCGAGTCGAACTGCCGATTCATCGAGCGATTGAGGGCAAAGGGACAGTCATCGAATGAGGAGTACAAGTTTGTCGACAACCACTATCGTTCTGGCGATTGTCGCGATGGGCATCATCGCCCTCGCCGATGTGTCGATCAAACAATCCGCAGGTAAAATTAGTTCGAGTCTTGGAACTCTGGTCTATGCGATTACGGCGGTTGGCATTCCGCTCGTTTGGACCTTATGGACACATTGGAATGGCGGTCTGCAAGTAACAAAAGAAGGTGTGTTTTGGTCGATGGCGACAGGGGTGTGGTTTAGTATTTTTACTGGCTTGCTGTTTCTCGTCTTTTCGCAAGGCGTCAATCTGTCGATCGGTTCACCGGTGATTCGCATGGGCGGCATTGTGCTGGCAGCCACACTCGGCATTATCGTTTTTCGCGAAGGCATTAATTTGCAATACATCATCGGATTCTTGTTGGCAGCAGTTGGAATTTTTCTCGTCGTAACGCGCTAACGATTTATGATTTCTGAATTATGATTTAAGCACACGGAACGAAAAGGAAATCCTAAATCATAAATCCCAAATTCTAAATGAGGTAACGGTGTCCATTTCTGAGATTGAGTCCAAGTATACATCCGGCGTTTACGCCAAGCGACCGATTGCAATGGTGCGCGGAAAAGGTGCGCATCTTTGGGACGAAGCAGGCAAGGAATACATCGATTGTGTAGGTGGGCAAGGCGCGGCGAATGTTGGTCACGCGAATCCCGTCGTCGCCGATGCGATTGCCGAACAAGCGCGTACGTTGATTTCGCTCACCGAAATTTTTTACAACGACAAACGCGCGGCGATGGAAGAAAAACTCGTCGCGATTTCGCCGAATCATGCCGACCGGGTTTTCCTCTGCAACTCGGGAGCCGAAGCGATTGAAGGATCGTTGAAGTTTGCACGCTATGCAACCGGGCGCACTGGCATCGTGGCGATGATGCGCAGCTTTCACGGACGCACGATGGGTGCGTTAAGCACAACGTGGACGGCTAAATATCGCGAACCATTTCTGCCGCTCATTCCCGATGTTTCATTTATCCCATACGACAATCTCGATAAGGCGCGTGAGGCGATTACTGACAAGACGGCAGGCGTCATCGTCGAAGTCGTGCAAGGCGAAGGCGGCGTGCATCCTGGCTCGCGCGAATTTCTACTGGGCTTGCAAGAACTCTGCCGCGAGCGCGGCGCAATGCTGATCGCCGATGAAGTGCAGACGGGCTTTGGCCGCACGGGCAAAATGTTTGCGTCGGAACATTACGGACTGGAAGCCGATTTTGTCGCCGTCGCGAAATCGATTGCGGGTGGAATGCCGATGGGTGCGATTCTGCTTGGTAATCGTGTGAAAAAACTAGAGCCGATGATTCACGGCTCGACCTTTGGCGGAAATCCGCTGGCGTGCGCGGCTGGCATCGCGGCAATCGGTTACATCGAAAAAGAAAATCTCGTCGCACGTTCGGCAGAACTCGGCACATACATGAAGGGGCGACTCGAACGAATCGAATCACCCTTGATTCGCGAAGTGCGCGGGCTGGGGTTGATGATCGGCGTCGAGTTGAAGCAGAAAGTAACGCCGTATCTCGCGGCATTGATGGAGCGCGGTGTGCTTGCGCTGCCCGCTGGACTAAATGTCTTGCGCTTGCTCCCGCCGCTCGTGATCGAAAAATCGGATTTGGATATTGTCGCCGATCAGATCGAATACGTTCTGAACAATTAGATGCCTACCGAAAGCGCAAGCACCGTCGTATTCAGTCGAGATTGCAAGCAAGTGCTTTTGGTCAAACGCAAAGATTGGCTCAATAAGTACATTTTGAAACGCTAAACTCTGACACTGCGCCGAATGCCCAGTAATTCTTATTCCAATGGAGGAAAAGCATCATGGATGATGCATTACTTACAGAGTACATCATTCAACAATTTGGCAAGCACGTCTCACGCGACAATCTCATCTACGACATTTGTCAGCGCACGGGACGTGATTGGAACAGTGTCAATAATTTGGTCGCTGCGGTCGAGCAGACCCACGCGACCAAAATCGCCCGAAAGCAGACGCCGCTCTTGCTCATCATCGCCTTGGGTATTCTGATCGCCGGAATGTGGGCGGCGGGCGGCGCAATGGCTTACTATATCGATCTCATCCAAACCGGCAATTTCTCACTCGATCCGATGAGCTTGCGGCGCGATTATGTGATGCTCATTCGTTTCGGCACGGGTGTCGCAATGATCTTTGGCGCGCTCGTCGGCGCAATCGATCAAATTTGGAAAATGGTATCGCCGTGAATTCTATCGACCTTGTGCACGGTCTCGTCAAAATCTACAGCCCCTCGACGCAGGAACGCGCGGCGGCGGAATATTTCGTCGCTGAAATGAACGCCCTTGGCTTGCGCGCTTTTGTCGATGAAGCGGGCAACGCGGTAGGCATGCTTGGCGATGGTCCGCGCGAGATTGTGATGCTCGGTCACATCGATACATTCCACGGCTACATTGAACCGCGCATCGAAGACGGTCAACTGTACGGACGCGGCTCCGTCGACGCAAAAGGTTGCCTCGCCACATTTGCAAGCGCAGTGGCGAAAGTTGGTAAACGCAATGACATTCGCTTCGTCGTGGTCGGTGCCGTCGAAGAAGAATGCGCCACGTCGAAAGGCGCGCGCTTTGCGGTGACGCAGTACCATCCAGAGTTTTGCATCATTGGAGAGCCAAGCGGCTGGGATCGAATCACGCTGGGCTACAAAGGACGCGTGCTGGTCGATTACGAATTGACGAAATCGATGACGCATACGGCGAGTGCAACCAAAGCAGCGACGGAAGAAGCTGTCGATTTTTGGAACCAGGTCGTTGCGTACGCCGCCGAATATAATCGCGATAAAAAGGGAATCACCGACAAGATCGATCCGTCGTTGCGTCACATCAATTCGAACGACGACGGTTTTATCGACAAGGTCGTGATGCGCATTGGCGTGCGCGTGCCGATTGGTTTGACCGTCGCGCAAGTCGAAAAGCACATTGCCCCGTTTGCAAACGGCGCACACGTAACATTTTCGAGCGAAGAAGAACCATTTCGCGCCGACAAGAACAATGCGCTCGTGCGCGCGTTTCTCAATTCGATTCGCGATGGCGGCGGCAAACCGGCGTTCACGTTGAAAACTGGGACAGCCGATATGAACATCGTCGGTCCCGCGTGGGGCTGTCCGATTGTCGCCTACGGTCCCGGCGATTCCGCGCTCGATCACACACCGAACGAGCATCTCGATTTAGCGGAATACGAACGCGCGATCAATGTGTTGGCTCGAGTTCTATTGACATTATGAAATGACCGCCGACAGCAGACGGCAGACCGAAGCGTCTACGGCGGTCAGCCGTCGTCGGTCGGTGGTCGCGGAGCAAAAATGGAAAAGGTTGATTACAATTGCATCTTTTGTGCAATCGCGGCGAAACGTGCGCCGGCGGACATTATCTATGAAAGTGAAGATGCGCTTGCATTTCTCGACATTAATCCGGTAACCCAGGGACACACGCTCGTCATTCCAAAGAAACATAGCCGCAATGTGTTCGACATTGACGACGAAAGTGGCAAAGCGGTGATGCATGCTTCGCGTGTGGTCGGGCGGGCTTTGCGCGCCACCTTCAACGCCGATGGCTTGACGATTTTGCAGTCGAACGAGCGCGCGGGCGGGCAAGCTGTCTTTCACTATCATGCGCATCTCGCGCCGCGCTTTTTTAGCGATGGATTGATGTCACGCGATGGCAATGATCGCCGAATGGATTGGCGCGCGCGAAAGAATTCGTCACGTGACGAATTGAAACAAATCGCGGAAAAAATCCGCGCCCATATTAAGGATGAATAAGAGCCGAGACCCTAAAGGTTTTCTTGCGTTGACAAGAAACCTTTAGGGTCTGAGATTGAAACATGGACGCAGACGACATCGTACTCGTCGCATTGATGAATAACTCGCGCGACATGGAAATCGTCCGAGGAGAACATTGGTATCGCATTCCGGCGAAGCACGCGCCTGCGCATGTCTCGCAAGCGCGCTACGTCGCTTTTTATCTGACGAAACCGTTTGGCGATTGCAAGTGGAGCATTCACGAATACGCACCCGTACGCGGACACGAGTTGGTCCGTCGGCGCGATCTATTTCCCGATCAAGCCGATCATCCGCGCGCCGAGGAAGCGTATTACAAACTCGAACTGGGATCGTTGATCGAATTAAAGCGACCAATCACGAGTCGGAGCGGACGACGAATTCTGTACCTCTGGACGACAGGCGATAAATTTTCCCGCGCTGTCGAGATCAACGATTTGTTGGGCCGCAGCGACGAAGACGATGCGCTGTGGGATGCACTGAAAGCATCGAAGATTGACGCGGAACGACAAATCGTCGTGCGCGATAAACGAGCGCGGTATCGAGTCGATTTTTGGATTCAATGTACGCGCGGCAATCTCGCCGTCGTTCTTGGAGATGTGCCGCGCAAGATGCCAAAAGGCACATCGTGGCGCACCCTGCAATTTTCGACTAGGCAGCTCGAACAGAACCTCACCGATTGCGCGCATCAAGTATCGAAAATGATCAAAGAATTGGGCGGAACAAAATACAACGCGGAGAAAAATCCATGAGCATCCTCATCGACAAGAAAACCAAATTGGTCGTGCAAGGCATGACCGGACGCGAAGGTGAATTTCACACCAAGCAAATGATCGAATACGGCACGAACGTCGTCGCGGGCATGACGCCGGGGCGCGGCGGCGAAAAAGTTTTGGGCGTGCCAGTGTTCGACACCGTTGCAGAAGCGGTCGACAAAACTGGCGCGAACACCTCGATTATTTACGTTCCCGCGCGCGGCTGCGCCGATTCGATTCTGGAAGCGGCAAATGCGGGTATCAAACTGGTCGTTTGCATCACCGAAGGCGTGCCCGTGATCGATATGATGCGCGTCACGCGGCGACTTGCGGAAATGGGAACGCTGCTCGTCGGCCCCAACTGCCCTGGGTTGATTTCGCCGGGCAAATCCAAAGTCGGTATTATTCCAGGAAATATTTGTACGCCCGGTCCCGTCGGCATCGTCGCGCGCAGCGGCACGCTCACATACGAAGTAATTCACGCGCTGACGCAACGCAAGATCGGTCAATCGACATGCGCAGGCATCGGCGGCGATCCGGTGCATGGTCTCGGTTTTATCGAAGTCCTGGAAATGTTTGAGAACGACCCACAGACCAAGGCGATCGCACTGATCGGCGAAATCGGCGGAACCGACGAACAAAAGGCGGCGGATTACATCAAAAAGCACATGACCAAACCGGTCGTCGCTTTCGTCGCAGGACAAACTGCACCGCCCGGCAAGCGCATGGGGCACGCCGGCGCCATCATCGAAGGTGGCACGGGAACGGCGGCGGAAAAGATCGAGGCGTTCAAAAAAGCCGGCGTGCCGGTCGCACGCTTTCCCGGCGAAGTCGCCGAATTGATCGCCCAGAAACTCGCCGCCACGAAAAAACCTGCGGTGAAAAAGAGCAAGACGACCCTAAAGAAAAAAACACGCAAGTGATATATAATGCGTGATGTGTGATGCCAGTGGCGTTTCACGCATCACGCATTACGTTTTATTCTGAGAATGGCTAAACCAGCCGCACAGAAAAAAACAATCGTCGAACCCGACCTAACACCCTATGCCGGTCGCTGGGTAGCAATTGTGCGCGGCGCGATCACGGGAGTCGGTGCTTCGGAGCAAGATGCGCGGCTGGCGTCCAAATATCAGAGACCCAAAGAAGAACCCAGCGTAGTCTTTGTGCCAGAAGAATTGTCCAAGCGCGAGTGAGCTTCGTTCGCGTTTTGCGCGAGGTGCAACATGAATGTGCTAGAACAAGTCATCTCATTCATTGCCGAACAAAATGTCGACGCGTACTTTGTCGGCGGCATTGTACGTGACGAGTTGATGGAACGTCCGGTGAAACGCGATATCGATCTCGCGATTGACGGCGATGCCGTTGAACTCGCGCGCACCTTCGCCGATGCGCAGTGCGGCGCATTTTATCTGATGGACGAAGAACACAACGTCGCGCGCGTAATTCTCGCCGACACCTACATTGATTTTGCGCAAATGCGCGGCAGCTTGCGTGAAGACTTGGCAACGCGCGATTTCACGATCAACGCGATGGCGCGTCAGCTTGGCAGCCATGAACTTACCGATCCCTTCCACGGACAAAAGCATCTCGAAACCAAACAAGTTTGCACCGTCTCCGATGACGTTTTCAAAAACGATCCGGTGCGATTGTTGCGCGCGGTACGATTTGCAGGCGAACTCAATTTCGTCATCGGCGCGCACACCGAAAAGTTGATGCAACGCGATGCGCACCTCCTTGCGTTTGCGTCGATGGAACGCGCGCGCGACGAACTCTACAAAATCCTTGCGCTCTCCGATCCACTTGCCGCTTTGCGACAGATGGACGACCTCGGCTTGTTGGCAGCGTTGATTCCTCAAGTCAACGCGCTCCAAGGTATTACGCAATCAGCGCCACACGTCTACGATGTGTTCGAGCATACGATGCGTGTCGTCGATGAACTCGTCAAAATTCAAGCGCATGGCTATAATGAAGTTGCGAACGACGAGTTCCTGGTGGAGCTGCAAGCCCACATGGCGGAACTCGTCTCGGCGAATCGCGAACGCGGCGCGCTGCTTCGGCTGGCGGCACTCTTGCACGATATTGGCAAAGCCACCACGCGCTCCATCGATGACAAGGGAACCATTCACTTTTACGAACACGAACCGCGCGGCGCAGAAATGAGCGAGGAAATTCTTCGCCGTCTGCGATTTAGCAACACCGAAATCGAAATTATGACGACCGTGATTACGCATCACTTACGCCCCGCCCAACTAGCACGCGATGGTCAGATTACGAATCGCGCCGCCTATCGATTCTTTCGCGACACAGGCGATGCGGGCATCGATACGTGCATTCTGGCGCTTGCCGATGGGCGTGGCAAGACAGCCCCCAAGATCGATATTGAACGCGATGCGAAACAACGCGCAACCAATGCGATCTTACTCAATCGATACTTTACCGCAGGAGAAACCGTCATTGCGCCGCCGCCCGTGATCGATGGAAATGGCTTGATGGCAGAATTGAAACTAGCGCCGGGGAAACATATCGGCGAATTGCTTGAAGCCATTCGTGAAGCGCAAGCCGCCGGCGAAGTCAGATCGCGTCAAGACGCTGTCATGCACGCTAGAAAAATCATACATCACAAATCAGAAATCTGAAATATGGAATTGCAGGTTGCCGTTGCCAAAGTTTCTAAATATGCTGTCCGCGAATCGGGCGACACACTCGAAATGATCGAGCGACCACACGGGGGTTTGTCATTTGTGCTGGTCGATGGAATGCATACGGGGCGCGGCGCAAAAGCCATTTCGAATCAAGTCGCGCGCAAAGTTATATCGCTGCTTGCGGAAGGTGTCCGCGACGGCGCGGCAGCACGAGCGGCACACGATTATCTTTACACTCAAAACGATGGCAAGGTCTCGGCAGAGTTGCACATTGTGTCCATTGACCTCGTCAGCAAGTCGATTGTCATCTCGCGCAACAGTCACTGCCCTGCGATCATCGGCGATGCGCATGGCATCCAACTCTTCGATCAACCTTCGACCGCGATTGGCGTGCATCGCCGGATGAAACCGGTCATTGCGGAATTGCCGCTTGAAAATCATGCGACCGTTGTGGTGTTTACGGATGGTGTGTTGGATGCGGGCGTGCGTTACGGCGAACAATTCGATGTGATCGGCTTTGTCGAAAAGCAATTGCGTGCGCCGAATGTCTGCGCCCAAGACCTAGCCAACGCGATTCTCACGCGCGCGAATGAACTCGATCGCGGCAGACCCGGCGACGATACGAGCGTGCTGGTTGTGCGCGTCGTCCCACGCACCAACGAGAGTAGCGCGCGCCAGATGACCGTGCGGTTTCCAATAGAGTAAAATGCGCATCACGATTGTCGGTCCTTGTGCAGCGGGCAAGTCAACGCTCGCGCGGAATCTCAAAGCGCGTGGATACGACGCCGAGGATTGCGCCCAAGAACACTCTGGCGTACAAACCATGTGGCTGCAAATCGCCAAGCCGGATATTCTGATTTACCTCGACGTGTCACTGACGATCCTGTGTCAACGTCTCAAGGTGAATTGGGAACAAACTTATCTCGACGAGATGAATCGGCGATTGACGCACGCGCGCGAACACGCACATTTTGCCATCGACACGAATCCATTGACGCCGCTCCAAGTGTGTGATCGCGCGACAGCATTTTTACAGACGATTGGGGTTTCGCCGCAGTAAAAGTATTCGGAGGATTCTCATGTCTACGACAGGTGTTTCACTTTTACTTGATCTCTACGATTGCAAATCACCATTGATCAACGATGCCGTTTTAGAACAAGTATTTACAACTGCGCTCCAGTTTGCAGGCTTGGAGCCACTTGACCACATGACCCAAAAATTCTCTCCACACGGCACAACCCATATCTTTATTCTGAAACAAGCGCACGCCACTGTCCATACTTGGGCGGCAGAGGGTTTCGTCGCAATCGACGTATATTCGTGCGGCGCGCCAGAAACTATCCGTCCGGGGCTAGAGATTATTCGAGGATACCTTACCCAGAAATTGATTGCGCGGACAGCCAAGGCCCAATTAATCGAAAGGGGCACATAAGCAAGCCAAGTTACAGGTCACAAGTCGCCAATTGTATGCGATCTGTGACCTGTAACTTGTACCCTGTCGCTTGTAACTTGCGGGTTTTGGCTACTTGATTTATAATCCACGCCGTTTGCATGTTATCTAATACTATTTGTTAGAAAGGCAGCAATGCGCGAACGTAACTTTGTAATGCTCGTTATCATCATTTTCATCGCGCTTTTCGCGGGATGGATTTTGCAGCCCGATAATCCCGGGCTTCGGATTGGTCCACTGAATAAAGAGATCAAGATTCACGAAGGTCTGGATCTGCAAGGGGGTTTGCAAGTCTTGCTTCAGGCCGATGTGGCGGATTGCGCCAGCGTTTCGGATGACTCGATGGAAGCCGCCAAAACAATTGTCGAAAGCCGCATCAATGGTCTGGGAGTGACCGAGCCGCTCATTCAGCGATCGGGCACTTGCCGTTTGATCGTCCAATTGCCCGGCATCAGCAATCCCGATGATGCGATTCGAACATTTGGTGGCACCGGCTTACTCGAATTTATCGATGCGGGCAGTACTCCCCTGACACAGGGGCAAGTTGTTCAGACGACCGGACTCTCGACGGTGGTTGTGCCCGGTCAGGCAACACCTGTTCCAACGCCAACCGTTGCGACATCGGGCAGTGTGACGACCACTTCACCGGTAACCGCAACCGAATCGGTGACTCCGACTTTTCGAACTGTCATGACGGGTGCGCAGTTGCGAAGCGCAAGCGTCGCGTTTCAGCAAACGACGAACCAACCGTTCATCCAATTTACGTTGAGCGACGATGGCGCGAAAATCTTTGGCGACTATACGGCGAAGAACGTCAACAAATATCTTGCCATCACAATGGACAAGATGGTGATTTCATCGCCCGTGATTAAAAGCCCCATCACCGGCGGCAGCGGTATCATCGAAGGGCAATTCACGTTGCAGGAAGCCCACAACTTGGTGCTGCAACTAAAGTACGGCTCGCTGCCCGTTCCACTCAAAGTCGTTCAATCCAGCTCGGTCGGTCCCACGCTCGGACGCGATTCCGTCAACCGAAGTATCACCGCGGGCATCATTGGCTTGGTGATCGTCGTCTTGTTCATGTTGCTTTACTATCGTTTGCCCGGCTTGCTCGCCGACCTCGCGCTCACGGTGTATGCGATGATCGTCCTGGCGATTTACAAATTCGGTATTCCGGGTGTTTTCGATTTTGTCACCCTGACACTTCCAGGTATCGCCGGTTTTATTCTATCGGTCGGTATGGCAGTCGATGCAAACATCTTGATCTTTGAACGCATGAAAGAAGAATTGCGCGCGGGGCGCACTTTGCAAATGGCGATCGAAGCCGGGTTCCAACGCGCGTGGTCGTCCATCCGCGACTCGAATATGTCCACGCTGATTACGTGCGGCATCCTGCTGTGGTACGGCGCGAGTTTTGGCGCGAGCATCGTTGCGGGCTTTGCGTTGACACTAGCAATCGGCGTACTGGTTAGTCTCTTCACTGCCGTTACCGTCACGCGCACCTTCTTGCGTCTGACGCTGGACTTTAACGTTACTGAAAATCTCTGGTGGTTCGGCATCTCCCAGCCTTCTAACGAATAAAAAAACGCTCCCGTCTTTCACGGGAGCGTTAAGGAAGGAGGGAGGAGCACAAAAGGGCCGCACCGCCCACTTGACTCCACAAGCATGTTAACCGGTTAAGGTCTAAATCCGGGCAAATCAGAGTCAAATGTTTGTGTAGCTTTTCCCAATAAATCAGACCCTAATGGTTTATTCATCAATGCAGATCGTGAATTGGAAAAATGATGAGCGATTCGACGGCATCTTTGCTTTCGACGAAAACCTTTAGGGTCTCTAGACTAAAGTAGTTTGGAGGACATGTGCTCGACATTGTTGGTAAGCGATATTGGTATTTTGCATTTTCTCTGCTTATTATCATCCCTGGCTTGATCGCTATGGGAATGACGTTCGCGCAAACGGGTCGCCCGTTTCGATTGGCAATCGATTTTACGGGCGGCACCATGCTGGAATTGAAATTCGACAAGCCGCAAACTTTTTCTACCGATGAGGTGGTCAAGGTTTTCCAGCAGTTTGGATTTGGCAGCAACGACGTTAGCGTTCAACCTTCGGGAAACGACACGTTGATTTTGCGCACCCGCGAACTTTCACAGGAAGACAAAACTAAAATTGAAGCGGCGCTTGCCGACAAGTTTGGCAAGTTCACTGAAAATCGCGCTGAGACCGTCGGGCCAGCGATTGGTGGCGAGGTGACACAGCGCGCGTCGGTTGCCGTTGCGCTGGCTGCGGCTGGCATTTTGCTCTATATCACGTGGGCATTCCGCAAAGTTCCACAGCCATTTCGTTACGGCGTCTGCGCGATCATCGCCATGCTGCACGATGTGCTCGTCGTTCTTGGAACTGCTTCGATTTTCGGTTTGCTCTTCGGTTGGGAAGTGGACTCGCTGTACCTCACGGCCCTGATGACCGTCATCGGCTTTTCGGTGCACGATACCATCGTCGTGTTCGACCGCATCCGCGAAAATCTGTCGCGCATGCGCGGCACCCGTTTCGAAGATGTCGTGAATCACAGCATCCTGCAAACGCTCGACCGCTCGATCAACACGCAGATGACGGTCCTCTTCACCCTTGCCGCGTTGATTCTCTTTGGCGGTCTTACGATTCAGCACTTTGTTGCGACGCTCTTCATCGGTATTATCAGCGGTTCGTACTCGTCGATCTTTAACGCGACGCCACTCCTCGTCGTGTGGGAGAATAACGAGATCGGGCAGTTCTTCAAACGATTGTCTGGACGAAATACCGAAGCGACGGCATAAACTCTAAAAACCAGGCTTGTCCAAAAACCCGTTTTCTTGAAGTGAATTCAAATTTAATTTTGAAGGCATTCAAGAAAACGGGTTTTTAGATTCTTTGACGCTCCCAAATCCTTGTGGTAAGATACCGCCATGCCAAATTCCATTCAAGTGCGCCCTGCGCGCGCCGACGATAAAACTGCCGTCGTGGCGTTCTGTCAAAACACTTTTAGCTGGGGCGATTACATCCCCGAAGTCTACGACAAATGGCTGGTCGACGACGAAGGCAAACTCCTCGTCGCCACCGTCGAACAGCAACCGGTGGGTTTAGCACACGTTGGATTCTTAGGTAACGGCGTTGGATGGATGGAAGGGATGCGCGTGCATCCCGATTATCGACTGCGCGGAATCGGAACCGAACTTGACCGCATCGGTCGCCAAGTCGCACGCGAAAATGGTTGCCGCCTTGCCCGACTCGTCACCAGCATGAAAAACATTCCTGCGCAAAAATCCCTGGTCACACAGGGTTATCATCGCACCGCACAATTCAACGAATGGGAGACCGAACCCGCGCGCGAAGATTTTTCCAACGCCCGCGTTGCAACCGAAAACGATATTCCCCAAATTCTATCGATTTGGAACGAATCGAACGTGCGCGAGGCAAGTCGAACCGTCATCCCCAATCGTTACTGGCGTTGGAAAGAAATCGACGAGGCGCGCATGCGGAGAAAAATCGCCGCGAACGAGGTGCGTGTCGCCGATAACGGATTCGCCATCATCACGGCATCCGACGAAGGCGATTGGAATGGGCTAATCATCTATGCGCTTGCAGGGAACGAGCAAGCGATGTTCGATATTGCACATGCGGTGGGCGGCGAAGCCGCTTATCGCGGATATGCACATGTCGAAGCGACTCTCGCCGATTACGCGCCGTTGAACGATGCGCTCCAACGCGCGGGCTACCGCACCGACGGCGGAATATTCCTCTACGAGCAAGATTTGTGAAAACCGCGAAAGACCACGAAACGCTTCGCGCACGAAAGACGCGAAAAAATCACTTGGCTAATCCAAGCATCCTTCATCCTTCACGCGCAGCGTTCATCCTTGCGATCTTCTTCTTCGCCGCCTGTACCGTGCGCCCAATTCCGACCGCGACCATCGCAACGCAAACTGCAACACTGAAACCACAGCCAACAGCAACCCAGCTTCCCAAAGCAACAAATACGCCGATTCCCACTCCGACCGGTACACTCATCCCCTCGCCCACCCCCTCATCGACCGCGACTTTCACACCAATAGCACCGCCAGTCGATTATTCAAAGAATCCGCGCGCTATCTTGATCGAAGCGGATATACTGGAAAGCACGACGAATCGCGATGCGCACGTTCCCAAGTTTCGACTTTACGCCGACGGCATGGTTATCTTCGCGGGTGAGCGCGCAACGACATCGACCGGATTGGATGCGACCGTTCGCACCGGCAAGTTGTCCGATAGCGAAATTCAAAATTTGCTTGGCTATTTAACTCAAGTTGGTTTCTTCAACCTGAAGGATTATTACGAGTCGCGACCCAAACCCAAGGATGCGCCAACCGCATCCGTCAGCGTCTACCTCACCAAAGCCAAGACCATTCTCGTCTACGATCCGCAAAACGAAACCACACCTCAAGTCTTTGGCGACGCTTTCGCCCGCATCACCCAATCGGTCCCGACCAACGCGCAGACATTCATTCCAACCGATGGCTATCTCGAATCGACGGATGCTGGTCCTACGAGTGGGTTGACTGCCAGAGAATCGTTCATCGATTGGTCGATTCCCAACACACGACTTGCCGATGCGATTAACGGTATCACTGTCTCAGGTAGAACCTACGATCAGATTATCGCTTTGCGCGCGAACAAACCCGCCACTGCGCTTTATCGCGAAGGCGATCACGTTTATCGCGTGCGCTTTGCGCCCAACTTGCCGCGCACCGTTCACTTGAGTGACGTTCTCGGTACCATTCTCAACGCGCCGCGCGAATTCGATGGGCGTGTCTTCGACATCACCGGTTATTTTCGCGGCTGGAATCTACTGGGCGAAGCGAGCGGCAATCCACCGGTCACGCGCAGCGACTGGGTCATTGCCGACAACACCAGCGCAATGTATGTCACGGGTGCGATACCGCGCGGACTCGATGCCTCGTCGCGGGATGACGTATGGAACGTCGTGCGCCTCTTGGCAAAAGTGGTTTACGTTCGACTTGGCACAAGTTACCTAGAGGTACGACGAGTGGATAGTCCGACAAACAATATTACCGCAACGGCAACTCCGTCGGCAACTCCGGTTCCCAACGCTGATGCCGCCATCGCTAGCATCAAATCGAGATTCACCCAGGTCAGCAAGATTCAAAAATCCAGCGCGGGCATGATCGGCGCATCATCAGACATTCGCGTCTTTGATCGAGCCGATGGTTGGGACCTGGCGTTCTGGCAAGGTTCTGGCGATTGTCCATCGGGCTGCATCAACAATCACTATTACTATTTCTCGGTTAAAAAAGATGGCACGATAGTGAATGCCGGCGAATATATTCGCAATTACAATGCCAATGCGAATTCTTTCGATACAACTGGCTCGCCGCTGTGGGGTTATCCCCAATGATCGAATTCCTTGTCGTGCGGCATGGTCAACCTGTTCACGCCGTCGAGAATCGTCATGGCGGACGCGCCGATTATCCACTCACCGAACTCGGACGAGAGCAATCGCGTTGTGCCGCAGCATGGATCGCGTCGTACTATCAAGTTGATCGCATCGTTTCCAGTCCACAGAAACGCGCTATCGAAACGGCACACATCATCGCGCAAACATGCAGCCTGGATGTCGCGACGGACGATGCTTTGATGGAATTTGACAGCGGAGTGCTCGCGGGAATGCTCAAGTCCGATGCAGCGGTGAAATACCCCAAGCCCGAAGGCGGTCGCCGACCGCACGAAAGTTTGCCCGGCGGCGAATCAATGATTGCATTTCGCGCGCGCGTGCAAACCGTGTTTTCACGCTTACTGAGCGCAGCCCAACCTGATCAACGCACCGCCATTGTCGCGCACGGCGGAACGATTACGATGTTGTTCCGCGCCTTTCTCGATTTGCCGATGAGCGATGATGTGTGGCTCACAACCGACGAAACCGGTATGCATCTGTGGCGAATCGACGGCGCACAACGGCGTATTGTTTTCTCAAATTCCCTCGCGCATTTAAAAAACAATGGCTGACGTCCGCAACTTGGACTGGCTGCGCATCGTCGCCAACGCACGCAACGCGAACGCGAACGATTGGGACGAAGACGGCGTAAGTGTTCAACGTATCGGCGGCGGCGGCAACAACGCGATGTATCGCGTGCGCCTGAGCGCGAATGTGCGACGCACCTTCGAGGTGCGTTGCACATTCGCGCTCGACGATTACGCGTGCAAGCTCTGCGTCGTCGATGATCGTCATCGCGCGCAACGCGAATTTGCCGCGCTCGATTTGTTGCAGCGCGCCAACCTCGACCTTGCGCCACAACCCATCGCGCTCGACGAATCCTGCACGCTGTTTGAGTTTCCCGTCGTCGCGTATCGCTGGCTTGAAGGTTCTCCACTCGAACCTCCACTCTCCAAAACTCAACTGCACGCTCTGCTCGACAGTCTTCAACAACTCCACACGATTCGCCCCGCCGATTTTCTCGATGTGAAATTGCACGACGCTTATTTTCACGATTTCAATTTCGATTTCTACATCCGCGAACTGCGTAAATTCTTTTCCGATTATGCTCGTTGGTTGGCAACCTCTGTGCCAGACGGTCCGCAATTGGCTGAGCGACAGAATCGATTGATCGATACGTGCGCGGAGAAGATTGCACAATCGCGTGTCAATCCAAGTCGCGATCACATTGCCGTTCGGCTATCGCACGTCGATCCGAATCTTCAGAACACGGTCTGGCAACCTGGGCAGCCATTGCGTTGGGTCGATTGGGAATTTGCGGGCTGGGGCGACCCGGCGATGGAGTTGGCCGATTTGCGCTGGCACATCTCGCTCGACGAATTGCCCGAATCACAGCATGCTTGGCTGCGTCATAATTATCGGCGTCCCGACAACGATCCTCAATTCGATGAACGTCTCGCGATGTGGGATTGCATACTCGTCACGCGCTGGTGCTTGCTCATTATGCGGCTGCTCTGGTCGGCGTACAACGGTCCCGATCGTGTGCGCCTGACGCACTTTGTCGTAACACCCGACGAAGCGCGACGCCGCTTGATTCGCATGATCGAGCGCGCGGAAAGATTCCATCAATCGAATTGAGATTTCTCGCTCCGCTCGAAATGACACTTGCACTCGTTCAATCCGTTCAATTGACACTGCCTAACGAATCAGCTAGAATTTGAGGGAAACAGGGCAAAGAGGACTGTTGCAGTAATCGTTTCTCGTTGCCAATTTTAGCAATCTTCGATACAATAGCGGCGCATGAGAAATTTGCCATTGTACTTACTGCGCGTCGTTGGACAATGCATCGTCGTTTTCTTGCTCATACAAACGCTCGCAAACGCACAATCCGTTGACCCGATTGTCGATCTTCTCACCCGCATCAATCGCGAACGAGTTGCGCGTGGACTAACGCCGTACGCACTGAACGCAAAACTGTCCGCCGCTGCTCAATCGCACGCCAACGATTTGGCGCATACCGGCAAGTATCGCAGTCCCAACGAAGGTCATGCCGGATCGAACGGATCCAGCGCTTTAGATCGCGTTGCGAGCGTCGGTTACGGCGCGTTCAGTTGGGGGCGTCGCGTCGGCGAAAATTGGGCGAACGCCAAGGACCCTGCCGCGGCGTTTTCAATGTGGATGGACAGCGCCCCGCATCGAAACAATATCTTGCATTCGGTCTATCGCGAACTCGGAATCGGCGCTGCCAAAGCGGCGGAGTACGGTTACATCTATATTCTGGATTTCGGCGCACAGCCCAACGTGCTTCCGTTTTTTATCAACGATGGTTCCGCCGAAACGCGCACGGTCGCTGTGACGCTGACGTTGGGCGACGAGCAAGCTTCGCCGGGCGGCGATGGATCGAACAACATCGGACATCCGACCGAGGTGCAAATTTCCAATTCGGCGGATTTCGCTGGAAGCAAATGGCAGCCGTACGCCGTGCAAGTGAATTGGACTTTGCCATCCAAAGCCGGAACGCAAACCGTGTACGTCAAGTATCGCGATGCGAAAGGACGCACAGCGACCGCCAGCGATTCCATCGCACTAAATATTCCGGTCACACCATCGCCTAGTCCGACGCGAACCTTGACGCGCACGCCGCGCCCAACGAATACGGCAACGACAACGTCCACTGTGACCAGGACGCTGACACCGTCGCCATCCGAGACACCGACACTCACGCCGACGGAAATATCGACAAGCACGCCAACCGTCACGCCGACTGAAACATCGACGAGTACGCCGACCGTCACACCGACACTGATCATCATCGCGAAGACGCCGACAGCGCAGCCTTCACCGACGACAACTGTCTCCGTCATCGCCGCGAATGCTTTGGACGCGTCAGCCATTGACGCATCATCGATTATCGGTGCTATAGGATTTGCAATTGTTGCAATGATGCTAGTTGCTGTTTTTAAAGATACTGGAATTAGAAATTGAAGTCCCTAGAACCTAGCCAACGCACACTATTATTTTTGATTGGCTTGCTTTTACCCCTGCTGGTGGCGTGCGATGTTGCCCGAGCATTTGCACCGCTAACTCAAGTTGCGACAGACAACACGGTGACGTACGTTGTGCAACCCGGCGATACCGTCACCCTCATCGCCACCAAGTATCATCTGACGATTGAGCAAATTATAAATTTAAATTCGGATGCATATCCAGCGCTCGCGCGCGATCCGTCGTCGCTGAAACCGGGCTGGGTCTTGCAATTGCCCCGGACGTCGGCCTTTGCTCCGACGACACCGGAAGCAAGCCAAGTCGATCTAATTCAAGCCTCGCAACAAATCGTCGAAGGCATTAATAATGCGCGCGCGCAAAAAGGTCTGCTCCTATTACGGACAGATGCCAATCTCACTCGCATTGCGTCGGATCGTTCTAGCCATATGATTACTCGCAATTACTTTAGTCATAATGATCCCGACACCATGCAGGAACCCTTGCTGCGTTATCTTCAAGCGATGAGATTTCAATACCGCTACGCCGGTGAAAACATCGCCGAGATCAAGAACGACGCCGGCTGGGTTCCGCCCTGGCTCACCGTCGCCGCGCGCTATAACGCCACCGACCTCGCGAATGAGTTCGTCAAGGGCTGGACCAACAGCCCCGAACATCGCGCCAATATCATGAATTCAAATTATCGCCGCACGGGCGTCGCGCTTGCGGCATCCGCCGATGGGCGTCGCATCGTCGCCACGCAGACATTTTCGGATTAACGGAGGCGAATCTTTGACTGAGACAAATCCAATGACGGACACTGTCCTCAATTTCGTCGTCGACCAAATGTCGAGTCATCAAGCGATTCTCGCCGATTTCAGTTCGCGCTTGGAACCTTTCGCAAACGATTTGATCGATGCTTGGACCAAAGCATTTCGCGAAACGGGCACTCGTGTTTCGCTCCCTGATGAAATCCTTGCCCAAAATGGGCAAGACAATTTCGTGCGCACATTATTCGGCGAACTCAAGCGCGGCAATTTGCGTCAAGCCTTCACCGGTCTAGTCGATTGGAGCAACAATCTCGCACACATCGGCTTGCGCTACGACATGGCAGTTCAGCTTGTGCGCGATTACCAACGCGCCGTTCTCGATTTCGTCGTTCGCACGTATACCGACGATCCACAAATGTCGCTGGTGTTTGACGCCTTTGACGATCTATTCGATAGCGCGATTACGCTGACCGGCGCAGTTTATTCGAATGGAAGCAAGACCGGTGGCATCAAGTCCATGCCGGCCGAGGTTTCGGAGGCGCTATGGCGAGATGTCAACAATCAGTTCGTCCTCGCTTATCTGACCGAAGGCATGTCGCACGCGGTCAACAACTTGCTGGCAACGATCCTGGGACGCACGCAACTCTTGCTCGAACGCTATCGCGATTTTGAAATTCGGGACGAGTTGGAAGAGATTCAAAGCGCGGCAGCCACAGGCGCGCAAGTCATGCGGCGAATTCAAGATTACGCGCGCGTCGGCGCGAACAAGCGCCAAATCGTCGATGTCAATCTTTTGTTGCGGGATGCCTCCGAGCTAACGCGTTTTATTTGGCGTGACCGCTCTGAAGCGCAAGGCATCATCATCGACGTCATTAGAGATTTTGCCGAAGTGCCATCGGTTTGGGGAAACCCATCGGAATTGCGCCGGGTCTTTGTCGCCGTTTTGTTGAACGCAATCGAAGCGCTGCCCAGCGGCGGATCAATCACCCTGCGGACAGAACGCAAAGGGGATCGCGTTATTGCGTCCATCACCGACAACGGCATAGGAATGCGCGGCGACGTGAAAATGAACGCTGCGCAATCGTTCTTTACGACGAAAGATTCACCTCACCTTGGATTAGGACTTGCCATCGCAACTCATATCATCGCCGATCACAACGGAGAGATTGTAATTGACAGCAAATTGCAGAACGGCACCACGGTCAACATCTCACTCCCTGTGGCGCATGAATCACCTCAAGAAAAAGGAGATTCGAACATGTTACTCAGCCGTCCAGCCAATGTCCTTGTTATCGACAACGAATCCTCGGTCCGTAATCTCCTCACACGTTTGATCAAAATGAAAGGACACACGGTCGTCACAGCCGATGGAGGTTCCGAAGGAATCGCCGCATTCAAAGCGGGCAAATTCGATGCAGTCCTAACCGATCTTGGTATGCCCGAAGTATCAGGGTGGGACGTAGCGCGCGAAATCAAGAAAATCAATCCAAAGGTTCTGGTCGCACTCACGACGGGCTGGCCCATCGAAATGACACCAGAGGAATTGAAAGAAAGATTTGTCGATCGAATTGTCAGCAAACCATTCGATCTGCCGCTGCTGTTTAGTCTGATCGACGAGGCGGTTGTGCTGAACGAGGGATAAAAATCAGAATCCCGGTTTCTCCCCTTCGGGGAAACCGGGATTCTTTTTATACGCGCTCTGCTGCGTTATCGATACACAATCAATCCTAGTATTGCCGCGCCGATGATGATGAACACCGGATTGATCGTCGTGAAAGTGAGCAAGCCAAATGCTACAACGGCGATGATCGCCTTGTCCCAGCTTTGCAACAATCCATCGCCCCAACCTAGCTTCTTTGCACCGAAAACGGTGAATGCCATATCGTACGCCGTCCACAATAGCAAACCGATAACGACCGGGCGCACGGCCGTGATCATTGCTTTGACGTTGGCATTATCTTTGATGCCAAAAAAAGCCACGATCATGACTAACATCAGCAAGGTGGTGGGCAAGACAGTTCCTGTCGCTGCGGCTACTGCTCCGCCGATTCCCGCCACTTTGTAGCCGACGTATGCCGATGCTTGCGGCGCGATGGGACCGGGCAATGCATTTCCAATCGCTACGCCATCCGCAAACTCTGCCGACGTGACCCAACCCGCGTCAACGCACTCGCGCTGCATCAGTGCCAACGATGCAGGACCACCGCCCCACGAAAACATTGCCACGCGGGTGAATAGAATGAAAATGTCCCATAACAACATTGTTAGAACCTCCGTTGGTTTTGAAAATTACAAATGACAATTGACAATTGACAAATCAAAGTTGTCCGATGAGTTCTCCACTCGCAATTAAATCTACCGCTCGCTCGATGTCGCTGGCGAGCACGCGGTCATGCGCCAGAAACGGAATCGCTTGCCGAATACGGGCGTGCGCGGCGCGCGTTCCACCGCCAAGCATCTCAACTCCGCGTCCGAGATTCTTGAGTCGCAGATCGATGCCTTGCGCGGCGGCGAGCAACTCAATCGCCAAAATCCGCGTCGTGTTCCAAACGATCTCGCGCGCGTGACGCGCCGCATTCGTCGACATCGCGACATGGTCTTCTTGGTCTGCGCTCGTCGGAATCGAATCGACCGAATCGGGATGCGCGAGTGTCTTGTTATCGGAAACGAGTGCGGCTGCCGTGACCTGCGCCATCATCAAGCCGCTGTTCGTGCCACCGCCTTCGACCAACATCATGGGCAAGCCGTCACTGAGATGCGCGCTCGTCAAACGAAAAACGCGCCGCTCGGCTATGTTTCCAAGTTCGGCGACTGCCATCGACAGCAAGTTCATAGCGATGGCGACACCCTCGCCGTGAAAGTTGCCGCCTGAGCGCGATTTGTTTTCGTCGTCGATGTCCAAGAATATGAGCGGATTATCCGTCGCCGCGTTGATCTCCTCGCCGACGATTTTGCGCGCGTACGCAATCGCATCGCGCGCTGCACCAATCACTTGCGGCGCGCAGCGAATCGAATACGCGTCTTGCACTTTGCGCGTCGAATCCACCAAACGACTGCCATCGACCAACGCGCGAATATTTTGCGCCGTCGTGATTTGTCCTGCGTGTCCCGCCGCGCGATGAATTCGTTCGTCAAAAGGCGATGAACGTGCGACAATCGCTTCGAGCGTCAGCGCAACGGAAACGTCCGAGTGACGCGTCAGATTTTCGGCGTCGGCAATTGCGAGTGAGGCCATCGCCGCAGAAACGGTCGCGCCGTTGTTGAGGGCGAGTCCTTCCTTCGCCTGCAATTCGATGCGCGGAATGCCCGCCAACTCCATCGCGCGCTTGCCCGACATTCGCTCCCCGCGATAAATTGCTTCGCCGCTTTCTTCGTCTTTATCTTCCGCATCGCGTGTCAGCACAAGCACCATATGCGACAATGGCGCAAGGTCACCACTCGCGCCGACCGAACCTTTCGATGGAATGATCGGATGAACACCACGATTGAGCATTTCGATCAGCGTTTCGATGACGAGCGCACGCACGCCAGAGAAACCTTTCGCGAGCGTATTCGCGCGAATCGCCATTGCCGCGCGAACGACATCTTCGGGCAGCGGATCGCCAACGCCGGCGCTGTGACTGAGAATAAGATTGCGCATCAAGCGCGCGGATTGGTCGGCGTGTATCGGCACATTCGCAAAAACGCCAAAGCCGGTGTTGATACCGTACACGGTCGGTGTTCCCCGCGCAATGAGTTCATCGACCCAAGCGCGGCTTGCATCGATGGGTGGACGTGCTGCATCGCTCAGCGCGACCGGTGCATTGCGGCGCGCGATGGCGAGGACATTATCAATTGTGAGGTGTTCGCCGTCGAGAAGAATTGGATTCATTGTGTCATATTCGTTTCAGGGCAAGGAAACAGGTAGACAAGGAAACAAGCAAACAAGATCATACCTGTCTACCTGTTTACTCGCCTACCTGTTTACCGTTTTTTCAGTGTGCCCCCGGCGAGACTCGGACTCGCAACTTCCAACTTAGAAGGTTGTTACTCTATCCACTTGAGTTACGGGGGCTAGTCCAAAATCATTTTACTATGAAATAACTGTTGGGTCAAAAACAAAATACAACAACAAATTGAGGAACAAACGAATAACAGCCTGATTAATTTCGATGATTCCTCAATTCGTCATTGTTTACTCCGGCAATCGCCCGTAGAGGTACGTTATCTCTTTCAACCGCGCGGCGATGCCATCGTTCAATGCGTTCGGCAACATGCGCCAGCACCAGTTCGGCGCGCCGACCGTGCTGGGTGTGTTCATTCGCGAAGAGTGTCCCAGGTTGAGCAAATCTTGCACCGTCGTCATGGCGGTATGCGCCACGGATGACCACGCCAGCCGAATCAAATCCCAACCAATGTCGGTACCATCGCGCGCGAGATAACGCCGCGCATAGTCGCGTTCTTTTTCCGTCGAGGTTTCCTGATACCAACCAAGCGCCGTGTCGTTGTCGTGCGTGCCGGTGTAGGCAATGAACTCACGCTTGTAATTATGCGGAAGGAATGGATCGGCGGGTCCGTTGCCAAATGCAAATTGGATGACTTTCATGCCAGGATAGCCGAACTCTTCTTGCAGCGCATCTACACCCGCGCGCGATTCCGCATCGAAATCGCCGAGGTCTTCCGCGATGATCGCGACTTGCCCCATCGCCGCTGTGACCGCGCGGAAGAATCTGGCTCCGGGACCTTTCACCCAGCGACCTTTGATCGCCGTCTTTTCGCCAGCAGGTACTTCCCAGTAATTATAGAACCCCCGGAAATGATCGATGCGAACGACATCGGCTTGGGTGAACGCCATCTTGAATCGCTCGATCCACCACGCGTAACCGTCTTTCGCCATCACGTTCCAACGATAGTGCGGATGTCCCCAAAGCTGCCCGGTCTCGCTAAAATAATCCGGCGGAACACCGGAGACAATCGCGGGTTTCAAATCCTTGTTGAGGTAGAAAAGCTGCGGATTCGCCCACACCTCCGCGCTATCGTACGCAACAAAAATCGGAATGTCGCCGATGAGGCGGATGCCGCGATCATTCGCATACTTTTTAACGGCGAGCCATTGTTCAAAAAATTGCCACTGTCGAAATTTTTGATTTTCGATTCGGTCGCCAAGACGTTCGCGTGCATCGGCAATGGTCGTTTCTTCGCGGCGCTGCAATTTATAGTCCCATTCGTACCAGGGTTTCAAGTGGTGTTCTTCTTTCAACGCCATAAACAACGCAAAATCGTCGAGCCACACCGCTTGCTCGTTCGTAAATCGATTGAACGCTGTACGCTGTTCATCCGATGCATTCCGCTTGAAATTCTCGAATGCGCGATTGAGCAGATCGGTTTTAGATTGAATGACCCAACCATAATCGACGCGGTCGATTGGAAACGCAGGGACGTTATCAATATCCGACGGTGCAAGATACCCTGCCTCCACCAACTTGTCGGGGTTGATGAGCAACGGATTGCCCGCCAACGCCGAAAAACACAAATACGGCGAATCGGCGTAACCGGTCGGGTTGAGTGGCAATACTTGCCAATACGACTGTCCCGCCGATTGCAGAAAATCGATAAAGCGATATGCAGCGTCGCCCAAATCGCCGATGCCAAATCGACCCGGCAGTGATATGGGGTGCAACAGTACGCCGCTGCGACGAGGAAATTTCATTGATGACTCCTAAAAACGTAGGGCAAGTTACCAACTTGCCCCATACTTGAAAACATCAGGCAAGTTAGAAACTTGCCCTACCAAATTTCGATACTGTAATCGGCGATGACCGCGTCGAGCCGGCTGCGCTCGATATTGTCGATCACTTTGTCGAGCAGACCCTGCGCGTACCCCTTGTCCGCTGACACGCAAACGATGCCGATGGTGGAATACTGCCACGAGTCCAAGTCATCGACTTCGGCGATGGAAACGTTGAATGTCTGACGCACGCGCGCGATCAGCGATTTGACGACGTGGCGTTTATCTTTGAGCGATTGGCTCGATGGAATTTCTAATTGAAGCGTGCAAACACCGACTACCATTGGTAATTTCAGATTTCAAATTTATGATTTATGATTTTTCCGCGTTCGTCCGCGTTTGTCCGCGTCCTATTTTATTGCGCGACGGACTTCATCTGCTATTAACGTTTCGAGGTGAGAAAAATCTTTGGCGATACCCGATGCACGCGAGGGATGGCGCTCGCTGATGGGGCAGGCGTTGCACTCGACGCAGACATCGCGCCCCATTTGCGCGAAAACATTTTGGCGCATCATCGCCAGCTTTTGAATTGCTTCCACTGGAAGCGGATCGAGCGGCTTGCCCAGCGCTTGCTGCGCGGCGAGCGTCACTTGCGCGGAATGCTCCACGCGTTCGAGCCGCATGTACGCTTCCCACAAGTCCTTGCCAACGGTGACTGAACCATGCCGATCCAGCATCAGCGCATCATAATGTTTGATGAGTTCGCGGACGGCGATTGGACCTTCGGCGCTGGTCGGCGTGGCGTACGGCGCCGTCGGAATCGTACCGAGGTCATAGACAACTTCGGGCATAACACATTTCGCAAGCGAGATGCCCGCCAGCGTACACGCAATGGCATTCGGCGGGTGCGCATGAATCACGGCGTGAACATCGGCACGCTGGCGATAGCATTCCAAATGAATGCGAATCTCCGACGATGGTTTCAAATCGCGTGCCTTGCCAAATGCAGGACCAACTCTCGTGCCGATGAGATCGACGACGATAAGCTGCTCTACATCGAGGAAGCCTTTGCTAAAGCCCGACGGGGTGACGAGCAAGCGTTCGCGATCAAGACGAACGGAAATATTTCCGTCGCCCGCGGCAACGAAATTCTTTTGGTGCATCAGCTTGCCAATTTCGACGATGCGTTGGCGCAGTTCGTGTTCTGTTCTTGTGTCCATTTTTTACTCTGTCACTCTGAGCGGAGCGAAGAGTCTCGCATTTCGCAAAAAGAGCGATGCTTCGCTTCGCTCAGCATGACAATTCATAATCGTCCGTACTTGTCCATCAGGTCGCCCGCAATTCCGTTCTCTCGGATGATGCGCGCGTAGATTCCGGCGCTGGGTCGCGGCGTACGCTTTTGCGTTTGAAAATCATTCGCAATCAACCCGAACTTGAGTCCCCAGCCTTCTTTCCACTCAAAGTTGTCGGTCAGCGACCAGTGAAAATATCCCTTGATCGGCACGCCTTCTTGATTCGCACGCTGCAATTGCGCGAGATGTGTAACCAGGTAGCGCGGGCGCAATTCATCCGTCGGATCGCAAATGCCGTTCTCCGCCACATAAATCGGTTTGCCGAACTGCGCCATCCATTTGGCTGTCTCGTACAACGCTTCGGGATCAAGATCGCCACGCCCGAACCATTTCCGTAAATCATTTTCGTACGATACGCCCCAGGGCTTGGCAGGCATCTGGCGACCGAACAGTGTCATCGGCTTGGTCACGTCGATAGCAACGCGACTAGAAAAATAATAATTCAGTCCGATAAAATCCTGGGTATCAACAAGTTCGGGAATCGATCCACTGCCCAACGGAAAACGTAAGCGACCATCTTGCAGCGCATAGAGAACCACTTGATTGAAAACACGATGCTGCATCGCCGCGATTTTGCAATTCAGCCACGACTGCGGATTTTGCGGCTTGAGCACCCGAATGTGATGTGCGATACCGACACGCGCATTCGGTTGCACGCGATGAATTGCACGAAAAGCTGCCGCGTGACCACGCAACAGGTTGACGACGACGTTCATGCCCAAGCCAAAATCTTTTTTGCCGGGGGGCCAGTTCGCATCGATGTAGCTGGCGTACGCGTAGACAATGGGTTCGTTGATGGTCACCCAAAAATCGCAGAGGTCGCCCAGCTCTTGGACTACTTTTGTTGCAAAGCGTTCAAACAGTGACACGACCGATTGCGTTTCCCAAGCGCCTCGCGGAGCGTCGCGCAGCCAGCGCGGATTGGAAAAGTGATGCAGCGTAACCATCGGCATCAGGCCACGATCACGCAAAGCGGTCAGCACACGGCGATAGTACGCAATCGCGTCGGCACTCCATTGTCCTTCGCTCGGCTCGATGCGACTCCACTCGATCGACAGGCGGTGCGCGTTGTGGCAAAATTTTTTCGCCAGATCGAAATCTTCGCGATAGCGTTCACCTTTGAACCAATCGCACGCCGAACCGGATCTATCGCCATTGTCGATACGACCGGACGTTTGCTCCCAGTCCCACCAGTCGTTGTTATCGTTCGCGCCTTCGACTTGATGCGCTGCGGTCGCCGCTCCCCACAAAAATCCATCGGGAAATTTTAAATCGCTCACATCAATTTCCCATCGCTCTCCATATCGCGCAAACTCGTCAGCACAAACACTTCAACCGGAGTTATTCGACCTTTGACCGTCAACATTTCTTTTGGCTGGACGCACACTTGATCGGCAATCCAATCGAAAGTTTGGCGACTGATGAGGATCTGCCCATTCTCCGCATTTTCTTGCAAGCGTTTGGCGATGTTCACGGTATCGCCGACGGCGGTATAGTTCATCAAATCGTTTGTGCCGATATTGCCAACGACGGCATCGCCCGTATGCAAGCCAATTCGAAATGTGAGTCGATGGGTCTTGGGCAATTCTTTGGCAAACTGATTGACCTCACCTTGCAATGCAAGCGCTGCCAGAGCCGCCCGCAACGCATGATCGGCTTGCGACAACGGCGCGTTGAACAACGCCATAACGCCATCGCCCAGGAATTTATCCAGCGTGCCTTCGTATCGCAAAATCGTTTGCGCCGCCAGCGACAGATAACCGTTCAACACCTTGACCAATTCTTCGGGTGGCAATTGTTCCGACAAGCTCGTAAAACCGTGAAGGTCGGCGAACATCGCGGTGATCAAATGGCGTTCGCCGCCCAATGCAACCCGGTCCGGGAACGCCAACAGGCCTTCGACCACCGTCGGCGCAACATAGCGTTCGAATGTGTTGCGCACCCGTTGCTTTTCGCGCTCTTCGACGCGACGTTGTCGTTCGAGGCGCGCTTGCTCTGTCAAGTCTTCGACGACGATGGCGACACCGACCATATCATCGGCGCGCCGAATCGCCGATAGGTGCAACGTCAAGTGGACTTCGCCGCGCTCAGCCACACGACCGACCGCATCGCGCACAAGATGCTGCGCGCTTTGCGTCCATAACCGCGCCAGCAACAAATCCATCTGAGCGCCTTCGAGCGCAGGCAACACTTGATCGTAACGCTTGCCAATTGCCATGATGGTTGGCACACGGAAGATTCCTTCCGCCGCACGATTAAAGCTGACGATTTCGCCCGCGCGATTCAGTGTGAGAACGCCGGTCGCAATACTCGCCATCGTCGAATCGAGATAATCACGCATCGAGCGCACTTCGGACATTTGCGCTCGCAGATCGGAGAGCAAGCGCGCATTTTCCAAAGCGACCGCGCTTTGGCTCGCGAGCAATTTCAGCAACGTCAATTCTTCATCGGTGTAACGCTCGGTTGACACTTTGACACCAACAACCCAGACACCAATCAACGAACCGCGCGTGACGGGCAAATACACTTCGCCGTTCAACGATTGCAGAGCCGCCCGCGTGTCAGCGGTAAGATCGTTGTAGATGGGCAAGCGATCAATATCGTACTGCAACACCGGTCCACCGCGCGTTGCCAACGCATCGACCAACGACGATGTAGCATCCAGTCGAAAATTTTCTGGCGAACCGGATCGCGCTGGCAAAGGATAAAACGTATAAACATTTGAATTCTGTTCGACGATGAGCAAGCGCACATCGCGCGCACCAACTACGCCTTGCAAAAGCGTGCGCCCCTCATCGACAAATTCATCGAGATTGATGCGCGTACTCAAGCGCCGATTGAACTGGCTGACGATTTGTTGCACATCGTAGCGATTCCCAAACAAAAACGTTTGAATGACTCGGTCGAGCCAGTTGTGCAGAGGTTGATAGACAAATGCCAGGATGAGTGCGGCGACAATTGCGCCAACGAGGTTGCCTGTCGGATCGCTGCCCTGCAAGAGCGCGATCGCCGCTTCAAATGCCGAAAAATAAATTAGGATCGTAAACGTGCCAACAATGGCGACATAGATCGTGCGGCGCAATAGCGCGCGCAAATCGACTAGGTCGTGGCGCAACACGGCGTACGATAGCAGCAAGATTCCGCCGATTTGCAGTGCTGCTTCGATATGACGATACGGATCGGGCAGCAACAAATCAAGCCCACCATCGAGAAAGAGAAACGCCGAGGCGAGCGCGGGATAAGCCAATCGATTGCGATGCAATGCACCCAGCGTTTGCAGATACGCCTGAATGCCGATGAACATCGTAAGACCCGTGTAGAACAGCCAAATTGCGACGCGCGCAACAAAAATCAACGTCGCGGGTCCGATCAACCCGCCGACGTTGATCCAAATTTGGAATAAATCGACGATAATGATTCCGCCGATAAAGACGATGCCAGGGATCAGGTAACGCAACCGACGTTCGGAGCGAATGAACGACGGAACGATTGCATAGAAAAAGAGCGGCAGCGCGGCTTGAGCATAGATATGCAGACGCGAGAACAATTCTCGTACCGGCACAATCCAATTCCCCAGCGATCCAACAAATGCGAGATTGCTGACAAGCGCCAAACCAATATAGAGCCACAAGCGTTGATCAAGCGCATCTTGCCAGCGTCGTCGTGACAACAAAAATAGCAGCAACCCAACATAGACGACAAGCGCGACAATGCGAATGATCCAAAGATCGTCAGGAAAGAAAAACATTGCCAACCTTAAACGATTCGAAACGCATCCACCAACGTGCAACGACGTTCACGCGTAAATGTGATCGGGCGGGTCATACCTTCACCGGTGAAACCCGCAATCGAAAATGAAGTAAAACCTTCGCCGCCATATCCTAGCCCCGCGAGACACGGACCGTTCTTGACAAAGATCGACACGTTGATTTCCTTTGCCATGCGGCTCAAATGATCGAGATTTTTCGAGTGCATGACCGCCGTGTGGCGGCGTCCGCCTTCGACGGCTATCGCAAAATCGATGGCGTCGTCGGCGGTCGGCACGCGCACGAGCGGCAGAATCGGCATCATCTGTTCCGTCCACACAAGCGTATGCTCGCGCGGAACTTCGGCAATTCCTAATCGAACTTGGTCGCCCACCGTCACGCCGATTTCTTTTAGAATGACCGATGGATTCTGCCCAATCAATTTTTTGTTTAGCCCAGTGGCTTTGCCCGTCTTGACCAGCTCGGAGAAAATGACTTTTTCGAGCTTGGTAATTTCTTCGCGCGACAAGATGTAGCAACCCAAACCGCGCAGCGCGGCGATCAATTTATCGGCGATCTGATCGACGACGATCAAATTCTTTTCGTCGGTGCAAATGATGTTGTTGTCGAACGATGCGCCTTTGATAATGTCGCGCGCCGCCTGATCGATGTCCGCCGTCTCATCGACGACGATGGGCGGATTGCCCGGTCCTGCGCAAATCGCGCGCTTGCCGGATTGCATCGCCACGTGAACGACCGCTTCGCCGCCGGTGACCATCGTGCATTGCGTCCCAGGATGCTTCATCAACTCTTGCGCGCTTTCGATAGTCGGCTCGGCAATGCCGCACACCAAATTCGACGGACCGCCCGCTTCGATAATCGCTTGGTTCACGACAGACACCGCACGCCCCGAACATTCTTTGGCGCTGGGATGCGGATTGAACACAACGCCGTTTCCACCCGCAATCATCGCAATGCTGTTGTTGATGACGGTCGCAATCGGATTCGTCACCGGCGTAATCGAGCCAATCACGCCAAACGGTGCGCGCTCCAGCAACGTCAACCCACGATCACCGCTCCACGCAATCGGCAGCAGGTCTTCGACGCCGGGTGTCTTGTTGGTCACAAGCAAATTCTTTTCGATCTTGTCTTCATAGCGACCGAGACCCGTCTCGCGCCACGCCGACCATGCCAAGACTTGAGCATTCTCGCGCAGTCGCTCGCGCACATGCGCGATAACTTCTTTGCGTTTTTCGAGCGGCAACGAAATCCACATCTTTTGCGCGCGCGCTGCCGCTGTGACCGCGCTGCCAATATCCTTGAACAAACCGGTGGATGTTGGCGCGTCGCCTTTGCGCTCTTTCAATTCCGCCATCACGTATTGGACAATGTTGGCAATGTCGCGTTCAGAAAGTTCAGCCATGGTACCTCCGACACTCGAATGAGTTCCTACTCTGCGTCTTCGGCATATTCATCCAAGACACTGTCGGACAAATGTGCCAAATGTCGCTCTTGCGCCAACTCTTTCACACTGTCATACGGAAGAAATGTACAACTCTCAGACAACGGTCCTTTCTCAAGCAAAGAGAAAACAGGACGTCGCAACTCTTGAAAAACCTTCTCGCGTCTTTCGCTTGGCGCAACAATGTGCAAATTGATGTCCATATTTGGTTGCAGCGCGAGCAAGTCTGCCATTCTCAAAATACCAGAATAAACCGAGGTCGTGTGTTCGACTTCAAACGCACGAACAATCGCACGGCCTCTGAGCCAGAGAATATCAATTTGCTCAATTGTTTTCAACGTTGTTTCATCATAATTCAGTGGCAGAGTATCCAATACCGGACGATAATCATCCTGCCATTCTGACAAAACAGCATTTCTGTCGCTACGTGGAATCCATATTCTCATACCCATCTGTGCGCCAATTTTTGCAAGTAGTGCTTGCATCTTGATTGACTCCCTAACCTCTGGGACTGGCGCTTCTTCCAAAGCTTCATTTTCCTGTGGCACAGAAACGCTTACAGTTCTATCAATACGATGCACTTCATGAGACAAAATTCTTTCGTATTCGTGCAGGTCAACCTCGAAGATTTCGCCGCCATGTGCCTGTTTCAAGATAAATTGTTCAAGAAACTGACCATCTTCCTCTTCGAGTCGATTTAGACTATTCCTAAATTTGCCAGTCCAGTACGCGTAATCTAAATCATAGTCACGTGTGAATGATATTTTACGCCATACTCGCTCATCACGCATAGGAATAGATTTTTCTTTGGATAACCAAGCAATTGCCTTCACTTTGAAACGTATTACAAATGGATCATCTTTTTCATAAAATAGGGGAGTGTCACTTCGAAAACACTCACTCGTGACTTCAAGAATTCCAATCCAACGGGAAAGCTTCGTCATATAGCAAACGAGCTTATCACCTGGATGGATTTTGCTGGCAGCATGTTGCTGGCGAGGGCGGAAACCTGAAATATCTTGGTTGGATTTCGAGAACGCTTCGTAAGTTTCGGGAGAGAACAGATCGAGATAATAACCCATTTGGTATCACCTCACTCTTTCAGATTTACCGAGTCAATAATCCCCACAATCGACGACCGCACCGGCTGATCTTTCAATCCCATGATCTGCCGCGTCGAGCCACCCTCTTGACACACGAGCACCGTATCGCCGACACCCGCTTGCGCCAAATCTACGGCGATCAACGCATCGTCCGGTTTTTCGCCGGGCAAATGCATTGGCTGCACGAGCATAATTTTCTGCGCGTGATACGCCGGATGTTTGATGGTTGAAACGACTGTGCCAATCACTTTAGCAATAAGCATGGTTTTTGTCTGATAGAACACGAATCACGCATCACGTGTTTCGTGTTCTGTTACGTGTAAAAACTTTCTCCGAATGGTAATTCCAAGCTGCCAGGGTCAACCGTATCCCAATGATCGATGACGCCGACGATGGCGAGGTCAGCGGGCGCGTTGGGCACAACCGCAAATGAGGCGTCGCGCGCGCGGACGAGAAACACAAAATCGCCGACACCGGCATCGACCACTTCGATAGCGACTTGCGGACGACCAATCGGCTCGCGCTTGGGCGTAAGCAATTGCGTGACGAGCAACTTGCGCCCATGCACCGCTTCGTCTTTGATTGTGGCGATCACTTCGCCTATGACTTGTCCGAGAATCATATCCATTCCCTGTCACCCTGAGCGGAGCGAAGGGTCTCACACCTCTGAAATGAGAGATGCTGCGGACGAAGTGCGTCCGACGCTTCGCTCAGCATGACACCAGGACTTTACTTCAATTGACTCAACACTCGCCGCACGATGCGCTCGATCATGACCGGATCGACGCTGGAACCCAGCTTGGCGATGACATCTGCTTTGACCTGGCTTACGACTTGCTCGACATTTTCTTTCGGCACGCTGGGCATTACAGTCGCAGGTTGCGCCGACGATGCAACGACCGTGCGCAAAACGATCCCCAATTTTTCGGCACGCTCGCGGGCAACATCGGTTAGATACACATCATCCGTCAACGCGATTTCTTTCACGCCGCGCCGCGCCGCATCTTCCACATCTCGCTCAGTATAAATCGTCTTTGCCATCTCAAACTCACTCACGCAAATCCCATTTTGTCATTTGCCATTTGGAATTTGTCATTACTAGACGCCTTCAATCGATTGCAACGCTTGCACGGCAGCTTGCTTGGCGGCTAGGATTTCGGCTTCGCTGCCGGACAACCACATGCGACCGAATCGACCGACCGACGAAATGTGAATGATCTTGATCGTCGCATACTTTTCAGCTTCGTTCGCGGCGAGATTGATGTACGCTGCAGGCGCGCATTCCATGATAAAAAGTGTTTCGCCAGCGACGAGCATCGCGCCACGACGGAAGCGATTCAAGAGTTGGACCTGGTACGGATCGACGTTAGTAATGACTTGAAGTGATGCGATCTCTGGTTTTTTGCGATCTTCAATTTTGAGTCCCAATCGATCCAGCACAACCTTGCCCGCTTCAAGCACTTCAGCTTGCGAATGCGAGTGAACCTCGAACATGCCGAATTCGCGTTCGACCAGTTGCGCGCCCGGCTTGGCTTGCGTCGCCTTCACCGCAATGTCTACGAGACGAAACACTTCATTGCCCGGCGCAACTTCGATGTAGAGGTCTGCCATTCCTTGCACCGGCAAATCGCCTTGCGTGATGGTGCCGACGAACGCCGCGTACTGCGGCTGCATTCGATCCAAATAAGCATAGCAACGAAGCTCAAATTTGTCTGCCATTCAATTCTCCCATGTACTGATTGCATCCACAGAATCTTGCGTAGTAAGCCGAACACATTTCATACGCAGGTTACCCCGCCGCATAATTTTGTGTCTACTCTAGTTTACCACAGAGATCGAAGAAATTACAGTTTCACCTAACGCCTTGCCGGATACGCTATCGCGCAAACTGACCCCGATTTGGTAGGTTCCAGGTGCAAGACTCGCAGGGATGCTGAAATCGTGCCAGTCGAGCAACACTTCGCCGGCGTCCCACTCAGTTGTCGAATAACTTCCATTAGCGGGGCGCGCCGAGTGTTCAAAAGCCACTTGTCCATTCGAAGCGCGCAATTGCACAACTGCCACATAATCGCCTTGCGGCTTGGCGCGTGCGCGCCAATAAAGCCCAATCGAAAATTGCTCGCCGCGCTGGATTTCTTGCGACGCCGGAACATAGCCAATAAAGCGCATTTCGCCCATATCGACAAACAAAGGCTGTTCGATTTGTAACTCGCTCGCCGTGAACGACGATTTATTTTTTTCAACGTGGACGCTTGCGATTTGCGCTCCGTTACTGGGAGCAGAATCTGCCGTGGACGAATATACGAACATCGTAATGGCATAATCGCCGCGTGGCATCGTCGGCGGAAGATTCAGCGTGTACTGATCGCCGATCGCTTTACCGGCTTGCCATTGCGTCGTCGGCAGATTCCCGTCTTGCGGTTCGCCGTCGTGAGATGCCCACACATGTCCCGCTGCATCGACTAGGTGAATTGCAAATTTATATCGATTCGACACCGGTTGGTCGATTTGCCAAGCAACCACAGGACGAATTGTCATTCCACCCCGAATCGTATCTGTCGCGGGTATGGTGCAACCAAGCAAAGTCACGCCATCGACAAATGAAATGCGCGGCGTGTTGGGAATTATGCGCTTGGCGATTAGATAGCCGTCTTGTCTTGTGACAACTTGGAAATATCCACTCGCAAGAAAATCCGACCAGAAGCCAGCATGGACGTTATACCATTGCCGGGTCGGATCGGCAAACAAATAATCGGCTTGGCGATAATCCGGAATCAGCGGAATCTCGTAGATGAATCGACGCTCGGAAAAACGCGCGATCAATTCGGTTTGTGCGACGACCGAGGCATCGGCGGGAATCATTTTCATCAATTGATCCGCGAGCGCCTTGTGGGGCGTCAATGTGTACGGTTCCGAATCGAATTGCCTACCTAGGAGCCAAGGCGAATTGAAATAATAGCTCAAGCCAGCGGTCACGAAAATCAAGGCTGCCAAAGTTGCTTTTAACTGCCTCGCCGCAATAGGTGTTCGCGCCAGAGCGAGCACTCGCGCAACACCGACCACACTCGCAAAAAACAGAAATGGAATAAACGGCGGCGTGTATGCCGCAGCAATCGAATACTGCGAGGCAAAATCGCTTAGGAGACTATAGCCAAAAGTTGGCAATGCCAGGAATAAAAATTCAAGGCCAATCAAGGGCATGAACGCAAGCGGTACCAACAAATGCAAGACAAATTCGATTTTAGCTGGGATGACCACATGCGCCCACACGATGTCCGGGCGTGTGAATACAGTCTGAATTATTTCCGCCAAGTTCGTCCCAAGATAAGCATAGCGAATTTTTGCGCCCGCAATAGCGCCGCTGCCGAAATAATAGAACGTTGTGCCCGCACCTTTGCCCTGGAAAAATGGAACCACATACTGCAACACTGCTATGCCCCATGCGCCGCCAAACAGAGCTAGGATCGCTCCGAAAGCGTATCGTCGCTGCACGAGAAATATGTATGCGCCAAAAGCAATCGTGATGAATGCAACTTCTTCCTTGGTAATGAGTGCCAAGAACAAACAAACGAGAAAACCTGCGTCATGGCGACGCCAGAGAAAATACAGGGCGAAGGAAAGAAACGGAATGACGAGCGCAATCTCGTGGAATTCACCGATGTTGATGTAACCTTGGAGCGGCGAAAGAAAATAGGCGACAACAATTGCCAACGCGAGCAAATACCCCACACGCCGACGAGCGAACCAATATAAAGGTAGCGCACCAATGCCACAGGCAACGATTTGCAAGATCAAGAGTGTTCGCGCGTCCGTCCAAAGCGCATAGAGCGGCACGAGCGCGAGCAATATCGGCGTAAAGCTCTTGCCGAGAAAAAGCGGCGCGTCCACGATAAACGAGTTCTCAAGCAGACGCCCGTTCAGCGAATTCCAAATCAGTTGATCATACTGGGCAAGGTCTGTGCCGCTATGATTAGCGATAAATCGTAAGATTGGTAAAGAGCCAAAAAAGATCAGAAATCCCAAGAAGAGAATCGAAAAAATATGATCGCCATGGCGCGTCAAGAACTCTGTACCGTTCCGTTGGGCTGCCCCCGTGATGACTCGCGGGACTACGAGCCACGTAACGATGCCAGCTATTAATCCAAGAAAAATCGTTACGGCAAAGTTGGAGAATGTATCCATTTCACTTTACGGAATTGGCGTTTGGACCGACCACGCGCTTGTCCAACGGGACCCAATGTCCCAAGCGCAAATCCAACACACACGCCGTATAATCGCGCAGCATGTTCAAAAAGCGCGATTTGCTTTGCCCATGTCGCCGCAACACGTAAAAGACCGGCACCTCGATCATTTTATAGTTTTGCCGCCATGCGAGGTACAACAGTCGAATAAAATATTCGCCATAGCCGCGAAAAACATAGTCGAGATTCAAGACCATCAGTTTGTCACGTCGCATCGCAAAGAAACCGCTCAGATTATCTTGGACTTGGGTGCGAATGATGATGCGCACGAAAAGATTGTAGAGGAAACTAAACCGATAACGCAGTTCTTCTTCCATGCCACCGCCCATCACAAACCGCGAGCCAATAATCACGTCATAGTACTTGAGCAAGTCCACCATCTGCGGAATCATCTTTGGATCGTGATTGAAATCAGTATCCATGACGACGACCACATCACCGCGGCATTTTTGCAGACCGTACTTGATCGCCGTCGCCAAACCACTCTCCGTCGTGCGCACGTACAAATCGATACAAGCGCCGGATTGCTTGGCGCGTTCGCGCACCAAGTTGGCAGTTCCATCAGGACTGTTATCATCGACAACGACGATTTGCACGCTATCGACCAACGGCGTCACCTGCGACTCGATTGCATCGATCAAATCGATAATATTGCCGCGCTCGTTATAGGTGGGCAAGATAATTGAAATATGCACGCTCATCCTTCACTGAATTGTACTAGTGTAGAGATTCCATTTCTTTCGATACAGTGCAAACTCTTTGACGCACTTGAATCCAAGCGCAGTGTAAAACCGATTAGCGCGCTGATTCGATTGCAACACGGTCACCTTGTACGAATGAACACCCTGCGCGCGAAAGGTCTCGTTGAGAGCATTGACCAATTGACGACCAAGACCTCGTCCGCGATACGCTTCGTCAAATCCGATGACGACGAGTTCTGCTTTTTCGGGAACATCTTCTTTGCTCGGATATAAAAAAGTTTCCAAGACATTTGAGATCAACTTGGGACGACGAAACAACGCCACAAAAACGCGCAAGCTCATTGGGATGGCTTTGCTCAGCACAATCTGTTTGAACAAAGAACTCGTATCGACACTTCCCAAAACGAATCCAACGGGTTGGTTGTTTTCGAAAGCAATAAAACCAAATCCAACACCTAGATCAAACACCCCTTGATAAAATATGGTCAGGAATTCTTTCCCCAAGCTGGGTAAAAAGTCACCGGCGAGTGCTGCGCAATGGATTTCGGCGACGCGCGCTGCATGTTCGCGCTTCATCGGAACCATCATCTCTTAGCCTCTCGGATAGCATTGGCAATGCGCTGAATGTCTTTGTCGGTCAAGGTCAACGCCGAGGGCAAATTGATTCCCTGGCGCGCCAGCCGCTCCGCCACCGGCAAGGATTCTCCCTTGTTGTACGGCGGCATGGTGTGAATCGGATGAAAGAAGGGGCGACTGTCGATGCCGCAAGATTTCAAGTGCGCCATCAGCGCGTCGCGTGAAATTCCAAACTCGTCGCCCACCAAAATCGAATACATCCAATACACACTTTTTGCCCAAGATTCTTCCGGTGGCAACGTAATCCCCGACACATCTCCAAGCAATCGACTGTAGAGCGCGGCGATTTCGCGCTTGCGCGCGATGAATTCATCGATACGTTCCATCTGCGCGACACCCAATGCTGCTTGAATATTCGTGATGCGATAGTTATAGCCGATGATGGGATGCCAGTAGCGTTCAGTGGGCGACATGCCATGATCGCGTAACCAACGCGCTTTTTCGGCTAACTCGTCGTTGTCGGTCGTGAGCATTCCACCTTCGCCGGTGGTAATGATCTTGTTGCCGTAAAAACTAAACGTGGCAATTCGACCCAACCTACCGACCCGTTGTCCTTTGTATTCTGCGCCGTGCGCTTCCGCCGCATCTTCGAGCACGATCAAATTATGCTCGCGCGCAATGGCGTTGATCGCATCCATATCGACCGGGTGTCCATAGAGATGCACCGGCATAATTGCTTTGGTGCGTGGCGTAATCTTGCGCGCCACGTCAATCGGATCGAGATTCCAAGTTCGGGGTTCGCTTTCCGCCAAGACCGGTTCAGCGCCGGTATAATAGACTGCATTCGCCGACGCAATAAACGTGAGAGAAGGAACGATCACTTGATCGCCTTGTCCAATACCCAACACGACCAAAGCGAGATGCAATGCCGTGGTGCCATTGCTGGTGGCAACGCCATGCTTGGTTCCGCAGAATCGTGCAAACTCTTGTTCGAATCGAGGAATGTATTTTCCAAGCGATGAGATCCAACTACTCGTCACACAATCGGTAACGTACGCTAACTCATTGCCATTCAACAACGGTTCAGCGACCGGAATGAATCGCTCGGAATTTTCTGCATTAGGGTTAATTGCTTGTGACATGAACCTCTAAATTCGATCCTTTCTCAATTCTTGCTTGTGATTTCTTCTTAACCCACCCCGCAACATCGGCGACGAAATAACCGGCTGCCATGCATAACGGCGTAGCAATGACAAGACTGTATTGTTCCCACTTGGCTTCCCAAAGCGAAACAAAAATGACGCCGACGACCAGCCATGCGAAGAACAATCGGCTTTTATGCCAGAGCGATGGCAAGCCCAGCAAAGCTAGTCCATAAATGAGCGTATCCCACATAATCAGGAATACATTGGGAAACATATAATCAGGCGCATAAATCTTCGCCGGTCCGGCCAACCAAACAACGTTATACCACCATGGTCGCGCTAGCTCTTTGACGTACTCACGCGTCGAGAATGATCCGTGAAATGAAAACATGCCAAGCATACGTCCAACCGGATCATACCAAAGGTACGGATCGAGCGCAAAAAAAGCGAATGCGACAACCAAACCATAGCCAATTATTTTCAAGGGCTGGCGACGTTGCTCCCACAAAAGAAAAGGAAGGACGGCGAATCCGACGACGATGTAGATAAACTTGGACGCGCCGGTCGCGCCTAGCGCCAACGCGGATAAATACAGCCAGCGATCTTTCGACGATTGGCGATAACATTCAAATGCGATCACCGCTAACGCGGCAGTTAACGCGGGCAACGCTTCCAAGTACACCATGCTGGTGAACTTGACTTCGGTCGTCTGAATGGCAAGAAACCAACCCGCTAGAGGATTCAACAAAGCAATCATCCCTGCTTGTATGGCACCGAAAAGTACGGCGACGGTTCTCATCATCTCAACGTTGGACAGCCCTAATTTTGCCATATCACGAACAATCAGACTGGACGCAAAAATCAATTTAAATAGAATCGGGTGACCTTCGCCAGCATCAAAAGTAATAACTTGGCGCCAATCCGAGACAATGATTGCGTGATAGTAATTCTCCACAATCCCCATATAGATCGAATCGTCGCCTTCGACCGGCAAGCGCGTCAAAGCATGAACCCGCAGTACAAGCGCAACCATCGCTATCCCAAGCGGAATTGCCCACCACGCTGCGCGCCGCCATTTTGAAGAATCCGCTCGCGCTAACAAACTCTGCCAACCACGAATGCCCACAGTCGCTGCGATGACTCCAACCCCAAGCACAAAAATGACGATGCGCTGACTGGCTTCAAGTCGAAAGAGAGTAATTGCAATGGCAAATAAAACGACGGCAACCATTCCGACCATGAATGCCCATCGCTCACTCAATCCCAAATATTGCGAGAACAAATACAGTCCCCCCACGAAAACTAGGACAAAAAGCAACTGGGGCAACGAAGGAATAACCAAATCATTGAAGGATCCATTCCACTTGGGTTGAATTTCCACCGAATCGACCGCAATACCTAGCTGGCGATCATCACCTGATTCGGCTATCTCACTCGGGACGAATGGAATCGAATTGAAACCAACGACCAAATCGTCACCTGGAAAAACGACATTATCGGAGATCGTAAAGCGCCACGTTCGCCAACCTGCCCGGTCAATCACACCGATTGGAGTACCATTTGCCGTCACAGTCGCTGTAAAGATTTGATTTTCATGACGCCAGGCATTCGCAATAACCGTCAAATTAAGCGCAGATTTGCCAACTCCCGAAAAGTGGACCGTACCGTTTCCGCGTGTCCAACGGAATGAATGCTCAGGTGCGTGCTCCACATAGTAAAAGCCACTGACATTTCGAAGACTTGCATCTGCGACCAGGATTTTTGTCGGCACACGCGACTGGTAGGCGACGAATACTGACACAATCGCGAACAGTATCAGCAAGAGAATGTGCTTGATTATCGACACTTGGTTTTTCACTGTTTGATCGTAATGGTTGATATTGGAGTTTCGCCGACTGTCTGTCCTGAAACGGCATCGCGTAAACTCGCCAATAGCTGATAATCGCCAGGAGACAGATGGGATGGCAACGTCAAGTCATGCCAATCGAGTAACACCTCACCCGAGTCCCATTGAAGCGTAGGATATGTTCCATTCGCCGGTCGCACAACTTGCTCGACCGCAATCTGCCCGACAGAATTACGCAGTTGAACAACCACATTGTAATCTGCTTGCGGTTTGCTGCGCGCACGCCAGTACAATCCTACTGACAATGAATCACCTGTATTGACTGATTGAGGAATCGGCGTCGATCCGAGAAAACGCATTTCGCGCATATCGACAAACAAGGGACGCTCGATCAACAGGTCACTTGCAGAAAATGATTGTTTGTTCTTCTCGACGTGAAACGTGCCAAACACAAACTGCGTGCCGAGCGCTTGTCCGTGTTCATCGCGCACGGCAAGATAATTGTCATCGTTGATTGGATGCAGCGCAACGGCGAATCGGTATTCGCCAGATGGTATCGTGACCGGAAGTTTTAGCGTGTATTGATCGCCAATCGATTTGCCCACCTGCCACTCACTCGTCGGCATCTCGCCATCATCCGGCTCGCGGTCCTCCTCTGACCAAACATGACCCTGCAAATCCACAACCCGCACCGTCACGCCATAGCGCTCGTCGAGCGATTGATCGGAGCGCCACGACACAATGGGACGCAAGGTCATCCCACCTTGAATCGTGCCAGTCGTTGGCAATGTGTGACCTAGGAATGTGATCGAATCGCCAAATTGAATTTCGCGTGGATAGTACGGCGAACGACGACGCCCTAGCCAATAACCATCCTGATCGACCAGCGTTTCAAAATAACCAAGAGAGCGCTGCGTCTCCCAGTACCCTTGATGAACGCGATACCACTGCGCTTTAGCATCCGCCAGGATGTAATCGGCTTGACGATAATCTGGAATCACCGGAATTTCATACACCTGACGACGATTCGACAACTGCGCAAGAAATTCATTTTGCGCGATAACGACCGCATCGTTGGGAATTTGTGCCATCAGTTGATTGCCGAGCAAAGCGTGCGAATCGATCACATAACGATCCGGCTGAAAATTGCGCGCCAAGGGACCAGGACTTTGCAGAAAATACGATCCAACACTAGCCACCGTTAACGCCACCGCAAACGATCCCTTGATCGCCATCGATTGACCCTTGGACTGTTTGATGACTCTTTGCGCGCCAACGATGGTCGCAAAAAATATAAAGGGCAAGAGCGGCGAAAAATAATACGAGCGAATCTCGTATTGCAGCCCATACGTGCTGAGCAATGAATAGCCGAATGTCGGCAATGTTAGAAGGAAAACGTCCATGCCGATCAACGGCAAGAGCATCAACGGAACAAGCAAATGAAGAACATAGGCTATCTTTTCAGGAACGAGGATATGTTCAAGAACAAAATCGGGACGTGTAATCAACGTGGTCAAGATTTCTGGAACGCTGCGACCCAAATAGCCGTAACGTGTACCACCACCGCCGATCGAACCTTGTCCAAAATAATAAAACGTGCCGCCATACTGCGCGCCGCGAAAAAATGGAATTAGGAATTGCAAAAGCACGACCGCCCACACCGCCCCAAATGCTGCCAAGCCTAAACCTAGCCAACGTTTCCGTTGAAACAGAAAAATATACACTCCGAAAATAATAGCAATCAGCGCGATTTCTTCTTTCACCAACAGCGCCAGACCGAGGCAAACAAAAAAACCTTTGTAATGTTCACGTAAAAGGAAAAACGTGGCATATGCCAAAAACGGAACCGCTAACGCAATCTCGTGGAATTCGGTTAGTCCGATGTACTCCAACCCAGGATAAAGATAGTACGCCAGCGCTATGACAAGCGCGAGCGTTCCGCCTAGTCGTTGTCGGGCAAACCAATAGATTGGAAATCCACCTGCGCCCAGCCCAACCACTTGAACGATCAACAAAACGATCGGACTAGACCATACGGCATACAGTGGCACGAACGCAAGCAAAATCGGCGTAAAGCTTTTGCCTAAGAACGTTTCCGTATCTCGGACAAAAGTACCTTCCAGCAAACGTCCGTTCAGCGAGTTCCAAATCAGTTGACCATACTGACCTAAATCCCAGGATGTGTTAACGCCCAGATAGCCCGTGTGAAACGAAAGGTAACGAACTATCGCCAATGCTGAAAAGACAATTGTGTATGCAATCGCGAGGACAAGAAATGCACGATCCGTCGAAACAATCGATAATCGAATGCGCCGCTGCTGGCGCGCCAAGAGCCAATAAGCTAACCCTGCCGAAACACAAGCCGCGAAGAAAACAAAAACCAAATCGCCGAAAACATTCATGCGACTATCGATCTGCCATCGCGATACCGAGCGGAGTCACAAACAGCGGCTCGACGGGCACAATTGTCTTGACGCCGGTCATTTCTTCCACAACTTGCGCAATCCCTTTGAAATTCGACGTGCCACCGACCATATAAATCGATTGGACATTGTGTGAATAAATGTGTCGCGCCACTATCGAGCCGACCTTTTCCATCACCGGGCGTATCAGTGGATATAATCGATCATGCTCGCGTGGATTAGTCTTTAGCTTCTCCGCTTCCTCAAACGCAATATTGAGCGCGCCAGCAATGACCAGTGAAAAATGAGTCCCGCCCGTTGCTTCGTCGGCGGTATAAATCACCTTGCCCTCTTGCAGGATAGCAATGCCCGTCGTCCCGCCGCCTACATCGACAATTGCGCCATCGCGGATTTGCAACACCGCATTCGCCGCCGTCGGCTCGTCGATCTCCGCGCGGCAATCGAAACCGGCGGCGCGGACAACGTTCGCCGTGGCGCGCACTTCGGCGAGCGGGACACCCGGCGGAAAGCCGGTCGCGGCATGGGTGAGTCGAAAACCTAATCGCGATTCAACTTGGCTTTTGAGTTCGCGCAACAAATCAATCGCGCCGATAAAATCTACGACGAGGCCATCGCGGACGACGTTTGCAAATCGATACGTGCCTGCAAGCGGTTGAGCGTTTTCGTCGAGGACAATCAAGACGGTGTACGCTGTGCCTAGATCGACGCCAACACGCAAAAGCGCATCGCCGCGATACGCTTCGCGGCGGTTAGTCGCACGCACATCGTGCATGATGCGATCAGTTTGAGCAAGGAGCGAATCGAGATTGGGATTCACGGGTTATTTACGAATGCTCCTCGCGTGGCGTATTCTTCCATTTCGTAGCAAGGTAGGGCAAGCCGCCTTCCGAGTAATGCGAGACGCGGGGCCATTCAGGCGAAACACATTCGCCACCCACGAAAATGTCCAAGCGCCATTGATTGATGAAATCCAATGCGGCGGGACTAAAACGCGTACCCGCAGGAAAGTCGAAACGATTGACCGTGCCTTCTTGCCATTGTTCGCGCAATTCTTGTTCGGTAATAAACGCCATTGGAAAATTCCTTTTGTCATTCTGAGCCGCGAAGCAACGAAGAATCTCACGGTGCATAGAAAGATTCTTCGCGCGCTCAGAATGGCAGTTTGAACTATTTTGCCTTTAACTCAA
This sequence comes from Chloroflexota bacterium, assembly GCA_016215025.1. Taxonomy (GTDB): domain Bacteria; phylum Chloroflexota; class Anaerolineae; order UBA4142; family UBA4142; genus JACRMI01. The sequence goes on from JACRMI010000191.1 coordinate 168,065, forward strand.
ATGGACCAATCAACACTGGCTCGATCTTTTCTTCGCCCCACGTCATCGCCGGCGCACGATAGGCATAACGCGTCCAAACCACATCGACCTGGACACGATAATTTCCAGGTACAGTATCGGCTGGCACTTGAATCGTCCACGTTCCTTCAAACATGCCTGGCTGCCAACCCTTGTTCTGGAACAAATCGCTCGACGTTCTACCGACTTCACGGTCTGTATCGTCCAACAATCGAAGCTCAACTTGAAATGGCTCTGGCTTGTCGCCGACTGGCCGCCAAGTCATTTTCAATTTAAGAGGCTCGCCAGACTTCCAATCGACAGTATCATATCCAACGAGTTCTACCAAATCGCCAGAGTCGCCATAGCGAGCAGCGACGCGATGCGACGGAAGAATCGCGTTGGTTTTGAGGATTCGAATTTCAAAATTGCTTTGATTGAAACGTGCGGCCTCATGAAAGCGTGAAAAGAACGAATTCAGTTGATCCAATTCTGCGCCGTAACGCTCTGGCTCAGCAAAAAATTGGCCATAGACGCCCTGGCTGAAAATCAAGTACTCGAATCCATTGGCAACATACCAATCGGGCGTATGGTCTTGGACCGCAAAGTAACCATCGACATTGAATTTCTTTTTGTCGACAAACGGCGAGTACGGTTCAAGTGCTATGCGTGAGCCGGGCGCAAGCTGCGCATCGATCCATTGACGCGCATTCTCGCGTCCATCCGGCTGCAGTATCAATTCGTTGCGGGCAGCGGAAGCACGAGCTAGAGGCAATGCGAAGAACGCAATGAGAATGGCTACACTCGCGGTGCGGAATGATTGCCGGATCGTCAATCGTTCTGACCATTGGACAAGAGTATCGACAAACTGAGCCGCCAAGATCAGAACAAGTGGAATCACCGGCAGGATCGTGCTATCGTAATGCAGTTGAAAAAGTCCAACGAAAGCGGTGTAAAGAACGATGAAACTCAGCAAGGCGATTTCTTTGGGTGATCGAACCAGGACACCTCTGATCGCTTGTGCCGCAGCCGCAAACAAAATCCATCCTTGCGTGTTCCACAGCAAAGTCAGATACCATCGATACGAAGTTCGCTCAGTCGCTAGTTGACCGCCGCTGTAATGACTGGCGTCGAATGTAAACCAATGCCAAAAAGTCGATACGTCGAAGAGCGCGAACGGGGTCGTCAGAAAAAAAGTTACAACACTCGCCACAGCCGCAATGAAGATTTCACGTCGAAATAATAATCGCCGACCGAAGCGAATAAAGTGCGCCACGAGCAACGGCAAGACGGCAAAGATCAAGTTGTACTTGCTCGATGTCGCCAAGCCCAGTCCGATTCCCGCAAGCACATAATTTCGCAGCGTTGGCTGATCGACAATTTTGAGCGCGAAGAAAATCGTCCACAATGCAAAAAAAACTGCCAACGTGTCGGGGCGAATCAGTTGACTGTTTTGAACATCGATCAATTCCACGGCCAAAAAGAGCGCCGCAGTCCTTGCGACTAGTTTACCATTGGAGAGCTGTCGCCCGATGGCATACACCCAAAAGATCGAAAGGGTACCCACCACAGCAGTCAGCGCACGCCCCAGCCACAACTCCGCAGGCAACTGAGCTTTGGCGACAGCAATCGTAATGAAATCCGGACTCAAAAGATCAGCCGGAGTGGTAAAGACACCTGCCAATCGCCCCCAGGCAAAATAGCCAAGCAAAACCAGCGCATTTAAATAATATGACAGTGAAGGCCAAGCAAAGACATGTGGGTTCAAATCACCCGTCTGCAAAAATCGCAGGCTAACGCCGAGCGGCACGCCTTCGTCCGGATTGTACATATACGGTAAGCCAAAACCGATGCCCCACAAACGCAGCATCAAGCCAAGGATGACGATTACAATTAAGACCCAATTGGCTTTTTGAATTCGGCTCACCCATTTGTTCATTCAGACTATTGCGCCTTACTCTTTGTTCCAGCACCAAACCACAAAAACTGTCCTACCAAAATCAGGATGCCGATCAAAACGAGTATCAGGGGCCATCCTTTTTCAATGAGCGACTGCGCTTGCGGGATGCCTTCGGCAATGCCGACGAGCACGAGGATGCTCCCCGGTATCAGCGGCCACCAATGCGATGAGCGCACCACGATCAATTGCACAACGAAGATGGCAATAAAGCCAAGCCCTAAACCAATCGGAACAGTGCCCGCTGTGCCAAGCGGCGGTCGATCAAAAATCAAGCCAGCGCCGATACCGGTTAAAATGCATCCTGGGATTAGGACGGCATAGCTGCGCGTTATGACATACGGAATGAGAAAAACAAGTCCCAGCAGTACGAGAAACAATCCGGGACCAAAGTCAAAAAATTGCATCAAGAGAAACATGATGCCGAGCGCAATCAAGATCACCCCAGGAATGAGGCGTGCTCGATTGATTGGCATAGTACCCCCTCGTGAGACAGTGAACAGTAACCAGTAACCAGTCTGAATGAACTGTTCACTGCTCACTGTTCACTGACCACTGACTAAGCTTCGCCGCTGCGTCCGCCGATTGCGCCTTTGGACCCCTGCGGCAAAATCGCTTCGACGTCGCCGTGCGGTCGCGGGATCACGTGAACGCTCACCAACTCGCCGACACGCTTGGCGGCGGCTGCGCCGGCATCGGTTGCGGCTTTCACTGCGCCGACATCGCCGCGCACCATGACGGTGACGAACCCCCCGCCAATGTATTCACTGCCGATGAGTTTGACATTCGCGGCTTTGACCATCGCATCTGCCGCTTCAATCGATCCGATCAGTCCCCGCGTCTCGACCATTCCGAGCGCAATCATTTCTGGTGCAACCATTCTTTCCTCCTGGTAGGGATTTCGAGTTTTCGATTCTTGATTTATGATTTTCGCTTTGCGTGCCGTTCTTTTTCTAGCCATTCGCAATTGCATCTAATTTAGTAGAACAGTAGGCGCAGTAAACTGCATCCCGCGCATTTTTCTTGCCACAGTTCGGACACATTTTCCCGCGTGGCTTGGGCAACGCCAAGCGTGGTCGGCTGGGCAATGCTGGACGCGGCGCGCGTGCGATCAAACTCTGCGCCACCTGTTTACCGCGCGCGAGCGCATCGGCGTAAATTTCTTTCATGCCCTGCCCGGATACCTTATGCCCGGTTTGATACCAGCGCAAGATCGCTTCGCCCACAGCGTACGTCCCAGCATAGGCAATCGCCACTTTGGGAATGATGCCCCACGCCGGAATCAAGCCGATCAATTGACGCGCGAGTTGTCGCCACATGAATCCCGCACCGACGACGCCCCCCAATTCTGCAGCGTGATCTCTCCAATCGGTCGACAAGCCAAGCACGAGTCCGAGTTTGTAAACCATCAACGCCTGATTTTTCGTCAGCACGATCGTATCAGCGACGTTGAACGGAATATTCAGCGCCGGCACTATCTCGGCGATGCCGGTGCCAATGGAGTACGTCGCATTCGCCGACGACGTTTCGGCGATCAACTTATGCGCGACCGGCAGCCGAAAAATCGGATAGCGCCGCGCGAGCGCCGCGTGTCTTTCAGGGAGAGCCTCAAGCGCACGCGGAATAAATTGCATGGCAAGTGAATCGTAATCGAGCGCAGAACCGAATGCGATACGCGCACCGCTCCATGGCATCAGCGTCGAATTGATTTGGCTCGTATCGGCAACAGCATCCATTTTATTGTAAAAGACGATGACGTTTCGTCCCGCCGATTTCCATTCGCGATATAAATCAGCTTCGGCTGTAAAATCATCGCGCGTCGCGTCGAGCATCAACACGACAAGATCGACTAGACCCAGTCGCAGCGCTGCATCAAGATCTGCTTCGATCGTCGGACTGATGACCTTTTCACGCGAGCGTTTATCGTGACGTAACGCAGCGATCAACGTACTCTTGCCAACACTATCCGCACCAACAAACGCGAGAACAATAGGCCGCTCGGCTTCTTCGGCGAGAGGACGCGTATCGAGTTCTTTGAACGTCTTCCAAATATTGCCTAGGTCAGACCAAGCAGCCACTTAAACTCCACAACCGTTGACTTGACTGTGGCGCATGGCTGTGCCGCACTTCGGCACAGTCACGCCACAGCCAGACCGCTGATCACCTCTTGCCGTCGGCGGTCGTCAGTCGGCGGTCAAGTATTTTACAAACCAGGCTACGATTCGTTTATTCAAATCGATAACGTGATTATTTTCGACAAAACCATGACTCTCGCGCGGATAGACCATCATCTCGACGGGTACGCCTTGGTCTTTGAGCGCGCGATAGAATTCGTAACCTTGCGAGACGGGAACATACGGATCGATCTCGCCATGGATGACGAGCGTCGGCGTTTTCACCCGCGCAACAAAATTCATCGGCGAGAATTTATCGTACGCGTTTCCGCGTTCGTACGGGCAAGCGTTGTTGGCGATTTGATCCCACACGCTCAAGTTGCTCGTGCCGTGAAAGCTCAACCAATTCGTGATCGCCGCGCCAACCATCGCCGCTTTGAATCGATCGGTTTGCGTGATGCCCCATGACGTCATGAATCCGCCGTAGCTCCAACCCGCGAGTCCCAGTTTGTTTTCGTCGACAAAATAATGCGCGATACAATAATCGACGCCCGTCATAATATCTTGCCAATCCATGCCGCCCATGTCGCCGACATTCGATTCGGTGAACGCAGTCCCCCAGCCCAGACTGCCGCGCGGATTCGGCAGAAAAACCATAAAGCCTTTCGCCGCAAGAAATTGGATACGATGACCGATAGCGTAATATCGCGCGCCGAAATTTCCTGCAGGACCGCCATGCACCCAGGTCACCATCGGATAGCGTTTGCCAGCGCGATAGCCAATTGGCTTGACGATGTAACCTTGCATCTCTGCGCCGTCACTGCTCCGCCAATAAATCTTTTCCGTCTCACCAATTTTGAAATAGCTTGTCTGCGGATTCACGCGCGAAAGCTGCTTCCACACCAATCCAGTTTTCTTGATCTTGGCAATCCAAACGTCCGGCGGATTCATCGAATCTTCACGCACGACGGCAAGCGTCGATTGATCGCGCGTGAGCGTAAAGTGCTGCCAGAATCGCGCCAGAAAGCCAGCTTCGCCGCGCCACACTTGATGAAAATCACCGTACTTGATATTGAGTATTCCGATAGCGGCATCGCCGCTTTCGTAGCCCATCGTAATCAGCGACTTGCCATCAGGCGTCCAATAGAAATCCGAATAGTCGCGCGGCGAGTTGGCGGTGAAGTTACGCGCGTTGCTGCCATCGGCGTTCATCAACCAGATGTCACCCGAGACGACGCCGCGATCGCTCCAAATGCACGAGATGAACGCGATTTGTTTTCCATTGGGCGACCAACGCGCGAGCGCAAGTTGCTTGCCGCCCGTCGGAGTAAAAATCGTTTCTGGTTCTCCACCCTTTGCAGTTACGCGCGCAAAGCGCGGACGATACCATTCATACTCGAACGGCGCATCGGAGACGAGCAAAACAAAATCGCGGTCGTTCGGCGACCATTCGAATTCCCAGACATGAATGTCGCCTTGTGTAACCTGGCGCGTCTCGCGCGTAGCAACATCGACAATCCATACACGCACGTACTTGGGATGCTTTTCAAATTCAATCGCATCGTCTTTCGACTGTTTGCGTTTTTTCTCTTCGTCGGTCTCGGCGTCTTCCATCAAGAACGCAATGCGCTTGCCGTCATGCGACCACTGCAGATCGAGGATGTTACCTTTCGCCTCGGTAATTGCATGTGCTTCACTACCACCCAGCGAAATTAGATAGATTTGCGGCTTGCCATCTTCGATGCGATCAGAGAGGAACGCAAGTGTTGAGCCATCGGGTGACCAACGCGGCGTGTTATCGGTGCGAACGCCGGTTGTGAAGGGTTTGTTCGACAAATTTCCAATTTGTCCTACCCAAATCTGGCTCCTGGGCCGTTTCGTATCGACCTTGAATGTATCGGCTACGGTGAACGCGACCAATTTTCCGCCAGGAGAGATTTGTGCATCGCTCACGAGTTTGAGGTCAACAGCTTGTTCGATTGTGATTGCTTGTGGGGATTTTTTGGGCATGTGAACCTGCATCGTTGCAGTGTCAAGTCACAAGTCACAAGTTGCAAGTCTCATGCAAAATCGATTGGTGATTTGCAGCTTGTCACCTGCGACCTGAGACGTGCGACTTAGGATTTCCTAAATGTGACTTTGCGACCGATTTCGAGCGAATCGACAATGGCGAAAATGACGGCGTCGGTTGGCGTGTCTTTGGTGCTCGATGTTTGTCGCGCCGAGCTGCCTTGCGCGATCAGCACCACATCGTCGATTCCCGCATCGACCGTATCGATGGCGACAATCGGCTTGCCGACGATTTCATTTTCGGTGGTCACTTCGCGAACGATGAGCAATTTTCGTCCGACGATTTTATCGTCTTTGATAGTTGAAACAACGTCGCCGACGACGCGCGCGATCAGCATCGCAATCTCCTGTAATACTCGACTGATTTGATTATATGTCAAAAGAGACTAGAGTCAAAAAAGAAAATTTTTGGGCGCACGCTATCATCGGCCCACAGCCATGTGCGCCGCGCGACGAACATCGACAAATTGTAACGGTGTCCAACGTCATTGCGCGCAGCGTCGGACGAACTACGTCCGCGCAATCTCCAAAGTACGACGGAGATTACTTCGTCGCAATAGCAGACCCAAGTGACGAATTATTCGCTACCCTCGTACTTGAAGGAGACTTTGATCTTGGCGCGATAGGCAATGATCTTACCTTCTTCGAGCTGCATGTCGAGTTGCACAATCTCGGCAATGCGAAGGTCGCGCAAAGATTTCGATGCACGGGCAACGGCTGCGGCTGCGGCTTTTTCCCATGACTCGGTGCTGGTACCAACTAACTCGATGACCTTGTAAACACTCTCTGCCATTTTAGCCTCCTTTGCCAAGCTGGCGTTGTGGCGATAGTATAAATCAAGCTCTGCGCTTCGTCAACGAGCCTGCAATCGACATGCGACGCACCTCGGAGGTGCGTCGCATGTCGATTGCGACCTTGACACTCATGTACGAGTGTGGTAAAAAGTACTCGATGCGAAACGAACAACTTCCGCTCTTTCCAACGTCGGGTGCCAAACCCAAACCGCGCGAAACTGAATCGATTCAACCAACGCCGATTGCGTCGAGCGCGCCGCTTGTCGCAACATCCTCGCTCGCCGCAGCCATCACCGAATATCACGAGCAGATGAAACGGCAAGGTCTATCGCCGCATACGATTCAAGCATTCGGCGGCGACCTCAACTTGTTTCGAAAATTTGTCGGCTCGAATGTGCCGCTCAACGAAATCACCATCGAGACGATCAACAAATTTTTGAACTGGCTGCGTTACGAACGCGATGTACCATGCAGTCCGAAAACGTATCAGCGCCGATTGACGACGCTCAAAGTTTTCTTTTCGTGGCTCAAGCAAACGCAAATTATTTTCGATGACCCCGCCGCACCGGTCGCGCACATTCCAGTCACAAGTCCCCTGCCTGAAATTCTGTACGAGGATCAAATCGCCAAGCTGCTCGACGCGTGTCGCACGATTTTCAATGCCGACAAGAGCGATGCGCGCCCGCTGCTCCTCGTGACGTTGATTCTTTCGACGGGCATCAAGAAAAGCGAGGCGATGGCAATTCGCGTGAGCGACCTTGACGCCGCCGATCCAAAAGCGGCTGCGCTCTACGTCCGTTATGCCGACGCGAAGAAACGACACAAGGAACGCAAGCTCAAGCTTGCGGCGGAATTTGCGACGACGTTACCACGTTATCTCGAACACTATCAACCGAAAGAATTTCTATTTGAATGCACGGCGCGCAACCTCGAGTACGTGCTCGCCGATCTGGCAAAGGCGACCGGCCTCGGCGACACTGTTTCGTTTGAAAGCTTGCGCTGGACCTGTGCGGTTCAAGAGTACAAGAACGGAATGCCCGAAGACCACATTCGACAAAAGCTGGGGCTTTCGACGATCACGTGGGAAGAAGCGGGCGATCGCTTGAAAACTCTCGCTGGAAAAGCGTTGTAAATCAGCCACAGACTCACACGGAAGTACACAGAATAAAAATCTTGGCAATGGTGTTAGGAGTCGGGCATTCGCGCGATTGAATTTGCACGAGAATGTACCGCTAAAGTTTCGACTCGAAGTTTCCGATTGTAATTTCTATGTGTTTCTGTGTACTTCTGCGACAAAATCAATTCATGGAATCGACCTTCAACCTAGTCCTCAACCACCGCCCTGACCCACTCGATGTTTTGAAAACGACAGCGTACGTTGTCGAAAATTCGCGCCACGTGACAATCAACTACGACGCGGTTGAACGCGCCGCCGATGCGCTCGTCGAAAAAAAGATCGAGCCGCCTGCATGGAATTACGATTATCATTACCACGACGGCACGGCGCGCACGGTCAACTATTTATTCCTGCTCGACACGCTCAACTTTTGCTTTTGGGGCAAGCCCAAGTGGGGAATCGATTACAACGGCAAGCACCTTGACGGCTACTGGGCGCTTGCCGCTGCACTGAAACGCGCCATTCAAAAAGATTCGCGCATCGCCGAAGGTGATTTTCTGGCACGCATTTCGCCGCAAGAATTGGCAGATACGCTTTGCGTGAGCGGTACTGGAACAATTCCGCTTTTCACCGAACGCTGGCGCAATACCCGCGAGCTAGGAACAGTCCTCAAGAATCTATGGGAAGGCGAAGCTGCGCGATTAGTTGAATGTGCGGGGCACAGCGCGCCACACCTCGCGCAAATGGTCGCCGAAAATTTTGCGTCGTTCAACGACATCGCCGTGTACGACAATCACGAGGTCCGCCTCTTCAAGCGCGCGCAAATCGTCGTCACCGATATTTGGGGCGCATTCAAGGGAAAAGACTGGGGCGAGTTTGAAGACATCGATCAACTGACCGCGTTTGCCGATTACAAACTGCCGCAGATTTTGCGCGCGTGGAGCATTCTAAAGTACGCGCCAACGCTCGCCCGCAAGGTTGACGCGCAAATCGAAATCGCCGCGGGCAGCCCCGACGAAACCGAGATTCGCGCAGCGATGCTATGGGGCGTGGAATTTTTGCGTGAGGCGCTAGCAAAGCGCGGACGTCAACTCTGGAGCATCCAAGTCGATTGGATATTGTGGGAAGCAAGCCAGGGCAAGTTTGAAGGAATGAAACCGTACCATCGCGTACGAACGATTTATTACTAACTCACTTTACGACACAGCGTCATTTCGACGAGCGAAGCAAGGAGAAATCTTTTCACCACATTCAAGTTTTCTCGCTACGCTGCTCAGAAACTTCGTCCTGTCACCCTGCGCGAAGCGAAGGGTCTCTCTTTCAATGCGAGAGATGTTTCGTCGCATCGTTCGACTTCGCTTCGCTCCGCTCACGACGCTCCTCAGCATGACAAGTTTCTATGCTCAAACGTGCCAGCGCGGGCATGAGGTTCTCGAAATGACAATGCGCCGCTTCAGTTATCTCGATGTTTCTCCATTCGCCATGACGCCGAGCGCCTGGCGAATTTCTCCCAAATGATACGCCGTGTGCGCCAAAATTCCCAGTGCGCCTGAGATACTGTTTTCAGTATCCCAGTTATCTAAACTTTTCTAAATCGCTAATGTGCTTTGAAACGTCTCGCGCAACTCGCGCTTGATTGCCATCCATTCCTCTGGCGCGACTCGCTGGGTCATGCGCCAAGCCTCTCCCCAATCTACCTTCCCCGCATTCTTGTTCAGCATATAGTCCTGAGTTACAAAGATAAAAAAAACACATGCTTGACTTGCGCGGCGAGCGTCGGACATTTATTGGATATGACGCGCGACGCTTGCTCCGCCGTCACAGGTTCAAGCGTTTCAAAAAGCGAATTGCCCTTGTCGAGAAAAACGCCGTAGACATTTTGGAACGCCTCGTCGAATACTTGGAAATACGATTCGGTGAAAAGTTGGACGGAAATTGGGGTGGACATGGTTGCTCCTTTGCATTGATTTCATCTTAGCGACGTGCATTCGCCGTGTTTGGACTCCAGGGTTTCAATCGCGGAATCCAGCGCGGCACATTCTTTTGATATTCCGCATACTCGTCGCCAAATCTCCGCACCAAGCCCGGCTCTTCCGACACGATGAAATAGACATGATTGATCGCAAAAAACACAATCGCCCAAATCAAGATCCGCGTCGAGTGAAAGACAAGCGATTCCGCGATCAACATCGTCCACACTGCCGTAATCATCGGATTGCGCATATATCCGTACAAGCTCCCCGTAATCAGCTTGCGCGTTGGACTCCACGGCGCGAGCGTGCCTCTGCCGATTTGGATAAACATCCTGACCGTCAAAACAAAAATAGACAGTCCGATCAAGCCAAGGAGAATTCCGACAACGTTGAAGAAATCCAAGTCGATTTGAAATCGGCTTTCGATCAAGAGTGGAACGACGATCAAGACGGTTACCGGCAAAACGAACGAGCCGATTTGGAGCAGTAGGTTTTTCATGATGAGACCTTGAGCGTCGGCGTACCTCCCGCGATTTTAACTTCCGTATCGCCGCTAAAGTACCATTTGAAGAGCACCTCTCCACAATCGCCCAAAACATTCTCAGGACTATCGTTTGGTCCAGCAACAAAACCATCCAGAGACATGGTGATGTTGAAAATAACTTTACGCATCCGCTTCACCTCTATTTTCGAACATCTTCGCTTGCCGGAGGAATATTCTGATTGAGTCGGAACAGATTGGTTGGATCGTAGCGACGCTTGATCTCTGCAAGTCGATTCCAAGTTGAGCCGGGATAAGCGGCGCGCACGCGCTCTGCACCTTCGTCGCCCACAAAGTTGACGTACGCCCCACTATCGCTCTGACGCAATGCGGCTACTAAATTCGTGACCCAGGTTTCGCGCACGATTCGATCCTCGGGACCCGTATAGAACGCCGCAACGTTCGCCATGATGCGAGATTTGCGATGCGCAAACGCGGTGGCGTCCGCCGGAACACGCGCCATCGCACCACCCAACATGCGGAGTTGCGTCACGCGCATCGGCGCATCCGACGCCATAAGATAATCGGCGATGGTCTCTGCTACCTTACGATCGACGTGATCGATGAACATCGTTTGCGAAACGGCGGTAGGACGATAGTTCGGATCGTCGGGTGGATAGATTTCCGGATAACGTATCGGACGAACCATATCGACGATGGGTTTGGCGAGCGCACGAAATGGTGCAATGGCTTTTTGCCCCAACTCAACATCGCCAGCGTAAACCATCAGTGCCATGATGACCAGTTTACCGTGATGCTCCGCTGGCACAAAGGGCATCGGCGGCGCGGGCATCACATTCGCGATGGACGAAAGTTCTTCGGGAGCCGCATCCGCCGCTGCCATAAACGAAGCAATCGCGTCCGGCGTCGCTGGCAAAAGCAACATGCCGCCCACGACTTGATCGACAGGGTGCAATCGAAATTGGAAGCGAGTTGCGACGCCAAAGTTTCCGCCGCCACCACGAATCGCCCAAAAGAGATCAGGATGGTGTTCTGCGTCCACGCGCAGCAACTGGCCGTCCGCCGTCACGATGTCAGCAGCTAACAAGCTATCAATCGTGAGACCGTACTTGCGGACAAGGTAACCGACGCCACCGCCCAACGTAAGCCCACCAATCCCAACTGAACCCGTATCGCCAAAGCCGGTTGCAAGACCATGTGCGTTTGCCGCAATGGTGTACTCGATTGCAGTCAATCCGGTTTCTGCCCAAGCCGTGCGTTGATTTGCATCGATTTCTAGCCCGCGCATGTCTCTAAGATCAAGAACGATTCCACCATCGGAGACACTGTGACCCGCACTACTGTGCCCACCACTACGAATGGCAAGCTCTAACCCAGTTTCGCGTGCAAGCGCAATCACACGCGTAACATCTTCAGTATTTGCGACCTTGACGATGACGGCTGGTCGGCGGTCGATTCCGCCAAGAAAAACAGTACGCGCTTGATCGTACTCCGCATCCCCTGGCGCAATCACGCGACCTTTGATCACGGTGCGCAGCTGCGGTATCGATACGCTCCGCGTTTCGCGCGTGAGGGTGCGAGTAGACGCGCCGCTTTTTCTTGACCGATTAGTGTTCTTATCGAGTGACAATTTTTCCTCCTATTTTCACATTGATTATTTTATCAACTGTTCGCGCCGCGCGTAAAGAGCAACGCCATTTTATCGAGGCACTCCTCCAAGCCAGACTTGGACAAGTCATGCGCTTGGTCCAATGTGTAACCGTACTCCGTAACGGTCATCTCTGTCCGATTATTGCTAACGGACGAGAATCGAATATCATGCCGCACATCTTTTGGGATTCCCAGTTCCATGCCGAGATCAGCCGGATTGAGCGTCTTGCCGTTCTGGTCAGCAAAATTGAGAATGAATTCGATCTGGTTCATCGGCACGATTTTCTTGTAGGTCCAGGTGTTGTACATTAAGCCGCCGAATTCCTTCGGCGCACGCATGCAAACAAGCGATATGCCCCCTTCGCTAAAATCCATTACGTGTTTGCAGTTCGGTACTCATATATGCCCTTCCTTTATTCAATACGCTTTTATTGTCTGCACTCTGTAGCACGATGGAGAAGCAGTTCGCGTTCACGCGTATTTTGAGTAAGCGATGCCGCGCGTTCAAATTCATCACGAGCTTCGCCGAATCGATTTAGCTTAAAAAGCAGATCGCCGCGCACACTAGGCAAGAGATGATAATTTTTCAACGATGGTTCGGCGATCAAATCATCGACCATTTCCAGTCGTGCCTCTGGACCGATAGCCATCGCGACCGCCACCGCACGATTGAGTTCGACGATGGGTGATGGCATAAGCTGAACAAGCCCGTCGTATAGCGCGACGATGCGTTCCCAATCGGTTTCTTCCGGCGCTCGCGCTCGCGCATGACAAGCCGCAATCGCCGCTTGGAACACATACGGTCCGAATGCGCCACCCAATTTTTCGGCGCGCTCAAGCGCCGCGAGACCGCGCCGAATAAGCAGTTGGTCCCAGCGCGCGCGATTTTGCTCGAGAAGCAAAATGGGTTCGCCTGCTGGACCGATTCGCGCTCGAATGCGCGATGCTTGAATTTCCATTAACGCGACGAGACCATGCACTTCGGGTTCATTCGGCGCAAGCTCTGCCAGGATACATCCCAAACGGAGTGCGTCTTCGCAAAGGGCTGGACGCATCCAATCGTCACCGGCGGTCGCCGTATAACCTTCGTTGAAGATGAGATAGATGACTTCGAGCACCGACGACAAACGCGCAGCGCGCTCGGTTCCTTGAGGAACTTGAAACGGAACATGCGCCTCGGCGAGCGTGCGCTTCGCGCGCACGATACGTTGTGCAATCGTCGGCTCCGGAACTAGAAACGCCCGCGCAATTTCATCGGTCGTTAAACTTCCGAGCAAGCGCAGCGTCAGCGCAACGCGCGCCTCGGTTGAAAGAATCGGATGACAGGCGATGAACATGAGGCGCAACAAATCGTCCTCAATTTCGTTATCGGTAATTTCATCGAAATCGGACACAGTTAACTCTTGCTGAATTTGAAGCGCGCGCCCCAACTCTTCGGTCTTGCGTTCGAGCCGGACATTTCGCCGAATCAAATCAATGGCGTGATGTTTCGCCGTGGTCATGAGCCAGGCACCCGGATTGTCCGGGATGCCTGACTCGGGCCATTGTTCAAGCGCAGCGACCAACGCCGACTGCGCCAAGTCTTCGGCCAGCCTGACATCGCGCATAATCCGCGTGAGAGCTGCGATCAGCTTTGCCGATTCGATTCGCCAAACCGCTTCGATGGCGCGATGTGTGTTGGAAATGGACATTAGCCCGTCAAAAAATCCTCTGATCCAAAGACTTGGCGAATACGCGACTCACCGATGCCATAGATTTTCAAAAATCGTTTTGCCCAATCGAGCGCTTCTTCTTTCGACTTGACTTTAACCAGCGCCCAACCGCCGATCAATTCCTTCGACTCGGCGTAGGGTCCATCGACCACGGTGAACTTGCCATTCGAGTGTCGGACGGTTGTACCTTCCGCGGTTGGTTGCATTCCGCTCGTTGCCAATTGGACGCCTTTCTGGGTTGCCTCCGCCATGAACCTGCCCAATTCCTCCAGGAATTCAGGGAGCAGTGGTGGGATTGGTGTGCTATCGTCGCCCAGTGTGTACATCAAGTATTTCATTTTCTTTTCTTCTTGTTCTCCATCTGAATCTCTGATAACGTACTAACCGATGGTGTTGTTCATTTTCGGACATGTTTTCTGCTGTTGTTTAGCCCATTGTGGGCGTCGGACGCGCACGAGGCGCTAAACTACGGTTGCGATGGAAACCATTTGCACCTTGCAGGCAAAATCGTCGCACAAAAAGCAAAGGTTTTTTTATCCGCGAATCTCCACGAATAATTAGGAAGATTAGCTCTTCGGGATTCGCGTAGTTTCGGCTTGTCCGAGTTAAGGTCTCGCTTGATCGTTAATTGAGTGTGGCTATTGTTCCTCAAATCCAGAATGATGTTCGTGAGCAATTAGCCATTGCCCATTCGATTTGTGCAAGCCCAAAGTCAGACGAACTTTGATTTTGAAAACATTCAGCGTCGCATGGGCAAACGCAACGGTATCACCCGCCGCTATTTTCAATTGCGTCAGATTAAACGAACCTTCTCCGACGGAACTGCGTCGTACATCAAAATGTCGGCGGCATGGTTGGCAAGTATGCCGTCCATGTCACGATTCCGAACTGCCTTTGCCCAGTTATCGATCACCGTCCGGATTTGTTTTTCGTTAGTTGGGGTTTCCACAGCCATGTCCGTTTATCTTTCTTCAAGCACCAGGTTTCTCTGAGAAACCTGGTGCTTAGCCACGTTGGCTTAGGCTTGCTCGTGCGCGCGCTTTAGTTCGGCAATATCGATCTTGCTCATTTTCAACATGGCTTGCACGACATTGTTGGCTTTTTTGGGATTGGGATCGACCATCAACTGACTCAACGCGGTCGGAATGATTTGCCACGACACACCGAACTTGTCCTTGAGCCAACCGCAGGGTTGTTGTTCGCCGCCTGCAGAGAGCTTGTCCCAAAAATAATCCACCTCTTTTTGCGTTTTGCAGTCCACGTAGAGCGACATGCCTTCGGAAAAGTTGAAATGCGGACCACCGTTCAGCGCATAAAACTCTTGCCCATCGAGCACGAAGGATGCGCCCATGACGGTTCCAGCAGGCATCGGTCCACCTTCGCCGTAACGGTTCATGCTGAGGATTTTGGAATTCTTGAAAATCGACGTATAGAAATTTACCGCCTGTTCAGCTTGATCGTCGAACGTGAGGAACGTGGTAATTTTTGGCATCGCATCTCCTTTTCTTAGTTTGGCTCACACGTTTCATAGACTCGTCAGTCAGATTCTATTTCAACTAGCGAAAAACTCTTCCAGCACGGGAGCGAGAACCTCTGGCGCATAGGCGTGCGTCTGATTGTTTAATGTGCGGCGCTTTGCATTTGGCAGCGCAGTGACAATTGCTTGCGCAGCATCATGCATGAACATGGGACTCGCTCCACCGTCAATCACAAGCGTAGGCACGGTGATGGATGCGTATCGTTGGGTCGGCACAGAGCCATCGCCCATGATGGCGTCGTCATAGGCAAGGGTGGGCGCTATCGATTCGATAGCTGACCACGTGGGCGAATGGCGCATTCCTTCAATAACTTGGGGCGGCGTGCCCCATGTCGTCATGGCGAGCGCGGCAGCATCACCACGTCGATTCTCTGTCAGCAAAGCGGTGAGTTGCTTGGTATAATTTTTCGCTGCGGCACGGCCATTGTCATCGGTGTTGAATGGCGGCTCGTACATTGCCAGCTTTTTGATGTTGAGGCCTCGCGCTGCCGCTTCAAGCGCAAGCACCGCACCCGATGACATGCCAAACACAAACACCGATCCGCCCGTTTCATCAATCAGGGCTTGCAAGTCTTCGACTTCGCGCGCAACGACGTAGGGTTGAGTATCCGTACTTTCGCCACGCCCTCGACGATCATAATTGATCACAGTAAAATGGTGGGAGAGTAGAGAGGCAAGTTGTGCCATCCTTTGGTCACTTGCACGTTGTTGGAACGCACCGCCCACCAGAATGACCGGTGATCCCTTACCCAATTGATCGAACGCGATGGTAGTGCCGTCTTTGGAAGTTACTTTTTTCATCGAAATCTTCCCTCCATGTTATTTGTTCAACTCGGGTTCTCAGCAAAGGAACCAGTTTCGACATTGCCAGCGCGCGCATAGGAGGCAATGATGACTCCGGCAGGTGAGCTCTTGCATTCCTGTAGCTTGAAAGCGCCGGGCATTGTCCCTTCTGCAAACAAGCGCTTACCGTATCCAAGCGCAACTGGAAAGATTTTTAGCCAGAATTCATCCACCAAATCGTGTTTCAACAGAGACTGGATGAGATTAGCGCTTCCATGCACTTGGATGTCAGGACCAGCTTGGCGTTTGAGCTTTTTGATTTCATCTGCGACGTTGCCCTTTAAAAAGACCGTGTTACTCCACTCATGCTTCGCAAGCGTATTCGAAGCGACATACTTGGTTGATTTGTTGATGCCTGGCCATTCATCTTCATGCTGGGGCCAATAGGATGCAAATATCTCAAATGTCTTTCGCCCTAACAACAGACCAAATGGCTTGGTCATTTGCTCGCCCATTACATTTCCCAGAAAATCGTCAAAGTATGGGACGGTCCACCCGCCATGTTTGAATCCGCCCGAGGTGTCTTCCTCAGGTCCACCCGGTGCCTGCATGATTCCATCCATCGTTACAAAGGATAAAACGATTAACTTTGGCATTTTTCTCCCTCCATCTTCCAGATGTTGCTCTATTATCTCTTTGCGTTAGCGACGACTTGCGTGCGCAGTCGTTCGTTTTTTTCTTTAAGCTCCGGCGTCATGGTGGTTATTTCGTCATTTTCCATAACTTGGCGCAATTCGATCTCGACTCCGCCATCGAACGGCGCACGCTTGAGCCACTCCATCGCCTCATCCATCGATTTGACCTGCCAGAGCCAAAAGCCGGCGATGAGTTCCTTGGTCTCCGCGAACGGACCATCGATCACGGTTTTCTTTCCGCCCTCGAACCGGACGCGCTTGCCTTTCGAGCTAGGGTGCAGACCTTCGCCGGCAAGCATGACGCCCGCCTTCACCAATGCTTCGTTGTAATTATTCATCGCGGTCAGAATTTTTTCGTCGGGAAGCACGCCAGTTTCGCTTTCCGCATTTTCTTTGATGAAAACCATCACACGCATTTTTTCCTCCTTCAGAGTTGGGGAGAATGCTTGGACACGTTTATCCAACGCTAATGCTCCCTCTACTAATACGTCGAACAACGAATGGCAAAATCGACATTCGGCGTCGATCGTGGCGATTTGTTTTGGAACGGACGCCATCGGTTGCAAACCGACGGCTAGCGGTCACGAAACCTGCTTCGCGGGTTAAGCACGCAACCTGCGAAGCAAGTTTTTTGCTCCATAGCCATCCGCCACTTGCACTGCACGTGGCTGTGCCTTGGCTGTGGCAAAGTGCGCCACAGTCACTGCGGCACAGTCATGCACGTGTTCATCGGATGGCGTCACCCATCAATCCTTCTACGATTCAATTCGGTGCTGCCGAACTGCCCACGCTCAGTGATGAAATGGATTGATTTGTTTTTTACAATGCGATTATACTTTTACTGCGGCATCGGGGTTACCAGTTGAAAGTAGTTGCCGTCTGGGTCAGCCAGAGTCGCGATCCACCCGCCACCCATTTCGTAGGGCGCGCGAATGACCGTAGCTCCAAGCGCTTTGATCCGGTCAAACTCTTCTTTAACCTGGGACGTCTCAAAATTCAGCATCACCCGTCCGGGGTCTTTGGTCTTGCCGCCCATTTCGGAATGCTGCAGAACCGAAAAAAAATTAGTTCCTACCTGCCAGCCATAAAAACCGTTCTCATCATCAACCATGTCGGCTGGCTTTCCCAGGACCTTTTCGTAAAAGGTCGCTAGGACCTTGAGTTGTTTCGTTCCAATCATGACGGAATTCAAATTCAACATATCGCACTATCCTTTCTATACAAGAATCACCTTTTTCTCTTTTCACTCCGAAAAGATAAACCTTTCGCACTCAGTGCGCGACCAAGCGCATTGAGTGCATTGGGACCAATGCCGTGCAGTTGCTTGATTTCACTTTCGCTGAACCGGGTCAATTGATCGAGTCGATGGATGCCAGCGCCAGCGAGCGCGCGTTGGGCCGGTGCGGCGAGTTTAGGGAAATCGCTCTCCGAAGAATTTTTATGTTTCACGCCTGTTCCTTTTCACCGTGCTCTTTTAGCCAGGCGAGCAAGGGTCCATAATGTTCGATGTGAAGATGCGCGTAAGAACTGACAAGAATCATGTAGAGCCAGTATCCTTTCAACCATGGATATTCTTTTTCGATCAAGTCCTCTTCAGAAATCGCTTTGCCCAGTTCGAGAAATCGGAGAAATCCTTTTCGCCAATTCTCATGCACGGTTGACCAGGGCAGTTCGCGATAGGTTTGGTAAATCCACTCATTCGTTCGATTTGGGCTATCTTCCGAATCAGGATTCACATCCGCCAGCCACTTGGCAAATTCTGGTTCGCGACCCGATACAGCCGCATTCAACCGCGCAATAGAACGCTGCTGCCAAGCCCACATGTGAGCAACCACATCTTTGATCGACCGATGATTAGGCAAACGCGGAGCAGTAATTTGCTCCTCGTTCATGCTCGCGAGCAACTCTTCCCAACGATTGAACTCTTCTGCAAGCGCTGTCAAGATATGTTCTTTCATGTTCATATGATTCACTCATCGAGAAAAGGCGTGACCATCGGCGCAAGTAACGGAGAGAATATGACGTTGTAATGCGTCGTCCCAGGCAAAACCGCGAGGCGTGAATGCGGCATTTGCGATCCATCCCAGCCTGCATCTCTCTTGCCGCCGCCGAGCAGTTGAAAAAATTCGACTGTATGTTCAGGGCGAATCGAATCCGCATCGCCGACGACGATCATGGTAGGCGATTGGATGGATGCTACACCTTTCGACCAATCGTAATCTTGACTAATCAGTTGCCCCGTCTTGGTCACCAACGTCGTCCATGCGTCAGGTTTGGCTGAAGCGTTGACATACGCTTGGTGCGGCGGTGAGCCAACCATCATATTTGCAGCATCGGCATTCATTCCTTTCATTCCCGCCCGGACTTCGGGGTACCACGCATCGCTATTGAACGGAGTCGAGACGAGTACCAATTTGCGCACCACCTCGGGATGCCGTATGGCAATCTGCAATGCAACACAACCGCCAAGTGAATAGCCCATAAAATCGACCTTGTCGCGCCCAAGATGTTCGACCAGCACCGCCACATCGTCCGCCATCTGCTCACAGCTGAACGGACGATCAATGTCGGGCGTGTGTCCATGCCCTTGCAACTCAACGCCGATAACCTGCCGGCCTTCTGCAAGCGTTGGCAGAAGCTGCTCAAACATTCCGATCAAGCCCAACCCGCCGTGCAATAAAACGAGCGGCTGTCCTTTGCCTTGAATCTCATAGTACATTTCGAGTCCATTGACGTTTGCGTATTTCCCCTTCGTCATTTCAAGCGTGTTGGTTGGCATATTTCCTCCTGTTTGTTATTTCGCCTTGGCTCGGCACGTCGCAATCACCACTCATTTCTTTTTGTGCCCAGAAGCATTGTGCGCGACCGCTTGTCGAACCAACTCTTTCAAGGCAGCTTCGTCGATCTTGTCATCTGCGCTGAAATCAATCGCGCGGGTAGCTTTCGCATCCAGCCCAGCATTAAAGAGTCGTTTAGGATCTTTCAGCGATGCGCCTTTGAAAAAGTTGAGCTTGACGTGGTCTTGGAAAACGCCACCCGCAACTACATTTCCTTTGTAAGACCACACCGCCGTATCCCACTTCCATTCTTCCGTAAGTTCAGGGGCAGCTTCTCGAATCAGACGGCGCAATCGTGCAAGCGTTTTGCCGCGCCAATCAGCTAGTTCCTTGATCTGTTGATCGATCCGTTGCGAGGCAGTCATGGTCAGGGTATCGGTTTTGTTCATACAATCTCCTTCTTTCGATGCCGTCCATGGAATCTAGCCGGTCATGTATCGCTCCGACAACAGCCGGTAATTTCTCGTCTTCATCGCAATGATAGTGACAATCAAACCAATGAAGCCGGTGAGCGTAAACACCAACGCGATCCCGCGATCTGCGCCCGTGCCAAACCATCCGCCGATGAGACCAACGCCCGCGCCGAGCGTCATGAACGGGATAAAAATCAGTTCCGCAATCGGTCCGATGAAAAACGTTGTCAACGGCGAAGCTGCCATTTCAATGCTCTGTGCGAATCCGAATACCCTCCCTTGACGTTCTGGCGGTACGACCTTCTGGATGATCGTATGCTCTGCCGCTTCGATGAACGGAACGACACACAAGTAGATGAACATTCCTGATGTGAGCAAAAGGATTGACGACTGGATAGTGAAGAAACTGCTGATCGTCCAGATGCAGATGTTAGCGGCGAACAACACACGCAATGGATTTTTGCCCAAGCCCCAGCGAGCAATGACGAGTCCGCCGATGATAAACCCGCTGCTCAGGAATGCCCACAGTACGCCCCACATCTGGACTGAAACGAGTGAAAGCCCGTACGCATCCATAAGCCCCATAAACACACCGCCCAAAAAGTTATTGAACGTCGTAAAGAAAATGAGCGCGAACAAACCGGGGATCGCTGCAACAATAGCCAGCGTTCCGCGAATGTCCATCTTAGGCGCTTCGCCCGCCTCATGTGCCGGTTCGCTCTCCGGAATCGCCAAGCTGGCAAGATGCAAGATCGAAACGACCATCATCACCATTGCCAGAACGAGAACCGAATACATGCCAGACTGACCAACCAAGAAACCGCTAATAGCCGAAACGACGATAAACGCAACCCCCGTTGTCATTCCGGTCAATCCATTCGCCTTGTCGCGATCATTCTCAGGGATTAGAACGGTGACGAGCGTAGGTAACGCAATTCCGCGAATGTTGCCCACGATAACGCCCGTAAGAAGGAGCGGCACAAAAATCCACAGGACGCTACTGACGGGATTCTTGAACGCTCCAGCCGGTGCCATGATATAGAGCGCAAATCCAATCGCGTAGATGATCAGCGACACCGCGCCCGAAAGAACCATCACGTTTTTTTTCTTATAACGGTCGATAAGACTGCCGAACCAAAATCCTGAAACGGCAACTGCCACCAAGTAGATGCCGGAAACAATTGAGGTAGCTGTGACAGAGCGTGTTTCCAGAAAGACAAAGAATACCAACGCAAACCACACTGTCATGTTCGTAACATTAGCGATGATGGTATTGCCAAGCAGATGGTAGAATGTCCTGGTGTATGTATTTGTGTTCACTTGACCGATCACAGTTTCTGTCAATCCCATTTCCTTCTTGCTTTTTCTCTTTACCTTTCGTCGATGTACGACAAGACGTCTTCATTATGGTTTGCCCACTGTCGTTACTTTGCCTTGGGTTGGTACGTCGCAATCACCATACCTGTGCTTTCGGGTACTATTTATCCAAAAGCGTTAATTGCTGTTTGATGACTTGCTGCAATTTCTTTTTCTTTGCTTTGATTTCCTTCATGCTGGCGAACAGGGCGAGTCGTCTCCCATCCGCATAATCACCTTCGAGGAAACCAGATGTATCCTTGACTTTGGCTCCGCCCCAGAATACCAGTCGAATACAGTCGTGCTTGAATAAATTGAACACGACCAAGTATCTCTTGTATTCTTTCGGGTCAGATGCTTTCATCTCTCCCGAATGAATGAACCCCGCCGCAAGCGGACGGGGTATCATCCGCTAGAGTCACAGGTCACTTACAACCTTTTTCTTACGCCGCAGAGCGGCGGGGTATTCGACCCATGAAATGAATAAAAAAAGGTCGGCGCATTCCATTTGATTTCTTCTCCGATTTTCGCATCCGTCTTCAAGATATTCCGTCTCAAGGCATGAACCACATCCGCGAGCGGGTGTTTGAGCGATTTCATATATGCGTCCACTTGTCCTGGGTTTGAGGGTTTGGTGTTTTTTAGAGTTGCCATCTGGTGATCTCCTAGTGAGTTTGGCGACGCTGGCAAACTCACTGTTGTAAGTCACGAACAAAATCAATTCGATTAGCTTTCGCGCGTTACCAACTGTTGCGAACGCGTTTCGTACAGCTTTCCGCCGAGCCATGCTGTAGGGAACGCAAACACGATGAGCGCTACCGAGTACCACGCCGGTCCCAATGCCAGGTCCCATGTCGCAATGGTCACCAAAATCATCATAACAAAGCCGAACGTACCCAACGCAAGCGCATGTCCCATCGGGTGATTGGGCGCAAGTCGTGCGGCGATGTAGGATCCGACCACGTTGTAGATGTTACGATAAATCAGAACCGTAACGATCAATAGTTCCGAACCATACATCGGCAGCACGCCACTGGACATCAAACCCGTTGCTTCTAGAACCGCATCGGTTGCGTATGACAACACGAATGTGGCAACCAATCCTGCGATAAACGCGCCGATACTCTTGAACAGATTCTTGTTCATACTCACCTCCTATATGTACGTCGAACAAAGAGAGGTGAAATCGACACGATGACTCAAGACATTTTAGCGGGTTGATAGTAGAGCAAGACGTTACCGTTACCAAACGTATGCGTTTTGACGAGTTTAAAATCTAGCTTGTCTTTTGAATTCTTGAACAAAGGCGTACCTTTGCCTAAAATCACCGGATTTATCATGATCCGATGCTCATCAACTAAACCCAAGGGTATCAACGTCGATAACAGATTCGCGCTGCCGAAGACGGCAATGTCCTTGCCGGGCTGCTGTTTTAGCTGCGCGATTTCCTCGGCGACGTAATCCTTGACCAACCGCGTATTGTTCCAATCCGTATTGCGCAACGTGCGCGAAACGACAATTTTGGGGGTGCGATTCATATACCCAGCAACCATCGGATCGTTTTTGATTGCATCGGACGTGGGCCAATAACTCGCCATCATTTGATAGGTAACGCGCCCAAAGACGAGCGTATCCGTTGATTTCAACTGATCAATAGCAAATTCGTTGAATTCATCATCGACGTTGTGCCAGCTTATATCCTGATTCGGTCCCTCGAAGAAAGCGTCGAGCGTGACCATGTTAAACGCGTATAGTTTTCGCATTTCGCTCACCTTTACTTGACCTTGGAATTAGAATATCCCATCATGATTGGGAGAATCATTTGGTACAGGCTGACCGAAATCCCACAGTTCCACAATTTTATTGTCGTGAAAACGGAACAAGTGGAGAGTGGCGATACCGTTTTCACCCGGCTTGAGTACGACATGCGAATGGACGGCGACGAGATCGCCATCACCCAGTACATGCTGGACGGTTAGCTGCTTGTTGGGGAATTGGTGGTGGTTATCGATCATACCCTGCTTCAATGCCGCGAACCCTGCCGCAAAGTACGGATTGTGGTGCTTGCCCTGCGGATCGACGTACTTTTGGTACGCTTCGTCAATGTGTCCAGCAGTGCCAAGTTGTAGAAATTCTACGGCAGCTTGTTTACAAGCCAGAGTGTTGTTTATTACTGTCATCCTGAATTCTTCTATGCCTGTTTTACGAGCGCGTCGGGGAATCTGTCGGCGATAAGATTCAAATTGATATTGTGTTCGACGTAAGCTTTCAATCCCGCAAGCACCATCGTAAATCCAGCTGTCGAATCGAGCGCCTGATTGACGGCTTCGTCGCCGCCAAACCCGGATTCGGTAATACTAACGAAGGTTGCATTATTGCCATGAGGAGTGAAAACCCATTCGACATTTGTACGCAAAGTGTAACCCGACCATTCGATGAGGATGCGCTTGTTTGGCTCTATGGCTTGGACATTGACCTCCGTCGATGCACCATACATTTCCCACTCCCAGTGAATCTGTTTACCCGGTTCCAACGGACCACTACTTTTAGTAAACCAAAACTTGGTCGTGATGTCTGGATTGATAAATGCCTCAAACACTCGAGTAACTGGTTTGCGAATAAGCATTTCGGCTGTGGCAATCGGCGCGCGTTGAATTTCCATCCTGTCTCCTTGAGCTGTCCTACGGACAAAACAAAGACGTTTCCATTACGGAACATCATAGTTCTAAGGAATTTCAAATTTAATTAATGCTGTAGGTGTGGAAATAAAATAGGTAAAACGAATTGCCAAGCTCGCGCTTGGCATTCTGTGGAGAAATCAATTCGACAGTGGCTCTGTGATAAGCAATCCATTTCCCTCTGAGTCTTGAATGATCGCAAAAGTTCCCCAAGGTTGCTTATCAGGTTCCTGCAAAAATTTTACTCCCTTGGCTTTTAAATCCGCATGGAGTTTTTTCAAATCGGCCACGTTAAAGGAGAGCGCCTGGGATTTTCCAACTACCTGGCGATAGTGTTCCCAGTTTTCGTCGGGCAAATAGAGGACAATTTCGGTCGCCGCGCCTTTGGGCGCAACCGCAATCCAGCGTGATGTTGCACCCGGATAAAGTGGCGCGTCGGTTCGCAACTCGAAACCAAGTACCTTGGTGTAAAACTCTTTCGCTCGGTCCTGGTCGTACACGAATACACTTACCGTTCCTACACGGTCAATCATTCTCCCTCCCTAGACCTGTCTAAAAAGTAGCCTAGCCCCTTGTGGGCGTTTATTCAGTTGCGCACAAGGCGCTAGACTACAAAACTTTTCAGCCCAGTTCTCAGAAGCTGACATCGAGCAGCTAGCAAGAACATCGGTTCTAGGACATTATAATCTATTGTGGTGGTTTCTGTCCATAAGAAAATAAATAGAATTTTTCGGATTTATGTCATGGCGCTGGCAACCTGGGGAACCGTGACTTGTTCGAGCCAGCGCTGAATATTTTCAGTGTGCTCGCGATAATGTTCGTACGAATCGCCTGCGATGCACTGCCACAACGGTTGAGCTTTGCCCCAGAACGGCGTGACGTAGCGAGCAACCACGTACGGATCAAGTAAGTCTGCCTCGGGCAGAATCTTGACCAGTTGAACCAAGCGATCAAACACGACGCGTGATTCTTCCAAAATCTCTTTGAGCGTTCGATCCTTGTTCTCTACCCAGATCAACGCATTGCGCTGGTCTACGTCCAGCACATCGCGATGTGATGCCACGGTGACCTGGCCGCGCGCAGCCGCTTCAAGCCAGCTTTGCAGCCAGCGTTCATAATACGCGACGTGACCGATCGTATCCTTCACCGTCCAATTTCCATGCAAGACCGCGAGCGTCATCTGCGCTTCCCCAACCAAGTCCAGAACCTTTTCCCATTCGGCCCGCGCCGTTTCCATCTCCTCGATCAATTTCGACTTCGTCATCTGATTTTCCATAAACCTCTCCTAATCGTTGACAATTTTCGAATAACCTGCTAAAATCGATTTTGACGGTTAATAGTATAACAAGCGCTTCATAACCTGTCAAGTTAATTTTGCTAGTTATACATTTTTTTGACGTTTGGGTGAAAGTAGGAAGGATGAACATCAATTCACAAGCAATGGAGCTTAGTCTCGTAGGCGGAGCAGTGTGTCTCGACTTTACGAACACGGCAGGCAATCACAAAAGCGATCATCCATCGGAACATCTGGATAGCTATACCGATCTCGTCGCGTGGAGTTTGCATGCTGGCATCCTCACGCATCGCATCGCGCAGCAATTGCACGATCAAGCCGCGCGGCGGAGTGAAGCAGCACGCCAGGTGTATCAGCGCGCTATCGCGATCCGCGAATCGCTCTATCGTATCTTTTTTAGGATTGCCGAAGAGCGGTCTCCTCATGTCGATGATATCGATATGCTCAATCAAGAACTTGCTTATGCGCTTGCCCATGCCCGCATCGCTTCGACGAAAGAAGGATTCAAGTGGGATTGGTCTGACGAAATTTCATTGGATCGAATGTTGTGGTCCATCACGCGTTCCGCCGCCGATTTGCTGACAGGCGGCAATTTGGATAGAGTAAGACAATGCGGCGATGACGAATGCGGTTGGTTGTTCATCGATACCAGCAAGAATCGCAGTCGCCGTTGGTGCGATATGAACGACTGCGGTAATCGTGCGAAAGCACGGCGATATTACTCACGCCTTCGCGCCTCATCAAAATCATAAAGGAACATTTTTTTTATCATGCCTTTGAACTTCGACATTCAACACCGCGATCCAAATTCCCGCGCGCGGGCAGGAGTCATTCACACGGCGCACGGCGACATCGAAACGCCAAACTTTATGGCGGTTGCAACCCAAGCGTCCGTCAAAGCGGTTACACCAGACGATCTCGAATCCATCGGTTTGCAATTGCTCATTGCGAACACATATCATCTGGCGCTCCGACCTGGCTCTGACAAAGTTGCTGAACTCGGCGGCTTGCACGAATTTATGAATTGGAAACGCCCGCTGATGACGGACAGCGGTGGCTTTCAAGTTTTCTCACTCGGTGCAGCTATCCGTGATGGTGTCGGCAAGATTGCAGACATTTTTCCAGAAGAAACGCCTCCTTCACTGTCTCAACCGGGGGAGGGCCGGGGTGGAGGTGTCCCACTCTGCAAGATCGATGAAGACGGTGTCAGCTTCCGCTCTCACCTCGACGGCGCGATCATGCGACTCGATCCTGAACGTTCGATTCAGATTCAACATCAGCTTGGTGCAGATTTTATCGTCGCATTCGACGAATGCACATCGCCGCTCGATTCGCACGAGTACACACGCGAGGCACTCAGACGTACGCATCGTTGGGCAGAACGCTGCATTGAGCAACATGCGAAAACAAAACGCGATTATCAGTCGTTGTTTGGCATTATTCAAGGCGGCGCTTATCGCGATCTGCGCGAGGAGAGCGCGCGTGTCATCGGCGGCTTGCCCTTTGATGGACTGTGCATCGGCGGCTCACTTGGCAAATCGAAAAAGGATATGCACGCGATTTTGGATTGGACAATTCCGCTGTTACCTGAGAGTAAGCCGCGTCACTTGCTTGGCATCGGCGAATTGCAGGATATTGTGGAGGGTGTCGCGCGCGGAATCGACCTGTTCGATTGCGCATCGCCGACACGTTGGGCGCGCAACGGTGCATTGCTCGTATCGAAAGAGATTGCGGAGAACGCAGAGCAACGCATCAACATTTCCAATGCGCGCCACGCCATGGATCGCTCGCCCATCGACCCGCTCTGCGATTGCTATACGTGTCACAATTTTTCGCGCGCGTACTTACATCATCTGCAACGCGCCAAAGAACTGAACTATTATCGACTGGCATCGATTCACAATTTACAATTCATGATGCGATTCATGAAATCAGTTCGCGCTTCGATCCACTCTGGTACGTTTGCAGAATTTTGTTCACAGAAGACAAACGGGCGAGGTTGATCCTCGCCCGCTTTTCTTTGCAGCGTATTCACTAACGCAGCATCACGCGTAAGCCCACCCATACACGACCACGACAAAGCCAAGCAATCCTCCAATCATTCCGATTATGCCCCACTCCCAGGTTGATCCAGTTGCAACAGGTTTAGAGCTAACTTGGCGGGTTGGCTCCGGCGTTGGCGCATCGATACGTCCCGATTGATCGACACGCGCGTACTCGGTCGCGCGCGCCAGCGCAACGCCGCCAATCAACGCTAGTGCTTGCGAGCGTTGCTCCGGCGATAATGCCATGGTCGGTTTGCCCGTGGGCTGCGCGCGAATATAGGAGATGGCAGTTTGCGGATCGGGCCAATCGCTGGGAGCAAATGCCGGCATGACACCGCGCGGGTGACGCATCTGATTCGCGATTTGCTCGTCGGTTAACTTGGTACCTGCAACCGTTGGCGCAAGATCCGAGCCCTCAAAGTTGACGCCGTGACACAAAAAGCATGGAAACCCGCCTGCGCTCACGGACTGCGACTCTGGTTGTATCGAAAAGAGAGCGATCAAGCCAACAAACACGCCAACCAAAACTATTATCGATCGTTTCATTTCCTCCTCCTTTTTCTCTCAACGCGGCGGCACAACGATATGTGCCGGCGTCTCGCCAAGATCGTGCAGCACAACAATTCCTTGAAATGTGCGCGTGTCAAAAATCGAAAACGATTTTTGGAATGGATTCACGGAGTATAGCTGTGTACCGTCATGGCTGATTGCAATATGAAATGCACCATCGTCGAGTTTGAAAATTCCGACGCGACTCCAATTCGATGTGTCGAATGCCCAAATTTCATTTGCCGTACCTAGACTGCCCGAACCGGTCGTATCGATCCCAACGTAGAGTCGTTCTTGGTTTTGCGATAACACCAGGAGATGCGTCAAGCCAGATCGCAAGCCCAGAGAAACTTGACTGGCAACCATGCGCGGTGAACTTGCCAAATCGATCACCGCAATTCGGGCATCCCCCAAGACGCAATAAAGCCAATCTCTGGTGGATGCCAGCGTCATCGCAACGATATTCGATCCTGGGACAGCAATCTCGTCGATAGTTGCGCCGGTGATTGGATCGACCACAAAGACCGTTGCGTTGTGCGCGCAAACTAATCGACCATTCAAAAGCGGCACAATATCAAAGCATGACGGCGATCTAAACTCTGCCAATGTCTTGAATGTTTCCGCATCGAGGATAGTCATTCGCAAGGTGTGAATATCGGGATCGCCGTACTTGCCGATGAAGAGTCGCTTGCCATCGCGTGACAAGAACATGAATGGCTGGGGATTGGGATAGAGTTTATACAGCAGTCGTCCGCGAATATCGATATCATCGTGCAACAGTTGCTCGGTCGCTGCGTCGTACACGCTGAGAACATCATGCGGTTCACCGCGAATCACCTTCGCCAAGTATGAATCCGCCACGTACACTCGCGCACCATCCGGCGAGATAGCAATCTCCGGGGTATGCCGTGTTCCGATTCCGCCCACAACTCGCTGGGAATCTGGATCGACGGTCCAGATCGTGCTCGTCATCGCGCCATTGTTCGGATCGATCACATAGATTGGACGATTGCCGCGTGGCAGAGGTGTTGCAGTCGGCACGCGAATTGGCTCAGGTGCGGTTTGAACAGACGCGCAACCGGACAGCGACCATACATTGAGGCACAAAAATACAAACCAAGTCTTCATCATCACCTTAGCGATTCCGCGAAACCAATCGCCTCTTCCTTGCTCGCGGTCGTTTCCAAGCGATACGTTACCTCCCCGCTTTCCCATGCCAAGGTATTCACGTTTACCGTCCGCTCACTTTGGGGACGTGGTCTGCCGTTCGCATCGATATAGACCAATAAATGAGGCGCACCGACGAGCCACAATGCTCGTTCTCCGTTCACGTTCGTTTCTTCGATGACGGTTCCGCCGCTGACAACCTTTTGATACAAAAAGTTCGTCGCCTGATACAACGTAAATTGTGGATTGTTCGGCTCACCGAAGACGAGAATCACTTGCTGTGGATTCGGCGCGCCAAAGTTAGGAATAACTTGGAAAAACACACGCGACGGTGGCGGCGCGGGCGGCAAGCGAATTGGAAAATTGCTTTTGGCGCGCGCGTCTGCCAACGTCGTCTCGCAACATTGCGCAAACCGCGACGGCGTGGGTATCACCGTCGGTGTGCTTGTTTCGCTTGGTCGTGTGGGCAGCGGCGAAACAGTTGCCGTCGGCGTGACTGGAATGATCTGAATCGTTCGCAGACCGAAAATCTGTGCAAGCGCCTCGCGCGTTTCCGGGAATGCGAGCAGCA
This sequence comes from Chloroflexota bacterium, assembly GCA_016215025.1. Classification (GTDB taxonomy): domain Bacteria; phylum Chloroflexota; class Anaerolineae; order UBA4142; family UBA4142; genus JACRMI01. Next base: position 197,876 of record JACRMI010000191.1, read on the forward strand.
ATGCCAACGCAACCAAAATCGCAACCGCCGCCGTCCACACAAAACGCGGCAGCCCGAACACGCGCCGCGCCGATGGCGTCTGCAATTCGGCACGGACGCGTGTTGCGAGCGGCGGTGTTACTGGCAAGTCGAGGCTTTTGCCGGCGCGAACCAGCACCTCTTCTAGTTTGTCAAAATCGTTTTCGAAATCCATCATTGGACAGATTTGCTTTCCAAAACCTTAAATGTTCTCTCGCGAATCTTCACTAATCTTCGCTAATCTTTTTCTGTTCGCGTAGATTCGCGATGATTCGCGGGCTATTCTTGTGGCTTGTCCAAGTCAAGGTCATTTCATCTCACTACCGATTGCAGATCAGGAAAATCGCGAACGATTATTTCGCGCAAGCGCGCCAGCGTCCGATACAATCGAGACTTGACGGTGCCGAGCGGAATACTCATCGCTTGCGCTACTTCGGCTTCTGGCAATTCCAGAAAATAGCGAAGCGAAATCAAGGTTTGATCTTCGGGAGACATTTGCCGAACGGCTTGGACGATGCGCTGATTTTGCATTCGCTCGATCACGGTTTGTTCGGGGGATGGGTTCTGTTCGTTCATCATCACATGTCGCGCGTACCGTTTGGTCATCGCCTCACGCCGCTGCGCCAGTTTGATTCGATTGAGCGCGAGGTTGGTCACGATCCGCAATAGCCAGGGACGAAAGGGCAAGTTCGGATTGAAAGACGCAAGCGAGCGAAAGGCGCGCACAAACGCTTCCTGCGCGGCATCGGCTGCCTCATGTTCATCGTGCGTGATGAGGTACGCCACGCGGAAAGCAATTTGTTCGTATGTTCGCACAAGCGATTCGTATGCTGGAATCTCGCCGTGCTGTGCGCGCACAATTAGATCAGACTCGTCGGTCAAAACAGACCTCGTCAAGGATTGTCCTCGGTTGCATTATATACAACAACCGGGCGAAAAAGGTTCCACGATCGATTGCTAAGGTGCGACGCACCTTAGCAACCCACCCATTGACGCCACCCCTAACCCGGTGTAAACTTGGCTGCGTCGACCAATCGGGGCAATCGAATCCGTATTATCATCCGCCCTATTCTTTGAAAGGACGGGCATATGAAAATAGATGAAGTTCTCGCGACCAAGGGAGGAAACGTCTTCACCACTCAACCCAACGAATCGATCAAAAATGCCGTGGCGATTTTGAGCAAGCATAACATCGGCGCGCTCGTCGTCGTGGACGATTCTCATCACGTGATCGGCATTCTGTCCGAGCGTGACATCGTCCGTCAAGCCTCGCGTGATGACCGATTCTTGTCCCGGACCGTTCGCGAGCTAATGACCCCCAAAGTGATTACCGGTTCACCGCATGATGATCTGGAAATTGTCATGCGCACGATGACAAAAAATCATTTTCGGCATTTGCCCATTGTGGAGAATGACAGGTTGGTCGGAATTGTCGCGCTAGGCGATTTGGTCAAGGCACGCTTGGACCATTACATAGGAGAAATCGAAAATCTTCAATCTCAACTTATGTGAGGGGGACACATCATGACATCACTTGGCACAGAATCGAATCCATTGCGCGTCGCTATCATTGGTTCTGGTCCCGCGGCATTTTACGCGGTCGAAGCATTGCAAAAACAAACTGGACTCGTGGCTCAAATCGACATGTTTGATCGATTGCCGACACCGTACGGGCTTGTCCGCTATGGCGTCGCGCCCGATCATCAGAAAATCAAAAGCGTGACCAAGCTCTATGAAAAGCTCGCCACGAATCCACGCTTTCGATTTTTTGGCAATGTCGAATTTGGCAAGCACGTGACCGTTGCCGACTTGCGCCAGTATTATCATCAAATTTTGTATGCGACCGGCGCGCAGTCGGACCGACGCATGGGCATACCGGGTGAAGATTTGAACAGCAGTCATCCGGCGACCGAATTCGTCGCCTGGTATAACGGACATCCTGATTATCGCGATTGTAAATTCGATTTGTCCTGCGAGCGCGCAGCGGTGGTCGGCGTGGGAAATGTTGCCATTGATGTAGCGCGCATCTTGTCACGCACGCCGAAAGAATTGCAAGCTACCGATATGGCGGACTATGCCATCGAAGCGCTGCGGAATAGCAAAGTGAAAGAAGTGTATTTGCTGGGGCGACGTGGTCCCGCGCAAGCCGCCTTTACCAATCCCGAAGTTAAAGAACTCGCGGAGATGGAAGACGCGGATGTGTTTACCTTGCCCAATGAAGTCCAACTCGACGAGTTGAGCCAAGCCGAAATTGCGCACGACCCGGATCCATTGATTCAGAAAAAAGTTGAGATGCTGCAAAGCTATGCGCAACATCAACCCAGCGGCAAAGCACGCCGATTCTACATTCGGTTTTTAGTTTCGCCGACGGAACTCGTCAGCGATGGAAACAATCATGTGACGCGAATGCACCTGGTTCACAATACACTCGTCAAAAGCGAGACGGGCACACTCAGCGCGCAAGCCACCGACAAGACGGAAGATATCGATGTCGGTTTGGTCTTTCGCTCGGTAGGCTATCGCGGCCTGCCGCTGCCCGACGTGCCGTTCCACGAACGCTGGGCAGTGATTCTCAACGAAGGCGGGCGCGTGATTAATCCGGACACCAAGCAACCGCGCGTCGGTGAATATACCTCCGGTTGGATCAAACGCGGACCCAGTGGCGTGATCGGCACGAACAAACCGGACTCTGTGGAAACGGTGAATGCGATGATGGCGGATTTACAAAAAGGTTCCGTCCTCTCGCCCGAACATCCAGAAGTCGATTACGCCGAAGAGTTTGTCTCGAGTCGGCAACCTAAATACGTGACCTTTGCCGATTGGCTCAAGATCGACAAGCTCGAAGTGGAGAATGGAGCTAAGCTGGGACGACCGCGCGTCAAGATAACGAGCGTCGAAGAAATGCTCAAGGTAGTAGGAAAATAAGAGTGCGACGCACCGGCGAGGTGCGTCGCAGTTTTGTAAGGAACAGAAATGAGACTTGAATTGCTGCGAGTATTCATCGTCGCAATCTGCTTTATCGTTGCGATGACCGCATGTCAAACATATAATCTAGCCACTCCGACCAATCCCGCTGTGCCTCCGACTGAGACTCTGCCTTTGCCCGTTACGGGACCAACTATTGCGCCCACCTCGACGACGACAAAATCAAGCGCATCCACATACACTCTCAAAGAATATCCCGTACCGTCCGGATCGCGTCCGCACGATGTTGCGCCCGCCGTCGATGGCGGAGTGTGGTACACCACACAGGGTTCTGGCGAACTGGGTTGGCTCGATCCGGCGACGGGCAAAACCGAACACATCAAATTGGGAAGCGGTTCTGCGCCGCATGGTGTAATCGTCGGACCTGACCGCGCGCCGTGGATCACCGACAGTGGTCTCAACGCAATTGTGCGCGTCGATCCAACGACCAAACAAGTAAAGCGATTCCCTTTGCCGGCTGATAGGCGTGGGGCAAATCTCAACACTGCCGCGTTTGATCGACAAGGAATTTTGTGGTTCACTGGACAAAGCGGAGTCTATGGTCGCCTCGATTCAGCAAGCGGGAAAATAGATGTATTCGATGCACCGCGCGGCGTGGGACCGTACGGCATCACGGCGACACCTAACGGGGACGTGTATTACGCGTCGCTCGCTGGTAGTCACATCGCACGCGTCGATCCGCAAACAGGGCAAGCCACCGTCATCGAGTCGCCGACAACGCGACAAGGGGCGCGTCGAGTGTGGTCGGATTCAAAAGGGCGTGTGTGGGTCAGCGAGTGGAATGCCGGTCAAGTCGGAATGTACGATCCGGCGACGGGCCAATGGCGCGAATTTATATTGCCTGGCAATCAGCCGCAAGCTTACGCCGTATTTGTCGATGACCGCGACATGGTGTGGTTGAGCGAGTGGAGCGAAAATGCACTCGTGCGTTTTGATCCATCGACGGAGAAATTCGACGTGTTTCCGTTCCCAAGCCGGTCGGCAAACGTTCGTCAAATCCATGGTCGTCCTGGGCAAGTGTGGGCAGCAGAATCGGGCGTGGACAAGTTGGTTGTCGCTCAGATAGATTGAAATACAAAAACCAGGTTTCTCCGAAAGAGAGAACCCTGGTTTCTAGTTTTACACCTGCCCGCTTCCGCGCACAATCGATGTCACCGCACCGAGCAACGCGACAATCGATCCTGCAAAAAATCCCGCATCGACGGCGCTGAACAATGCGTCCGGCGCATTCCCCAGTTGAGCGAGTACCGTCGAAAAAATCGCGCCCGCCAAGCCGACGCCCAGCACCATGCCCACGTTTCGTGCTGACGCCAGGACGCCAGCCGCTATGCCTTGTCGATTTTTCGGCGCAGACCCCATCAACGCGCTATTGTTTGGCGAAATAAAAATCCCTGTGCCTAATCCAACAACCGCGAGCGCAAGCGCCACATCGCTTTGCGGCGACGATGCGCCGAGGCGCGAAAGCAAAAATAACCCCAGCGCCATAATCGCCATGCCCATCGTTCCCAGCAATCGCGCGCCAATTCGATCCGACAGCGTGCCGCTAATTGGCGCGGCAATCGCCATCACGAGTGGCTGCGCCGTGAGCAACAGTCCTGCCTGGGCAGCATTCAGTCCGCGTCCTTGAATCAAATAAAATGGCATCAAAAAAATCACACTGTAAAGCGCGATATAGTTCAGCACTGCGCTGCCTGTCGATGCCGAGAATAATCGACGTTGGAACAATGTCAGGTCGAGCATGGGATGTGGAATGCGTGATTCAATCGCGACGAAAATTCCCAGAACGATAACGGCAATGCAAAGCAGCGACAAAATAATCGGCGAGGTCCAGCCCCACTCGTATCCCTGATTTAATCCCAGCATCAGAACGATCAAGCCGATCATGAACAGCACCGCGCCGACAAGATCAAACGGCTCGGCATTATTGCTGGGTTTGTCTTGCGGAATCATGCGTTGACTGAGAAGCACCGCAAGCAAACCAATTGGAACGTTGATATAAAATACGGCACGCCAAGTGAATTGCGTGGTGAGCCAGCCCCCAAACGATGGACCGACCGTCAGACCCAGGTACGTCATCGTCGCTTGCAAGCCGAGCGCCTGCCCGCGCTGCGACGGTGGAAAATTTTGCGTGAGAATCGCCGGCGAGTTGGAAAAGAGCATCGCCGCGCCAATACCTTGCAACGCACGAAACGCAATCAAACCGAGTTCATTGGGCGCTATGCCACACAGGATCGACCCTGCAATGAAAATCAAGAATCCAAAAATGTAAACTGATTTGTGTCCGCGCAAATCGCCGAGCCGACCAAAGCTAATCAGCAACCCACTGACGACAAGCAAATAAATCGTCACCACCCATTCAATCGTCGCCACACCCACGCCAAAATCTTTACTGACAACCGGCAAGACAATGTTCGCTACGCTGGCGTCGAGCGCAGACATGAATGTGCCTACGCCGACGGCAAGCAATACCCACCACTTTTGATCCAAAGTAACTCCACGTAGGGCAAGTTACTCACTTGCCACTACCTGAGCAAGTTATACTTGGCACGGTCACAAGCCGCGGTTTTGCACGCTTCGCGAGGACTCGACGCTTTGGCGGGTCGCTGCGAACGCCAACGCAATCGTGTAAACAGCCCGTCCTGAGCAAAGTCGAAGGACTCGACTCCAAAACCGCAATTAGTGCCCGTGGGCAGTCTGGAAACTTGCTCTACAGCGCCATTTCACCGCCGCTGATACCGTACACTTCACCTGTCACAAACGACGCTTCATCACTGGCGAGATACACCGCCAATCCGCCAATTTCTTCGGGATTCGCCGCACGCCGCATCGGAATTCGCCCAACGATTTTTGGACCGGCGTTGGGATCGTCGAGCGCCGCCGAGTTCATATCGGTGCGAAAATATCCGGGCGCAATCGCGTTCACACGCACGTTGTAGCGCACATTCTCTAGCGCCAACACCTTCGTCATCGCGATTACTCCGCCCTTGCTCGCCGCGTACGCCCCCAAGCTTGGAGGTCCTTTGATACCCGCGACCGACGCGATGTTGATGATGCTTCCGCTTTTCTGTTCGATCATGCCGCGCAATGCTTCACGACAGCAATAGAACGTGCCGTACAAATTCGTTTTCAAAATCCAATCGAATGTTCCGTCGCTCATGTCCGCCAGTTTCTCTGCCCAGCCGACTCCCGCGCTGTTCACCAAAATATCGATGCGTCCAAATTCCTTGCGCGTTTGCTCGACCATTTTCGCGACGGATTCACTTTCGCTCACATCGACTTCGACTGCAAACGCACCCCGACCTTTGGCGCGAATCGCATCGACCACCTCGTTGCACGTTTCGAGTGTGCGACTCGTCACTGCGACATCCGCCCCCGCCTCGGCGTACGCTAATGCGATGGCGCGTCCTAGTCCACGGCTGCCACCGGTGATGAGTGCAATTTTGTTTTCAAGATGCGACATTGGATCTCTCCTCTTGGTTCACCGAATCGAATTCAATTTTCGAACAAGCTCAACATTGAGCGCCTTGTAACCTTCCTCGTTCAAATGCAGATGATCACGACTATAGATTGGTTTCATCAATATTCAGACGAGAAAAACAAACAATCAATTGGTTGAAACCTCAGTCAACTTTGTTTTTGTATTTCGCACTGTCATGACAAAAATCAAAAACGCAACGAGCGAAAAACCCGCCGACACCAAAAACACATCGCGCACCTCGAACCCACGCGCGACGAACGACGCCGTGAACGGTCCGATGATGAATGCGAGATTCATCGGGAGATAAATCATGCTTAGAATTGATCCGCGCTTTTCAGTGGGAACATTCAAGCTGATGATCGTGTACATCAAACTGCTCACCGATGGGCTGACGCCGTTGAGCAACACCCAGCCAATTGTTAGCGCCGTAATATCCTGCGCTACGAACATCGGCAGCCAAAGCAAAATCACAATCGCCATGAGAAACGCGAGCAAGCGACGATGCCCCGCGCGTTCTGCAAGCGCACCCCAGACTGCCGAACCCAGTAACGTCGTTACACCTGCAAATCCCTGTGCCAATCCAATCATCGACGGCGCTTCGCGTTCGCCGACGATTTCGCCGATGCGCACAGGCAAGTATGGAAACGAGAAAAAGAAAGCCATGCTGGAAACGAAACTGACGATGAAAATCGTCACCGCGACGGGTGAATGAATCACCGCGCGCATAGCATCGCTCAACATCGTCGCAATCGGCGGCGTGGGCTTGGGCGTAAACGTCTCGCGATAAAACGCGGTGAGGACAATCGCCGTGAATAAGCTCACAACGGCATCGATCCCAAACAACGCGTGGACGCCGTACTCGGAAACGATCCAGCCGCCGAGCAATCCGCCGGCCAACGAACCAAGCGGCGCGGAACCATTCACCAAACTGAGCGCGAGCGCCACCCGATTTTTCGGCGCAACTTCGGTCAGCGAGGCGTACATCAATCCGGTGTTGCCAAGCGCAAAGCCCGACAACGCGCGTGCGACGAGGTAGAGCCACAGGTTCTGACTGACCGCGGCGAGCGCCATAGCCACCACTTCGACATAGTTGCTGCGCAGAATCAGCGGCTTGCGTCCATGTCGATCCGCCAGCACACCCCAGAACGGTACGAACCAAATGCCGACCGCAAACGCGATGGCAGAAATCGGTCCGGTCCAGGCGTCGATGTCGGCTTTGCTGAAACCAATTGCGTTGAGGTACGCCGGGGTAAAGAGAACGAAATGCGCGACAACCGCGACTTCCAAAAAGTTCGCGAGGGCAAACAGAACCGTGAGGAGCTGCCAAGATTGGGATGGAGTTTGGGAGTGTGGGTGATTAGGTGATTGAGTCAATTTAGGATTTCGGATTTATGATTTTGGATTTGCGATTTGCGATTGCCGATTTGTCATTGCAATTTGTCATTGCGAGGAGCGTCGTGAATCAGTGTCGTTGTCAATAGCCACCGGAGCGACGAAGCAATCCCCGACTTGCAAGATAGATAGCATCCTTTAGATGTATTCAAATATAAAATCCCAAATCCAGAATTATTGACAGCCAACGCACTGCAAACCCCAGCCAGCCCAAATGTTGAGTTGCTGGAATTGAGCGCTGGTTAGCAATTCGTTATACGTGAACGGCTTGTAAGCCCAGAACGCAACGATCACCAAGATCACGATCACGGTCAGCGAAACACGCTTGGCATTCCAGGAAATGCGCCGCGCAAACACAAAGACAAGCGCAAACAACATGACGCCAATAATCATCGGCAGCAAATAGTGATAGAGATACATCACGCGCTCGATGAACATGATCGGAATCATGTACCCCCAATACAACGCTACCAACGAATAGAGCCATTGCCGTTGCCCAGACCCAAGTACGGCAAACAGCAAATCGATGAGGATGAGCGCGGTGCCCAAAATCACACCGAGCAACGAAACAAGCCACGTCATCGGATTGCCGAGCAGATAAACATAGCCATGCGCTTTGCCGTCCGGCGTCTCCCAGCGATAGTCAATCGCGCGGCCGCCGACCATCCACCAATACCAAGGGCTGCCGATTTCGTCGGGCTTGGTCAGGTCCAATTTCGGCACACCGGCTTCGTAACGCCGCTGATAATCGACCGCGTCTTTCATCTGCACGACCAAGCGCGTGACCGGATCGACCGTGACTTCGCCGTTGAGAATCTGCTTGTGCTGTTCCGAAATACCATAATCCTGGCTGCCGATAATATGGGTCACCACCGAAAAATGAATCACCCACAATCCCAGGTAGGTGATCAAGAACGCAATGCTAAAAAATGTTCCGACGACCAATCCGCGCTTGATCTGTCGCGCCCACAAGAGTTTCAAACCGTAAAGACCCAATAGTGCGAGCACTGCAAGCCCCGTCAACTTGACGCTTGCTGCGCAGCCCGCCAGCACACCCCACAACAGCGAATGCAAAATGAGCGGTCGCCACCGCCAATCGACGCGACGGCTCAGGTAGGCAAACACCAGTATCGATGCCAATGCAAAGACCAGCAGGAAACTGTCGATCAATGCGGCGCGCGATTGAACGATCAGCGCGTTATCAAAGACGACGGGTACCGAAAAAAGAAATGCCAGCACAAGACTTTCGAGGACAATGCTTAAAATCAAAAACGTAAGCGGCGCGATCAGCGTTCCAAAAATCGCAGGCGCAAATCGATAGCCCGTAATATCCCAATCGGGTGACCAGTCGCGGTCGATTTTTTCGACGGTGATAAATTCACTCGGTCGAATTTCAGGGTCCCAAGCAAGTTGCCCCGCGGTGATCAAAAGTTTCGCCAGCGGTGGATGCGGTTCGAGGAAGAAAACACCATTCAGATATTTTTGCGTCGTCGGAATGAAATAGGTTTCATCGAAGACAATAGCACGGGGAGAACCCAGGTTGGGGAAAATCAGAAAAACCGAAAGAAGCCATAGCGCCACGCAGCCCCAAAATTGGCGGCGGCGACGAGTGCCCAAAGGAGAGCGCAGACAACCCGAACCCGAAGGTTTCACCGCGTTGGTCTGAACCGGTTTTGGAGTTGTGTCGGAAACATCTCCAAGCTCTGTGATTTTCGTCATTGTTTGCTACACCACCATCGAGTTTGCGCTCACCGCCGCATTCGCTTCCGCATCGATTCGAACATTTACGCACGCAGGTTTACCCGAAGCCAAAGCGCGCTCGAGCGCGGGCCGAATCGCGCCCGCTGTTTCGACGAATTCGCCGTGACCGCCCAGCACACGCACCACTTCGTCATAGCGGGATAACGCGAGCGCGGACGCAACCGCACGGTCTGCGCCGTAAAAATTCATTTGTGGTCCGCGAATTTGTCCCCAAGCTGCGTCGTTTCCGACCACAGAAACCATCGGCAAATTGAAACGCACGGCTGTGTCGAATTCAAAACCGTTCAAGCCGAAGGCACCATCGCCGTTGATGACAATCACCTTCGATTGCGGATAAACGACCTTGGCGGCAATCGCGAATGGCACGCCCACACCCAAACACCCAAATCGGCCGGGGTCGAGCCAATGCCCTGGCTTTGCCACGTTGATGACCTTTGCCGCTTGCGACACGATGTTACCGCCATCGCCGATGACAATCGTCTCATCGTCCAGCACATCGCGAATTTCTTTGACGAGGCGGAGCGGATGAATGGGAATCGTATCCGAGTTCATCAGCGCGGTGAGCTTCGCCTGTTCCTTTTCCTCCCGCTCGCGCAAATCTTTGAGCCATGCATCGCGTTTGCGCGGCGACACCGCTCCTGCAAGCTGTTCCAACACCGCGCGCACATCGCCAACAATCCCAACATCCGCACCACGATTGCGCCCAATCTCACGCGCATCAATATCGACTTGAATAATTTTCGCATTCGCGTTGAACGCCGGCGACTTGCCATAGCCCAAGCGGAAATCGAGTGGTGCGCCGACGACGAGAATCAGGTCGGCGTTGTTGAGCGCGTGCTTGCGCGAGGCGTTGAACAAGTGAGGATTACTGGGTGGCAACGCGCCGCGCCCCATTGCATTGAGATAAATGGGGACTTGAGCGCGTTCAGCAAATTGCGCGAGCGCATTGCTTGCCTCGCGCCACCAGATTTCGCTACCCGCCACAACCACCGGCCGTTCCGATTTTTGCAACAAGCCAGCCGCGCGCGCAATCATTTCCGCATCGCCGCGCGGAACACTTGTCGTGCGATAATTTTCGGGTATGTCTACTTCGGCTTCATCGGCAACGCCCAGCAACACATCGATGGGAATTTCGAGAAAGGCAGGACCGAATCGTCCGGCATACATGTGACGAAAAGCAATGGAGAGATATTCGGGAATGCGGCGCGTGTGGAGAACGGAACGTGACCATTTGGTCACCGTCGATAACAGCGTCACTGAATCGAGTTCTTGGAGCGAACCCATTTGGAGTTGGTCGCTTGGCGCTTGACCGCCAATGAGAAGCATGGGGCTATCAGCTTGGAAAGCGTTCGTGATTCCGGTCACCGCATCGGTCACGCCGACTCCGGCGGTGACAATCGCCACGCCGGGTTTGCGCGTCAGGCGCGCGTACGCATCGGCAGCGTGAGCCGCCGCTTGTTCGTGGCGGACATCGACGATGCGAATGCCTTCATCGAGCAAGCCGTTGTAGATCGGCATGATGTGTCCACCGCATAGCGTAAATACCACATCGATATTTTCGCGTTTGAGCATTTTCGCAACGAGATGTCCGCCATCAAACATCGTCAACCTCGATCACGGATGAGGCGGACCGTAGCGACCGCAGTCCGTCCACAAGAACATGGAGCCGTTCAAAGGTTCCCAATAGGATATACAAGCCTTGGTGGGTACCGCTTCTTGATTGTGATTCAGCTTGTACGAAACTGGCTCGTCAGTATGGTTCGTCAACAGCAGATACCAAACTCCCGGCCAGGCATAGTCCGCTTTCCAGCGGATGATCGTATCGGGATCGTTTTTGCTACGAGTCCCACGTCCAACCGGTTTGGTATCCGCGCCCAGCCCATCGCTCTGTTGCGGTGAGTAGACGGCAAAACTCAACGCATCGGCGCGATTGGTTTCGAGCCAGTAATCAAGCAGTCGATAATTGTTGCTATAGTCGGTCTTGAACCAAATACTTGTACGCGGTTGCATCAATTGCCATTCGTTCGGAATCTCGCGCGCCTCAATGGGGCTGGTGCCGCTCGGAATTTTTACTGCCAGGGCTGGAACGGCGGCGGAAACAACACGAGTGGGAGAAGGCACAGAACGTGGTCGGAGATTGCACCGCAACGATGTTCCATCCTCTTCCAATATACACGCAAACGAAGCAAGCGGCGTCAAAAAAGCAAGCAGGGCAAACACAAGAGCAGAAACAAGGATTTTTATTTTCACAGTGTCCTCATGAATGCGACGCAATCATAGCATAACGTACAACACGCGTCAATAATAAAACAGTCGCCGCATTTCGGCGACTGTTTCTAGATGAACAAGGCAATCACTTACTTGCCAAAGTTATCAACATCTTGATACAGTCCGCAATCCGTCCACAGCGTCATCGTGCCACTCACCCGCTCCCAATAAGTGACGCAATTCCGGTCGGATGCCGTCTGAGCGATGCCTATTTTGTATTGCACTGGCGCAGAATTGTAATTTCGAACTAGGGCATGCCACACGCCGGTGGCGTATGAACCTTTCCAAAGCAGATCGTGCGGTTGATTCTTGACCGGACCGCCGCGCCCTTTGGGAGGGAGATCAACGGCCAACGCATTGGTTTGTTCGGGAGAATACAACGCGAGCGTTATGCCACTGGCACCATTGGCATCGATATAGACGTCGAGATAAAAGTTTCTGCCATTATCGATCTTGTACCAATGAACTCCGCCAGGTTCGATCACTTGAAACGCATCGGTGACTGTTTTGGCAGAAGCAGGCGAATCGCCTTTGGGTTGAACCGCGGTAGGCGCAACCACGACCTTAGGCGCGGGCGTTGGTGGGGGTGGTGCTTTCACAGTCCGGATAAGCAGAGGCAATGCAGGACACAATTGAGACACACCCAACGCGTTCGATGCATTATTGCCATCGGGTAGTAGACACGCCAGCGGAAAAGAACCATCCGGATTCGTCGGGATATTTGTCAAACTTGCTGCGTTGTCCAAGTTGGATCTGCCCGACGCGATCAAAGTAGGAACGGCAGTTGGCACACCTGTCGGGATAACTGTAGAAATTGCGGCAGCCGGGGGCGTAAGATTCGCACAGCCCACAAAATCGCCGCGATCGGGGTCACAAGCTAATGCAGGTGATACTTTGCCAAGCAAGAGAACCAACCCCACCAAACCAATGACGACCAGAACGTTTTTTGCGTGCATGGCTCAACCTCTCGATGGATACAACGCTATTATACACATCTCCGGCAGAATTTCAAAACGCCTTACAAGCCAATTTCTTTTCCAATTTTTCGACTCCGGGCTTGCTCATAGACCCATGCGCCAACGGCCACATCTTCAACCGCGATACCCAGAGATTTGAATAGCGTTACTTGCTCGCGATTGTTACGCCCGACGATTCGCCCGGCCACAACCTGCCCAAGTTCGTATACGCGTTCCCACGCCAAAATACCTTGCTCGATTGGCGAAACCAGATCACTCGCCTCGATCTTGGCTTGCTCAATGGAATCGACACAGACGAACGCGCTGCGCTGAATCACCGCATCGTCTAGCTCTCGCGCCTCCAATCGATTTGCGCCAGCGGCGTTGACATGCGCGCCAGACTTGAGCCATTCGCCGCGCACAACCGGCTCCCGCGAACTCGTAATCGCGATCACAACATCCGCATCGCGGACCGCTTGCTCTGCCGAATCAACGGCGGTCACGTTCACCCCTGTTTGTGCGCTCATTTTTTCCGCAAACGATTTTCGACGGTTGACGTCGCGGCTGTAGCATTTGGCTACACGCATTGGTCGCGCGAGACATACGGCTTGCAATTGGCTTTCCGCTTGCCAGCCCGTGCCAATAATCCCAACGATCGATGCATCCTCCCTCGCCAGATATTTTGTGGCAACGCCACTTGCCGCGCCAGTACGTTGTTGTCCCAATCGGTCCGCTTGCAAGATGGACAGCACATCACCGGTACTCGCATCGATAAGATGAAACCAAAAACGAGTTTGCGCGCGAAACGAAGTATAGTATTTGAAACCGACATAGCCCCGCGTCGGCAAACCGGCGGGCATCACTTGGAGCGTTCCGTTCGGCACCCGCACTCGCTGACGCGGACGATTGTGCGCACGCGACTCGCCCATCTGCCGCAGCGCATCTTCGACCACGCGCATTGCATCGGGCATGGTCAAGATTTGTTCGACTTGCGCTTCGGTTAGAAAAAGTGTCATTCTCGTACCTCGCTTGCTCGATCTGATCGGCGAAAAATCCAATAGCTTCCCACAATGCCAAGAACCAAACAAACGACGCTGATGACTGCTCCAATATAAAACAATGTGGGTTTGAATTCAAACACAATAGTATGCTCACCCGGCGGAACAAGCACCGCACGAAAAACGTAATCGGCGCGTTCGATTGGCGTTGGCACGCCATCCAAGGTGGCCTGCCAACCCGGATAGAAACTATCGGTGAGAACGACGTAACCGGGTTGTTCCGTTTTCACTTGCAACTTGACGCGCTGCGATTGGTATTCAGCGATGGTCACTTGATCGGACGAATGAGCGACCGAAGAAGCCGACAACGCTTGTCCTTGCGATAACAACACCACTTGCTCCGGATGAAAATCGAGACCGCGTATTCGTCCCAGGATTTTGTCATCGGCGACCAGCTCGGCTTGATGCACAATGAACGCCCGCGGCATCACATTACGATTTTCGAACATGGCAGCCGCATGGCTCTTGAAACTAAGCGCAAAATCGTTTCGCCCCGCCAACTCTGCCAACGACGTAGAATTCCCTTCGTCGTCGATGAGAGCGACACTTTCGATGACCAGTTCGCCGCTCGGCAATGTTGAGCGCGCGCTCACGCTCGTCACATCGATGGGCGCAACTAGTTTTTGGCGCGCGTCATATTTCAAACCGTCAAAACTTTTTCTTACTGAAAGCAAGTAGGCAGGAAAGCGAATACTGTTCGATGGTTTAGTGTGCCTTACTTGCGCAAGCAACCCTTCGTACGCCCAATCGCCAGTTTCGCTTCCAACGCGAATGGGAATGATATTCGATTCACCACTCGGTGTGGTCAGCGTGATTTCTCCGGCGAGTGTGCCATCGGGTAATGACGCAATCCCATCGGCATACGACACGATTTCGATCTGGCTGGCGCGCGTTGGAGAAATATCGACGCGCTCCTTGAGCAAATCCAAGCCAAAGGCATAACCCCACAGCGCCTCGTCTTTTGGCGTTGGATAGCTCACCTGAGTATAGTATCGCACGTTGAGCAGATTGAGCATCGCGGGCGACATGCTGAGAAGATAATCTTCGTTTCGGACTAGACCCAGCGGCGAATAAATCTGCGGACTGGAAATTCCATGCACCAATAAATGATTCGGACGCAGACTTGTGTTGTAAAAGGTCGTCAAAACGCGATACAGAGTCTGGCTCGAATCCATCGCCAATACCGGGCGCGATGGCACAGTCAAATCGGCAGGCGACGCCAATGGATTGATCGTCGTCGCAAAGGGTTGCGCGAAGAGAACAAGATCGACTGCGGCGAGACCCAGCGTCGCCGTAACGAACATTGAACGATTGACGCGCAGAAACGCCTGTGCGATGCAAATCGCCGAAGCAATTCCTAGCACCCAGGGCATCCATGTCCACAGATCAATCCAATCGATCGATGCAAACTGGCTTGGCAGCACGATCAAGCCGAGAATCGGCACACCCAAAGCAAGACCGATCAGAGTCGCAAGCTTGCTCACTTGGTTGGTATTCGTCGTGCGCTTTTGCAATTCCTCAAACCCAATCGCCGCTAGATAAAGCGCCGCGAAAGTAAACAAGAGCAAAAAACGCGCAGGTACCCGAAATCGATTAAAGACTGGGGCGTAATATAGCAATCCATAGATCGGCGTGGACTCGCCGAGCGTAAAGATTAGTGCGCCAAGAGCCAGCAACGCAAAGAAAATCGTCCGCGCACCCCGCCGTCGCATTGCAAAGAACGCCAACCCAATCGGCAAGACACCGAGATAGCACCAATACTCCATATTCGTCATGCTGGGTTGTCCCAGTTGCCAATACGGTGAGACGAATTGCGTCAACCATTCGGGTTTGATCGAATAGCTCGTGAAAAATTCCGCGCCCATCTCCGTCGCACGCACCGACAAGCCGAGTAATTCCGCCGCGGGGATGAGTTGAGCGGCTGCGATGCCTGCCCCCAATCCAACCGCAACAATTGTGATTCCAATTTCCTGCGCCAGATTTCGAATCGTTTCATTTTCCCGTCGATTCCAAGATAAAATTCCTACGACGCTCATCAAGCCAAAGGGAATCAAATCGATAAGAGCGATCTGGGGAAATCCGCTGAATAATTGAATCGCAATCGACAAGGTCGCCAAAAAAAAACAGACGATCCATTCGCGTTGGCCATCGCGCCGCGCACGCTGCATTTGATTTTGAAATAACAACAGCCAAGGTAGCCAAGCCGCAACCGCTTGGAGCGTCAAGTGCTGAAGGTGCGCCAGGATAAATCCGCCAAAGCCAAAAACAAAACTGGCGAGCAGTGAACTCGTCGCGTGCAGACCGGTCGAACGGCAGAACAGGTACATTCCGATTCCGGTCAACGCCAGGCGCAAGAGGATCGAATAGGATAAAGCAAGATAGACCGGCAACAGGAGATGCAGGAGGAGATTGATCGGATCGAGCGCGGCAATGTGTCCTTCGGCGAAGATTGGAAATCCCGATTCGAGGTAAACGGTCCAGAGGGGAAATTGTCCGGACTGGAGAGAGCGCGCAAGTTCAAAGCGGAGAGGGAAAAAGAGACTGGTGATGTCGTCGCCGAAAAATACCTTCTGCCCCAGAGCGACTTGCCAATAGAACGCGAACGGCCAAAATGCCAGCACCAAGATCGCCAGCGCATCCGCGCGCTGAATCCGCTTGAGTATCGATTCAAGCAATCCGAATCACCTCTATCCGATGCCCGCTTCGTCGATCATGCGGGCGCGTGGGGGGGTTGCATCGGTTGAACGATCAAAGGCAGGCTCGCAAACGGCTCGTCGTTCACCGTGATTTTGAATTCATAGTGTCCATATTTATTGAACACCAGATCATTCAAACTCAGAATACAATTCGTCGTCGCTTGCTCGCCCGATGGCGCTTTGGCAGCCGTCATGGTGCCTTTGAGATTCAAAAGCACCTTGCCATCTTCGTCCACCAGATCGACCTGAAAGGGAAATTGGCCAAGCACATCCCAGGGATCGGAGACAAAAGAAAGCACCAACATCATTTGACGATGCACCGCGGGCGTTTGCGGCGCATTGATCACGTTGAAGATTCCCATCACATTCAGTTTTTGGTCGGCTGTAACGTTGGCGTAATCGGCGAGAGCCGCGATCCTGGCTTTCATATCCGCCCTCCGGGATGAAAAGAAAAAGTACCCCTGGGGAGACTCGAACTCCCGCGCACGGCTCCGGAGGCCGCTGCTCTAATCCACTGAGCTACAGGGGCAACTGAAAACAGTTTAACACAAGGATACGGTTTTCGCAAATTGTTGGGAAATTGCCAGAGAAATACAACAACGAATTCAGAAATAAACGTATGGATAATCGCACCGCATTTGCCAGTTTGCTGTTTTGCCAAACTGTGTTATAATCCCAGCCGAAATGATTACTCGAAACTCTTTGGCTCATCGTCACCATCATGCGCACCATCACGATGCGCCGCTTTGCCACGCCAAGAGCCAGTAATCAGTAGACAGTGATCAGTAGACAGTCAACAGAATGGCGTGGAATTGCGTAGCATCCACGCCGTTTTTATTATCAGCCACAACGACCACGGAAACACCAACAAAGATTGCGTCTCCTTTCGCGCCTTTCGTGCGCGAAGCGTTTCGTGCTATTTCCTGAGAGAGGTCAACAATGCCGCCAAAAATTCAACCGCGTGTGCCGCGCGGAATGCGGGACATTCTCCCGCAAAAAATGCTTCAGCGCCAGTACGTCATTGGCGAAATAGAGCAAGTGTTTCAGCGTTTTGGATTCGAGCCGCTGCAAACGCCGGTGCTCGAACTCAGCGAAACGCTCATGGGCAAGTACGGCGAAGACGCCGAAAAGCTCATCTACGACGCCAAGCATCGCGAGGGCAAAGAAGACTTGTCGCTGCGCTATGATCTCACCGTGCCGCTCACGCGCGTCGTGTCGATGTATCCCGAACTCGTCAAGCCCTTCAAGCGTTATCAGATTGCACCCGTGTGGCGTGCCGAGCGTCCGCAAAAAGGTCGCTATCGCGAGTTCTATCAATGCGATGTGGACATCGTCGGCAGCAAATCGATGTTAGCAGACGCCGAAATCGTGACGGTGATTTATTCGGCGCTCAAGCAATTGGGATTCAGTTCGTTCGTCACGAATATCAACAATCGAAAAATCCTGACGGGCATTGGACAGTATGCGGGCGTGCCAAACGAATTGCTCGGCAGCTTGTATCGATCTATCGACAAGCTGGGCAAGATCGGCAGCGACGGCGTGCGCGACGAGATGGCAAAGAGCCAAATCCCCGCGAACGTCATCGACAAGATGATGGACTTGATCGCAATTCCATCAGGCAACTTTGGCGAGGTGCGCGAGCGGTTGGGCGATGTTCTCATCGCGATGGAAGGTCTGAACGAACTGGAACAACTCGCGACCTTCCTTGGCGATTCGGGCGTCCCATCGACCAACTATCAATTCGATCTGTCGATGGTGCGCGGCTTGGCGTACTACACGGGACCGATTTACGAGACCGTCGTCGTCGAACCGAAAATCGGATCGATCACCGGCGGCGGACGCTACGACGAACTGATGGGCTTGTTCAGCAACCAATCGCTGCCGATGACGGGCACGGCATTCGGCATGGAGCGCATCATCGATGTGATGAACGAACTCGCGATGTATCCGCCGAGTATCAGCAAGACCGTGACGCAAGTATTCGTCACCGTGTTCAATCGCGACTTGGCCGGCACGTCGATTCGGATTGCGAACGAGTTGCGCATCGCAGGCATCAACACCGAACTAGGTCTTGAATGGGAGGGACTGGGCAAGCAGCTCAAATACGCAGCAGCCAAGTCAATTCCGTATGCCGTCATCATCGGACCCGACGAGAACGGGGGCGGCAAAGCGACCCTGCGCGATCTAGGCACGGGTGAGCAGACAGTTGCGGCGCAGAATGAACTTGCTCAAGCGATCAAGTCAAAAGTCAAAAGCATGTCCTGAGCAAAGTCGAAGGGCTAAAGGTAAAAAATCGCTCAGTGGGTACAATACTTTTATCTTTTCACTTTTTACTTTTGACTTGAGTTCCTATTCGTGATAGAATAGCGAACGTCAACATGGTGGCCATAGCTCAAAGGTAGAGCGCTTGACTGTGGATCAAGAGGTTGCGGGTTCGAAACCCGTTGGCCACCCTCCGTCAGTCAACAGTAAACAGTTTTCAGTAAACAGTGAGGTTACTGTTGACTGTTCTCTACTCACTGTTCACTGGCACTTGCGCCTGTAGCTCAATGGATAGAGCATCAGTCTTCGGAACTGAGTGTTGGGGGTTCGAGTCCCTCCAGGCGCACTTATGCACACAGTCCCTTTGAATTCAAGGGTCTTACGCTCGCGCGATCCGCCGTCATCGGCGGATTTCGCTTTTTAGGGCTAGTGACACACTAGCGCACATCCCGATACACACACAGTCTCGGTTGGGCGTTCAACAGTTCGGTCCGGATTCAAAGGAGGATAACAGCATGAAATCGATGACGCTGCACCAATCTCGCCAAGGATTCAAACTTGAAAATCAAGTGGTCAATAAATCGCCGGGAACGATTGGATGGTACGAAGATAAGCTCGACGAATTTGAAAATTGGCTACTCGGTCAATCGCTCGATCAACAAGACAGCGCTGCGTCTCCCTTGCTCTCTGACATCACATCCGACACGATCAAAAACTATATTCTGTATTTGCAGGGGCGCAAGACTACGCTGGATAATCACCCGTATTGCAAACCGCGCAACAAACCCCTTTCGCCCTATACGATTCGAGGTTCGTTCCGTTCACTTTCCAAATTTTTCAATTGGGCGGTGAGCGAAGGATTGATCTCGAAAAGCCCCATGGAGAAGATGACCGCGCCCAAAGTTCCCAAGTCGGTCAAGCCCAGGTTTTCGCAAGAGGAAATCGAAAAACTCTTGAAGGCGTGCGACGAATACACCGACGTGCTCGCCAGCCGCAATCGCTGCATCATCAAGTTTTTGCTGTCGACGGGCGTACGCGCTTCCGAACTATGCGGGATGACACTCGAAGACCTGGACATCGAACATGGTCGCGCGCGCATCATGGGCAAGGGGGCAATCGGTCGCGAGGTCCACTTTGGGCAAGGCACGCAAAAAGAATTGTGGAAGTATGTCACCATCTTTCGCATGTCAAATTCGGCGACCGATCACGTATTTCTTACGCGCGAGGGCAAGCCCCTTGTAGGAAAACGGCTGCAACACATTCTGATCGACATTGGGCAGCGGGCAGGTGTTCCCGATTGTCATCCACATAAATTCCGTCACACCTCGATTCGATTGAAACTTCGAAACGGTGCCGATCTGCCATCCGTGATGCGCGAAGTCGGTCATTCCTCTCTAGCGACAACTCAGATTTACGCGCAGATGGAACGTGAGGATGTTGAGATCGCCATGCGTCGCACCGACCCAGTGGATAACTGGGGTTTGAAGTAAGACAAATGCAGCAGGACTCGCTTAGGAGTCCTGCTTTTTTATCATTGCAATTACATGAATAATTTCATGGCTCACATTTTGCGTCAGCAAAGTGAACGCAGTATAATTGAACGAAGTATCTCATCGAGGAGTGACACAATGCAGTGTTCATCGTGCGGCGCAAGTAATCCATCCGATCAAAGGTTCTGCGGGAGATGTGGCGCACCATTAGACAACGTGCCGCCTGCTCCACCTATAGCAACATCGGCAAACAAGAAAACAAAGACGTGGTTATTTGTTGTTGTCGGTGGTGCAGCACTATGCTTGCTGTGTCTCTGCTTTATCGGCGCAATCATTTTACTGAATGCGTTTTATCCGAGTACGTCAAACAAAACTTCCTCTAGAGCTTCAAGCACTAGTTCATCTCAGTCTAGTCGCGCATCCAGCGCATCCAAGTCCTCTAGCGCATCGAGTGCATCAACTCTTTCCTCTGCCAGTCCCCCATCGCCGACATTATCGCCCGCCAGCAATCTAACGGCATTTGCACAATCCGTTGGATCAAAGTACGAGCTCGCCGTCAACTCCGCAATTGTCTCTGGCACCATTGCCGTCATCGATTACAAAATGAATGTAGACAATTTCAACGAACT
Organism: Chloroflexota bacterium; assembly: GCA_016215025.1. Lineage (GTDB taxonomy): Bacteria > Chloroflexota > Anaerolineae > UBA4142 > UBA4142 > JACRMI01. The sequence goes on from JACRMI010000191.1 coordinate 218,869, forward strand.
ATTGGTCATTCAAGCTCAAGCACTCACGTTCCGCAATCTTGTGCCTTCTATTCTCCAAACCATGCCCAATGTGTCTGCCGTTGATTGCCACGTCACCGCCGATTTCAGAAACATGTACGGCAACAAAGTTGCCGACACCGCAATTCGTTTCGTGGTGACGCGCGAGACGGCGAATAAAATGGACTGGAAGGGATACCGCTCGCAGAATCTGGACAAGATACTTGTTGGCAAAGGCGATGTGTTCTATGTTCATCCAGCGATCAAGACCGGCTGGACACAATTCCAAGCGCAATAAGCAACCTCGCATAATCGTCTTGAAACTATTTGAATGGAAACGGACGACTGAATTAACAGTCGTCCGTTCATTTTAAATCTCGATATACTTTTTCCACTCTGGCGCAAGCTGCGAGGTGACGACTAGATAACGTGTGCGCGGTCGGCGCGGCTCGTAGTTAGGATCGTGAAACCGCATTCCAACTACGTGCATGTCATGTCCGCCTTTGCGCGATTGGCACTTGCGACATGCCGCAACGGTGTTCGTCCAAGTATTAGCAGGCTTGCCCATCGCCTTGCATTTCCACTGTGGCACGACGTGATCGATAGTCGCAATCGCACTTGTCATTTTCTCGCCGCAAAAGACGCAGGTGAAATGATCGCGCACCAAAACAGCATGACGCGACCACACTGCTCCGCGCTGCGGCACGTTCACATATCGGCGCAGCTTGATGACGGATGGCACGGCGATGCGATGCGTCGCCGATGCGATCACTTTGCCATTGCCAGGTTCTACGATCTCGACCTTGTTGCCAACGAGCAATGACACCGCGCGACGATAGTCGACGATGTGCAATGGTTCGTACGATGCGTTGAGGACTAGAACGCCAATCATGTTACATCCTGCCAATCCATGCAGTTAAATAAATAACCGCATGACCAAAGATGGAGACGCCGACCGGAGTTGAACCGGTGATTACTCGGTTTGCAGCCGAGCGCCTTGCCGTTCAGCCACGGCGTCACAGTGGACCGGATGTGACTTGAACACATAACCAACACTTTATAAGAGTGCTGCACGAACCATCGTGCTACCGGTCCATGATTCCGAGACTAGGATTCGAACCTAGAATATCAACATTCAAAGTGTTGCGTCCTACCAGTTAGACGATCTCGGAGCGTAAGTGCCCGCTGATGGATTTGAACCACCGCAATGACGGTGTGTAGGACCGTTGCCTTCCCAGACTTGGCGAAGCGGGCAAGTGGGGCATAGCGGCGACAATCCGCTTTTTGCGGTTCGAGAGACCACCGTCCTAATCAGCGTAGACGAATGCCCCATGAGTGCCGAGAGTCGGAATTGAACCGACGTAAACTGACTTATGGGATCAGCTTGACAAACCAACAGTCGTCTCGGCAAATATTGCGGAAGCTTGGAGTTGAACCAAGTATCTCCGGTTTATGGGACCGGCGTGATTTGTATATCCGTTTCACTCTTCCGCAGTGGAAATGATGGGACTCGAACCCACAACCTCGTCAGTGCGATTGACGCGCTCTCCCAGTTGAGCTACATCCCCATTAGCTGACTCGGCAGGACTCGAACCTGCAACCTCGCGGTTAACAGCCGCTTGCTCAACCATTGAGCTACGAGTCAATGAGTACCCGCGACGCGACTCGAACACGCACAAGACCCAGGTTCGAAGCCTGGCGCTCTATCCAATTGAGCTACGCGGGCATGAGTGTGGCTGGTGGGAATCGAACCCACTGTCTTCTCCTTGGCAAGGAGACATCGTACCGGCAGACTCCAACCACAAAATAACAAGACTGAGAGTGGACTCGTGTGGATTTGAACCACAGATTTTTCCCTTATCAGAGGAATGTTCTAGCCGGGCTGAACTACGAGTCCATGCTGCCTCACGAGGATTCGAACCTCGATCTACTGATCCAGAGTCAGCCGTGCTACCGTTGCACCATGAGGCATTGTGTCGGGGATGCGAGAGTTGAACTCGCCTGTTTGCTCGGTCCCAAGCCGAGTGGCACACCAACGCGCCCAATCCCCGATTTGTAATCTGTGCGCTCGGCGAGATTCGAACTCGCGTTTACGGATTAAGAGTCCGCAACACTTGCCGCTATGTTACGAGCGCAGGTGTGGGACATCAGAGAATCGAACTCTGTTCCATAGCTTAAAAGGCTACTGCATGACCGGAATGCTCATGTCCCAACAGAGGAGAGGGCGAGAGTTGAACTCGCAACCGGTTTCAACGGCGCTCGTTTTCAGGACGAGTTACCTTGCCACGTAGCGACCTCTCCATAGCGGAAGAAGCAGGAATCGAACCCGCGCTCGCGTTTAACGAGAACCGTTTTCGAAACGGTCGCGACGAACCAGCATTCGCCTTTCTTCCATCTGTGCCGCCTCGCGGGATCGAACCGCATTCTTCCATGTTTCAGACGGATGTATTGACCCTCAATACTAAAGCGGCAAGTGTGCGGCGTGCGAGATTTGAACTCGCGACTTCCAGGTTGAAAACCTAGCGACCACTCCAGACAAGTCTAACGCCGCGTACGGTGGGTGATCGACGAGACTTGAACTCGCAATCTTCTGATCCACAGTCAGACGATCTAGCCGATTGATCTACGACCACCACGAGCGGAGAATGAGAGAATCGAACTCTCGCTGGCTTACGCCAGATGCGTTTAGCAAACGCACGCGACAAACCAACATTCGCCTACTCTCCATCAATGACCTCGGCGGGACTCGAACTCGCAACCTTTGCCTTCGCAGGGCAACGCTCTATCCATTGAGCTACAAGGTCAAGTGTACCCGCGATGAGACTCGAACTCACATCCTTCACTTTAGGAAAGTGACACGCATCCTATTGCGCCACGCGGGTGTACCCTTGGCGGGACTCGAACCCGCATAGTTCCAGTTATGCACTTGCCGCTTAGAAGGCGGAGCCATTACAAGGGCATTAGCGCGCCGGGAGAGACTCGAACTCTCAGATCGCCCGTTTTGGAGACGGGAATTTTAACCAATTAAACTACCGACGCATTTTGGTCGCTGAGAAGGGATTTGAACCCTCATGCTCTTGATCGAGCAACGGTTTTTAAGACCGTCGTGTATACCGTATTCCACCACTCAGCGATTGTGGTCAGGACAGGAGTTGAACCTGCACACCTTGCGGCACTAGTTCCTAAGACTAGCGTGTATCCCAATTCCACCACCTGACCATGAGTGGACGCGAAGAGACTCGAACTCTCACCATTCATCTTGCAGGGATGACGCACTCCCAATTATGCTACGCGCCCATCTATGCAAATGCACGAATACACGGTATGTGTGTATTCGCCAGTGCAGAGGATCAGATTCGAACTGATTCAACCCGAAGGCAACGGTTTTACAGACCGCCGCGACTCGCCATCTTCGCCGCCTCTGCGATTGCTGAGCCAGTGATCGGAGTCGAACCGATAACATCCGCATTACAGGTGCGGCACTCTTCCAGTTGAGTTACACCGGCGTTTGTGTGGGTGACGAGTGTCGAACTCGCTTCCCCAGTTTGGAAGACTGGTACACTGCCGTTGTGCTACACCCACATGCTGACGGTATATCGCCTCGCTCGGATTCCAACCCTCGCGTCATTTGCTTTCGGGACGAATGAACGGCGTCGCTGTTTCGCACATTGGCTTGTGCAATTTGTGGATCGATTTCTTCGACCGTTACTCTCTCGTCTACCGCCACAGAACGAGAGACGCCCTTGAGCCACCTTTCGGAATCGAACCGAAGTATGCGCATTACGGATGCGCCGCTCTGCCGATTGAGCTAAGGCGGCGGGTGTGCGGATGAAAGGACTCGAACCTTCACGATCTTGCGATCAATAGATTTTGAGTCTATTGTGTATCCCAGTTTCACCACATCCGCATAAGCCAGTGGCGAGATTTGAACTCGCGCTCTTTTCCTTACCAAGGAAACGCTTTCCCGACTAAGCTACACCGGCGCAAGGCGCTCCCGACGCGATTTGAACGCGCGATCCTTTGCGTGACAGGCAAATGAGAACTCCAGGCTTCTCCACGGGAGCGAGAAACAAAAATGCGAAGGTGGTTAACCTCCGCATTTCATTCCATCGTCAAATAAAAACGCGAAGGTGGTTGATTCCAGCCTTCGCGTGTACGTTCGAGCAGTAAGTGTGAGTTAGTTAGGACTCACCCCGGCGAAGGCAGATAAGGGCATTTGATCGGCGGCTCGGCAATTGAGCGAACGAAAATACCCCGGTTCAGATTTCCACGTCTGACCCAGGTTTCGCTTAATGCTCAATGTCGATATGGTATGTAACACGATCAAAACTCCTTGCGACCTTCGTCGCTGACAAACCCAGGATAACACAATTACTTAGAGTTGTCAATAGAAATTTATGGTACTCATATAAAATTTGACGCCGGAGCTGGTCAAGCCCCGGCGTCGCAGCGACGGCAGGAGAGAAGAACAAGAGAGGACCGTCGCTATCCTATTCAAAAAGCAAAACCGCTTTCTGAGCGCGTGCCAAAATCGCATCGTCGTGCGCAGCAGCCTGCGTGTAAACGCCGACGCCATTATTGACTTGACGCAAGCGAATCCAACGCGACACATCAAACGCATTGGCGAGTCCACCCTTGCGCGAGAAGAACAACGCCCCCAACCAATTTGCAAGCCAAAGGAGTGCCTCGCCAACCGTCTTGTCCAAGACGCCGGGATAGGTCACGTTCATAAATTGCGAGAACGCATTCCACATTGCCGCAAGCCCGGCGAGTGGCACCGCGACGAGCAAGTCGGAAACCCACGTTGGAACATTGAGCGGCAACCGTGCCAGCACTGCCGAGACGATCCAGCCCCAAAGATATGACGCGAATGCCACGAACACTAATGCGCCCAAAGCGCCCAACGTCATCGCGAGCAGTTCATTCAATGACGGAATCGACGGCGCAGGCGGCACATTGCCCTGCGCAGATGCAGTTGGAACCGCCACGAACACAAACACGAACGCGAATAGTGCAACGATCTTAAGGATCGAGCCAAAAGATCGGAAGTTCAACCATTTCATTGTGATGTCTCCTTGAAATGAACGAAAGTTGATGATCGATTATTCAGTTGTAAGTTGTGACGGCGACGATTACCACTTGCCGGGACACTTGCCGCCGTAATCAGGCATCAAACAGTATCGCTTGTTGTCGGTGCCCGGAAAGATGTAGTACGGATGCGGCGCACGAATCACATCAGCAAAGTCGTTTGCCCACACCGCCGCTACCTCGCCTTGGTCCCACGCCTTGCCAAGATCATCCGCGGCTTTAGCGCGTGAATCCCAATAGGCGATAAATGCCTTGATGACCTTTGTTTTTGGCAGTTCCTTGAGCCCTGCCATTTTGGTCAAGACGCCGCCACGATCTTGATCGTACTTGTCAGCGCACTTGTCATCACAAGTCTTGAGTTCGACGAGACGCGATTCGGCGATGAGCTTGTCGAGTGTTTCTTCGTCCACCTTTTTCGCCTGATGCTTCGGTGTCCAGTACGGCGGACAGAAATCGTCCTGCGGATTGTAGCAAGCCGCGCTTGCGACTGGCGCGGAGATGATCGAGATCACACCGACCGCACCCATGATGCCGATCACCAAGCCGATCAAAACAGCCATGATGACCTGCGATAAGACAACGCTCCTTTTCATTGTATCCTCCTATGCTGAGTTTCTGCGTCGTGACTGAGCACACTTGCCAGTCTCGCGACGCATTTAGTCTGATGTTGAGCGGCGATTATTCGATCAGCCATAGATGAAGAATGCCGCAAATTCCGATATGATCCTGCAGGCAAATGCCGCCGCGACCGTGATGAGCGCACTCACAAACCCGACGACACTCCATTTCAATTTGTCTGAGTTGCTTGCCACTGCCATGCGCACAGTGTCAACGTCGTAAGCGTGCGCGTTGACATACCAAATGACTAGTTGGATTGCAACTGGAAGTGTCGCCACTCCAACGACGTACGCCACAATGAGAAAATACCAAGCGACCATTTCGCCTCCTCGAAATCAGTGTTGCGCGTAAACCCTGCCAAATGGCGTCCTAGCTCCACGCCGATACGTCAACAAAGGCGCGATGTTGGCGTAATCGGGCGAACCCCATTCGAATTCATCACCCGCCAAGCGCGTCGTGTACGCGGCATAACGCGCGACGCGCGGTTCGTCGTCCAGATAATCCAAGAACATTTCCAACTCGTGCGTCGCATCTGCGAGCGTGCGATCCAGCCCAGTCGGAAACGCGAATTCCGTTACCCAAACTTCATCGAGATTCCATTCTTCTGCTAACGTAACCATCGACCGCACGTACGCGATGCAATCGCTCGCCACAAATGCGTAGCAGTGCAGCGCGATGCCCGTAATGGGCGGCTCTTCGCCGTACGCTTCGACATATTGTGCGCGCCACTCCATCAGCCACGCGGGATTGATCTGCGATGGTGCGGGACTAATCCATTTGCGGTCTGGATGCGCCAAGAAAATCTTGCGCGTGAGCGAGACGGCGGCGCTGGGCGAAATATTGGCTTGACCGACCAGGTCTGGCTCGTTGAATAATAAAGCGTACTGTGAATTGCCCAGGAGTGGCTTGTCTATGTCGCCGATGCCCCAGATCATCGGCACACCCTCGAAATTTTCCCAAGCGTAATTTGTATTCGGCGACCAGTTGTATGCCCACGTTGCCCGCAACGTCTTGGCGTCGTTCTCTGTCCACGGACTTGACACGCCTTTCTTCGGCGATGGCTGTGTCCCTATCCAATCTTTGTAAACCAGCGGTAAATACACGCGGTACATTTTGGGAATGGGTCTATCGTCCAATTCCACGTTCTGCGCATTGGGAGTGCGCGTTGAATGCATAAAGTGGACAGTCAATGCAAAGCTCGCTCCGCACGTAATGAACCCCAACAAAGCGGCAATCGTAAAAACACGCCGTCCGATTAACCCCAACAAAGCGGCAATCGTAAAAACACGCCGTCCGGTCTCTTGTTCGATCCGACGTGGTAGCCAATCGAAGGCGAGCGCCAGAATAGCAAGCGTCCATAGTCCAACGAATTCAAGGAAGGTCCGAATGATGTACCACATCGCAATTGCTATCCAGTCCGTCGATAGACAGCCAAGCTGAAATTTCCTTGAGCAGGTGCAACCGCTGCGCTGAAATAGAGCACGATGTAACCAAAGCCAGCAATCGCAGGCACGTTGTAGAAAACGCCAGAGCCAACCGTTGCGCCGCCAGCATTACCACCTTGCCCAACTGCCCCGCCGTGACCAATGGAAAAATTGTAAACTTGGCTTGCGGGATATGTCACGCCCATCAAATAGGTATTGATGCCGGTGCCTGCTCCGGCATAAATCGACACCGACAAGTTTTGATTGAATGCTTCGGCGTTCGCAAACGTGATGGTCACATCTCGCCACCCTAAAAGCGGAATTCTGAAACCATGTACGTTGGTGTCTCGGATTTGAAAATCACCAGCGACAAGCGCGCCACTACCTTGGTTCGTGATGTCACTTCCTGCCGGAACCGGAGTCCCGGAAGACAGCGAGAGTAACCAGTAATCCGGTGCATTTAGCAATGCGCGTCGGATCGTCATACGGAACGCACCGATGTCGTTATCATCCACCAGGTCAGGCGTCGCTTGATAAGCTGCACCAACAGGCAAAACCTGGCTCGTCGCCGGTGTGAATGCGGCATCATCAGCCAGCATCTGATCGCTTGCCAGCGCAACGCCCAGCGATGCTGCCCTCGCTTTTTGTCCCAGCGATGCCGGCATTCGTTCGAACGCCCATTTGACCAGACCACGCAACTTCCCGGACAATGTTCCATTTGCGTCCGTCACAACAGCCGCATCGCTCGTTGCGCCAATATCCGCGCTCGCGCCTGCGGTGATCGTATCGATGATGTTGTGTGGGGTGTGAACACCGGCGTTGTCAGTCGTGCGAATGGATTTGGTAGTACCTGCACCGTCGATAATTAATAGATTGTCAGCCATGCTTGACCTCTGATGACTTGCTAGATGAAGATCACATTTCGAGAGTTCTGTGGTTTGCTGAAATCGAGTTGACCAACGGGTCCACTCGTCGCCGTGAACCACATTTTGGTCAGTTGAATGTTATAGCCGCCGCTGCCTGCGTTTTTTCCGTTGACCACGCCCTTCAAGGTATGCGCGCCACCGTACGTCACATACACAGCAATGCTCGATGTCTTTTTCACATTGTAAACGCCGGGATTGGCATACCAATCCTGTCCAATCTCCAACAGCACATCGTCGAAATACCAATCGATCTTGCCTGAGTTCGTGCCTGTGATTCCCAGGACGCTGAACGTATACCAACCGGGCTTTAGGAAAAATCCCTGTGTGAACGTGTCGCCGTTCGCCGCCGCGTTTTGATACGAGTACGTCGCGTGGTTCTGTGCGGTGTCGTGGGTATCTGCAAGCGCGTTGCCGACTGTGACCACGCTTTCGTCGTGCCAGAGTGTGGTGCGGGTTGGGGTGGTGAGCAAGTTTCCCTGCATACCGTTGTCGGGATCGAGCGAAAATCCGGTGCTGGGTGCTGCGAAATTCTCCGAACGAATCGTAGATTCGTCTGGAACGATTTCGATTGAACTTGCGCCGACCTTGGATGAAACAGAGACGGGCGCTAACCACTCCGAAAATGGAGAGCTATTGCCATTGCCGTCTATTGCGACTAATGCATAAAATGTGTCTTTGGCAGAAATCGGAACTTGTCCAACCAGGGAACAATCATCGATATAAATGGTGGCGTCTCCCACCGCATTGCCATTTGCTGTGCGAGGACGAAACCGAACATAGGCGGCATTCGCGGGAGCCACGGCAGTTCCTGTGCGCTTATGCCATACGCCGGTTACAGAGGCATTCCAACTAATTGGGGTGGACAGCGAAATGAATGCCTGAGCAGAATTGTACCAATGCAATTCAACCGAGACCCCGGTCGGATAGGTGGTTCCTGGCAAAATGAGATATTCCCAAAAGGACGCCGTGTATGTTTCTCCGGGTTTGACGGCATAATAAACGGAATAAATATCGTCGATTCCACCAGCGACCAACTCGGATTTCAGAGCTTTAATCCGATTGTGCGTTATGGCGGCTTGGATCGTCATCTTGCCTGAGTAAAACACAAACTGCCAAGACACAAGATCGCTTTCAAATCCGCCATTCTGTAGTAGCTCGCTAGTCAGCCCCAAGTTCCAATTCACCGATAAATTCGTCCCAGTGAACGGCGACGCAGGATGCAGTTTTGCGCCATTCGCCGATGGACCATTTGAGTTGTACCAGAGCTGATATTTCAAACCTGGCACATTCTGATTTTTCCACGCGCCTTCAAGTTGCGTGCCGACAATGCGCGGATAGCCGCTCAACCATTGCGGTGCATAGAGCTTGGCTCCTGAACCATAAATCGCCGGCAAGTAAACGGCGTATTGCCCACCCTGCTTTGCCAAGGGCGAGACCGCAAAATATTCGTTGCCGATGCGCTGGACGGTGATCGTCGAACCGATCCCGATCTTGGGATTGTCTCTCGATCCAAAATCAAACGTGTCGGGAATGCGGATGCGCTCCGGTCCCGAATCGCCTTGCAGATTGGCGGTCAGCGTGCGCGTCGCATAGTTGATCGACGTGACGACGCCGACCCAGGTTGTTTGTCGAAGCGGCTTGTCGAGTGTTTTTGCAAGTGTTGGGTACATGTTTTGCCCTATCAGCAATCCCAAACTAACCAGCAACCAGCAAATGCCAATTAAGCGTTTCGGTAAGGGTGATGTCATTCTGTCCCACCTCACACCGTACGTTGATTGAATCGATCACGTAATCCTCGCTCGTACTGAGCAATTCATTGGCAACAGTCACTCGGTCGCGCGGTTCGTTGACGAGCACGGCGGGATGTTCGAGCGATCCAGTTTTGGTTAGCTCTCTGCCCCGCTTGATTGGCTCGGCGGCGCGCGCGTACGCATCCTCATCGGACGCCGCATTCGCAAAGCTTTGGATGCGGAAACGCCGCAATGCTTCGGCTTCTAGCAATTCCGCATCGAAGCGATCAGCGTTTTGCACGTTGTCGCCGGTCGGTCGCACGTGATTGAACCACTCGCGGTCGCTCTCGGTCTCGTTGCCGCTGAGCATCGTCGAATCGTATGTATCGAGCGACAACGGCATTTGCATCGATCCGATGCGGAGTGCTCCATCGTTACGCGAGAACCAATCGGCTTGGTTGTCGCCGACGAGACGCTTGAGCGCCGAGCCTGCATTCTCGCCGATCTCGAACGCGAATGTCGTCACCGGCGAATCCAGGTCAGGCACGCGCACGCTATCCCACTCGGCGACCGAACCGCCCGCGTTGTTGCCGTACGCCGCGAGTCCAATTGCACCGGGCGTGGTGATCGCCGAAGCATTGACCATGCCGACGAGACAATCGTTCACATGCGCGGCGAACATGCCGACGCGATGCGTGAATGTCACGCGAAAGTCGACGCCAACCGGGATCTTGACCATCGCCGGCACGCTCGTCAGCGGAGTAATCACGCCATTGATGATCTTTGAAAGTTTGAAAAAACCATTTCCGCTTGAACTCGATGCGAGATAGAGCAAATAGGATTTGGTGAATACGCTGGGCGAGCCTGTTGCGCGCAAAAGCAATCCAGCCGCCAAGCCATTCGCTTTAAATTGCATGATGCTGCGCCACAAGACATCACCTAACGTAGTTGTAGTAACCGCCGTGATGAATGCCCAGGCATTCGGGTCGGAGTTATAACCCGATAACCTACTCGCGGCGACAACCCACGTTCCCACTGCATTCGCCTCATCCCATTTGGCAAACGCCGCATCAAAGTCGTCGGTGAATTTTGAATCGGGCGTAACTTGCAACTGACCTGCCTTTGCAGCAATTCCCGTCGCAACGTCCTCAATCGTCTTGTAGGTTTCTCCACTCGAATGCAGCACGCCTTGAATTTCGACCCCGCTCGAATCGTAGGCGGTATAAACCGCAACGCACAGCGAGATCGGTTGGAGTTGCCAATCCGATTCACTTCCATCGGGTGTTTCGTAATAATTCCAAAAGCAGCGATAGGGGTCGCTGACACTTGGTAACCCCGCCAGATCAATATGACCGATGTAAACAGGTTGCGTTATCAAACTACTGTTGTCTGTCTTGGCGGGTATGCGCCCATTTGACTTGATGTAGACCCAGTAATACGTTTCGGGTTCTAGGTCGATCAACTCCCCTGTTACGACAACCTTCGTAGATTGCAAAGCGATAGGAACGATGGATGAGTCAATGGTTGTTTCGTAGAGGACATTGGCTAGATCCGCCATGCTTGCGCAGAATGAAGCATCACCTTTATCCTTTACAAATCGAACCGTCATCGACGGTATATAGGCGGCGTTGTGTTCAAGATCAATCACGCGCTGCAATTGAATCGCTATGCTGCGCAGCGCTCCCCCCTTGCCTGTCTTGACACGAGCCAGGTACTGCATGTACGCCCCAGGCGACACAGGGTTCAGCATGTTTTCGTCGTTCAAACCGCGCCAGGGTGTCAGGTTTGTGTTCTTTAGGCGTGCTTCACCGATGGGCGGCGAAATACTCACGTTCCCCTTTTGCACAATGCCCCAGTTCGTCGCATCGGTTGGCAACGTGCCATAACTGCCTAGTGAGACCGCCGTCCAATTTTGTTGGTCGCTGGAATACTCGACGGCAAGCGTGCCATGCCACACGCGCACGCGCAGATAGTAGACCGTGTTGATCGAAAGCGCTGCCGCAGCGGTCGATCCCAACTGCGTGTACGTCAGATTCTTGTTGGCATTCTCGGCGGTGGGATCGGCGCGATACAAACGAATGTCGGTGCCATTGGCAATGATGACGTAATAGTTCGTCTCGTCTTTGAGTTGAAAGACGATGCCGGCGTATGCGTTCGTCCAACTCTGCCGACAATCGAATTTCAATATCATGAATCCGTCGTGCGCGGGCTGGGTCGTAAGCACGGCGAGATTGTCCACGTTCGGCAGATCATCGACGACGAGACCGCCATAGAGAATTCCACCTGCGAGCGAAAAACTTCCGTTTGGAAAATAAAAGGGACTCGTGCTATAGATCGTCGGCAGGTTGACGATCTCCGGACCGTAGAACGAATAGAACACGTCGGCGGTGTAGCCGTCGTCGGTCAGCAATTTGGTCAGGTCTCGATAGGCAATCGTTGCCCGCACGCCTTCTTGCGCGGCGTATGGCTTGCTGATTTCATCTATCGATCCTGTCCACACGTCCATGAGTTCCTCGCCCTGCGTCGTAAAATAGCCGGCGCGAATGACGATGCGCGCGCCCTTGCGCAAGATGTTCGAATCGTACGCAAGCGGATTCGCGAGCTCGAGCGTGCCTTGTCCCGCTTGTCCACCCGACTGTCGATCATAATCCCAGCTTTTCACGTCGCCCGTCACATCGATGCGCTTGGCGGCGTTATCCACGCCGCAGAGGATCGTCGCATCGGTGCGATAGACCGCATCGTAAGCGACGAGATAAATATAGTTGCCGACCACAACCGGTTGCGCGCAGAAAAGTTTGTTGATCCAGAACGGAATCTGAACAGCCGAACGCCAGAACGACCAGTCCGAACCGCCTAGATAGAAATTGCGATCCGTCCAATCGGTGCCATTGCGCGAGCGCATCACCGCAAGATGTTGAATGTAATGCCCCGCGAACGCACTCACTTCGAGCGCGGCGATCCAGAACTCACTCCCGATCTGTTGGACCTTGGGGAATCCAACGTACAGGCGGGAGACCGGTTGATTCGTCGTTGGATCAACCGTGCTCGGTGTGTTTGAAAAGAGCGGGTACACGTGTTGCCAGTGCGGTGTCTGTCCCGCAATGACATTCGACACGCGACATTGCCAGAGTCCCGTCGCAGTTGCGCCGTTGGGTTCTTTTGCGTAGAAGATGATGTTGTAATCGCCGGTCCCAAGCTTGATTGCCGCGATCCCGGTCGGAGCCAGTCCGATCCCATAAATCTCGATCCCGCTCACGCCCATATCAATCGGTGCAAAGTCCCAGGTGCTCGCCGACCACACGCCGCCTGATTTGAGCGCAATGCAGATATTCGAAGCGTTGCTCGTCGGCGAGTCGGTGTAAAACACAATGTCTACGTCAGGCGCGGCGAGGAAAATGCGTGCGTTGCTGTATTGTGTGCTCGCGGTAACGACGGTCGATGCTGCGCCCCAGGTGATCGTACCTCCACCAACCGTGCCGCGGCGAGTCTTGATCGTCTTGCTGTCAGACGAGTCGACAAAGAACGCATCCACTGTTTGACCGTTGACGTACAACGCCACGCCAAAGCCGAACTTTGCGTTTTGCGTGATCGTGTTCGCGCTCCAGGTGATCGACGCGCCAGGTGTCGCCACACGCACGTCGAGCGTATTGTTCGTGAGCGTGCGCGCGCGCACCAGCGTATCATCAGCGCATTTGACCTCGGCATGGTCTGCGTAATCGGTAAGCGATTCTTGCTGTGCTTCGATCCAGTGATGGATGCGCCAGTCATAGACTTTTATTTCGTGCGACGCGAGTTTAATGTTTTGCGAATGCGCCGCGGTGCGAATGCGCGTGGCTTGAGCGGTATCTAACACGTTATCTATCCAACTCCATAGCTTATCACTTGGAACGCACCTTTATGGTTAACGTGCGTTCATCTGTGCGCGCGTGTCCTGCGCCATCCGTTCCATCTGTGACGATGTGATTGACGATTTTGTAATCTTGGTCGAGAGTACCACCGGACAACCAAATCACCGCTTTGGTGTCGGTGTGCGAATCAGACACCTTCGTGATTCCGGTCGGCACATCCCAAGTAGACGTTACGATCTTGTCCGCGCCAAGCCAGTTCTGCCACTCAAACCCATAATCGAGCAGTGCAGCGGGGTCCTTGTAGTAAATGGAAGTTGCCATATTAGCTTACCGTCAGTGTCACCGTAACATTCAAGGTGTCGCCGTTCACCACGCTCCGATTGCCTTCGGCGAACGCCGCACCGCCGTAAAGCGTCCCGGTTGATCCACCCTTGGTCGAGACAGTGACGATGAACGCACCGCCAATGCTCGCCGTTCCGGTGATCGAAAAAACGGCTTTAGATGCGGAGTTGTCTACGCTACCGGCGGACGGCGTGCCCAGTGTCAGAGCAGGGCGCGTCGCTTGCGAATAATCCGCACTGTTTTCGGTCCAACCGGCATGACTCGCCATCGTATCGCCTGCGGCGAATGTGGGAGTTGCGCCAGTCAGCCCCACGTACCACGCGGCAGTGTACGCCGACCCTTTGAAATACTTGTCTAGCACATCATTCTTGCCGCCGGTCATAACCAGGTTGTCAAACTCATCGCGCCATTTGAGTTTGCCGTTTTTGTCAAAGCACTCGACGACCCAATGATTCTCAAGTTTGACTTTCAACCCTTCTACTGTGTTCATTCATGCCTCCGTGATGCGGTTCTCTGCCGCAAGGATAGAAATACGTGTCTCGGATCCGATGGACGACGTTCTATTCTCTGCCGCAACGACGTGCGTGCGATTCTCAAGTTCAACTGATACGATGCGAGCTTCGAGTGACACCGTAACCATTCGACTGTCTGGCGTTGTGATATTGACAGTTAGAACCGTTGCCCCACTGGTCAGCCCTGCTGCGAGCGACACGATCAACGAAGACAGCAGAGTTGCCGTACTTTGCGCCACGAGTGACTGGGATACCGCTAGATCGATCCCCGCTTGCGCTGCTATCCAAGTCGATAGGTGCATAGCGACGGATTGTGCAAGCCCAAGTGAATTGACAGCGACCAATTGCCCACTCGCGGTTTTCGCAAGAGTGAGGTCAAGCGATACACTCGCATCGATGACATTTCCGCTTTGAGCGGTCGCCTGAATCGCAGCGGTGATGGCGATCTCTGCCGAACCAACGACAACCAACTGACTCGTGATCGACAACGCAGCAAGTTGCGAAAGCGTGAGCGATCCGAAACCGTTTAGCAAGCCACTGCCAGTCATGCCAGCGATCTGCTCAAGCGTTAAAGCGCTGATCCCATTCAATATGCCAGAACTTACGACGTTGAGCGTCGATGTGAGTTCCGTCGCTCCAACGCCGTCGATCATCGCGCCTTGCGCCAACCCAACAATCTGCTCGAGCGTCAACCCGCCAATGGAATCGAGTAACCCGCTGTTGGCAAGCGTCGCCGTTTGTTCGAGTGTCAAGCTAGCAAGTCGGCTCAAGTTGCCATTCGTCGACAAGCCAGCCGTTGTGTTCAGCGATACTCCATTTATCGCGTCAAGCTGTCCGTTCTGTCCTAACTCAATGATCTGCGCAAGCGTGAGTGTGCCAATCGCATCCAGCAAACTACTGTGTACAAGCCCAGCCGTTTGCGCAATCGTCAAGCTGGCGAGTGCGCTCCAATTGCAATTAGCCGCGATGATTGCAGAAACGTCGAGCGACGCATTGCCAACGGAATCAAGTTGTCCGTTATTTCCAAGTCCTGCGACTTGGGAGAGCGTCAGTCCACCGATAAGGTCAGCAACGCCACTGTTGATGAGCGCGACCGTTTGAGCCAGTGTGAGTCCGGCGAGCGCGCTCCAATTACTGCCTTCTGACATGCCTGCGGTCGCCGCGATAGACATTCCGCCTGCGGCATTCAGTAATCCACTGTCAGATGTTGCGAGTGACGCTGATACAGTGACGCTGTTGTCGTAGGCAGTTCCACTCGTTACCACTACGCATAAGCCTGCGCCATTGCTCCATCCCACCGGCGGCGGGTCTTCATCGGTCAAGGTCCCGCCTGCTGTCAAGTCTTTGCCATTGCCAGAGTAATCTAGCAATCGCTGGCTTGCACCATAAAACATCGGATAAAATGCGTGCAGGTTCAATGTGCGCGACGGCAGGGCGCTATTCATCTCTTGTAAAAGTTCAGCCTCGGTCAACGCTGCATCATAAACTTTGATGTGCGCCAAGCGACAATTCATCAATTCCGAATAAGAATCATTGCCAAGATTAAAAACCACAGGTGTAAAACTTGCATTCAATGTGGTTGAAACTTTATTGAATGTCCCTGCGCCGTTGTATGCCCAATAGCCGTTGCCTTGGTTCGCGCCGGTGCCAGAGCAGGTCAGCGCAAAGAAAAACCAAGCGCCTGTCGATGGAGAAGACGCAAATGCGGCACCGCCACTCGCTGTTGAAATCTCTAGCACATCCGAGTTAGTTGCACCGATCAACAGCCAAGCTGCTGAGTTTGTTAGCTTATCCTCCAATCCTGCGAAATATTGCCAGGCACCAGCGTAGGAGACGAGATAGCACCAGCCGCAGACAGTGAAACTTGTCACTGCGGGTAGTGATGCTGTTCGACGTGCGTAATCCCCACTGGCATCAAAACGAATTGCCATATTGCCTAGCTGTAGCTCAACGTTGCCATGACCAGAATTGCGTCTCCGGTCATGTCGTCAGTTGCGTTGGTGCCGTTCGCATCGCGTGCGATCCGTAAATGCACGATGTCATCCGCTGCCAGCGAATCGAGATTAGAAATCGTGATCGTTGCTTTGTGCAATCGCTGTCCTGTCGTTCCTAGATGCGCGTCTGACACATAGTTCAATGTCGCCAATCCATCGGTCTCAATGTCTTGCGTGTCGGTGTCTGGTGTGATCGCGGATATTTGCGCCTCCCAAACCACATTTGCACTTGAGGCAGTGTCGGCGTACCAAAATATATCGAGCGTCAAGTTGCCTGACGTATAGTTGATTGCCTTGAATTTCCAGAACGCACTCTCATCAGTTGCGGCGTCAAATGCTAGTCCGCTCACCGGAAAACTCGATCCACTGTTTTTCAGATATTGCGGGAACGCCGAGCCAAGAAACTGTGCTGATTCTGGAAGTAACTGAATGGTTGTTGTCATTGACTTTGACCTTATTCAAAATCCGAGTCACCAAAGTACTTTAATTGCTATCGATCAAGTCAGGCACAGGTACAGTGTTGTCGTTCACTGTGAATGCAACGTCGGCGTAATAAATGCCGTCTTTGTCCCACTTGCCGCTCTCGGCGTCGAATCGCAGTTCGTCAAAGTACACGCCAGTGCTGTAGATTGCCGTCGGTGTGTTCGTCCCTGTGTTTGGCGAAAACAAAATGCCCTCTTGATCGATGAAGGTATGCAGGTTCTTTGGCGGTGTCGATTCCTTGTTCCATTTGCGCAGCGCGATCAATTGAGCATAGGTGCAGAGCAATTGCATCTCGTAAGTGATCCCGCAATAGCCGGTCTCGGTGCGCGTTGGTTTTCCGTTCACCGCGCGTGCCGTCGAGCGCATCGGCGTCGGATTTACTTTGTACGTGCCTTTGATGACCTGAAATTGAATGCCATTGATCGTGACCATGCTATCGTCCTCGCTCGCGATACAGAATGCGGCGCATGGCTCGGTCTAACCTGGCTTCGTCGTCACCGTAGACGTTGACGTACGCATAGGTCGTGCGCGCCCCACCACCAGCGTCGGGATAGATGCGACCGCTCACGCTCGGCATGAAAATTTCAGGGCGTCGCTCGCCGACCACGACAGGTTGATAGGCGGCAACGGGACCACCTAAAGCGCGCCCAGGGAGAGCAGGAAACTTGAGACCGCCGGATGTAAGGAAACTGAGTAACGATGCGGGGTTAAGAGCCGCCGCTGCCACGCCCAATCCGCCACTCACTGCGTTTTCAATTGCATCACCAAGCTCTTTTTTCATTTCCTCGCCGGTGATTGCTTTGATTATCGCGTCGATTAAGCCGCGCACGAACGAGCCGCCTAGGTCGCCAAACAGTTTGGGTGATTCGGATAAGAATGTCCAGCCGGTCGTTAGCAACGCCTTGAGCACGTCGCCGATCAGTTCTTTGTTCTCGAAGATGCCCTTTATGCCGTCGACTAGAGCAGTGCCAACAGTTTTGCCGATCTCTTTCATCTTGGTTTGATTCTCTGGAACATCTGCCCACGACTTGATTTGAGTCGTCAGCCCATCCAAGAGACCGGGAAGCCGCTTGATTACGCCATTCTCCCCGTTGAGCCAACCCAGGAATTGATCGACAAGTTTCGACCAATCGCCGGTCTTGATGGCATCGCCGACCATCTGCAATTTCGGCAAAAGCCAATCAAGAAATTGCTTTATGCCTGCTTGAATGCCCGGCATGTTTTCTCTTGCCCACTGCGTCCCATTGTTGATGAGTTGCGAGAGGATCGGAAAGACCTCGCGTCCAATGGTCATCCAAAAACCTTGCGCGGCTAAACCCAAGGTGTTAAGCGCAAATCCAAAATCTTCGGCAGCTTGCGCATCTTCGGTCGAAACGATCAAACCGAACGCTTCGGCATCTTTCTGCGCAGCTTTGAGTCCTTCGCTTCCCAGCCGCAAGAATTCCATAAACTTGGTGCCGCTGCGACCGAAGAGTTGCATGGCAATCGCGCTCGCTTCGGGTCCTGCGGGAAACTTTTTGAACGCATCCATGATCTGCGGCAAAAGTTCGTTGATCGGACGAATGTTGCCTTGCGCGTCGAGCGCATTGATGCCTAATCGCTTGAGTGCCTTTGCCATTGGATTTGATTCTTCAGCTTTGGCAAGCGCCTTGCTCAGCTTCTCAGCTTCTCTGGCATACCGATCATTTTCCTTCTGCTGATTTCTCTCGTATGCCTTCTCTTGCTTTTCGAGCATCTTTTCGACGGCTTCGACTTGCTTCTGCGCAGCTTTCTCCGCCGCATCGATCTGACGTTGAGCCGCATCCTTTTCCAACTGGACGCGATACGCGTACTCTTCCTGCGACTCTTTCTTTTTGTCGGCGAGTTCTTGGGCGCGTTCCCTGCGTCGCTCTTCGACCTGCGCCAAACGTTCGCGCGCTTGCGCGATGATTTCCTTCTTGCGCTCGGCGGCTTCTTCGAGGATCTCGGCGCGTTGTTCAGCGGTTTTTGCCGACTTGAGTCGTTTGTTGGTGTCCTTGGTCAGATTGGCAAGCGATTTGTTCCGCTCTCGGTTGATCGATTGCGATTCACGCGCGGCATCGCGCTCGATCTGCGCTTGCTCTTTGGCAAAGTTTTTTATTTCTTTATTGCGCTCGCGTTCCATCTGAGATAGTCGTCGTCCCAGGTCTTCATTGACTTTTTCAACACTATCGGCAAGGGATTCTTGAATCTCAATCGTACGTTCGGCGGCATCGGTCTGGACTTGCATCCAATCCGCCAGCATCAGTCCCAGCGTCTCGTTGTGCTGTTCGAGCATGTCTTGCGCGGCAGATTTGTACTGCGCGAGCGCCTGCTGGGATGCGGTGCGCGACGCATCGAGATTGCGGATAAAGATGTTGATACCGCCCGCGCCCTCTTCGGTCGAAAGCCCGACCGTATTCATCGCCGTTGCAAAGACCGATGCTTGCTCACCTGAAATGCCGAGCAACTCATTCAGCGATTTGACCTGACCGCTCCAGCTCAGCAGCGCATCGACGCCGATCTTTGCCGCACCAATCGCTCCGCCGGCAATCGCCGCAATGCCGCCAACGATCAGCAACATCTTTTCATCGACAATGCCCTTCATGATGCCGAGATGGTCTTCGACTATTCTTTTCGCATCGTTCATCGATGCGCCAAGAGAATCGGTGTCGCCCGTAAGATCAAGTACGGCGGCTCCGAGTGCGCTTTCAGAACCCATGAATTACCTTTTCAGTTCTTGGATGGTTCGTTGAAACTGACATACTGAATGCCCATCAGAGCCAGTTGTGCCGGGCTAGGTCCAGCCGTTGGAACGATAGATGTATCGCCGTACGCTTCTTCTGCCCAGCGCTCAATCGCCGCGTGAGCATCGCCCGATTTGAGATACGGCAAACTGACGAGTTCCGAGAGCGACAGCCGCAATTCGGCTTGCATCGTCGGTATTTGATCGGCATATGCCTGGATCGCGGGAAAGGGCATCCGCGCGATGGCATCAAAGTCCAGATGATACCAATAGCTTAACCGTGCGAAGAGGCGACCCCAGTTCGTCGGCTCCTCTTTTTTTTTGTGCCCTGAGCGTTAGCGTCTTTAGCGGATGGTTTATCAGCCGTCTCCTTGTTGTACAGGTCGATGGCTTTCAATTTGAGATTGAACGGGAGTGTCGCAATATCACTTTCAGGGCATAGAACCAAAAGCATTTTGTCGACAAGTTGCTCGAATAACTCTGCAACTTTTTCGTCGCTGAGGTTGGCTTTGCTTTTCCCCTCTAATTTCAATGCTGTTCGACGATACTCCGCTATCAATTTCGCGTACTTGAAATCTTGAAGCGGGGAAAAAGAAGCGGGACGCGTGAGTTCGTATACTTTGTCGTCGTAACTTACGCGGACTGGCTCGCTTCCACCCATCAATTCGTTGAGATTGTAAATCTTGTCGCTCATCGTTCAATCCTCTCCTGAATCAAACCTTAAAACGCCGCGGCGTCTTGGGCGATCAAGCGACCGAATTTCGCTGTTGCGGTTGCCGCATTCGGATCGACGAGCGCATGGAACTCGACGGGAATCTGCGCGTTATCGCCTTTCTTGAACGCCATACCCGTCGCACCGGCGAAATAGCCGACCGGCAATTCGTATTGCGCGGGATATGTCGTACCGTACGGTGACAAGGTTTCACCACGGAAGAGGAACGCATAGCGGGACACGCGCCCGACGCCTTTGTACATCGGAATCTCGCGCGTACCGATCGTACCTGCGCCTGGCGCTGTGTCGGTGACCGTTTGACCCAGCACCTTTGCCAAATTTTCGAGTGTGCCTTCGGCGAGTTTGGTCTTGAGCACCAATTGCTCCTTGGTGATGACGGCTTCAACCGGACCGGACTCGCTGTCGACTTCGATTTCCTTGATCTCGCGTTCGGGTGTCAGCTCGAGACCATCCTGCATTACGCCCAGGTCAGTCCACGATGCACCGGGCGTCGCGGTTAGGGCAGGGAACGCCGTTCCGACCGCCGCAACGTAAACCTTGCCCGTACCAATCAATAGTGTAGTTGGATCCATTTGAAATCCTCCTTAAGATGGGTTCGGTGACGTTTCGGATACGTCAGCCGCAAAGAGACACAAAACAAAATCCGCACCAAGTTCGGGATCGTATAAAAACGTTGGACCGCCTGCCTGATTGAGAAAATACAAGATGGCATCTCCACTGCTGGTAGATACCACTGCGCGTTTGCTCGCGCGTGCCAAGTCGGCTACTTGTCGCCAGATTGCCATTGCCCCATTATGCGACGCGGCATGACAGCGAATGTCTACGCCGATGCGCTGGTGCGGAACATCGATGTCAGGCGTTCCACCATCAGGTCGAATCAAGATGCAAGGAGCGTCTGGCAGCCAATCGGATTGCCATTTGGTCGCGATGCGGTTGCTGATCATTTGCATCAGCACGGTATCGCGCTTGAGATAGTTGATGACAGTTTCGAGTGGATCGATCATCGATTATTTCTTCTTTGACTTTTTGAATACGCGCTCGACCCGACGTTTTAGAAAATCTCTGAGCATCGGCTTAGTCTTGGCAAGTCCATTTCGCAGATAACGATAACCCGCAAAACCTTGTCCACCCATTTCGACCCAGAGGGCGTACACCATACCTGACCCTACTTGCAAAAGCAGCTTGCCATTCCGACCAAGTGCGCTCACGCGCTTGCCGCC
The DNA here is from genome assembly GCA_016215025.1 of Chloroflexota bacterium. Lineage (GTDB taxonomy): Bacteria > Chloroflexota > Anaerolineae > UBA4142 > UBA4142 > JACRMI01. Next base: position 240,527 of record JACRMI010000191.1, read on the forward strand.
ACGCTCTGGGGCACCGGCGGTGAACTGACCCTTTGTATTCCGCCCACCGCCCTTCGGTTCAACATTATCCCCAGACCAGTTGTAACCATCTTGCGCGATATGAATCGAGCGCCTGAGCGTACCGGTGACAACACCATGTCCTTTGTAGAGTTCAGCCTTGGCATTCTTTTCGACGGTGAGCGCGAAATCGACAAAACCCTCGGCGACCGCTTCGGTAAATTTTTTCTGAACCTCGGGACCTTTCCAATCGAGCTTGTATCCTTTGCCCCTGCGCTTGGTCATTTCACTTCGCTAACCGATCTCGCTTAGCGCAACGGACTTGTGATGCACCGTACTCGCATTCTGACGATTGAGCACTGCCGAGATCGAAAAGTTACGCGTCACGTCATCTATTTCTATCGCGATGCGGTCACTTTCGCGCACATCGGTGTCGCCCTCCACCAGCAAGGTAAACGTCGTCGCACGCACCATGTCGGTGCGTTCGTCATTCAAAAACTTTTCTGATTTTTCGATTAAACGGCATGGCACATCGGTCGCAGCGACTGTCCATTGCGAAACCGCCTGACCATATGGATCGGCAATGGTGCTGGCGATGCGATTGATCGTGCAACGGTGAATCAGAAAAGTAGCGAATGCCATGACCGTTTATCCGCGCACGGCTGTAATATCGACAGTCTGATCGAAATTGAATTTGACTCGCCCGTTCGAATCGTCGTACACGCTCTTAGGGAACGGACCGATCAAGAATTCTTTCGCCGTTGCGACCGACACGGTTGGATTCGCAATCGCGTTGCTGTCCACTGTGCCAGGCGTGTCGATGGTGACGACGCAGGTGCTGCCCGTCGCATTCTTGACGTGCAGGCGCGTATTGCCATCATTCGGCATAAAGTAATTGTTCACGACGACCACTGTTGCTTTGTTCGCGGTCAGATCAACGCCGCTGCGCGATCCCGCTAGAACAGTCAAAACCACATCGGACATTTTGGACCCCTTTCAGTAGTCATTGAATCGGCGCACGTCTTCACGGGCACGATTCCATGAGATTAGATACACAGTTTTATAGCCCTGCGCCCAGTTGCAAGCGGCGCATTTGCGTGGCACAGAGTTCTTCGGGCGACTCGCCGCGAGTTGAGTAAGAATATTCGCCGCCGATACTTTCGCTTTGCAGGGTAGTGCGGCTGAGCGTGATCCGCACCAGTTCTATGATGACATTCTTGCGACGCGCGTTATCGTTGACTGGCACGTACGTTACGGTAACAACCTTGCCCCACTTGCCGCCTTCGGATAAACGCTCGACGCGCCCCTGCCTACCCCAAAGACGATAGCTTGAAGCCGCAAGAGTAATGCTGTCTTCGACGATGCTGCTGATCGATTGAATGCGACGGCGCAAAAAAAGACTGGGCTTGCCGCCTTCGACGGTTTCGGCGACGGTATTAGGTGTTCCATCGGTCTCACTGTAATGTTCGCCAAAGCGCATCGTCACATCGTCTTCGCATTGCGCAATGATGTCGTCGAGTTGTTCGTCTGTGAGTTTCGTATCAACTAGCGCACGTACGTCCGCCGCGAATACAAGGTTTGCCATGATTAACTCGTTGACCTGCCGTGTTGTGTTCTATTCGCAAGCGCTCGATAGCATGTGCGCTTTCAAGCGCAAGCACATACTGCTTGGAGTGGCTTGCGCACACAACACGGCAAGCATTGATTACGCTGTGCCCTCGGCGGGCGAGACATGCAACTCGCCGTTGACGCCAGTCGGTTGCGTGACTGGGTGCTGGCGACCGTTGTAGAGGATATACCACGCCTCGGTGACAACGGCGTTCTGCGTGCCGCGATCCACGGTCACGCGGACGTACTCTTCCTTCGGACGATGCAAATCGATGATGAACATTTGCTCATCGTCGTCATCGGCAACGGTTTGGGCTGTGTCTTCGAGATCAGCCATATCCGTGCCATTGGACAACGCGCCTTGCTGCGCCTTGATGCTCGTCACCGCACCCGCAGTGATCGCGCCAAAGCAGACAAGCATTGCGACGCTATCATAGCCGGACATATCGCACACCGCGCCATTGATGTCAGTGGCACCGGCGACACCTTCGGTTGGCGTGATCGCGCGAACGAACTTGGCTTCTTTGAAAAGGTTGAACATTGGATTGCTCCTTATGGTTGATGCACAGCGCTACCCTTGGCGAGCGCTGTGCTAGTTTCGATCCGATCTGTTTGCTGTTACGACGACTTGACTTTCAAGCCGATGAACGCATCGGGTTGAACGCACATGCCGTCGACGGACGACGTAATCAAGAAACCGACTTGTTTGGTCGTGGCATACTTTTCGACGAGGCGCTGAACGTAGACTTCGAGACCGTCCACGATCCAGTACTTGTCAAAGTCGCCATAGATCGCAGGCACGGCGTTGTTGTCCCATGTTTCGGTGGTGAGACCGGTCGGCATCTTGTCGGAAAATTCGTACGGCACGCCGTCGAGCGTGGCAGGAGCATTCGGCGCAAGCGCGGGTTGCCAGATGTACGTTTGCAGATCGGTTGCTGCATTCGCTTTGGTCTGCGTGCGCACCTTGCGGATAAACGAGCGATTGCACAGGATGCGCGCCTTGGCACTGGCAGCGTACGCGGCGGGCAGTTTGTAAATCCAGTTGATAATGTCATCGCCGTAGATCGCATTTGCCGTGTCGGTGGTGTGATAGGTCAGACCCACCGTGTTCAAGATGCCCATGGCGCGGCTCGAACCATTGCCCAGGATGAAATTGCGTTCTTGGCGACGACCGATGGATTGCGTCGCTTGCTCAAGAATCCACGCTTCGATGTTGAAACGCGGATTGCGCATGAGCGCGGTCGAGACCAACACGCCCCGATCAATTTCGTGCGGCGTGAGTCGGCGATCCCCAAATGGTTCAACCACATCAAAGTCCACTTCGCCCGTTTCGGAGTTGTCATCCGCATCAGCGAGAGGCGCGGCGGTTGGCGTGATGTATGAACCGGCAGGGATAGCGGGCAGGACGCGCGAGATGCGGCGCATCGCCACGTACTCATTCAAACCTTCGATGAGTTCGTCAGACGTGGTGTCAGCAGCCAGATAGCCACCCGAAGTCTGCGAGCCAATCGACAACGCTTTGAGTTCGGTGTTGTCGCCAGTCATCCAGAATTTGACTTGCGCGGCGCGGTGCGCGGCGGCTTTCATTTCCATCTCAGGCGTGGTGTTGCCCTTGACGGTGAAGACGTGCGGTCGCGCAGCTTCGGGAACTTGCATGTAGCCTTCGAGCTTTTTGCGTTGTTCCTCAGCGCGGACCATTTGCTGTGCTTGTTCGGACTTGGCTTGGCATTGATCGAGCAAGCGATCCGCTTCGCTCTTTTTCTCAGCCGGCATGTCCTTGCCTGCGAATTCTTCGACAATCGCAGTGGCTTGCTTGTGAAGCTCGCCAGCTTCCTGAAACAGCCGTTTGATCTGATCGTCTTTCATTGTGATCCTCCATTGCAAAAATGTTTGTCGTGGCGCGAGTGGTGGACCGGCTCGCAAGCTCCCAGTTACGGTGAGCGATATTGGTCAGTGAACAGTGTGAGTGTTTGCAAATGCCACGGCTCACGGCTGTCAGTCGAACGAAGGAATTGAAATGTGCTAAGTTCACATCTTCACCCATTGGGTGAATGCTTGTGACGTGCTAGTTATTGCTATAGAACAGTGTGATCCACTTGGATCCGGTGTAACGCAGACCAATCATGTCGTCGGGACCAAGCGCGTAGTCCGCAGCGCTCGGCAATACCAAGGTGCTTGAATTGGTAAGCGTGATGGCGTCACTTGCGTTGACATTGGTCAGGAACACGATGTCGTTGGTTGTAAACGTCGCCGTGGTGACTGATGTCGCCGTGATCGCGGCGGTGCTGCTGATCGTCTGAACGGACGCCAGAGGCGTGAACGATGTGCCTTGAGTGACCGCAAGAGTTGCCGGTGCGGTAAATCGCAAAAAGCTGCCGACTGAGTGCGTGCCGGTAACCACCACATTGTCATTGATGGTAACGTCGCCGCCTGAATTGTTGACGGTCGTTAGATCGGCGTTCCCTGCGACCGAGATGCTGTCAAAGTCGCCGTTCGCATCAACGTTCATTGCCGCGTTGAAATCTGTCGCGCCGTTAAATGCCGCCGTATCCGTAAACGTCGCTGCTGCGTGAACGGTCAGTGTGCCAACTCCACCACTGCCAACGGTTGTCGTGACGAGCGCCGACGCGCCCGTTACCGTATGTGTGCCGGTGGTCGTGCATCCGGCGGCGGTGCAGTCAAGCACCTTTGTTCCGCCTGCCGTGATGCCCAGGTTGTCTGCACCCACTCGGTAGATGCCGGTGTTTGGATCACTCGCAAAAGTGTAAGCAGGTGCGCTCACCGATCCGTTCCCAGTCGTGTCGAATCCAACGGCGGTGCTGATAACGTTCGTTGCCGTGATAGTGCCAACGGTCAGCGCGTCTATGCCGCCGGTGACGGCTAGCTTGTCATTGACCGTGACCGTGTCGCTGTTGCTCGAGTACAAATACGAACCACTTTGCATGTCTTGCGCCGATCCGTTCAAGAAGGTCCAGCGAGTGCCGCTGCCGTTCATGCGGACGATTGGCAGTGCGCGCACGCCAATTCCGAAATCGGCATCGCGCGGAAATGCTTGCGCTTGCAAGGCACTGATTTGCGTCATCAACGCCGCTTGGCGTGGCTGTGCAAGTGCAAAGTCATAGCCAAGCACTGCACCCACGCTGATGACTAGCGTAATGATCGCGGTGACGACGAGTTCGAAGATTTTCTTTCTCTGTTCGGGCATGTCCATGAGAATCCTCCTGTGTTTGGACAATTGAATTATTCATGCGTGAGCAAACGCGCTCACGTCCTATGCTGGTAGACGAATCGCAGAACCGACCAAGCGCAAGCGCATGGCGAGACGTTCCATCTCTGCTTGCGAGACCGCGGCGACAACCGGATCGGTCTTGCCGGAGTCCGCTTCTTTCATCAGCGTGCGCAATGTCTGCATGGCTTCCTGGATGGCATCCATTGCCGACTGCATTCGATCCATGTTTGCCGCTGAGATCATGCGCCCTGCCTTGAAATCCTCGATGGTTTGAAGATCGGCGACAAGAATTGAGGTTTTGAACGCATGGCGTGCAACAATCACCGACTTGAGCAAGGGTGCATCCTGCTTGAATTGCTCATAATGCTTTGCGAGATGTTCGTGGCAAGCTGCCATATCTTCATCAGACAGATCGTCGCATTTGATAAGTGCATCCATTGCCGCGCTGACACCCGACCAGATGGCTTTGCCTTCGCCGTCTTTGGATGGCGCATGATGCGGGAACATCAGATCGGCGAATGATTCGGGCGGCGTGCTTTTTGTCGATGCGAAATGTCCGGCGATGCGTTTGATGTCTTCATCGCTCAAGTCGTCCCAGGATTGATCGGTAAAATCTTCCAGGGTTGGGACCGTCCATGCTTTCGCGCGGTCTTCATCAATGCCGGTGTCGCGAAACGGGAATGCCGCTTTGAGATTGAGCGTTGCGCTGTTCATGCCCCAGTTGACTGGGCTAAGATCGAGCAACATCAATTCGCGCAAGTTGCGGACCGGATTGCCGTCAGCGTCGGTTCCGAAATCCGCCTTGACCGTTCTGTATCCAATGCTATTGCGAATGATGGCTTTCTTGATGATGCCGGTATAGACTTCGTTGCCGCGCTCGGTTTCGAGATATTCGACCTCGCTATACAGACCGCCCGTTGCGGTCGGGTACTTGGCGAGGATTTCGACCGGCAGTTCAGTCAAGGTGATTTCCTTCAACACGTTCGGCACGCCGATGGGTGGCGCAAATGAATCGTGCTGCCACAACACTTTGATGTCAGGCAGATGTTCGGCGATGGTCTTTGCAAATGCGCCGGGATGAATGATGTCGCCGCCTTCGTCGCGATTGCCCATGATCGCGAATAGTTGCTTGATGACACGCGCATCGACTACCGGCTCGCCGATGAGTGCGTACTTGAACTCGGTTTTGTTTGGCTTGCTTGATGGTTTGCGCTTCATGCGTATCTCCTTATCGACGAACTAGATGTCTATCTCAGCCGCGAATGCTCGCGTGCAGTTCGGATGTTGCAGCTTGTTCTCCATTGCCCACTCTACCGTTTTCACAGCACCGTTGACTTTTTTGCAAGGTTCGTCATCATCATCATTGCCGTTGTCGAAGACCCGCACTTTCTTGACGCCGTGCGCTTGATAGCGCACGGTCGCCGCATCGTTCTGCGCGTCACCCAGTTCGGTCCGCGCGATGCACTCGGCGCGATTCTTGTACGTTTCAACAATTAGATCGCGAAGTCCAGGAATACCATTGTCGGGATCGCCGCGCACCAATTGATCGATGCTCCATCCGCGTTCGCTCCCCATTTGCAAAGCATCTTGCAATTGCTCGCGTGTCGTCTGCGTGATTTGTGTGATCTTGCCGCCGACACCGCCAAGGATCGTCGTTACCAGCGGGTCACTGAGATTGAACGCCAAGTCCACTCCCAGCATCGTGTTATAAATTTTCCACGACTCGCGCACGATGGAGATGTAATACTTGTTGAGCAAGCCATTCAATGCAGCATCATCAGAATCAAGAATCAACTCCGCGGCGCTTGGAACGCGCTTGCCCTCGCCCTGCGGGATGTAACTCTTGCGCGTACGCTCGACGATGTTGCTTGCCAACTCTTCAAAGTATGTCCCCAATTCCTTGCGCAACTTGACCGTGAGATCGGCACGCACCTTGCGTTGCGCCGATACTGCTTGCGCCTGCTGACGGACCAGACTGCGCTTGCGTTCGATCAGTTCGGTAGCGGTCTTGCCTGCGCTAATGTCCAAGACCGTACGCTCCGCACGCGCGTAATCGGGTGAATCCGATTTCGCTTCGAGCAATAACGGACGTGCAAGAAAATCGGTCGTGTGGTTCCATGTGCCTGCACTCTGGCGCTTGCCGCCGGCTGTGGTTTCCTCGATCTGCGCCGGTGTGAATATTGCGCCAATGTCTTCGCGGAAAACGTCGCCATCGACGACCCTGGCAAAGTGAGTCAGCGCACGTCCCTCGTTCTTGGTGATGAGACCCGCGGTAAATGCGCTAGTTGCAAATTCGCGCACAGCGCTGATCTGTTCAGACAAGGCAATGACCGTGCTCAAGTCAAACCCAACCGATGCGCTCGCTGTGACAAGATCATCAAACTCCGAGACGAGATCGGAAATCAGCTTTTCCTCGGTCATGCGCCAGAGCGGAACGAGCGTGCGTTCGGTCATCCACTTGGCTGCCTCTGTTGCATTTGCCAGCGTCGGATCGTCACCCAGTCCAGCGACGATGCGCGGCACCCGCATTACGGCGGCGATGCGTTGCTCTGGAATACGTCGCAAGGCATCGAAGGCAAGCTCTTGCAGGTTGAATGAGATTTGGCGCACGTCTGCGCCGCCAGAAAGAACGCCGAGCTTGCCGCGATTGTCTCCGCCGTACTCTTCCTCCCATTTCTTTTTGATGACTTTAATGTCGTCGTCATCCGCAATCGAGTCCTTGGGCAGTACGATCGCAAGCGGCGGGACCGCGTTATTCTTGAGAACTTGGAAAACATAGGTTGCCGCTTCGTTCTCGGTATCGATCTCGCGTGCGGCGGCGATGAGCGGCGACGTGCCCTTCCACGGCGTTTCCGGGTCCCAAAGCCAGCGGAAGTGAATGATGTCGTGCTTGTCAATCGGTGTCTGCGCGCCGTCCATCAGGCGATAATGCGAAATGATCTTGTCGCCGCCTGCAATCGGTTCGATCTGCGAATCGTTTAGCGGAATCAATTCGCGCACGACCCGATCCTGGCTCCGCACCTTGAACCAATAGCAGTTGCCGCCAATCGCTATATCGATGATCGTGAGCATCAGCATGTCTGCCATGCTCATGTCTTCATTGGGCTTCGCCAACAACCTGGCTAGGTTATGCTTGGGCGGAAGCATTCCGCCGTTCTGCTCAAAGGCGTCCGCGTAAACGCGCAGTTTCGGTTCGATGAAAGCCAGAGCCAGTGCATTCGAACACGCGAACACGGCGCTGTTGACCCGGTAGCCCTCGGCGACCAATCGCTGAAAGGTTGGCGCTGCAAATTGATACGGAATGAACGGCTTGAATCCAAACCCGCCTGCTCCGTTGCCAAAGTCAGTCGCCTTGAGCAGCGTGCGCGCGAGCTTTAATCGAGTTCGATCCCATAATGAATAGCGCTGTTTCGCCATTGGCTAATTCCTAATTGGACGGTTTTTTATCGTCCGAATTCTCCGTAGTCTGCCACTCTTCTCGCGCCCAGTTTTCAGGCATCGGCGGAATTTTGATTCCACGTTGCCGCAAGACGGTTTCGAGCCAGGCGCTGCGCCGTCGCTCGAAGATCATTTCGTCCTCGTATTGGCGGATACGCTTGCTCATAGCTTCGGCTTGCTGCGCGTACTCGAGCAAACGCTTGTCTTGATCGGCGAGTCGCTCTGTCAGGCGTTTTACTTCCTCACGCAGAAACTCGATGTCAGACTGTCGTTCGCTTTCTTTCTCGACATGGTCTTGACGCTTTTGCTCGTGTTGCTCTTTGCTCGCATCACGCCAATGACCGATCACTTTGTCTAGCAAGACGATGACCGTTGTCAGGATGACGTTGACCCCGACAAGTAGCTCTGGTGTCCATTGCATCAGCGTTGCTCTTTCCACGAAAGATTGAAGAAGATCAGCATGTTCAATGCCAGTAACGAGCTATAATTGATCGTGCCAGGAGAGAATGGACAAGCAATTGCCGATGGCACGACGACCATGATCCAGAATGACACGCCGCATAATGCGATCAACTTGCGCCAACGTACGTTGCCTTGAATGACCGCGATCACCTTTGCCATGCCGATGATGCAGGCAATCATGCCCCATACATCCTCGTTGGCGATCCGCCCCATGAGCGTGAATGAGCTAGCCGTCTCGAACGATTTAGCCGGGAGCATAAGCCATGCGCCCCATAGTGCGGTTGTAACGCCGAGCCATAGTTCAGAAAGTTCGGCGCGTGAAATGAAGATGATTTGCTGCACGCGCTCGCCGATGTGCCGCACGAATAGGATGATCGGCTTTATGTGCTGCCAGTTATGCGTTGTCATCGAGCGTGCCTTCGGGATAATCGATCACGGTCGGATGTTTTTGCACGCGTACGCGTGCGACCGATCCCATGACTACGAAGTTGACGCCGTGTTTTTCAGCAAGGCGCTTCGGTCAATGCTTGATCCTGCGTGCCATGTCGGACCCGACTATCGCCAACTCCATCCTCGCGGATGATGATGAAGAACTGTTTGAAATCCGTTTCATCTTCGTCTGTGTCGTTCATCGATTGTTCCTCGCCGATAGATTGATTGCAGTAGCCGATCCGATAGGACACACAAACCCTATCCATGCCTCTGCCTCAGAGACATCGTGAAAAATCGGGATGCCTAGCGACTGCGCTTTGTCTTCTTCCATGTCTGCGCCGATACTCGGTCCGGGCAGTCGCATCATGCAATCGCAATGTTCGAGCATGGCAAAATCAAGTTGCATCCAAAACGCATCTTCGTGCCGCGTGTCCTCATGGGGCAGGGCGAAATTCCAGAAATGCGTAAGATGCGGAACGTGCGGAACGAATCCCAGTTCCCACAATTGCTCGGCAGCGAGCAAGGCGGTGCGAATGTTCGTTGCGACGACGCCTTGCGAGAGTGGTCCCGCCACGTAGATGAGCGGCCGCGCTGCGAGTTTTCTCAGTAGCATCAATTTCCCCGCAATCTGCGGATGACATCCGCCGCTTTGCGCAGGTCTCTGTAACCAGTCATGTCGCCGTCTGGATACAAGATCACCGAAACGGCGGTTGAGCGGTTCGGTCGCGGCACGCCAAGCTTCGCCGCGTATTCATCACAGTCTTTGTATGTGCCGCAGAGCAGTGCCATGCCATTGTCACCGCCTGCGTTAAATTCACGAATGAGACCCGATGTGTGCGTGTGTGCGCCGACGCCGATCTTGAATCCGTGATCGAAGCGCCAAGCGTCCTCGATGCCGTGCGTGGCGTTGTATTTCGATTTGTAAAGCCACTTGTGCCGGATCCGAACGGGAAAGTTTGCGCCTTCGACGTAGCAATCGAACTGAATGTCATTGGTGTTGTAAAGCACTTGCGGCGCAGTCTGTTTCACAATCTCGTGAAAGTAAGGAATGCCGGTCAGCGCCTCGATCCAATTCTCGTGATTGCCACTGGTTGCGCCGATCAATTTCGGCGCGATGATCTCCATGACATAGCGCAAGAGTTTCCATTCGTACGTTGGCTTAAGCTCGCCGTTGAAACGGTTGTTGACGAGCTTCGGCAAGATCATGTTTTCAACCATGTCGCCGACTGCAAACGCCCACATGCCCGGCGTCTCACGAATGAGACGGAGTTCTTCGAGAAAGCGAACGATATTGACCCCAGGATGACCGAGATGTACATCCGCAAAGAAGACGGCGCAGATCGGACCTTTTTCAAATGCGATCTTTTGATTAGCCGCTTTCAACCGCAGTGCGTGCAGACGGTTGTATTCCGCGGTCAATGCTGCGATCACTTGCTCAGGATCGAAATCGTCATCCATTGCCAAGATGCCGTCGATCATTGGCACCATCGCCTTGTTGTTAAGCTGCTCGCGTTCGTCTTCGTCAATGAGATCCTGCGGATGAAATCGATAATCCAAGCTGCACCTTTGACTTAGGAATTCGTATCAGTCACAGACGCAGGTTGAGATTCAACGGAAATCGAAAAGTCGTTGAATGTGTTCAGCGCCGCAATAATCCGCTTGACCGTCCATTCCAGATCACTACCGCTATTTGCCGCAGTCGCAAGTTGTTCGTACGCAAAGACCAAACACGCGCGGCGTTGGTCGTCCACAAGATTGGGCTGCCATGATTCATCTTTGGCAATCCGAATGAAATATTTGCCAATATCCGACGCAGTTGCGCTCATGCGTCTTTGCTCTCAAACTCTTGCCCAGTCTTGATGAGCCGACGTTGAGCGACCTGCCATGCCTCACTCCAATCGCGTCGTTCGTAATACGTGCCGTACTTGATACAGTCCGCGATTTGCTTTCCGATCAGACTGAACCCATGCTCATCCACGTATATAAACTCACGCATGAGGTCGGCTTTGCTTACGGTCCATCCCAGATTAAATCGCTTGCCTAATTCTTCGATCAAGAATTGTTCGAACTGCTCGTGATTGCCTGCCAGCACCGCGACAAGCAATGTTCCGCACGCAATGCGTCCACAATGTTCGCAGGGATGCGAAATATGTTGCGCGCAAGTGCGGCTGCATGGTTTGCCATACTCCAGGTTTGCAGGTGTGCCTTGGCATCGCATTCGAAATGGCGGTTTGAGCATTTCCATCAAGCCAAGCAGATTAGGCACGAGGGCTTTGTTCACGCGTTTAACTCCCATGATCTGAGTTTTATAGGGTTAGTGTTCTAATGTCATGGCTACGACAGCCAATTCCGTTTGTGTTCGCTGCGAATCGAACTCACGATGTAGCGCAGCGCATCGAGATAGTGAAAGTCGTTCTTGTTCTCGATCTCGTCGGTGATGTTACCCGCCTTGTCACGCTTGCGTCGATAGCGACCCAGTTGATCGAGCGTGCCGGTCAAATCATCGAAGACGATCAACTGCTCGGTCTTGACCTGCGCGTACGTTCTCCGAATTTCAATTTCGACATCGCTAACCTCGGGCTGGCGAATCGGCAACCCACCCGATGCAAACTCCGTGCGCCACTGTCCCTCGCTCGATGCACCGCCGTACGCGCGCGGCTTGCCTGGCTCGCCTGCCAACATGTCCGTCGCATGTTCTTTGGCGCTCTTGCCGCCTGCCAGATATTCACGATATGCATAGAGCTTCTTAGTCTCCGGCTCTTCGGCGAGATAAACACCGGCAGTATTCACGCCGCCAAAATCGAGACCCAGGTAACGCTTCCACTCTGGCGGGATCGGAAAGCGAGTGCAGGTATTTTCCTTGCGCCGAAAGATGTCGTAGATAAGCGACCGCAGCTGCGCCACACGTCCACGGTAGAACATGAGAAATTCGTCGTCGGGCATCGTGCGTCGCGCCAGTTCGTATTCGCTGTAATCAAACTGCGGATTGATGATCGAATCGAACTGGACAAGATCGATGTCTTCTGTGGCATTGTGCGTGACTTCGATCTCACCGCCGTGCGCATCGCGCTCGACGATCTTCGTGCCAGTCTTTTCAGCCGGGTCGATGATTTGCTGCTTGAGCCAGCCCAAGTTGTAAAGTGTCGTCGTGATGAGCACGCGCGCTTTATGAATGGTGCCACGACGCCGCAACGCCTTCCACGCATCGACCGAGAATTCGTCCTGTCCGGCTTCGTCAAGCCACATCGCTTTGACGGTGGCGGACTCAAGCCCTGACAGCGACTGCGCCGAACGCAGAATCACGCGCGCATACATGCGGTCTACACTGCGTTTCGCCCAAAACTCACCCGTACGCGGATCGCGCAGTTCGAATATCTTGTCGCCTAGCCAGAACCGTCCCAGTCCAAGCACTTCCTCGAACACGCGGAGGAATTCGGGCAACATCTTCAGTTTGAAAAGATCGTATGAACTCGTGACGGCGAAGTAGTCGCCGCTACCTAATTCGCCAATCCACTTGGCGAGCAACCAAGGACCAAAACTTGTTTTCCCTGATTGCGTGCCTGCCAGCATCGCGACAATGCGCGCCGTACTGTCATAGGCATAGTCTTGCGCACGATGGAAGGGAACGGGATTGCTATCAGCGTCTAGCAGATGGCGGGCTGGAAAATCAGGCCGACCGTTGTTCGTTATCAGTTGGCTGATTAGTTGAGCTGTCTGCGGGTAGCGCTGCTGGTTTGCCGCTGCTCGCAGGGCTAGTTCCAAGCTCCTTCTTGATAAGTTCGACAATTTCCGCATCAGTCATATTGTCCACGTCCAGATGTCCTCGACTGGTCGCCATTTCTGCCGCCAACCGCGCGAGTTTGCTAGCGGTGTCCATCATCGTTGGAGCATCGCGCAAACTCCAACGCACAGGTTTGATTTCAGTTTGAATCGTCGTGTCGCCATCTTGATGTGTCCGCGTGATCGCCGCGAGCGGAAACTTGAGCATCTCTTCGACTCGGGCAACTATCGACGTAGACACTTGCCATTCTTTCTCACGCAAAATGGCTCGTCGTTCTTCCCACTTGGCAGTTTCAATCTCAATCTGCTCCAAGTCCCATGCTTGCGCGCGCGATTCCCATTCGTACTTGATCGATGCATTCCGCCACGATTGCGGAGCACCTTGCCGCGTATGTGGCTTGCCAGCTTCCTCACGCTCATGCTGATACGCCGTGAAAAGCGACCGTCTGGATCCAAGCAACTTGTAACGCTCAAACCGTATGAACCATTTATGCGGCTCGCCAGGACGTTGCAGCCAGGATTGGACTTGCTCTTGTTGCGCGTCCACAGTGCAACCTATTGCCGTCTTGAACGCAGTTGTTTATTGACCTCGATCAAGGCAGAAAGCAGGGGAGCCGTATCTGCTCCAACAAAATGCAACAGCGCCGAGGTGTCTTTGGGCAAACAACGCCCCCCCCAGCCCCGTCGATCTCGATAAACGTGTGTGTGGCTTGGACCAATTCGATAATCGTGCGTGAGCGCGTTCATCATCTGCCAATAGTTCAAGCCAAGTTTTTCGCAAATGTCGAACATCTCATTCGCCCACGACACCTTGAGCGCGAGAAAATAATTCTCCGCGTACTTGCACACCTCTGCGGTCATCGGCGAAACGGGTACGAATTCGCACTCGGCGTTGTAAATCGTCGCCAATATCTCGAATGGCTCTTGCCAGTCGGTGCCGACGATGAGAAAGGGCGGCTGCCGCATAGAGTTGTAGGGAGCGTTGATACCTTCGCCGATGAACTCCGGCACAAAGGCAAGCGTCATGTCGGGATGCTCAGATGCCAAGCGATCCAGCGTCCCAGGTTCGATGGTGCTGCGGATGATGACAACTGGCACATCAAGCCAAGAAAGCACATCGTTGATAGCAGACAGGTCACACGCGCCGTCAGCGGTCGGTGGGGTTGAAACGCAAACGAACGCTGCTTGACAGCGTTGATTGATGTCCTCGCGCGAGGCTTGTCCAAAGACAGGCAGCACGTCGTAAATCAAACACTCGTGCTTCGCCCGTTCGATGTCATTTGCCATGTGGCTTCCTACGACGCCACAGCCGATCACTGCGTAAGTACTCATGCACCATTCCTATAAATTTATTTCTCTAACCGCTTGGATTTAATCGCCTTGTTCATCGCTTGCACCATCTTCGCCTTCAAGCAGTTGAATGTTTTGCTTGCGCTCAACCGTGATCTTGAGCAAGGTGGTTCCCTTTGCCTGTCGTACTTCCAGCGCGCCGCCCCATTTGCGTTGCAAGTAATCAATCTCTTGCTGGTTCCGCTGCGCCGAGCGATTCGCCGCGTTGCCACCGACGACGCCAAAGCGTTTGTGCAAAAAGCCAAATCGATTCTCGATAAAAGTAAATCGTCGTTCGAGCAAGACCTGTAAACAGAAATCAATGTCGGCGCGCAACTTGAGCGAGGTGTCGTAACGAAAGTCTCGTCCGATAACGCCAATCACCCCACCGGACCATCCCTTGAGTCCAAAGATTTCGAACATGCGAAATTTGCGTACGTCCATGCCCTGCGAAAATCCAAAGACCGCCGTGCCTGTTTCTTTCGCAATGGTTGCCGCGTTTAAGATGATCTGCTCAACCGCACCCAGGTTTGTAATCTTGCGCGGCGAGTAATTGACCAAGCTAATGCAGGCATACACGTCGTCGTCTACGAAGAAGATGCCTTCATCGTCAAAGTGATCGAGCACCCATTGACGAATCGGCGCAATGCCCGACACACTGTCGGGATGCGGCACAATCGTTTTGCTTGGAAAGGCGCGTTGATACGCTGACAATTCTGACTCGGCGACCGTGATCGTCGCATGAGGGAAAAGCGTCAGCGCACCATGTTCGAGAACATCAATCCGTCGTCGCGACGGAATCACAATTCGCAGGTTCGGTTTCAGCATTCGATTGGTCATACAGTTTGCTCAATGCCTTGGCTCCGTCGATAGCACGACCGATGCCAATCTTTTTTTGCTTGGGCTTGTCGCCGCCGCCAAACGATTGACCCCAATAGCCCACGCGCTTGATCGCAAAGTAATCACACGCGCGCTCGAAATCGAAAGAGGTTTTGAAGAACAGAACGATATAGTCGTAGTGCTCAAAGGGAAGGATGTCCATGTTGGGCGGCATGGGCTTTTCTTGTTTCTCTTCTTCACCTTTGTCTTCGTTGCCGCGCGCTTCTTGCTCCATCCGCCTAATCATTTCGCGCACGGCGAGATCATCCGAATTCACGCGGTCGGTGAGTTCAAGCACTTTGGCAGAATTCATCTGTGCCATTGCAGCGATTGGGTCGAAGACGAGAATCAGCTTGTCGGCTTCTTCGTCGGTAATATCGAGAATGGCAACGCGCCACTCTTCGTTGGGGTCGAGACTTTTGCGGAGATGTCCATCAAGGATCGTGAGCTTACCTTGATTGCGCTGGCTGTAGTACGCTTTGAGCACGTCGGCTTTTCCAATTTCGCTCAAAATGCCGACGATAGCATCGTTCTGCGCGCCGGGATGCAAGCGCCAGTTGCCTTCGTTGTCGGTCAACTCGGCAGCGCGCATGGTCTTGATTTCGATTATGCGATCACGAAACTTGCTCATTTTCACCATCAGAGAAAGTGATGTGCGAACTTGCTTTCGCGTACTAATCGCGCCACGAAAAAAGTAAAATAATTGCTCCCGAAATGTTGGTTGGAAGCGATTTGAAATGCGATTTATCAATAGCGGGAATTGGAGTCGAACCAACTATTTACAGCTTATGGGGCTGTCGTGAATCCGTTTCACTCTCCCGCAGTGCAGGTGTCAGAAATGCTATTCGTCGCGTTCTTGCTCGATCTCAATCTCGGTCACGGCGTTGTGGATGTTCAAAACCGTCATCTCTAATTCGTTCTCAAGCTGCTTGACGCGCTTTTCGAGTGCGGCAATTCGCTCAAGCGTTGTGCGGTTCCATGCGCCTTGACGACGAAACAACGCGACGAATGTGAAATAGATCGAAGCAACTTGTTCGGAAAATGTCTTTGCCATTGGAAAATAACCCAACGCGAAATCAATCGCGCCTGCCGTACTCACGGTTCCACCGTAGCGACACGGCGACGACGATAAATACGATCACGAGGAAGACGACTCGCTCTGGCTCGATCATGGCGTACCCATCGCTTTGAACAAATTGAATGCTCAAGCACGTTCTCCGCAAACCAAAACGTTACGGGAAAATAAAAACCCGACGCGAGTAATTACTCGCGTCGGGAGTTGCCTTTTCGGTCAATCGCCCTTGCGTTTACGGATTAGTGCCCAGAGTATTCCGAGCGCCAATCCCACGACCAAATACAGCAGCCATGTGACGATGTTATCCATCGGCTGCCTCGCTTTCTTGCCGGTGTCGCCTCTTCGGTCGATCAGTCGGCAGTAATCGCGTTTTTCAATTGTTGAAACTCGCGCAGATCGAGCGTGCCGTCAATCCCAACTGTCGGAAGCATCTTTCCGTCTTTGCCGGGTTGGGGATGATAGCCACAACGCGCGGCGACCTGCTCGCCAAGTAACTCGAAAATTCTCTGGCGCAACCTTGCAAGTTCGTCGCGCGTAATTCTTTTTCCATCGGGACCGATAAACTCAGAAAACGCAGGCGAAGAACCGACTGCGTTCCCAATCCCAAACCCCATGGATAAAAGAATCATGCTCACCCAATCTAGGGGCAATGTCGTCCTCGCTGACGGTCATGGGTTGAAAAAACAAACGCCGCAAGCGTGTCCTGAAATTTCTGGCGGACTGCCTGCGGCACTCGTCACCGACGAAAAGCGTACTTGCTGTGCGAAGGACTGCGTGGAGAAAATCATCGGCGTACCGACGATGCAAATTGTGTTAGCGCACAGGTCACGATGGCGCGCTAGTGGAACTGAAGAGAGAGACCGCGCGATTCACTCTCTCCGCTTGCAAGGTGTATTGGCAAAAATTTGTTTGTGCTTACGAGATGTAGGACGGCAGATAACCGTCTGGTCGTGCTCAAATAAAACGTCCCGTACCATAGAATTAACTCGGTCGGGACGAGTGTGAGGCAGGAGACCCGACGCCTTCGCCTCACGAGCGCAATATACCATAAATAGAACGTATGGTCAAGTACTGATTTATTCGTCTATTTACGATGACCCTTTTTAATTCGCCCGTTGCGATGACACCCTTCCAACGTTCCAGACGTATTGAACCTCTGTTCTTTCCAAATCCCTTCCGACATAATATCGGAAGATCCTTCAAGACATAAAATGGGTTCATCCGATCCTATTCCACAATACTAAAACCTCTCACCCGACATAACGCCTTTTTGAATCGTTCAGCCACTTTAACTTTTGGCTTCCTCTCCCAAAATATTCGCGCTTTACTTTTTGGATTTATTGTACGAAAATATCTATAATAGATGATTGATCCAACAACCCAATACAAGCTCCTCAGCAACGAACCGTTAGATACGCAGTGTTGATGCGAGCCAAGCCACAAGGGTAAGGACAGAGGATGAAATCCAGTTACTTGTAAGACCTGAGTGGGGAAGGCGAGAGCGAAAAAAGTGAGCCGGCATCAAGAGTTCCCGAACACTATGCAAACTTGTCAGTGGGGCAGCGACAGAGCACGCAGCAGAAACAGCAGCGCAAGCGACTGACACATCGAATGGCGGAACCGAGTCGCCGTGATGATCCAAACGCTGTGAGTGTGAAGATGCACTTGCATCGGCGAATGGAACGCGGGCAGGACAAGGGAAAGCAGGGCGCGCGGTGTAGCAGACCACGTAGACGACGACTGAAGATCGTTTCGAGCGCATCGCAGCGAGACAATAGCACCCGAAGACATGCTTACCCAAGCGACGGTGCTAGACCCCGAAGGACGATGTACGATCGCAGGGTCGTGCATCGTCTCTTGTTATCCCGCGATACCAAGAGACGGCGCACGACCCGCCGAATAACTTTACTCAAAGGAGACCCGAACCATGAACGCCAAACTTTCATTCAGACCAGTGCATCTCAAGTCAGGTAAGCACATCGGTTTTATCGCCGAAACGAAACCCAACCATTGGATGGGCTTCGACCTGCGCAAGAAACCCATTCCCCAGTTCAAGGCAAGCGCCTGCACGAAAGACGCCGGTCGCGCCGTACGCGCCGCGATCAGTCCGAAACCCAGCAAGCCCGCATCGACCAAGCCCAATCGCAAAGGCATCCACAAACAACCTTGCCAACATCCAGAATCACAGATCCAGGTCGTTGATTACAAGACCTTGAATCGCAAGTGCTATGCCTGCGGCAAAGAAATGCCCAAGTTGCCACAATCCCAGTGCGATCACCCTATCCCCATGCAAGCGAAAGGGCGCTACACCGGCGAAACCACTTGCCAAAAGTGCGGCAAGATTCTGAAGAAAGAAACCATCGCCGCTGAAACTAAAAAAGAAATTGCCGAGATCAAGTTGGCGGCGAAGTCAACGAATGAAACTGCAAAGCCACTTTATCAATCGGCAACTCAATCCCAAGCAACCGCCCAGGTTCAATAAAATTCACAATCCAATTTCAAGAAAGGAGAAAGACATGTACCAATCACCACCAACCAAAAACAATTACGTGCTCGGCGAGGTGATCTCGGCTTTGCAAAAAGAGATTCGGCGTGGCAAGGAGAAAGAGGCGATGTTCTGGGCAATGGAACTCATCCCTCAGTTCGAAGTTTACCTCTGGAAACGATTGATCGTGATCGTAAACGAAGACATCGGTATCGCCAATCCAACGGTCCTATTGCTGGTCCCACTCAATCGCGATCTCTTCTTCGAGATGCGGAGCGTAGACAACGGCGCGGGCAATGGTTCGGCACGCCTCATTCTCGCCAATACCATTCTCGCCATGTGCCGGTCCGAGAAATCGAGAATCTCCGACCACTTTCAATGCGTCGTCAATCAAGAACGTCGTCACGGCAAGTTGATCGAGATTCCCGATTATGCGCTGGACAAACACACGCGCCGCGGCAAGGCACTGAAACGCGGAGCCGAGCACTTTGTCACCGAAGGCACAAAGTTGGCAAACGCTAGCCAGTCGGTCACCGATCCTTATGAGACCGATGCAAAAAAATGGTGGACAAGTCCCAAGTTCATCAAAGATGACGAATGGGGCACACGCAAAGGAACGGGTAAACGACGCTCTCCTGAATCCGAAGTTTCAGAAGAAAACGATCAACCTAATCCAACCCTATTTGATTAGGTGACTATGACAAAAGCCGCGCTGTTCGAAAGACAGCGCGGCTTATCTTTATGAACCAGAGGTGTTGCATGAGCAATCGCACTATGGCAACGACAGAAATAGAAGAGATCATCCCCATCGTCACACGGAGAGCGCGGCGAACGCAATTCAGTTCAGCGACTGCCGATGACATCACAGTTGGGCAGGTCAACAAAATAAAGGTCACTCTTATTCGCGCCGGCGATAACGACCGCACCGTCTTCACGCCCGAAGAAATAGAATCTCTGGCAAGAGACATCGCAAGGCAAGGACTCGCGCAACCCATAACAGTGCGACCGATCAACGATTCAATCTATCGGTTCGAAATCGTTGCAGGCGAACGCCGCTATCGCGCGGTCTGCGCTTTAACCAATGGTGAATATCGCGATGATTCTGGAAATCCAATCACCAATCCCACCGATTGGCAGACCATCGATGCAATCGTACGTCCAATGAGCGATGAACAAGCCGCGGCGATCATGCTTTCTGAGAATGTTCACCGCAAAGACCTCGATCCAATTGACGAGGCAAATGCTTATCGCAAGCGCATGGACAAGTACGGTTGGACACTTCAACAAACCGCTGCCAATGTCAACAAAACCGAGCGACACATTCGAATGATGCTTTCTTTACTCGACCTCTTGCCAGAGATTCAAGAGTTCATTCGCAAAGGCATCATCAGTATTCAGTATGGCGCAATCATGGCGACGCTGGATATAAATCGTCAACGCATTGCACTCAAGTATTTGTCCTCGACTGACAAGCCGGTATTGCGCGAGTTCAAGGCAATCGTCGGCGAACTTTTGTCAGAGCAAGCCCAGGAACGTTTTATCAATCCCGATGAATTGATTCAACAAGCCGTCGCGCAAAACAATGCTGAGCGCCAGGCAGATTTACAAAGACGTTCGTTTCCGATTGACCAACGGTTGCCGTTGATGGAGCCGGTCGGTTCTTCGGTCGGCGCAACCTTTGAAGCGTACATCAAGAAACTACTGAAGAGCAGCGATGCTTTTGAACGCGATTGTGCTGGCGTCGTCGGGCGAGTTTATGACTCGCTCCTACGGAATGGCATGGCGTTCTCGCCCAGCGTCAGCCCCAAACGAAAAAAGTAAATCTCAACAATCTCATCGATCCAATGTTCCACTTTATCCCAAGGAGACCCGAAATGAAATCCCTGAAAGCAAGACGAATGGCTCGATCATTATGCCAATGGTTGTTTGCCCAAACGGGTAACCACATCTTTGCATTCTGGTGGCACAGACTATGGCGAAAAGGAGTCTGACGATGACGCCCCTAATATTATTCGTGAACGACGAAGAATACATGATCGACGAAAAGCGAATGCGTCTGTGCCCTGCTCCACCACGTCCCAATGACCACGCCATTCCAATTGGCGACCGCACGACAGTAGAGATATTGATCGAGTGCGCCGCCGATGGAATTTCGGTGGTCGAAAAGGACGGACAATTCATGCTTGCGCCCGTTATCGCCGAACAAGAGTTCGGAAATTCATGATTGACTTTTGTGATTAGATATTGTATATTATAGATGATTTCATCTATTTTATACGATTTTCATTTGACCCCAAGGAGACCAAACCTATGCCGTGCAACCTCACAGCAAGAGCCGACGCCAAAGTAAGCAACGCCGCGCTTGCCAAACTGCTTACGCCGCAAGTCGTCAAGACCGCCCTCACCGCGTTCTTCGCGCAACGCAAAGAACGTGCCGATTTGTATGACGGTCGCAATTCTGTAACCGCGTACGTTGGCAACTTTACTATTCAGATTGCCAATGGCGAGGTGAGCGTGAATGGTATCGAGCAAGCTCGATGCACCGAACTTGCAAACGCCGTTAAAGCGTACCTTTCTCAAATCGCTGGACTGCTCTTCCAACAGTCCGTGCAAGAAACAATCAAGCGCAAGTTCGCCGTCGAATCGATGGTCACCGCGCCCTCTGGCGCAAAAGTTATCACGGTGGAGTTTTAAGATGAAAATGCAAATCATCATCGGTCTGGACGGCTCGATCAAACTAACCGTCGCCAACGGCGAATTTGAACCGGCGAAAGCCGCCATCGAGCAAGCGATCAATGGTCTGCGCATGGAGGGGATCGACTTTAGTGAAGTCGGAGAAGTCGAACGCCATCGCCATGACAACCAGCACGAACACACCAACACGAACGTCAACGTTTAAGCCACAACTTACACACTATCTCACGATTGAACTATCCCACTAACCAAGGAGACCCGAAACTATGAGTACCACTCAAGCCAAGCCCGCTGCCGCGAATGGCAAACCGCAATGGATGAAGAACCTGACCGCGATGTATCAAAGCGGGCAAGCACATGCCTTCATCCTGCACTACAACGTGCGCGATTACGTGACCAACCAAGTTCTGCTCACCGAATATCTCTTCCGTTCTTTCGCCGCCAAGCCAATCCTCGTGCGCTACAACATTGCCGAGGGAATCCAGTTTGCGCTCCCGTCAATGCGCGCGGAATTCGACAAATACACACAAGACCCCAATCAGCCTGCCGATCCGAACGCACAGGCATTAGCATCACTCGGACTCAGCGCGCCGAATCAGACGGGTCCTGCACCACTTCCTAAATCTCCCGCCTCTGCCCTGCCCTTGCTCGAAACCTTACTCCGCAGAGCCGTGGACGAGAAAGATGGCAAACTCATCGGTATGGCATGTGTTGTGATCGAATTTGCTGAATCGATCGTACCCAATGCCGAGATCGCAATGATGTCGCCCGAAGATCGTAAGGCGCTCGTAACAATCGAACGGCTTGGCGCTGATCCAGAGATTTCCGCAACGGGCAACCCAATTATTCTCGTGACCGAAAACCTGGGCGACCTGAATCCCGCGATCCGTCGCTCTGCCAGCAAGTTCGAGCAAATCGAAATCCCGCTTCCAACATTTGTAGATCGGCTTACCTATCTGAAAGCGCGCGTCGATTCATTCCAACTCACCCTGCAAGATATGACACTTGAATCATTCGCCTCGGCAACCGCAATGCTCTCGCGCATTCACTTGGAAGACATTTGCGTACGCGCCGCCGAAGGCAATGACGGCGTTGTGACGCACGACCTCATCAAAGAGCGCAAACAAGCGATCATCGCCGCCGAGTTCGGCGAAGTGATCGAAATCATGGAACCGACGTTTTCATTCGACGACATCGGCGGGCTGGAAACGGTCAAAGAGTTTTTCAAGGATTCGGTCATTGATCCGATTCTCTCCGGCGATAAAGACGAAACGCCAATGGGTGTCTTGATGACGGGAGCTGCGGGCACAGGCAAGACCATTATGGCACAGGCGGTCGCGAAAGAATCAGGCATCAACTGCGTAATCCTGAATCCAGCGAAACTCTTTGGTCAATACGTCGGCAACACCGAACGCAATCTTGACCGGGCACTGCGCGCGGTCGTGGCGATGGCTCCCACGATTGTCTTCTTAGATGAGATTGATCAAACGATTAATCGTGGGCAGGGCGCTGGTGATTCGGGTGTCTCGAATCGCTTTTTCAAGCGATTGCTTGAATTCATGTCAAACACGACTCACCGTGGCTCGGTGGTTTTCCTCGCCGCTACAAATCGCCCCGACATGATGGATGCAGCACTCAAACGTCCTGGGCGCTTTGATTTAAAAGTTCCCTTCTTCGTTCCCGACGATGCGCAACGCGTCAGCATTTTTCAGGTCATGGCACGCCGATACGGTCTTGGCGAAATCAAACCAACGACCGCGACGATTCTCGCAACGAACGGCTGGACGGGCGCAGAGATCGAGGCGGCAACCGTCAAAGCCAAGCGACTTATGCGCAAAGAGAAACTTACACCCATCAACGCACTTGAACAAGCTGCCAAGCGATTGCGCCCCTCGACCGCCGACATTGAGTTTATGACGATGATCGCATTGCGCGAATGCACTGACCCTGATTTGCTTCCGCCTGCTTATCGCAACCAGATCGAAAACCGCGAAGCGCTCGATAATAAGATCGCAGATACGAAAGCGCGCGCGACCCGGACGATGTAAGGGAATATAACATGCCAACTCTAAAGACTTTACCATCCAACCGCAAAGCACTGCGCAATAGCTCAAGTGAATCACCCAAGACCTCGGAACTCAAGCGCGTCAAAGCCAAGATAGAACAGGCGACTGGCGAGAATGTGAAAGCCGCGCCGACGGATTGGCTTAGACTGATGAAAGATGGCGTGATCGTGCGCTTGCACATTCGCCGCTGGCGTGCCAAGACCCAAGTTACGTTTCAAGACTTGGGTTTACCCCAACCCAAAGACCAGAAAGAGCGCGAGGTCTACAACGACTTGATGACGTTGGGTGCAAAACGCTTGCAACCCGCGCACTTGATCCGCAAGCTCGATTCGATTGACGCCGGCGCGCGCGCCTGGCTCGACCATCACGCTTACAAAACCTACTGGGGCGATTTTGTTCCGCTCGGAACGTATGAAGAATTCAAACAAGGCAATGCCGACTTTAGCAACAAGTATTTCGCCGTGCGCGATGAGATCGAAGCGAACTGGGATAACAACGTCGCCGAGGTGATTGCCGCGTATGCGGTGGCTGCCGCCAATGCCTACAAGCGACTGAGCCGACTCAATCCCAAGTCGCTGATGATTGCCGACACACAGACACGCATCAGCGAAGCTGCCTTCGTTGAAGCGTTCGTTGCACGGATTCAAAATTCCATTCCGACCAAAGAGCAGGTTTACGAATCCTTTGGTTACGAGACCGAACTGAGTTTTATTCCACTCCCATCAATGCTTGCCGAAGATCAAGCGATTGCCGAACGAATCGAAACCAAGCGCGCGCAGGAACGCAACCGCGCTGAAGTTGAAGCGAGAGCCATCAGCGACCGCGAACGAATGTTGCGCGACATGAACAACGACGTGGTGAACTCTGCGCGTCGCAAAAAGCAAGAACTGGTCGAAGGCTTTGTAAAAGACCTGCGCACGCAATCGCTCGGCATGATCTACGATGGTTTTACGAACGTACTCGAGTCCTTGCAAAAGAACGATAAACTCGTTGGCAAGTCCGCGGAGCAAGTTCGTAATACGATTGACACCTGGCGAGCGATGAACCTCGTCGGCGATCAGAGCATCGAATCGCAAATCACTCGCATCGACGCCCTGATGACTCAGCCCACCAAAGATCGTTCGCCTAAAGAGATTCAATTACTTTTGAAGGAAATTGCCACCGCTGCCCGCGCGAATCTCATCGCGCTTGGAAGCGTGCCGCGTTCAGCGCGTGCGCTCGGCATACCCGACGACGTTGAGCCACTTCAATTGCGCCGCGCCAAACGCACGATGCAGTTGAGTTTGGCAGAAGTTTAGAAAAGGAGACCCGAATGCAATTCGCCGATCAAGTAACAGTCAAACCCGAAGTCGATCACGAACTAGCTGGTCAAACTGGGGTTATCGACAAAGTAATCTGCGCGCGATCAAATGTGCAGTCAGCTCTATTTGTTGTTGCCTTTGGCAACGGATTGAGAGAAATCAAAAAACTATTTTGGGAGCATGAACTTCAACTAAAGGAGCAACCATGAGCGAGCAACCACTTCACACGCGTTTGACCTGCACGACCGGCAATCACTATAAGGAATATGTGATCGATGTAGTGCGCGACGGTAACGCCTGGCTCGTGAACTTTGCATATGGGCGCATCGGCAACGCGCTCCAAACTGGAACGAAAACCAATTCGCCAGTTACATACAGCATGGCGATGCGAGTCTACAACGGCTTGGTGAGCGAGAAGCAAGACAAAGGCTATGTGATCGACGACGCGTCATCCAACAGTCGCCCGAATGCTATGCGCGATGGGATCATTACAACCTTGCGAAACGCCATGGAGCCGACCATGCAACCACCAGTGAAAGAAAAGGAATCGACTGGACTTGCGCCGCAACTGCTCACGCCGATCACTCAAGAGCAAGCCGCGCTCTATCTCAGCGATTCGGGATGGGTTATGCAACAAAAGTATGACGGCAACCGCGTCTTTATAGTCATTGGCGACGGTGAAGTCTACGGCGCAAATCGCAAAGGGCAGAAAATATCTCTGCCTATGCCAGTCGTCAATGCCATGCGCGCTTTGGCAAAAGGATCGCGTGGATTCGTCAGTGTTACGCTTGATGGTGAGTTGATCGGCGAACAGTATATTGCCTATGACATCCTAAAGTTCAATTACATAGATTTCATCGAATCGCAAATGCCCTACGCCGAACGACTGGACCTGCTCGAAAGATTTGGCAAACGCTCAACCAGCAAGGCATTTCGCGTCACCCCAACCGCACGAACTGCCAAAGAAAAGAAAGACCTGTTTGATCGACTCAAAGCTATCAACGCCGAGGGATGTGTCTTCAAACTCGCGAGCGCGCCTTACACACCGGGACGCGGTCCCGATCAAGTCAAGTGTAAATTTTGGGAGACGTGTTCATGCATCATCCTGGGATACAACTCTAACAAGGACTCTATGGACATAGGCTTGCTCAACGAATCGGGCAAGATCGAGAGATGGGGTTCAGTGACGATGATCGGCAAGGAACGCCCAAAGATTGGGAGCATCGCAGAAATCAAATACCTTTACGCGGTCGATAGTTTGTATCAGCCGGTCTTCATCGGCGAGCGCACCGACGTTGATCGAAAAGATTGCACTATCGCACAACTCAAATTTAAACCTGGATCGCCTCGCGCAATGGCAAATTCGACCAAGCCCACACCCCTGCGTCGTGCCGTGCGCACAATGGCAGAAGTTTAGAAAGGAGACCCACAACTGAAATATCCAAAATGCCCGCATGAGTTTGACGTGTTCCGTGTGGAGCACGCGAACGAATAAGTAATCAAGCACGTTAACAAAAGGAGACCCGACCCCATGAACGACCAAACCGATCCTCAATCTTCCTCAGAGAAGATTGAGGAGGAGTACTTGTGCCTAAGCTGCTGGCGCATTCACAAAGCCAGCCAAGTCAAGACCGGCAACGACCCGATGACGGGCGAGCAAAAGATTTGCCCGGACTGCGGAGGCATCTGCATTCCAGTTGAACCAAAAGACATTCATCTACCCAAGCCGTAAAGGAGGACAAGCTGTCTGACATTAGAAATCCAAAGCAACTCATTGCTGCGCTGAAACAGTACGAAGACCCTGGATTGTTGACGCTCGCACCGGGTCCCATTCGAATCAAAGTGGGAAAGTATGACTTCAAAGCCGCGCGTGTTATCGAAAAAGTCATCGAATTATACGGCGGCGAAGAGAATCTATCCGTCAATGATCTGATTGAGACCCTGATGGCAGCATTGTGGTGGGCGCAATTTGCGCTTTGCGTCGAGCAAAAAAATACGGATTCCGAACGAGAGGAATCAGACACATAAAAGGAGTAACCCGACCACAAATTCAACATTGTTCATTCTCAACTTATTCAAGAGACGGTGCAATCACGCACCGTCTCTATTTCAAACAAAAAGGAGACCCGAATCCATGTCAGCCCAATCAAAGAATGTACGACCCAGCAAAACCAAACCGCGCAAGGAGCAAAAGCAAGTGAAGAATCAAAAACCCGCCAAGACGACGGTGAAACCAGAGAAGAAAGCCAATCCGCCGCAAGAATCGTCCGAAGCGAAGGTAGACTTTAGTGTGCTGAAAGAGAACCTACTGCCGGCGCTCAAAGCAACCAGCAAGACACTTTCCAAGCGAACGACCTTACCCGTTCTAGCAACTTGGTTGGTTCAAACCGAGCAGGGACGCCTCAAGATTGTCACCACGAATCTTGAAATGGCGATGATCCGTTACCTTGGCGCAAAGGTCAATCGCCAAGTGGAAATGTGCCTTGGGGAAAACCTCGATGACTTGATCGAGAATTGGAAAGACGATGAATCGGCGCTTGATTTCATCTGCGAGAAGAAGACGGTCACGATGACGGTCAAGTCTGCGAGTGCCATCGCGCGAGTAAAAGGCATCGAGTCTGCCGAATTTCCAAAAATCCCGACCGCATCCGATGACATCGTTCTGAAAATCGCACGCTCGACCATTGCCGAAATCTTCAGTCGCGTGTGCTTTGCCGCGGCGACCGACGAATCGCGCCCAGTTCTCACCGGGATTGGCATCCACATCAAGCGCAACGGCAAGGAGGCGATTGTGCGCTTCTCCGCGGCGGATGGATTTCGCCTGGCGGTGCTTGATCGTTTAGAGCAGGTAGAATGGTCGAAGGGCTTCAAAGAAAAAGAATTCAATACAATTTTGCCCGCTGCCGCGTTTGGATATGCGCTGGCAGCTATTCCCAAAGGCGACAGCGAGGATCCGGTCGTCACCGTGCATTTCGGAGCGAACAATAGCCAAGTTCACTTTGTAGACGAAAACGGCAACGCCTTGATCGCGCAAACTATTGACGGCACGTTTCCCGATGTGTCTAAAATTATTCCTGACGTTCGGAATTGCAAGGCGATCACTTTCGGCTCAGTCGCCGAATTGAAATCGGCGGTTAGATTCGCGAGCGTGTTTGCGCGCGAGTCGATGAAGACCGTCGAGTTTGAGCTAGATCGCCAGACACGTCAGGTCAAGGTTTCGGCAGTGAGCGCCGAGAGCGGCGACAATGCGCAAATGGTATCACTGCATTCTGATATGAAGATTAGCGATGCGCCGCCCGATCGCTTTCAAGTTGCTTACAACTATAGCTACATCGTAGACCTGCTCGATGCTTACCGTTACGGCGAGACCGACGAAGACCAAAAGGTAGGCGTTGCTTTCCTGGTCTCTGCCCCAACCTCTCCGTTGACGGTGGTTAAGGCATCTGATAATTCAACGCTCACCCAACTCATCATGCCGATGAACGTGCGCGGCAATACCTCGCAGACATCCTCGGAAACTCCTAAAGCGTACGCCGAGTATGAAGATGATGGAAGCGTTAGAGTCAGCGACGGCAAGAAAGAAAGCACAACCGAGGAAGAGACCGAAGCAACCGAGCTAGAACAAGTTCCGGCTTAACCAAATCAAATTCAACCCCATAAACACCTGAGCAATAGCAACAGGTGTTTATGGGGTTTGATGTACAACTCTAAAGCAAATGGAGACCCGATGCAAGACGTAATAGTTCCAGTCACACGCGCGTACGGCAATCTGTGCGGAGACGGCATTGATCCCGTTTCGCATATCTTCGAATCGGAGAACATACCGCCCCACGATGACGAACGCTGCATGTGTGGACAAACCACCTGGAAAGCTGAAGTTACCAGAATGCGCCAACTCGCCGCGCAAATACACTTGGAGAAAGAAGGTCAACCATGACCATTTTCAATAAAGATTTTTATCCATCCACGCCTGCTGTGATTCACAAACTGTGTAGATGCTTGCCCGCCGCGCACTCACACGGCGACGACAATGTTAAAAACAAAGTGATCTTCGACCCAGCGGCAGGCGACGCACGCATTTTGAAATACATCAAAAACAAATACGCAGATTGGGAATGCCCCAAACTCTATGCGTGCGAAATAGAACCTGAACTGGTCAAGGTCATCGAAGCCGAGGGCTTTCCCGTCATGGCAGGTGACTTTCTCTCCTATCAACCCAGGCTGCAAATCGATTACATCATCACCAATCCACCGTTCAGTTTTGCCGCCAAGTTTTTGATCCACGCCTGGGACATCATGACGAGCGGAGCCATTTCGATGATTCTGCCTAAGACCATTCTCAAACGCAACGACTCGTTTGAATTCCAGGCAATGCGTCTCGTCGAAGACTATGGCACAAGGTTTGGCGACTTGATGTATGAAGACCTCGGTAAACCCTTTGCCAAAGGCGCGCAACGCACCACCGATGCCGAGTGCATCCTAGTCACCCTGGTCAAGAAAGCCAATGCGGACGGCGAACGGTTAGAGTTCGATGTCGAGAACGATTATGCCGACATGCAGTATGAGCATGAATTTGCGACGCCGGAAATGGGAGTGATGCCCGCCAATTTCCTTGGACGCAAGTTGGCAATCTATCGCGCCTTGCTCGAGCACTTTGCCGAGTATCGCAAGGCGCACAAGAAAATGATTTCGTTCCTGGGCGAATTCGACCATTACCCCGACAGCGATAAAGAAGATACGATTCTAAAAGCGGCAGAGTCCAACATGATCGACAAAGAAGCGTTCAACGCCTTTTATGACCGTCTGACCGAAGCGGCGTGGAATGGCGTGATCGATCATCCCGACTTTCAACGCGCCATGACCACGAGCGCCAAGCAAATGATCGACAACTTTCGCAAGTCGCGCAACCGTGTGGATTTCAACGAAGCAAACATCAAATCGATGTTCATGGCGCTCGTTGCCAAGAGCGATGAACTACTGCGCCAATGCATCTTTGATGCCTTTGACACCTTGACCGAATTTCACTGGAAGAACCGTGTTCACGTTGAGGGCTGGAAATCGAACAAGGCACACATGGTCAACACGCGCTGTGTGCTGCCGTACGTCGTAGACAGTGGCTTTGGATCCGGGATGCACATGAACTATCGCACTGCCGACCAACTTAACGACATCGATAAAGGGCTGTGCATGTTGATGGGCATCCCTGTTAGCCAACTCGACGCACATCAATGCCCGTCATGCAAGTGCGAAGAGTTTATCGTTTACGGCAGTAATGACGACGAAGACGGCGGAAATGACTTGAGTTGCCGATGTGTTTGCAAAAAGTGTCATTTCGAGTTTCCGCTGATTCGCGGGATCGTCTCCGCGATGAAACTTGAAATGCAAAGATCAAGCGGACCGGCGATGTGCTACTCACATTTCTTCAAGATTCGGTATTACGGCAAAGGCACAGCGCATCTGTACTTTCGCGATCTGGAAGTATGGCAAAGACTCAATGTTACCGCGAGCAAGATGAAGGGTTGGCTGCCCGATGGCGAATTCGATCATCGCCGTATTCGCATCAAAAAGAAGAAGCCAACCGCAGAAGACCTAGCCAGCGCAGCCAAGTATAAAGGTTACAATCCGTGCTATTCCGGTGATCGCGATGAGCGGTTTGATGATAGCGTCATCGTCGAGATCGCCCCAAAACTCACGGCAGGGAATTCAGATGCATCACGTTCCGCCCAATCCAACGATACCTTGCCCTTGTTCGCCGATTCTAGCTCAGACCTTAAGGAGGTTGGATTCACATCTAGTCATTAGCCACACTATCCCAGATTTATCCCACGATTCCATGAGGTTATTTGTAAAACCCTAAAGGAGACCCGAATGCAGTACCCGACCAAGCTCGCTTCAAATGTTCTACCAGAAATCGAAACCAGCCCGATCTATTGCTCAAACAATTGTGGCGATACAACTGCCACACAATACTATGTCTCAGACAGTGGCGCGCGAATTTATCTCTGCGATGATTGCGCTGAAATCTTTGAGATGGGGCAGGTCAACCCAGAGAAACACCTGCACGTAATCGGCTGTGATCCAGAGGAAGCACCCAATGTTCAAGATTCAGCTGTCTCGCATGGTGTCGATTGCCTTCAGCGCATTTGCTCATCGGCAGAATGTACGTGTTTCAAAAGTAGACCTGCGCCCGCAGAAAGCGGCGATTCATCCGACGACGATGCACCTGTCGGTGGATATGGTTCCGTTGATGTCGCCGAAAAAGTTTTGGACATGATGCTTGCCGCGGATGGATTCAAGATCAATCCAAATCGTGAAGACGACAACGACATCATGCGCGCGCTCGATCAAGCAACAATTCTGCATCGTGAGACTCTGCTGACTATGTTGAACTGCGCGGAAGCAGACTTGATCGGACTGCTAGAACGACTGGGAGTTCATCTTCAATCAAAGGATGTACCTCCCGCGCAAACGGTGCGCGATCTGCATCGGCTGATACAGTGCATCGATCCTCGTCACCGCTGTAGCGTCGATCAAACCTAATAGACGAAACAAACAAAACCCGAATAATCTGTCATGCGGAGCGATAGCGAAGCACACTTGCACCGCACTACGTTCCCTTCGGCACTGCCTCAGGGCAAGTGTGGTGCAGTGCAGGTGTCTCGCTTGGCAGATGTGGGAGACCCTTCGCTCCGCTCAGGGTGACAGCGCATTATACGAACTTGATTTGTTTTATCCGTAAGTTAATAACAAAACGAACGGGCGACTGATAATCCAGTCGCCCGTTCGTTTTGTTGATTTATACCAAGTTTGCAATATTGCCGATAGCTAGAGCATCGTTGCGGAGATCACCGCTGCCATGCGTTCCGCCAGCCAGAGAGATAAAGCGCCGCGCAATACAAGCGACGCAAAAGCGAAGGCAAGTGGCGTTGGACTCAATATGAATCCCGCCACTGCTCCGACCACCGCGCCAATCAAGATCGATTCGAATCGCATAAAACGCCACTGTTCCCAGTCGATTTCGATTCTATCGAGTTTTGATCCAATTGTCAATTTTAGATGAAAAAGTATTGACATTTGGTATTACCTATTGTATATTATAGATGTATTCGTCATTTTTAGACGATTTACAGATTACGCGCTGCAATCTGCCAACCGACCGGGGCAGGCAGATTGCGGCGACGTAATACTCAAGGAGACCCGAACCCATGAGCGTTTACAGATCGCTCCAACGCAATGCCCAGCAAAGCGCCGATGCTGCTGGAATGCGAGCGGGACCATTCCTTAAAGAGAATGAAATCCGCGTCCCGTCGTACGTGTACTTTCCAAAGTTTAATTCTAGATTCAACGCCGGGCTAAAGCAATTCGGCGACTTTCATTTTGTTCGCATCGATCAAGAATGGGCGCTCACCGTCAAACCGGATGAAGCTCAAGCCAAGTTGGAGCAAGTGCGCGCGTACTACTTTCGTGAATGGAAGTTCCCCAATCTAGATCAACCCCAGGTCAGTGCAAAGGAGCATGGACAATGAACGTCTACACGATCAAGTACCGCATCGTCACCGAAACAAAGTTTATCATCGGCAAGCTGACCCTCCGCGCACGTTCACCCAAAACCGTGAGCGGCAAAGCACGCAAGCACCTCCTCGCCACTCATCCGTCTACAGCCCGCATCGTCATTGGCACGCCAATCTGCGCGTACGAAGCAAGCGCCGAACGAGTTTGAATTCATCCCATCGGAAAAGGAGACCCATGATTCAGAAAATTTCGCACGCAACCGTTCGTATTCTCGCTCGCATTCTCGAAGTCGCCATGACACCCGTTGCCTACCTTGCGATTGGATGGCTCAATTTGCACCTGGCAGTGCGTATGATAAACGCGCCGCAGTTTGTCAACTTCAAACGCATCGAAGCCACACCGGACGGAATGAAGTTGTTGATTGAATCGCCTGCGGTGCTGACTCTCGCAGAGCAGGCGGCGCACATCCTCAATCACTACAACGCCCAGAACTTCGTGCAAATGGCACTCATGCCACATCTCGCAACGGGACTCAAGCCCATCGAATTCACGATCCGTTGGCAAGACGGCATGATGCCCGCCGAAAAATGCGCCATGCTCGAAAAGCAACTAGAAGAAGAACGCGCAAGTCGAATAAATAGCGCAAAAGCATGGAACTATGAGATCGCTCATCTACGTGGGGATGTTGCTCAAGAGCGATTCAAACGTCAGGATGCGGTAACCAAAGGCGTTAATTTGTCGGAGAGAATTATAGCCAGCTTGTGGGCAGAGCACTATCGATACCATCAACAGATTCAAAAACTTCAAGAGCCAGACATTCCGATGGATGATTTTATGCGATTGAAGATCGATCAATTCCGCGTAGAACTTGATGACCTGATGAAATCGGCAGGTGCAGCATGAACAATATCACCTATCTCGACGAATCCAAACGTTTTACCAAAACGGACTGGATAAAACTTGAGCGCCTAGCACGAAATCGTCGCCGCTCTCCACGCGGTCCCAAACGTTCAGCGACCAGCAACTTGAATCACAGACTAACATTCCAAACGCTCATGCGATCTGGATTTGCCAAACGCGTTACTGTCAACAAACGCGTTGTGATTTTCGTGTATCGCGGCGAAGAATATCTTGCTCGCCAACTTGGAAACGAGACCGGCGAACACGAACGCTGGCAAGTCCAGCCGTACGACGACGCTGCGCGCAAGTCAGTCGCGTGTGAGAACTGGCTTGTATTCATCCCAGTCACCCCTTGCCCTCCGGACGATCATCGAACCTTGATTGCCTTACTTCCCAAAAAGAAAAAGGGTTGCCGATGAATCCCGCACCAACCGTCGTTCACCTCGAACGCGCAACGCCCCACGCGTACGCTTGTCTCGATAACAATATGAGCGTGCGCAATGACACAGACCTGGCTTGGTACTGCGTCACTTGTGTTGCGCTGCAACAGGGTCACTGCGGACGGGCGCGACCTGAGAAACGCGCCGCCGAAGCATTACGCCGAATGCCCCTCGCTATCGCTCTTCGCGAGAACGAACCTCTCGCTCAACTCGAACTTCAACGAAACGAGGTTGTCTTGCGACAACTCTATCGCCGATGCAAAAGATCATTGAGTTGCAAACATCTCGCCGGACCGGGAGAGAAATTGTGTTGGGTGCATCTCCGCATCTACGACAAATCTAAAGAGCACGCCAACTTGAAAAAGAAACAATGGCAATCTCGTTCGGGCACGAAGAGGACACACCATGACCGCCGCCATTCTACGAAATCAACCAGATGATGACCTTTACGAGATAGGCGTCATGCAACGCGGTCCCTATTTGAAAGATGGTGAGATTCACATCCCGCACCGTTTCTCGAACGCGAGTGAAGCGGCGCAAAAATGGGCGCACTTGCATTACTCGCCCAACGGCAAGGTAATTTATCCTGCGCGCTGGGACGCGCAGTTACACGAGTACGTCGTCCGCACATCGAAAAACAAGACGGTCGCCGAAGAACAATTACAACGAGCGCGCGATGAGTTCTATCGCCTGTGGCATGTGCTTGATGCGCGGGTATGCAAGCCGCGCAAATTCAAAATCGTCTACAAGACATTGCTCGAAACACTCAGCACCGTCGAAATCGAATCGGAACTCGCGTCTAGCGCAATTGAGCAAGTGCAAAAACGCGTCGCATTCAAAACGATGGTCAGCATCACGGAAGGCAAACCATGAAACCAAACACACTTCAACTTGGCTTTGAAGTAGGAACGGGCAAGCCCGTTCACATTCCGCTCAAGCACATGGCAGTCGTCGGACAATCGCAAGAAGCAGGCAAGACGACTACGCTCGAAGCACTCATTTCGCGCCTGGAATTGCGCGCGATTGCATTTATCACGAAACGCGGCGAGGGCGCATTCCGCAATGCCCAATCCATCTTGCCATACTTTCGCGAGCGCACGGACTGGGTGTTCGTTTCGTCATTGATCGATGCGACGCTCCGCGAAAAAAACAAGATTCTGCGACCGTGGCTGATGAATGTGTGCCGCAACACGCGGACGCTCGCCGAAGTTCGCAAGAATGTCATCATCGCCAAGGCAGAAGCGCGCGGCTTTGCAGAATCAATCCTGACCGAGATCGAGGGTTATCTTGATCTGGTCATTCCGCAACTCAAACAGCTTCCGCCGTCCACCAGCATCCACTTGGCAGAGGGCTTGAACGTGATGGACATCTCTCCCTACTCGACCGAGTTGCAAGCATTGGTCATCCGTTCAGTCATCGAGTTTGTTTACGAAAAACTCGACCACACGATCACGATCATCCCGGAGGCATGGGAGTTTATGCCGGAGGGCAGGGGATCGCCAGTCAAGGTCGCCGCCGAAGAGTTGATTCGCAAAGGCGCAGGACTCAAGAACTTTGTTTGGTACGACACGCAAGACCTGGCGGGCATCGACAAACTGGCTTTGCGCGCTGCGCCGGTCCTGTTGATCGGCGTCCAACGCGAAGCGAATGAGATCAAGCGCACGCTCGCCAATATCCCGGCGGGGATCGCGCGCCCCAAGGCGAGTGATATTGCCAGTCTCGCTAAAGGTCAGTTCTATGCGTGCTTCGGCAACAATGTCATCCGTACCTACGTCCAACCCGCTTGGCTCGATGCTGAGACCGCACGCCGCGTCGCACTCGGTACGATCGACGTGGAAGACCTTGACCAGAAACGGGCGACCGCGCGCGCGAAGCACATCCCAATGAGACAAACCGTTGTATCGGTTTCTCCGCTCGTTATCGAATCCAAACCATTAGATGTACAAGACCAAAGGAAGAGGCAACTCATGGACGAAATCAAACAACTCGAAAAACGTCTCGCCGAATTGCAACAGGAGATCGCCGTGCTCGAAAAACGCAAGGCGCTGCTCGAACGACCCGTGCAACCCGCCCGCGAGGAATGCTCTGCCGAATTGAAACAGGCAATGCCAGCGCCAATGACATTCCCATTGACCGATGCCATGCTTGAGCAAATCTATACGTACGTCGTCGAGCGCGCGACGGCGGATCCCAAAGCGATTACGCTTACCAAAACCACTCCGCAGATCGAGGTTACGGTTCATTACGAAACGATCACTATGAATAACCGAACGCTGGACGGTCGCATGGCGCAGATGATCGCCGAAGGATTTTTCGACACGCCGCGCATCGGTCAAAACGTCTACGACGAACTGTGGGTCAAGCGACAATTCACTCCCGCCAAGGTCAAGGTGAACATTTACAACACTTTGGACAATCTGACACGGCTTGGTTTTCTCATCACTGACAATGGAAAGACATTCATGGCAGTGCCAGGTATGAAAGTTCGCATCGTCGAGGAGTCATAGCCATGCAACTTGCTCAAGCCCGCCACATCGCCGAAGAATGGAAAGAACGATTCACGCCAACCTGCGAACATATTGAAATTGCTGGCAGCGTTCGCCGCGAAAAACCCGAATGCCACGACATTGACCTAGTCGCTATTCCGAAAATGGTCACGACGGTCGTTCAGGCTGATTTGTTCGGAAGCAGTCAATCCATCTCCGTGTCCGCGCTGGATGCCGTAATTATCGAGCAGATCAATCTTGGAAACTTGCGCGGGATCAAAGGTGGCGACCGACACAAGCAACTTGCCGTTTGCAAAGGCAAATCCGACCGCATCAACCTGGAACTGTGGCTCGTTTTGCCTCCGGCGCAATGGGGCGCGCAGTTCATCATCCGCACCGGACCGAGCGACTTTTCGCACTGGCTTGTGACGGCAAAACGCTACGGTGGGGCAATGCCGTCAAACCTGAAAGAGAAAGACGGCGCGCTGTGGCAAGTCAGCAAGGATGAGAACGATCACGAAGTCTTGGAATTGATCGAGACGCCAACCGAAGAAAGCTATTTTGCGGCGCTGGGCTTGGATTTCATTCCGCCGCAATTGCGTGTGCCACCTACGAGAAAAGCGCCATGAAGTCATCGCGCACACTCGACGCAGCTGACCTATTTTGTGGCGCTGGCGGGATCACGTCTGGACTCGAAGATGCCTGCCAAGAGCTAGGCATCAAACTCGACGTTGTCGCGGTCAATCATTGGGAGATGGCGATCAAGGTGCATGGCGCAAATCATCCCAACGCGCATCATTACTGTGCGAGCATCGATCAACTCGACCCGCGCAAGACAACTGACCGTCTCGACGTGTTGGTTGCCGCACCCGAATGCATCTTTCACAGCAAGGCACGCGGAGGACGACCGATCAACGACCAACGCCGCGC